>JAFZKP010000047.1 GCA_017553625.1 Bacteroidales bacterium
GCCGGCATCGTTGACGCTTACGACAAGCAAGTTGAGGTTTGGGGCGCCGACAAACTCGATGTCGACGAGAACAAACTCGGCTTGAAAGGCTCACCAACCAAGGTGTGGCAGTCATTCCCGAAACAGCTCAAAGCACCGGGCGAGGTGTTCGAAGTGAGCGAGGAAGAAGCAGTCGAAATCATTGTTAAGAAATTGAAAGAGAAACATTTAATCTAAAAGTAAGAGTTATGGATATCAAAGATTATAAAAACGTTTATGTGTTCGCAGAACAGCGCGGTGGTACAATCCAATCCGTAGCTTACGAACTTTTAGGTAAAGCACGCGACTTGGCTGACGCTCTCGGTGAGAAAGTCGTTGCAATGTTACTTGGTCACAACGTGAAAGATCAGGCTCAGAGCCTTATCGAGATGGGCGCTGACGAAGTGCTCGTTGCCGACTGCCCAGAATTGAAAGATTACTTGACAGAACAGTACTCACAGGTTGTGTATCAGATGATTACAGCCGGTTGCCCAAGCATCGTTCTTTACGGTGCAACAACCATCGGCCGTGACCTCGCACCACGTATCGCATCACGTTTGAAGACCGGTCTGACAGCAGACTGCACCAAACTTGAAATAGGTATCGTCGAGGAGACAGGCGAGAAGCAGTTCCGCTCGACACGTCCTGCATTCGGTGGCAACTTGATGGCAACCATTCTTTGCCCTAACACACGTCCTCAGATGTCGACAGTGCGTCCAGGCGTGATGCAGAAACGCGTCCGCGAGGCTGGCAGAAAAGGCACCATCACGATGTTTGCTCCTAAATTCGACACAAGCAAGTTCAAAGTGAAAGTCATTGAGACCAAGATGAACTGCAAGTGCGCCGACGACATCGCCGATGCCAAGATTTTGGTGTCAGGTGGCCGTGGCGTTCACGACAAGGAAGGATTCAACAAGCTTCAGGCTTTGGCCGACGTCCTCGGCGGCATGGTGTCATCATCACGTGCTATGGTCGACGCAGGCATCATGGATCACTGCTTCCAGGTCGGTCAGACAGGTAAGACAGTGCGTCCGGCCCTTTACATGGCATGCGGTATCTCTGGCGCTATCCAGCACCTCGCAGGTATGGAGGAGTCAGATTTCATCATCGCCATCAACAAGGACAAATACGCACCAATCTTCTCAGCCGCTGACCTCGGCATTGTCGGCGACCTCCACAAGATCGTCCCGATGCTGACAGAACGTCTGAAGAAGGAAGTGGAGAAATAATCACTTTTTTCTAATGATTAAAATTCCCGGCAGAAGCGATTCTGTCGGGAATTTTTGTGTTTTGTCAAAAATGATTAAAATAAATTTGCATTTGTCTTAATCTTTGAATATCTTTGCAACGTTAAATGAGTATTAGTAAAAGAAATAAAAGGAACGAAGATATTAACGACAATTAATAATATAGTATAAAAGCGCTTTCGCTTTTCTTTGTGAAGTCGAAATCTGGTAAATTTCAAAAACTTAGTACACAAGAAAGTGAAAACGTTCACGGTATCCGTGAACTTTTCTTGTTTGTACTAAAGGTTTTACCAGAACCTCGACTTCAGGCAGAGAGTCTCACGGATTTTTTTATTTGTGGTATCTAGTAATGCGAAGCGCATAAAACGCTGAGCATCATGAGCACCAACTTCTTCACCAACCGTAATGGCAATACCCTCATTCAAGAATTTGAGGGCACATTGGGCAATAATCCGCAAATCAAGAATCTCGATGCCATGGTTGGTTTTCTACGAGCTTCAGGTTATTTCACACTACGCCCGTTTCTTGACAATATCAACAAAGTCCGAATACTGATTGGCATTGACGTTGACAAATACATCGCCAGCGCTGAGCAAAAAGGCGAATTGTTTATGGGGGCGGAGGAGGATGTCAAGGAAGAGTGTCTTCGTATGCTCAAAAACGATATCGAGCAATCGCGTTATACTAAGAAAGTTGAAGACGGCATGCTCCAAATAGTGCAGGACATGCTTGACGGGAAGCTGGAATTGCGCGCTCATCCTTCAAAAAAGATTCATGCCAAGCTTTATATTCTTTATCCCGACAATTTTAACCAGCATACTTTCGGCGCAGCTATCACCGGCAGCAGCAACCTAAGCGGAAACGGCTTGGGTATTGGTGAAGACAAACAATATGAGTTCAATGTCAAGCTGACACAATATGATGATGTTGCGTTTGCCAAGCAGGAGTTTGAACAGCTTTGGGAAGAGGCTGCCAGTGTTCCGATAAATGCCGAAGACTATCAGTCAACTTTGGATAAGACATATCTTAAAGGTGACGTCAGTCCGTACGAGCTTTACATCAAGATGCTGATGGAGTATTTCTCCGACCGAGTGTTGGCTGTCGACAAAGAAGACCCGTTCGATATCCCAAGTAAATACGATAAGTTTGAATATCAGACAGATGCAGCCGTTGAAGGCTATCAGAAACTGATTCGTTACGATGGATTCTTCCTCGCTGATGTGGTTGGTCTTGGTAAAACAGTCGTAGCCACGATGATAGCAAAGAAGTTCTTGATAGAAAATGGTCGTGAAAACACTAAAATTCTCGTGGTTTATCCGCCAGCGGTGGAGCAGAACTGGAAGACAACTTTCAAGGATTTTGGAATTGACCAATATGCAAAATTTGTCAGCAACGGCAGTCTGAACAAGGTTCTTGATGACGACAACTATGATTATTGGAATGCCGATGAATATGACCTTGTTTTAGTCGATGAGGCCCATAAATTCCGCAACCATACAACAGGAGTATTTCAGCAATTGCAAGAGATTTGTAAGATGCCTCGCGTTGAAACCGGCAATATTCCTGGATATAAGAAAAAGGTCATGCTTATTTCAGCAACACCAATGAACAACTCGCCAGCCAACCTTTACTATCAGATTTTGATGTTCCAAGATCCTCGCCACTGTACCATCGACGGTGTGCCAAACCTGACGGCGTTTTTTTCTCCACTTACCGTGGAATTTAGGAAGATGCGCAATCAGGAGAACTTCGACTTGACTAAGTTTAAGAAACTTGCCGAAAAAGTCCGCGACAGAGTTATCAAACCATTGACAGTCAGACGCACAAGGACTGACATCGAAAGCGTTGCACGATATAATAAGGACATAAATGGTTTTCCTAAAGTTGCCAAACCGATAAAGAAAGAATATGAGCTTAACGACCATCTGGCGGATTTGTTTGATGAAGCCATGGATATACTTGACAAAAAGTTGACTTACGCCCGATATCAAGCTATCGCATATCTGAAACCTGAAGTTTCAAAAGGACTTTACGACAATGCAAAACTCATTAGCCGTAGCTTGGCTGGAATCAGAAAGAACGGTTTGGTCAAACGATTGGAAAGCAGTTTCCACGCATTCAAGATTTCGGTTGAGAATTTCCGTCAAGCCAATGAGAATCTGATAAAAATGTGGGAAAACGACAGAATTTTCATTGCTCCAGATATGGATATCAACAAGCTTTATGAACTTGGTTATACGGATGATGAAATAGAGGAGAAACTTAACGAAAAAGCAGAGGATAATCCTAAAAACGCAGTGTTTAAGCGCGACGACTTCACTTCTGATTATATCGAGATGCTTCGCAAAGACCAGCAAATACTTGATGATATGTGCCGTGATTGGGAATGCATCGACGATGAAAAAGATGACTCCAAATTTGCCAAGTTTGAAGACCTCTTGAAGCATGAGCTTTTCAAAAAAGAACGTAATCCTGAAGGGAAAATCGTTGTCTTCTCTGAGTCTGTCGATACCATCGAATATCTTGCGCGTCGAATAAATCGTAAGGATGTGATTGTGATTTCCGCAAAGAACCGGAGTAATCAGTTCAAGACTATTCGTGAAAATTTTGACGCCAACTATAAAGATAAAAAGGACGATTACAACATAATTCTGACGTCTGATGTCCTGGCAGAAGGTGTGAACCTGCATCGCTCCAATATTATAATTAACTATGATACGCCATGGAATTCAACCCGACTGATGCAGCGTATCGGACGTGTGAATCGTATCGGCTCCAAGTCCAACACCATATACAACTATGTTTTTTATCCGTCTCGACAAGGAAATAAGCAGATTAAGTTGAAACAGATAGCTTTGAGTAAAATCCAGACATTCCATACAACTTTTGGCGAAGACAACCAGATTTATTCAACGGAGGAAATCATTGACCGCGATTTGGACAAGCTTTTCGATGAAGGCATTAAAAAAGAGCAGGAAGACCGCAATCTTGAACTGCCTTTTTATGAAGAGTTGCGAAACCTTTATCAGCAAAACAAAAAGGAATACAACCGCATTGAGAAAATGTCGTTGCGTAGCCGTACAGGACGCGAACATCGTGAGATTGAAGGAGTTACTTTATCTAATGACACCTTGGTTTTCTTGAAAACAAACTTCCGAAAGGTTTTCTATTTGGTTAACGACGAAGAAGCTAGGGAATTGTCGGTGCTGGATGCTCTGCATTATTTCAAGGCAAATAAAGAGGAAAAAGCTGTCGCAAGGATTTTACAGCATCATGAACATGTTGAAAAAGCTGTAAAACAATTTGAGTCTTCAAAAGAAGAAGAGATGCATAATCTTGAGGCAAACCAAAGCCAACGCAGCAATCTCGGCGCTCAAGTTGCAACAGCTATAAATTTGATTAACAATATGTTATCTCATATTGAAGATGGCGATACACGTCTGAAACTGGTTCAATTGAGGGAATTGGCTGAGCGAGGCACAATAACATATATCGCCAAACGACTGCAGCGCATACAGAAAGACCTGCAAAGGCATGGTGGAAATGCTCCAAAGTTGGCTTTTGAAGATGCATTGAAACAAGTGCTTGAAATGGCTAACCACTACAACGCATATTATCGCGACACACAAAAAGCCGAGGAAGAATCCGACGCAACCATCATATTATCTGAAAGTTTCCAAAAATAATACGCCATGGATTACAAAGAAGTTATCGAATCGAGGTATAACCGCCAGAATTGGCAGAAACTGTTACACGACATTTTTGGCAGCAGAGTGAAGTTTTGGAGCACGCCATCTACTGTTATGACAAGCAGTCCGTTTGCCAAACAAGCGCTTTGGTTGGGAACAATAACTCTCAGCGACGAACAAACCATCTCAATATATGAAGTGGAACTCGCTGATAGTGTTGATATTGAGCGCAACCGACGCGGCATTCGCGACATGCTTCTTACTTCTTGGCGTAACAATGGCAATGCTGGCGCTTTTATGTTCTGCTATCGCAAAAATGAGAGTGTATTGCGTTTCTCGTACGTCAGCGAATCGTGGAAATTTGCCGAAGACGGCACTTATCAGAAGGAGACAACCGACACGAGACGATTTACGTATCTTTTGGGCGAAGGACATCGTAGCCGTACAGCCATTCAGCAGTTCCAGAGGTTGCGTGATAGCGAGCTTTCGCTAAAAGACCTGACAAAAGCGTTCTCGGTTGAAGCTGTTAGCGACATGTTCTTCGACGGCTACAAGAAGCAGTACGAAAACATCATATTCTACATCACTGGCAAGCGGATGGTTAAGGTCGCCAACAAATGGGAGGAGCGTCTGGAAGGAAAGCCGTGTGCATACATCATGCAGCAGTTTGCGCATTTTACAAATCCTGAGAAATCGATTCGCGATTATGTCAAAAAACTGATGGGACGCATTGTGTTTCTTCAGTTTTTGCAGAAGAAAGGATGGCTGGGCGTAGGTGTCAATGAGGAATGGGGTAGTGGTGACCCTGAATTTATACAGAACCTATTTAAAAATTGTAAAGATACAGACCATTTTGTTGACAATGTTCTTGAGCCGCTTTTCAACGATTTGAATACTGAACGAGCTAACGATGTCTCAAGTTGCGGGAAATATAAAATACCTTATTTAAATGGTGGTTTGTTTGAACGTGAGGCGACTGACGAGACGGAGTTTCCGCTTCCTGAGAAATACATGCAGTCGCTGCTCGATTTCTTTGCTCAGTATAATTTTACTATCGACGAAAACGACCCTGACGATGCCGAAGTAGGTGTTGACCCTGAAATGTTGGGGCGTATCTTTGAAAATCTTCTGGAAGACAACAAGGACAAAGGCGCTTTTTACACTCCAAAAGAGATTGTCAGTTACATGTGCCGCGAGAGCTTGATAGCATATCTGCAGACAGGCATCGAAGATGATCAAACAAAAGAAGCAATACGCCAGTTTGTTACCACGCACCAAATACAGGAAGGTTTGCCAACGAATACCGACCAACTGCTCAAAGATGTGAAGATTTGCGACCCTGCCATTGGCTCCGGAGCATTCCCGATGGGCTTGCTGAAAGAGCTTTTCCTCTGTCGCACTGCTTTGGAAGGCATCGACCAGCATCATGCTGCTGAGATTAAGAAGCACATCATCCAGCAAAACGTTTATGGCGTTGACATTGAGCGCGGCGCCGTTGACATCGCCCGACTTCGTTTTTGGCTATCGCTCATTGTTGATGAGGAAACACCGCAGGCGTTGCCGAATTTTGATTATAAATTCATGCAAGGCAATAGTTTAATTGAAAGTTTTGATGGCGTTGATTTGAGTCAGATGATGAGCAATGGAAGCCAGTTCAGCCGTTATGGAAAGGGCAGGAGTAAAGTTGGGGATAACCAATATGGTATTGAATTTGCGAGTGACGATACGAAACGTAATTTGCAAATGCAGCTAAAGAAGTATTTCGATATTACCGACCATAGGAAAAAGCTTGAAATGCGACGGAGTATCAACGACAGCGTTAAGAACTATATCAGACAAATGGGAATCACACCACCAGCCGAACATCATCTTGCCGCCATCGACCCTTCTGCCAATCAAGAGTTTTTCCTTTGGCATACGTGGTTTAAGGATATTTTTGACAATGGAGGCTTTGATATTGTGATTGGGAATCCTCCGTATGTATTAATACAAACATTTAAAAATGAAGAGTTAGAGAATACGTATAAAAGGATATACTCTGTCGCTTCATATAAAATAGACCTATTTCATTTATTTATTGAGCATGGGTATAATATATTAAAAAAAGATAGGGTGCTAACATATATCAACCCAACCACATATTTGACAAATAATTACACCCAACCTTTGCGTGATTTATTACTACAAAAAACATGTGTTCTTGGAATAATAAACATAAGTGATGAAGTGTTTGATGCCAGTGTTAATACAGGTATTGAAATACTCATTAAAAAGGATCCGGTGAATTCTAGTTTGTTGGGCTACTATAATGCGGAATTTGTAGATTCTATCTTTGAAGTTAACCTTATATCTTCTGTAAAACAATTTCATTATTTGGAAACAGAGAAACACATTATCCAACCCATATATTCAAATGATGCAAATAGAATCGCACAAAAAATAGAACGGCAAACAGATGTATTGAAAAATCATGCGACTGTAAATTTCGGTATGCAATTAAGAAATCGCAAATTATTTGAAAATGATGTAGTTGTCACTTGCGATGTCAAGTCTTTAACTGTATATCATAGGAAATGCTTAACAGGTAAAGATATTTTCAACTATTGCTCAATATGGCAACATCGATACTGTTATTTCAATGAAGAAGCAAGATGTGGCGGTTGTTGGACAGAAAGCGTTCATAATGCAAAGAACAAAATAGTGATTAGACAAGTTGGTTCGACCCCCGTGTGTGGAATTGACACAGAAGGTTTGGCTGTATTGAATAGTGCATTCATGATTGTTTGTAAGGATTATGATCCATTTGGAGTATTAGGAATTATTAACTCAAAACTGATGCGTTTTTATTGGAGTCAAAGATTTGAAGACAAGAGGAAAACTTTTCCAAAGATTAAAGGTTCATATTTGGAATTATTACCCGTTCTAGAACCTTCAGATACAATTATCAAACACGTACAAACTATTGTTAAAGCTAAGAAGGGAAATCCTACTATCGATACTACTGAAATAGAATCCGAAATCGATCATCTTGTTTATCAACTTTATGGGCTGACGGATAAGGAAATAGCGGTGATAGAAGGTAAATAAATACTCTTATTGTAAATGTTGAGAAATAATCACACATATTTTTAGAAATATTCCTATCTTTGCAAAAAAGTACCTATGAGTGAATATTTTCAAAGTGCTAGAATTCATTTGAATTTAGAGGATGGGAAGAACAACTACATTTTACCGGATTATACAAATCAATATGTGGTAAGATTGAAACATATTTTGGAAGACATTGAAAACGGGAAAGGTGAAGATATTGATTACATTTATTTTTCGTCTATCGCATTATCCTCTGCTACATTGGAATATTCAATAAACTATCTTTTTTCGCTTTATTATTTTGATGCTCACATTAATATCACAAAGCAGGGATTATTATGGAAGAGATTCTCAAATAAAGACTTTGTTGAAAGAGTGTCATATATTGTTTGTTTAATTTCTGAAAAGAAATACATAATAGACAAAAATGACCCAACCATAAAGTCAATCAATAAAATGATCCGTTTACGTAATATGTTACTGCATAATTCCAATACAGTGCAGCCTTTTTCGTTTGAAACTGAGAAAAATGGCGCATGGGGTGATGGAGATAATTGGTATATCCCTGTGGAGAGCTTAGTAAATGAATCAGAAATGCATTCTTCTTTACAAGTGAAAGAAAACCCAATGTCGGAAATAACAAAAGAGAAATGTTTAGAATATGGTCGAGCAGTCCTTGATTATTATGATACAATAGTATTCCCATACATTAATCAAGAGGGGTTTTATGATCATTCTTTTGTCCACAAAAAACGCAAAAAGCATTGAGTTATTAGTATATGAGTATACGAGTTATTAGTTGGCAATAATTAATGATATAGCGGTGATTGATTGCTGATTCATAACTGACAAAGTGTCACTCATAATATATTGGCATGATTTTTGAAGTAAACGGTTTGTAATTGATTGATTATGATTTGTATTATAACGTGTATCATTATGGCAATATCAATGTCTTATAGTACTGATATTGCAAAAGATTCTGTGAGTATATTAGATACAAATTTTTCTGTTGTACAATCAGATAGTTTATTTGCTAGTTTTGAAAATGGTACGATTGCTTTTCAAGAACCAATCTCGGTATCTCAAATTATTTATGCAGAACACAAAGAGTCTCCAAGTGTATTGTATAGTATTATACTTCCTATTATAATGCTTATTATAGGTGTTTTTATAGACAGATTGGCTCAAATTCTTGTTGATAGAGGAAGGATGAAAAAGAATGGGAGGCGATGGAAGTATGAATTGCTATCTTGTGTTAAACCAATTCAAAAACAAATAGAGTCATTATCAGAGTTCAAGAATAGTTATTGTAAAGATTCCTTAAGATATAATATACCTGATACACCCATATATCCATATTTATCTGGGAAAGATTTCTTATCATTAAACAAAGAGGATTTATATGATTATTTAATGTATAAGATGGGTGGTAAGAAAAAAAACGAAAAACAAGCACAAGATAGGTTTTATAAAATCACAACATTTGTAATGTCGTTGGAAATGATTCACGACTCCATCATGGAATCGTTTAAATCATTCAAAGATGAGTCCAGTAATCAGATAGAATCCTTCAATAATACTCAAGTTGGTTATTCTCAGATATTGCTATCTAAATACCGCGAACAAAACGATGAATTGTATCATGAATTAATGGCCCTGTTTAATAAAGCATTTGATAACCAACCAGATATTAATCTATTAACGTTAGAAGACAAGCTTATTAGTCCTTCATTATCACTCTTGTGTAACCATAAAGGTGTTGAGAATAGTAGTTTAATCGACAAGTTGATAGATATGAGGTATTGTATTAATGGATTAAAAAATGAGAAAACGTATTTACAAGACGGAATAGAAAATGTAATAGAACAATACAAATTATGTCTTGCTGCACTAAATGAGATTTTAGATTACTTTTAAATATAATGGTTTAGTATAAAAATTGTTGAGTTTTCTATTTTACTTATTAGTGTTTTAATATTATCCTTGAAGAATGATTATAAATGATTAATACTATATCAGAACTGTTGAAAGAATTTGTTGAGGGTGAAAAACTCGCCCTAAACAAATACAACATTAAGCATCGCCCAACAATTGGAGATATGTACGAGGGCTTAACAAAAGAAATTGTGAATAAGTCTATTTTTGATGGATTAAACCTTAATGTATCAACTCAGAGTTTCATAGAAGGATGTGACACGGAGTTCGATGTAATTCTATCGGAAGGTAAAGGCGAATCAATTCCATATACTCAGAGCTATAAGTTCAAACCATCACAAGTAATAGCAGTAATTCAGGTTAAAAAATCTTTGTCATATCAAGAATTGCGAAATAGTTATGACAATTTAAGACAAGTTGCAGAAGTCTTTTATAGAAACATTCGTGCTATGGATGCATCTATGGTTGATGATTCATTTAGAAAAATATGTCATAAAAAAATTACATCATATGACAAAGGAGTGCTAAATAAACAAGAAGAGAGTATATACCATTCGTTGGTTATGGATAGTTTCTTCCCTTTACGTATAGTTCTTGGATATAATGGCTATAAAACAGAACTGGGCATTAGGAATAGTTTTGTTGATTTCCTCGAAAGCAATACAGGTAACACGACAATGCCCATCAAGGGCTTTTCTCCGATATCGTTCCCTAATTTAATAATAAGTGAAAACTATTCTCTTATAAAACTAACAGGATGTCCCTATTGTGTTCCATTGGGAAATATAAGAGAAGGTTGGTGGGAAATAATGACATCAAGTCATTATAATCCAATGCATTTCTTCTTGGAAATGTTGTGGACGAAATTGTCATATCGGTTTCATGTTATTCCAACTGAGGTTTTTGGAGATGATCTTATAATAGAGCCTCACACGAAGTTTTTAAGAGCTAAAATTCATTTAAACAACGAAGAAGAACCAGATGGATGGGAATATGAATATTCCGAAATTAGCGAACAGTCTCTTTCAATGTATAACAGTGTAAAGGATTGGGAACCTATTGTTGTCGATACAATGCAAGTGCAAATACTAAATGAACTTAATAGACATAGTATTAATATTAACGATGCACATGAATTGGAAGATTTTGTGATAAAAAATGGATATCCTTCATTGTTATCTATCGTAAAATCTCTCGAAAAAAAAGGATTTATATCTATTGAAGGTGATGAAATAAGTTTACTAACAAAGCAGTTGGCTTTTTCATTTTCACCAGATGGTAAAATTTATGCTTTTGACAGCTGCGATAAGAAAATGAGTCAATGGTTAATAAAAAATCTTTAATGCTGTAATAAGATGTTAATCATACCATATAAAACAAAAAACTTTTAAAATCCATCCTAAACCTACTCAACCATTGCCGTTCAACCAGCCCAGCTAACGGCAACCAAAACCTGTCGCTTTCGATAAGGGATGCCTGCGGCATGGCGAAAATTCCTATTTCAGTAATTCTAAAATGGTTTCCGGTGCAACCGTCATCTCAATCACAGCACACATGCCCGCACCCATATCCTTAACACTGGCTCCGAGTGAATGAACCTTATCGTCAATGATCAGGAATCTGTCATGATGGCGATGCGAAAGCTGGACGAACTCAATAGTTGGATACTGCTCGTTGTGCTTCTTGAGGTCGGTGAGGAACTGCTCGGAATAACGGGTGTGGATGGTGGCCGTAACGCCGTCGGCACGTTTGGTTAGCATTGTCAACACGCGATCGTCAACAAAATTATCAATCAAGACAATCCGTTGCTTGGCACTTCGAACCAAGTCGGAAATATAAGTCCAAGCATCCCATACGCAACCGGTAGGAAAGATGGCTTCAGGTAGCATTTTTTGAGAGTTTTGATCAATTCGATCTAGAATAGCATCAATTTTTTCGTCGGTTTCAATTTGGTGCTTCTCAAAATGCGCTATTCGCATCAATAGATTTGCATTTTGGACAATAAACCTGCGCATTGTAACAAAAGCGTTCATTATTTTGATGCTTGTTTCAATGGCTTTCTTGCTGTGAACAACAGTTGACAGTTGTGCAATTCCCTGCTCAGTAAAGGCATAAGGCAAAGAGGGGTTGAACTTCAACGAACGTAGGTTATCACAATTTGTGACAACCTCATCGCGCTCTGTTTCTGTTAGCTGAAATCGGAAAGACGAAGGGAACCTCTCTTTGTTTCGTTTTACCTGTTGGTTTATTTGACTAGTGGTTGTACCGTATAGGTTAGCGACATCGCGGTCAATTATAACTTGCTCACCTCTAATAATATGAATGCGTTTCTCGATTTCATATTGGGTTAAATCAGTGTGGCTTTTTTCAAGGTGATCACAATCTGTTACAACCTCCAGGGACTGGTCGAAATTTACGACAGGTTTCGATTTGTCTATTTTGGTTTTCTTCTTTGCCATATCAATTATATTTGCTTGCAAAAATACGATAAAAAATTAAATATTAAGAATTGATGTAAATTTTTTTTATTGTAGTAAGTCGCGAAGAACTACTACCAAGAAATCCATGCCGTATGGCAGAATTCGGGTTTGGTTAAACGAAACAGATTTCCGTTTTGATCATAAAACGTATTTATCAATAATACTTGGTCGTTTGAAAATATTTACCACCTTTGCATTCCCAAAAGTAGCCAAAAATAGCAAAAAATGGGAATAAACGTAAAAAATATCATCGAAAAAGTGCAAATACGGCAGCTTAACCAAATATCGGGGATAAATAAATATTTCGTAATAAAAATTTGGGGATAAATATTATTTTAGGCATAAAAATATCGGGGAAAGATAGATTTTTTGATAAAAACAACTCTGTTTTATCCATATTTTTATTATCTTTGCAACGATTTTATGTTTATAAAGAATATGGATACTGTTTTTAAAAGAAAAATATATCAACAAATACTATCTTGGAAACAAGAAAACCAGGGCAAAAGCGCTCTTTTGATAGAGGGCGCCCGACGAATCGGCAAGTCAACAATTGTAGAGGAATTTGCCAAACGTGAATATAAGTCATATATTCTAATTGATTTTAACAAAGCTTCCGATAGAATTAAATCTCTGTTCGACGATTTAATGGACTTGGATTATATTTTTCTGTATTTGCAGAGTGCGTATCACAAAACACTTCATAAGCGAGAATCAGTTATTATTTTTGATGAAGTTCAGCAGTGCCCAAAAGCTCGGCAGGCAATTAAATATTTGGTACAGGACGGAAGATATGACTATATCGAGACAGGTTCTTTGATTAGCATCAAACAGAATACTGCCGGCATTACTATTCCAAGCGAAGAGGATAGACTGGAGATGTTCCCTTTGGATTATGAAGAGTTTCGTTGGGCAATGGGCGACACTGCCACCATTCCGTTATTGCGTCATTTTTTAGAGACAGGTAAATCGATGCCCGAAGACCTAAATCGTCAGTATATGCACGATCTTAGGTTGTATATGCTTGTCGGAGGCATGCCACAGGCAATCAGTGAATATCTGAAAAGCAAAAGCTTAAGGGCTGTAGATGCCGTTAAGAGAAAGATTCTTAATCTTTATTTTGATGACTTTAGAAAAATAGATAAAACTGGTAAGATAGGAAAGCTCTATCAATCTATTCCATCCATGTTGTCCAGAGGTGTAGGCAGATTCTATCCAACAGCAGTAATCAAAGGACTTGGTCCCGACAAAATAGAGGACCTTCTGATAGCACTGGAGGACAGCAAAACCGTAAACATGGCTTATCATACAACAGATCCTAACGTGGGCTTATCTTTGGGTGAAGATAGAAGTCGCATGAAGATATATGTGGGTGACACAGGACTAATGGTTACCCTTACATTCTGGGATAAACGTTTCGCCGATAATATATTGTACGACAAGCTGCTGTCCGATAAGCTTCCTGCCAATTTGGGATATATTTATGAGAATCTTGCTGCACAAATGCTTCGAAGTAATGGCAATGAATTGTATTTTTATACATGGGCTAAAGATGATAAGCATAATTACGAGATTGATTTCCTATTATCTCGCGGAATAAAAATATGTCCGATAGAGGTTAAGTCGGCGAGTTACAAATCACATGTTTCATTAGATGTTTTTTGTAAAAAATTCTCATCTCGTATTGGGAAAAGATATGTTGTATGTAATAAAACATTCCGCCATGAAGGCACAACAATTTTTTTGCCAGTATATATGTTGGAACTGCTTTAATGAAAAAGTAAAAAAATATCTTGCACAATCCAAAAATTTCGTATTTTTGCAGCGGGTAAGTCTTATACGACCAGCTCCTGTCAAACTCCCCCAGGGTCGGAAGGCAGCAAGGGTAGATGGTTGAGCGGTGCGATATAAGTAGCTTACCCTTTTTTGTCTCGTTATGATGATAAACCCTACATATACAGGCAAACAGTACTGGCTCACAACAGTCGTCTCCGGATTGTTGTTAAGTGTCATATTATCAACTGTTTACATTGTCTTTTATGAACGCCTTTATGTCGAGTCGTCATACCTTTTCTCAATAATTTACCTCATTCCGTTCGTCTGGCTCAGCGCCACTCTCGCTTATTTCAAGAACAAATTCGTGTGGAGTAGTTTCCCTTACGGACGCGCATTTCTGATGGGTTTTGTCTGCGGAATTGTCGGCGCTGCGCTTTTCAGTGGCGTAATTTTTCTTTTATATTCATATTTCGGAATGGAGAGTAGGATGGGACTTTATGAAAACGGACGCTTTATGCGGGAGCTTTTCTCACCTAAAGCTGCCGCCATCTCTATGCTGATAATAAATGTCATTTTATCACTCGTTTATTCATTGATTATTGCTATCTTTGCACGAAAAAAAATTTGAAATGGATATATCTGTCATCATACCTTTATTAAATGAAGAGGAATCGCTGCCAGAACTCGAGGCATGGATTCGCCGGGTCATGGACGAGAACAATTATTCATACGAAATTGTGTTTGTCGACGACGGCAGCACCGACGGCTCATGGCACTGCATCCAGAATCTGAAGGCTAACAACCCTAATATCAAGGGAATACGCTTCCGCAGAAACTACGGCAAGTCGGCGGCTCTCAACGAAGGTTTCAAGATTGTTCAAGGCGACGTGGTCATCACCATGGACGCCGACCTTCAGGACAGTCCTGATGAGATTCCTGAGCTTTACAACATGATTGAAAAAGACGGCTACGACCTCGTAAGTGGCTGGAAGAAAAAACGGTACGACTCCAAAGTCGCAAAAAACATCCCATCCAAGTTCTACAACTGGTCGACACGCCACATGACTGGCATCAAACTCCATGACTTCAACTGTGGACTCAAGGCTTACCGCAACGAAGTGGTGAAAAGCATAGAGATTTATGGCGAGATGCACCGTTACATCCCTGTCATCGCGAAGGCGGCAGGATTCACTCACATAGGGGAGAAGGTGGTTCATCACCAGAAGAGGAAATTTGGCGTTTCAAAATTCGGGATGAGCAGGTTTTTAAGAGGTTATCTCGACTTGCTCACAATTACATTCATCTCTAAATTCGGAAAACGCCCAATGCACCTCTTTGGCGGACTCGGCAGCCTGATGTTCATCGTCGGTTTCATAATCGGTATTGTGTTGGTTGTCAAGAAGTTCGCTTTCCACGCCTACGGAATGACCAGCCGTCCGCTGTTCTATTTTGCCCTTGTCTGCATCATCGTCGGTGTCCAGTTGTTCCTAACCGGATTCCTTGCCGAACTCGTGCAGTCGTCATCATCAAAACAAAAGGTTTACGGAATCTCAGAAAAGATTTAGTTAATCAGTTGTTCAGTTAACTGACTAACTGGCTAACTGACTAACTGATTAACTGACTAACTATTAATATCGGTCATACGGGTCGTCATACGGCTCGTCAAAACTCTCTTCGTCAAAATATTCCTCGTCTTCGCCGAAAATGTCTTCCTCCTCGTCGGCAAACATGTTTTCGCCCTCTTCCCAGTCGAAGTCCTCTTCAAGCTTGCTCTCGTCAAACTCGTCGATGTCGTTCATCTCGTTCATGAAGTCGCGCAATTCCTCATCGCTCATCTCATCGAGGTTGGCTGTCAATAACTTATTGTCGCGTGACGATGCCCTCAGCTCCTTCAAAACGTCAGGAGCGATGTAGAAATCATCGATGTTTTCCTGGCAATATTTGATGTATTTAGGGTCTTTTTCAAATACTTCCGCTAAAGTCTCACCCTCGTATTTTCCAAAAGTGAAAATCGAATCAATGTCGTAAAATTTCATATCTTAACAAATTTTTGATTTACAAAATTACAGCGTTTTCTTTTAAAATGCAAGTTTTTTCTTATTTTTTGAAAATAAAATAAACGGCGAGAACCAAGAAGCCGAATCCGATAAGATGATTCCAGTTGAATTCGCCCATCTTAAACACTTTAATGCTGATAATCATAAAGATAATAAGACTCACAGCTTCTTGAATAACCTTCAACTGCACGAGAGTAAACGGACCGCCATGTACGACAGAGCCCATTCTATTCGCAGGAATCATAAATGAATACTCAAACAGTGCCACGCCCCAGCTTGCTAAAATGACAAGAATCAATGGCCAATCTTTCATAATACCCATCTCGCTTAGCTTGATATTGCCATACCAGGCGAACGTCATGAAGATGTTCGAGACAATGAGCATTAAAACCGTATAAAGTCCTTTCATATTTTAAAAATTTGCGTGCAAAATTCGGGATTTTTATTTATCTTTGCAAAAATATTTCAAAAATGATTTCAATTGAAAATATCATTCAAGATTCTATAAATGTCAAGCAATTGATTCTCAATGATAAAGAACTTGTAATGCGAATCAATGAAGCTGCAAAAATGTGTGTGGAGTCGCTGAATAACGGTGGTAAGATTCATTTTTGCGGTAATGGAGGCAGTGCTGCCGACGCACAACATCTCGCTGCCGAACTGAGCGGGCGTTTCTATTACGACCGTCAGCCGCTGAATGCCGAGGCTTTGCACGTCAATACGAGCTATCTTACCGCTGTGGCGAATGATTATTCTTACGACATGATTTATGCCCGTATGATTGAGGCTTCCGCTAAGAAAGGCGATGTCCTTGTCGGGATAAGCACTTCTGGAAATTCCGCTAACATATTGAAAGCCATTGATAAAGCCAATGAAATTGGCGTGAAGACCATAGCGATGACAGGGGAGAAGGGCGGTAAAATGGCTGGCTGCTGCGACATATTAATTAATGTGCCGAGCACTTGCACGCCACGAATCCAGGAAGCGCACATCATGATTGGACATATCATCTGCGAAATAATAGAATCCTCAATTTTCCCTCGATAATCATGGATTGGAATAGCAAAATCGACAAAAGCTGGTCTTTGTTCCTCGACCGCGACGGCGTTGTCAACACGCGGCTCGTTGACGATTATGTCAAGAATATCAATGAGTTCGAGTTTATGCCTGGCGTTTTGGATGCTTTTGGGATTTTTGCTGAGAAATTCGGTAAGATTATCATAGTGACAAACCAACAAGGTGTCGGGAAAGGCATAATGACGATGAATGACGTTGCGAAAGTGCACGATTTTATGCTGAAGGAGATTGAAAATCAAAAGGGTAGGGTGGATGCCATCTACGTTTGCCCGCAGCTTAAATCAGACCCTAACAATTTCCGCAAGCCGAGCCCGAAAATGGCTTACATGGCTCAACATGATTTTCCGGAAATCGACCTTGAAAAATCAATCATGGTGGGTGACATGAATTCAGACCTTGAATTCGGGAAAAACTGCGGAATGTACACGGTTTTTGTCGGCGATGAACCGATAAAAATCAGACCTGACGCGAAATACAAGTCGCTTTTCGACTTTGCTAAAATATTAAAGTGAGACTTTAAATAAAATATTGTAAAATATTTATAATCAAAAATATATGTCGTTGTTGATTTTATCGGTTTTTGTCATTTACACGGTGCTGATTCTTTTTATCGCACATGTGACGTCACGCAAATCGACAAATGAGACTTTCTTTACCGGAAACAGGAAATCGCCATGGTTTGTGGTGGCTTACGGTATGATAGGAGCGTCGCTTTCGGGTGTGACTTTCATGTCGGTGCCTAGCGATGTTTACACCGGGCAGTTCACGTATTTCGGAATCGTACTCGGCTATATCATCGGTTATGCGGTTATTGCATTGATTTTGTTGCCTTTATATTATAAACTCAACCTGACTTCCATTTATTCATACCTTGAAATGCGATTCGGAAAACATTCCGAAAAAACCGGCGCGGCGTTCTTTATTTTATCACGATTGCTTGGCTCGGCGCTTCGTATGTATCTGGTTGTCTTTGTGTTATATGAGTTTGTTTTCAAGGCTTGGGGAATCCCGTTCTGGGTTCCAGCCGTCATTTTTATAGCGTTAATACTTGTTTACACTTTCAAAGGTGGCATAAAAACCGTTGTCTGGACAGACACTCTGCAGACCACGTTTCTTCTTCTTGCAGCAATAATAACCGTTGTATGCATACTGAAAGAGCTGAATATCTCAATTCCTGATTTGCTGAAAGCATCATCAGATCAAGGCTATACAAGGCTTTTTGAAACTGATGCAAACCGACCTAACTTCTGGTTAAAACAGATTATCAGCGGCGCATTTATCACAATTGTGATGACAGGTCTAGACCAGGATATGATGCAGAAAAACATGACGTGCAAGAATCTCCGCGCCGCCCAGAAAAACGTGATGACTTCAAGCATTCTGTTCATTTTTGTAAATATTATATTTCTTTGTCTCGGGGCCTCTTTGATTTATTACGCACAACAAACGGGTTTCCAGCTTCCGACAAACGACAGTGGAGTAGTGGTAAACGACAAGATTTTCCCTTCTATAGCATTCAGTTTCAGTAAATTTACGAGCATAGTGTTCGTAATAGGACTTGTCGCTGCTGGTTATTCTTCCGCCGATGGCACTTTGACGGCACTCACGACGACATTCTGCTATAATTTCTTGGATTTTGGCAGCAAAAAAGACATTTCTGAAGAAGTGAAACTGAATAAAAGAAAGCAGATTCACATCATCTTTGCAATACTTTACCTGTTGGTAATCATTGCGTTCCGTCCGTTCCACGACCAGTCGCTTATCAATAAGGTGTTTCAAATCGCGAGCTACACCTATGGTCCGTTGCTTGGACTATATACGTTCGGACTTTTTATCAAAAAGCGCAAACCTATCGACAAAATTGTGCCTTACATTGCAATAGCGTCGCCTATTTTGAGTTATATATTAAATCTGTATTCAAAACAGATATTCAACGGATATCAATTCGGATTTGAGATATTGATAGTCAATGGCTTGATAACGTTTGTCGCGTTGCTTGCCATCAGTAAAAATGAATCAAAGGAAATAAACAAATGTTAAACTAAAATACTGAATCATGAAAAAGCTATTATTTGTATTCTCGTTATTCATGATGTCGTTAGGGCTTAATGCTCAATTTGTTACGACAAGTGCAAAGGATTTGACCGAATCAGATGATGACGGCATGTTTTATTATCTTCCAAGAAATGTGATAAAACTGGAGTTCACCGTTGAGCAGACAGATTATTACATTGGACCATACGCTGAATTTGCTTCAAAAATGTTAGGATTGACTGATTTTGTCAAGGAACAAAAGACAGAATTTGCAATAAAAGATGTTGATATTCAAATAAGTAACGAGGCTGATCCAAATGCATTGTATTGCGTTGTCGATGAAAGAGGCAAGGATCCTATGCAAAGCCTGCTTGTTGACGATGACGGAATTATTCTCGCTTACGGCTTCGACAGCATTCCATCAGATGTTAAAATGACTCGTAACGTATTCAAATACAGTGACTTTACTGAAACAGAAAAGCCTGTGGTGTCTTTTGTTGAGATTTTGGATAAGGATTTTGAACCTGCTGAAGATGAAGAGGAAAAAGACGATGAAGAAGAAGAGGGTGGTGGTGAAAACACAAAAAAGAAGTCTACTGCAAAAATGTCAAAGGAAGACAAAGCCAAAGCTGTTGTTGAAAAGATTGCAAAGTTAAGAAACACTTATTTTGAGCTCGTTTCCGGTTATCAGGAAGTTTCATACGGCGAAGCTATAAAATTTATGGCTGAAAGTATGAAAAATATTGAAAATGAATATGTTAGCCTTTTCAAAGGAAAGGTTGTGAAAAGCATTTACAAGAAAACTTTCTATATCACACCGGAAAGCAACCAGGCTGGTGGCTCGGCGACAGTTGCCAAACTTTCAGGCACTGACGGTCTTGTTGACGCCAACGGTAAAGGCGATGCCGTAAAAATACACTTTGAGAACATCAACACATTGTCAAATATATCTCAATTGAAGGAAAAAAAGAGAACGAGATTCGACAACATACTTTTCTACAGAATCCCTGCAAAATCAAATGTGAAGATTACTCTGGGCAATGTCGTTCTTGCTGAAAAGAAATTGAATATCAGCCAGTTCGGAATAATCAGACCGATTGGTATAAAGAATAACAAGGTGCTGTTCAATCCGAATACCGGACAGATAATTTCAATCTTGAAGCAAGAAATTCCTGTTAAGAACTAAAAAGGCAAATCGTCACCATTGTCTGATGCGAAATATGCGTCAGGCATTGGTGGCAAAGGCTGTTGCGGCGCTTGTGGCGGCATTTGTCCCATTGTGGGCTGCTGTGGCGCTACAGGCTGCTGTGCAGCAGGCTGGTCAAGGTCGAATCTGAACGCCCTGACATCTGTATACCATTTCCCGTTAAATTCACGCGATTCTATGCTAATCTGGACCTTTATAGTTTGGCCGACAAAGAAACTGTTGGCTTCGTTTACACGTTCGTTCCAGCAAATCAGACACACTTTCTTTGGATACTGTTCAAGAGTCTCAATAATCAATTCCTGCTTTTTCCATGGTCCACGAGGTGAGTTTCCCTCAGTCAATGTGCCCAATTGTACAACTTTTCCAATGATTTCCATATATTTTTCAAATTATTTTCCAAACGCAAAGATAACATATTTTTTTCAACGTTTTCAAATTTCGACAAATTTTAACATAAGTTTCAAAATGATGAAAATTATCTAAAAATTCTTTAAGATTTTCAAAATCCCTATTGTAAAATAATAAACATTATGTTAAATAGAGTATTTCAAAAAAGTGGAGACTTCTCATCTCCACTGGATTTTTAATCAAGAGCTTTTGCTTTGTCCATCATCTTAAGACGTGTGTAGATGCCTCTCAAAGCCTGTTTTACAGCAGGATCTTCAGGAAGCAGTTCGTAAGTCTTTTCAACGTATGGCAATGCTCTCTCGTCGTATGTCTTAGCTTCTGCTGACAATGCGTCAGTCGCTGCAAGATATGCCTTGAAGTTTGAATACTCGCTCGGATCTTTCTTGTTTGCATCTTCGTAGATTTCTGAAGCCTTATCAATTAACAAAGCGCCTGCGTTGTAATATGCGTCAGCGAAATCCGGTTTTTCCTTAATTGCGCTTTCATAGTATCCAAGAGCTTTTTCAATGTCAAACAATTCTGAATCTTTGTTTCCGTAGATTGTACCGAGAATCAGATAATAAACTGGCTGATCAGTGTATTTCTGAGCCATTCCCAAAATCTCATCAATGATTTCACCTTCTCTGTGAAGAGTCAAATAAGTGGTAATCATTTCGTTTATTAAGTTGGCATCATCCGGATATTTCGCTCTACCTGTCGCGATTGTCTCAACTGCCTTGTCACCCTGGCCGAGTTCCTTGTAAGCGTTGATAAGACCAGCGTAATATGCAGGTTCTTCATAGCCTTTTGACAACAGTTCCTCGTATGTTGCAGCTGCCACGTCATATTTGCCGAGTTTGTTTGCACAAATTGCGAGGTTGCTCAATGCTGCATCGTCAATAACACCAAGCTTTGACACAGCGTCGTTGGCTTTCTGGAAATTGACGAGAGCGTCCTCATAATTGCCGTTGTTGAAGCTGTCGACACCAAGCTGATAGAAATTGTTATCAATTGATTTAACGTAACTTGCGAGTTCCTGACCCACTTGTTGGAAATAATTCGGGTCATATTCGTTGACTTTCTGAACTGCGTCCAAAACCTTTGTGTAAGCATCTGGATCGAGGTCATAAAACTCAGGATATGCGCCGATTTTGTAGTAAACAACTGAATAATAATGCCAGGTCTTGCCTTGTTTTGCCGTCTCTTCGTTGAGAGTTGCTTTGTCGATGGCGTCTTTAGCTCTCTGCAAGACTATCTTGGCGTTGTTCATCTGTTTGGCAGCCTTGTCCATCTTGTTGACAGCCTTGTAGTTATCAGCGGTTTCTATGAGCTGCTGAGCCTGTCTTTGGAACGACAATGCGCTCTGAACGTTTGAATTTTGTGCAATAGCAAAATTACCTAAAATTGCTAGTACTAAAACTAATACGGTTTTCTTCATATTTAATAATTTTAAGTTATACTTCTTGTTGGTTGTTTTCTGTATTAACGTTTTCGTTGTTCTCATTATTATCTTGATTCTCAACGTTTTCGATGTTTTCAGCGTTTTCATCGAATTCCTCGTCTTCTTCGATGTCCTCAGCCTTGACCTTTGTAACAGCAGCTATTTCGTCGTTGTCGCGGAGGTTGATGAGGCGCACGCCTTGTGTTGCACGTCCCATAACTCTAAGAGTTTCAACGGCTATTCTGATGAGGATGCCCGATTTGTTGATAATCATGAGGTCGTCGCCGTCCACCACGTCCTTGATAGCCACCAACTTGCCTGTCTTGTCAGTAATGTTCATGGTCTTGACGCCCTTGCCGCCTCTGTTGGTGATGCGGTATTCCTCGAGGTCGGAACGTTTTCCGTAGCCCTTTTCAGAAACCACGAGCACGTTGGTTGCAGGGTCATCGATGCAAATCATGCCCACCACTTCGTCGTCTTCGTCGTCAACGGTGATGGCGCGCACGCCGGAAGCCGTTCTACCCATCGGTCTTACGGTGGATTCTGGGAATCTGATAGCCCTACCCGACTTCAACGCGATGAGAATCTCGCTGTTGCCGCTTGTCATCTTGGCTTCAAGAAGCTCATCGCCTTCGCGGATGCCCAACGCGATGATACCTGTGGCACGCGGACGTGAGTAAGCCTCAAGCGTGGTCTTCTTGATGATACCCTTCTTCGTGATGAGTGTAAGATAATGATTCTCACAGAATTCAGGGCTCATGTTTGTCAAGTTGATATACGCTTTGACGTTGTCGTCAGGGTCGAGGTGGATGAGGTTCTGGATTGCCCTGCCTTTGCTCGACTTGGTGCCTTCCGGAATCTCGAACACGCGGAGCCAGTAGCATCTGCCCTTCTCTGTGAAGAACAGCATGTAGTTGTGGTTCGTCGCCACGAAAATCTGTTCGATGAAGTCCTCGTCGCGGGCGTCGGAGCCTTTAGAGCCCTTGCCTCCCCTGCTCTGGCGGCGGTATTCCGTCAGGTTGGTGCGTTTAATATAATTAAGGTGTGAGATTGTCACCACGACGGCGTCGTCAGCGATGATGTCTTCCATCTTGAAATCTTCGGCGGTGTGTTCGATGGTGGTTCTGCGCTCGTCGCCGTATTTCTCCTTGATATTGATGAGCTCGTTCTTGATGATGTCGAACTGCATCTCAGTGCTGCCGAGTATCTCTTTCAGATGAGCGATGAGCTTGTGGAGCTCGTCGAGTTCATCCATAATCTTCTTGATTTCAAGGCCTGCCAACTGTCCGAGACGATATGCCACGATTGCTGTCGCCTGTGGGTCGTCGAAACCGAACTGTTCCATGATGGCTTGTTTTGCCTCAGAGGAACCGCCTTTACAAGCCCTGATGGTGGCAATGATTTCGTCGACGATGTCGATGGCGCGTGCCAAACCTTCGAGGATATGGGCGCGTTTCTCGGCTTCGTGCAAGTCGTATTGCGTTCTGCGCACCACGCACTGGTGACGATGTTCCACATAATATTGAATCAGCTGTTTGAGATTCAATGTAAAAGGACGTCCATGCACCAGACACACGTTGTTGACGCTGAATGAGCTCTGGAGACCTGTCATCTGGAACAGCTTGTTCAGCACCACGCTCGACACGGCGTCGCGTTTGAGTTCGTAAACGATACGGAGACCGTTACGGTCGGATTCGTCACGGATGTCGGCAATGCCGTCAAGTTTCTTTTCAGATATAAGGTCGGCAGTACGTTTTATCATGTCGGCCTTGTTGATTTGATAAGGTATCGACGTGGCTATGATGCGTTCGTGACCGCCATGTTCTTCGATGGTGGTGTTGGCTCTGATAACGATACGTCCCCTACCCGTCTCAAACGCCTGGCGAACACCTTCGTAACCGTAGATTATGCCGCCTGTCGGGAAATCAGGAGCCTTGATGTATTCCATCAACTCGCTGATGGTGATGTCGTTGTTGTCGATGTAAGCGATGATTCCGTCAACCACCTCTCTCAGGTTGTGCGGTGCCATATTTGTTGCCATACCAACAGCGATACCGCTTGCTCCGTTGACCAGCAGGTTCGGGATGAGAGCAGGCAGCACTGTCGGCTCCTTTTCGGAATCATCGTAGTTGTTCATGAAATCGACCGTATCCTTGTCAAGGTCGGCGAGCAGTTCTTCCGATATCTTTCTCAAACGAGCCTCGGTGTAACGCATAGCCGCCGGCGGGTCGGCATCGGGCGAGCCGAAGTTGCCCTGTCCATCAACAAGAGGATAACGCATGTTCCAATCCTGCGCCAAATGCACCATGGCATCGTAAATAGACGAGTCGCCGTGAGGATGGAATCTTCCCATAACCTCACCCACTACCTTAGCCGACTTCTTATAAGGGCGATTCGAGAGAACGCCCATGTCCATCATACCATAAAGGATACGGCGGTGTACAGGTTTCAAACCGTCTCTTACATCAGGCAAAGCACGCGCCACAATAACTGACATGGAGTAATCGATGTAGCTCGATTTCATGTGGTCCTCAATGCCGATAGGGACTATTCTTTCACCTTCAAATTGTTCTTCCATTTATCTTTCCTTTAAATTTAAAAATCCAAAAAATAATTTACAAAAATACGGATTTTTTTTGAATCCGAAACAAAAATATTTCATATTTTTTTTATTAAAATAAAACAAAAAATAACGTTTAAGGGTTATAAATACGTTTATTATTCGTATCTTTGCAATTTGAAAAAATTTAGTTTTATGGATCAGAAATTTTCACCAAGAGTGCGGGAGATTTTGTTTCACAGCCATGAGGAAGCCGTGAAAATGGGGAATCCGTATATCGGGCTGGAACATATTTTTCTTGGCATCATTGATGACAACGACAGTAATGCGGTTCATATTTTAAGGACGTTAGAGCTTGATATTGAGGCGTTTAGGTCAAAGTTGGAGGCGTCGGTGAAATCCAACAACGTCATTGCGGGAAACACCGACAACCTGCCGTTGACAAAACAGGCCGAGAGAGCTTTGAAGTTCACAAATATTATTGCAAAAGACTTCAACAGCGACCATGTGGCGTCGGAGCACCTGATGCTCGCCATTTTGCACGATGATAACAATATCATTTCGCAACGTCTTGAATATGAGGGAATTACATTTGACAAGTATAAAAAGGAAGTGATGAAATTAACGCCTAAATATCCTGTAAAGGACAAGGATGAAGATATAGTTGAGGCACCTCAGAACATGTTTCAGTTTGATGAGGATGACGATGATGGCGGAGTGAAATCGTCGGAAACGACGCAGCGCAAGGGCAACTCGAAGTCGAGCACGCCTGCTCTTGACAGTTTCGGAAGGGATTTGACGCGCGCCGCCGAGGAAGGCCGCCTCGACCCTATCGTTGGACGCGAGAAGGAACTGGAGCGCATCGCGCAGATTTTGAGCCGTCGCAAGAAAAACAACCCGATTCTCATTGGAGAGCCTGGTGTCGGAAAGTCGGCGATAGCGGAAGGACTGGCGCAACGCATTGTGGAACATAAGGTTTCGCGCACTTTGTACAACAAGCGCATAGTGATGCTCGACCTCGGCTCTGTCGTCGCCGGAACGAAATACAGAGGTCAGTTTGAGGAACGTATGAAAGCGATTCTCAATGAGTTGGAGAAGAATCCGGATATCATCATTTTCATTGATGAGATTCACAACATTGTGGGCGCAGGCAACGCAAACGGCTCACTCGACGCTTCCAACATGTTCAAGCCGGCGCTTGCGCGCGGCGAGCTGCAGTGCATCGGCTCCACCACTCTTGACGAATACCGCCAGTATATCGAGAAAGACGGTGCTCTTGAACGCCGTTTCCAGAAAATATTGGTGGAACCGACGACATCGGAAGAGACAGTGCAGATTCTCAACAACATAAAGAGCAGGTACGAAGACCATCATCAGGTGAAATACGAGCCTGAGGCGATTGAGGCTTGCGTCAAGCTGACGAACCGCTACATCTCAGACCGCAACCTTCCAGACAAAGCCATTGACGCGATGGACGAAGCGGGCGCGCGAGTGCATATCAGCAATATTCATGTGCCATTGGAAATCATAGAATTGGAACATGAGATTGAAAATGTACGTCTGAAAAAGAAACAGGCCATAAAGGAGCAGAAATTTGAAGATGCCGGGCATTATCGCGATGAGGAGAAACGCATGGTCGAGGCTCTTGAAAAGGCGAAGAAAGACTGGGATAACGAGACAAACATACATCGTGAGACGGTGACGGAACAGAATGTGGCTGAAGTCGTCGCGATGATGACGGGCGTGCCGGTTCAGCGCATCGCGCAGAACGAAGGCGACCGTCTGATGAGCATGGAGACGGAGCTAGAAGGCACCGTCATCGGACAGGATGATGCGATAAAGAAAGTGGTCCGCGCCATCCGCCGTAACCGTGCCGGATTGAAAGACCCGAACAGACCTATCGGAAGTTTCATTTTCCTTGGTCCGACAGGTGTCGGAAAGACATATCTCGCCAAGGTTCTTGCGAAGTATCTCTTTGATTCCGAGGATGCTTTGATAAGAATCGACATGAGCGAATATATGGAGAAATTTGCGGTGTCGCGTCTCGTTGGAGCGCCTCCAGGATATGTCGGATACGAGGAAGGCGGCCAGCTTACTGAAAAAGTGCGCAGGAAGCCCTACTCTATCGTACTCCTTGACGAAATCGAGAAGGCGCATCCAGATGTGTTCCATCTGCTTCTGCAGGTCCTTGACGACGGCGTTCTGACTGATTCTCTTGGCAGGAAAGTCGATTTCAAGAACACGATTATCATCATGACATCGAACATCGGCTCACGACAGCTGAAAGACTTCGGATTAGGCGTCGGATTTGGCACACAGGCGAAGAAGAACTCGAAAGATGCATATAGTCACAGCGTTATAGAAAACGCGCTAAAACGTTCGTTTGCCCCTGAATTCCTTAACAGAGTCGATGACGTGGTGATTTTCGAGTCGCTTGACAAGGAGAGCATCAACAAGATTATTGACATCGAGCTGAAAAACGTGTACGAGCGCATTGCAGAGATGGGCTATCAGATGGAACTCACGGAAAAGGCTCGCGATTTCATCGTCGAGAAAGGCTGGGACGAGCAATACGGAGCACGTCCGCTGAAACGCGCCATCCAGAAATATGTGGAAGACGTTTTGGCAGAGGAAATCATCAAGACGAGACTGAAAAAAGGAGCGAAAATCGTGATAGATTACGATTCTGAAAATGATGATATGACTGTACAGACACAAAATTTTGCGTCTGTACAAACGGCAGAATAATAATGAATCTGAAGGACAAGATTGATAATAAATTTTTCAAGGTGATAACCGCCGCGTCGCGCGAATTGGGATACGATTCCTATATCGTGGGCGGTTATGTCCGTGACTTGTTGTTGCATCGCCAATCAAATGATATTGACGTGGTTACGGTGGGCAGCGGTATTGAATTGGCGAAGAAAACGGCCGAGTTGCTTCCTGGCAAGAAACACGTTAAGTATTACGGACGTTTTGGCACCGCGATGATTAACGTGGCAGGTCATGAGATTGAGTTCGTTGGCGCGAGGAAAGAATCTTATACTGCCGACAGCCGCAAGCCCACTTGCGAAAACGGAACCTTGGAAGACGACCAGAACCGCAGGGATTTCACCATCAACGCAATGGCTATCTCATTGAATGAGAGCGATTTCGGCGAGCTTGTCGACCCTTTCAACGGCATACAAGACCTTGAAGATAAGATTATCAGGACACCGCTTGACCCCGATATTACCTATTCCGACGACCCTTTGCGAATGATGCGTGCCATAAGATTTGCGACACAGCTTCATTTCATGATTGAGGCGGAATCGTTTGAAGCCATTAGACGTAACGCTCAGAGAATCAAAATAATATCGATGGAACGCGTGACTGAGGAAATGAATAAAATCCTTATGTCGAGTGTTCCGAGCATCGGTTTCAAACTCCTTGACAAGAGTGATTTGTTGCCATTGATTTTCCCGCAGATGGTGGCCTTGAAAGGTGTTGAGATACATGAAGGCAAAGGTCATAAAGACAACTTCTATCACACATTGGAAGTGCTTGATAATGTGGCGAATAGCGGTGGTGACCTGTGGTTGAGATGGGCAGCGGTGCTCCATGACATCGCAAAACCGCAGACGAAACGTTTTGAGAAAGAAGCGGGCTGGACGTTCCATGGACACGAGGTCAAGGGAGCGAAGATGGTGCATAAGATTTTTGCGAATTTCAAGCTTCCACTGAATGAGAAAATGAAATATGTTGAGAAGCTCGTTTATCTCCACCTCCGCCCTATCGTGCTTGCTCAAGACATCGTAACTGATTCAGCAGTAAGACGTTTGCTATTTGACGCAGGCGATGATATTGATGATTTGATGACGCTTTGCGATGCTGACATCACTTCTAAAAATGAAGAAAAGAAGGCGCGTTTTCACAATAATTTCCAGATTGTCAGACAAAAACTGAAGGAAATCGAGGCGAAAGACCATCTGCGCAACTGGCAGCCACCTGTCAACGGACAAGTCATAATGGAAACATTTGGTATTCCTGAGAGTCGCGAGGTTGGAGTGATAAAAACCGCTATCCGTGAGGCGATTTTGGACGGAATTATCGGCAATAATTTCGCGGAAGCGTATCAGTTCATGAAAGAAGAAGGTGCAAAATTGGGATTGAAAATTGTCAAGGAAGTGACTGAACCTGTTGAAGTTAAGTCAAACGGGCCCGTTCCAACGAAGAAATAATGGCTAAGAAGTATCTCATAGTTTTGGCAGGACCGACGGCATCTGGAAAGACCGCGACGGCGATAAAGCTCGCTAAGGCTTTTGATGCTGAAATCATATCCGCCGACAGCCGTCAGTTTTACAAAGAATTGTCGATTGGAACGGCGGCTCCAACAGCTGAGGAATTGGCACAGGTAAAGCATCATTTTGTTCATAATTTAAGCATTGAAGACAAATACGATGTTGCTGATTATGAAAAAGATGTGTTATCTTATTTAAATGAATACTTTAAAACTAAAAATGTCGCCATCATGACTGGTGGTTCGGGGCTTTTCATCGATGCTGTGTGTAACGGACTGGATGCGATTCCTGATATTTCTGAAGAAATTAGGAATAGAGTTACAAAAATGCTGGAAATTGATGGATTAGAGACTTTACAAAAGGAAGTTGAACGTGTTGATCCAGAGTATTTTCAGATTGTCGATAAGCAGAATCCGCGTCGTTTGCAGCGTGCTTTGGAGGTCTTTTACCAGACCGGCAAGCCCTACTCCACTTTCAGGCAGAAAAACGCCGCAGAACGCGATTTTGACATCATAAAAGTGGCTTTGTTGTGGGACAGGACCGCGCTCATCAACAGAATCAACGCACGCGTGGAGGCGATGATGGCACAGGGATTGCTCGACGAAGTGAAGTCGGTTTATCCGAAACGACATCTAAACTCTTTAAATACAGTAGGTTACAAAGAATTGTTTGGTTATCTTGACGGGAAATGTACATTGGAGCAGGCTGTTGAGCAGATTAAGATTAACACTCGGCAATATGCAAAGCGGCAGATGACGTGGTTGCGAAAGAATAATGATTATCAGTGGTTTACGATTGATGAGGTTGATGAGATTATTAAATCTTGTAGGGACAAGGCATGCATTGTCCGTACTGGTGGAGAAAAATAAATTGTTAATATGATAAAGAATATAATTTTTGATTTCGGTGGTGTTTTGGTTGATTGGAATCCACATTATCTTTTTGATAAATATTTCAATGACATTGATGAGGCGAATTATTTCGTTGAGAATGTGTGCAATAGCGAGTGGAATGCCGAGATGGACGGTGGTAAGCCTTTTGCACAGGCTGTTAAAGAACGTACAGAAATGTTCCCGAAATATGCTGAAGCCCTGAATCTGTATAAAACCAACTGGATGGACACAATGGGCGATGAAATTCCAGACATGTATGACCTTATCAAATCACTGAAAGACAATGGCTTCCCAATAATTTACGGTCTTACCAACTGGTCGGCCGAGACATTTCCAGCAGTGCAGAAGACATATCGCATTTTCAGTCTCATCGACAAGATAATAGTTTCTGGTGAAGTCAAGCAATTAAAGCCCAATCCAGAGATTTTCCACACCTTGCTGAACACTTTCAACCTCAAAGCCGAGGAAAGTTTATTTATTGATGATAATATCAAAAACGTTGAAGGTGCTAAAGCTGTAGGAATCAATGCTATACGATTCGAAAACGTCAATAAACTGAAAGAAGATTTAGAGACTTTAATACACTATCCACTTTAAGCTTTTAACTTTCAACCACTCTACACTCTAAACTAAAGGAACTTCAGTTCCTTTTTCCATTGTTTCCAGTCGGGCATCATCTCTTCCATCAATGCATAGAAGCCAGCTTGGTGGTTGAAATAAACGAGATGGCACATTTCGTGTATCATCACCTGGCGGATGCAGTTTTCATTCAACTTGATTAGTTGCAAATTCAAGCTGATGTTGCCTCTTCGGGAGCAGCTGCCCCATCGTGAGCGCATGTTTCTAATGCTGATTTTCGCTGGAGAAACGTTGTGTTTTTTGAATTTTTCAAGGATGGGAGGAAGAAGGCCAGAAAACACTTTTTGGGCTTGGGTTTTATACCATTTATTCATTAGATGCTCAAGAAAAACTGGATTATCGAGATGTTCTTGAGATTTTACGTTGATTATTAACGAGTTGTCCTCAATAAAAACTGCGTTTTTATCGCCTTCACGCACCTGCAACATATATTTTTCACCAAGATAATAATGGGTTTCACCTGAAACGTATTTTTTTTCTTGATTATAAGAGTTTTGCAATCTATCAAGATGATTAAAAATCCAACGTTTGTGCTGGTTCAGGAATGCGAGCATGTCGCTTTCGCGGTATAAAAGCGGCGCCTTGACTTCAATCACGCTGTCGCGACGTATTTTTGCTGACACTCTCCGACGATGCGAGCGTTTGAACTCGTATCGGACTTCCTTCCCGTTGATGGTTGTCGTTTTAATCATTTGATTTTTGCCATAAACCTCTCGATGTCAACAATATAGCGGATATGTGTGCCTTCGCCGATGAGACCGTCGTTGTCGCATGCCGACACTTTGAATGTCAGTTTGCGTCCGTCTATTTCTTCAAGAACGGCTGTCGCTTTTATTACTGCGCCTAATTTTGACGGCTTGACGTGTGAGGTGCTTATATGTGCGCCGACCGTTGACGAGCCTTGCGGCAGCTCGTTCTCAACGGCAGTCATCGCTGCGTTTTCCATCAATCCGACCATGGCAGGCGTGGCAAAGACGTCGAGTCCGCCAGAGCCGTAAGTGCGGGCGGTGTTGGAATTGTTAACGATGGTTGTCGAGGTGTGAGAAAGACCAATTTTAAGCATAATATTGATAAATTTTAAATTTCATCGGGAGCAGTATTTCCTATCAAAATCATTGAAAACCCTTAGCATTTCTGCAGGAAGATAGCGCAAAGCCTTCAGGCTAAGCTCTTCCGGTATTTCGTAGTAAGCACCGGCTAACGCGCCGACGATTGCGCCCATAGTGTCGCTGTCGCCGCCGTACGACACCGCCAAACGGATAGCATCTTCAAAGTTCTTCGACTTCAAGAAGAGATTAACGGCAAGCGGCACGCAGCCTTGGCAGGTGCCGTCCCAGACACCTGGTGCAGGAAGATGTCTGGCATAGTCAGAGCCGTACATCCCGCCACAAATGTCATCCACCATCTTCTTGGCGTCGCTGAAACTACGATTGTTGGATAGATACCACGTGCACATCGCGATGGTTTGAGCACCTTTGACGCCCTCCGGATGGTTGTGTGTGCATTCGGCGGATTTCTTAGCTTCTTCAAGCACATCCATCGATTTCAGAAAAGCCCATCCTACAGGGCTGACTCTCATTGCAGCGCCGTTGCCGAAAGAGTCGTAAGGCCTGGGATAATGTGAATGCACCCATTTTGCGAACATGCTGCCATAAGCCCCAACGGGATTCGGATATTTGCGGCACCATTTCAAGAGGCTGTCGCGGTAAGGGATACCTTTCATGATGGCATCGGCGACTGCGACAGTGCAGATGGTGTCGTCGGTAAAGGAGCTGCCCTTCGGGAAAAGCGCGAAGTTGTAGTCGCGAGTGTTGTTGAACTCGTAGGTGCTGCCGATGATATCGCCGATGATGGAGCCGAGCATAAAGAGATTTTTTGCAAAGATAGGGAATTTTTATTTTCGCTTCAACTCTTTCAACGCCTGGCACAGCTGATCGGGGCAAGAAGTAATCTTGTTTCCGCAGCGGATGCCGTCGAGTTTGGCGATAACGTCGTCGATCTTCTGCCCTGTAACGAGTCGGCAGATTCCTTGAAGGTTTCCGTTGCAGCCACCGAGGAACGCCACATTTTGAATGACGTTGTCATCGTCGGCAGTCACGTCAATGAGAATCGAGCAGGTGCCTTGGGTAGTGTATTGAATGTGCTTCATATGAAAGAAAACTCTTATTTGATAAAAAACTATATAGCCATAGGATAAATCTACGATTTAATCTCTATAATTGGCATTCTTGTTTTAAATTCTGCGTCAATATTATGACATTGTTCTTTGATAATCCCTCTGCGCCGAATTGCTGGCTGCAAACAATAATCATCAAACTCTTGCAGATTCACGTCTTCCACCTTGGTCCAGTGAGGGAACAAAAGTTTCATATATGCTGTGGCGATACGTTTCACAGCGTTAAAATCACGCATGTCGGCATCTTTCTCAAAAACCACCAATTTATCAAACAATTGAGCGTATTGGTTTTGAGTACGCATAGAATGAAGGATTTCGGAAAAATATTCCACATTGATTGTCCATCCTTTGAAAATCATACTTTTGTTAATCCTCGGAAGATGCCATCCTTCAATAAAGCAATGAAAGCGGTCAAGCAGTGCCGATTCCCTGAAATTCACTGGTAGAGAATTGAAATAAAAATTCGACAATGGCCTTTTGTTTTCATTCAAAGGAATGTTGCCCATCAGCATCAAGCCACATTCCGAAGAAAACTCATTGTTATCAATAGTCGTTTTGCCGCTTTCCAAGTATGATTTTAATGCTGCTTGTATCTCGGACGGCTCTTGAAAAACAATGGTTTGAATCTCATCAAACACTGTGAAATCATGGTTTTTGATTATGCCATTCTGCTGTTTTTGCTTGTCGTAAAACAATTTAGCACGGGTTACTTTGCCACCACTTACCAACCAACCATATTTTGATAGATTGCCATATACATACGATTTACCTGTTCCTTTTGGTGCCAACTCTATAACATTCAATCTTGGTTCAACAAAGATTAACAACCGGGTAAGAAACTCCATTTTACAGGCAATACTTTCAAAACCTTCGGGATCATATTCCATTGCCGAAAGCAGAAAATCCAACCATTCTAAAGTGGTAAAATGACTTCGTGCTTCGCGATAAAAATCAACATCTACCGACTTATATGGCTTGAACGGCTTATAATCCACCATCTCAACATGATTCTTTTTCCCGTCTTCATCTGGCAGCACACAAAGTTTGATGATACCCCATTTCTCTCCATCCACCAAGGTTCCTTTATGTTTACTGTAAACGTATTCAGGAATCTGGCCTTCATTGGTCTTAATGCCCAAATCAGGAATGCCAAACCTCCTAATTCCTTTCACCAAATCAATATAAATGATGAAACGGGTCAACAAAGTTACTTCTTCATTGTTGCCCAGGCGATCTTTAACTTCTTCTGCTTTTTGAGGAATCACCGTATTCAGGAAGTTGGTCAGACCTTGTGCATCCACTTGCCCCAATTCATTGATGTATTTCTTTAGTACAAAGTCCTTTACAAATGAAGGCAAATTACGTCCTGCAAACAAGCTATTTGTCGAGGCAGAATCCTTATATATTGCCATCGACGCGAAAAAGGTCTTTATTTTCTGATTCAGTACTTCGTTCATATTTCTATCCATTATAAATCAAAATCAAACAAATCATCTTCTGTTGCACCCAAATTCACAACAATGGAGTCTTTCTGTTCAATGTCGCCAACTACCAGTTTTATGGTTGTTGCATCTTTGTCGAGTGTAAGTCTATCGCTTTCAAACAACGTATCATTTATTCGCTTTAACGCATATTGTTTGCCGTTGTAAACAATACGAGGATAAAGATTCGTTGTATCACCTTTGAAAACGTATCTCACTATTGGATCTGACTCTGATAGCGTCTTTGTCTGAAGAGTGGCCGTCCAATCGCTGGAGTTTTCTTTTGATGAAATGACAATAATTGGAGCCAATATTTCTTCAGGAGTACAACCGCCATGAATGCTTTGGCCTTCAGGAACTTTAGCACATAATGACTTGTGCTGCAACGCACACATGGTTTTGCCGTCATCACAAATCACATATTCATTACCTGACACGCACTTGCCATCAGTTCGTATCGCAATTCTTCCATGATGATCGGATTCCACGCCTGCCATATTCATACCATCACAATATTGTGAAAGGGCCGTTAAGCCATGGTCGGATACGATGGCTATTTTCTTACCATTATATTCACTAATGATTTTATGAATGGCCGTTTTTACAATATCCAATTCTTCCAATACAAAGTCCGGGAAGTGGTTTGTGTTCTTATGGGCATGTGCATCTAAATCCCCTATCTTCTTCAAAGTGTTATTGCTCAAATCCATCAAATCTTGCTTGTTGTTTGATGTTGTCGTTGGATAATGGGCACAGCCAACATAAATTTCATTCAGGTAAATGCCTTCATCCTTTTTCAAGCTCACAAGCCACTGGATATAAGGAATCCAATCTATTCCAAGTCCATCAATCCAATAATAAACGTCAATATCGGCGCGGTTATGCAAGATTGTTTTCACAGTCTTGAAATCTTGACACCAACTGTTAAACGCAACAACGGAAGCATTCTTTTCATTGATTACATCTTGGACTTCCTTCGTGTATTTATTGTGGACTTTTGACAATTTATAACAATCGATGTAATCCAAAATCCATTGCTGTGATGTGCCCACACTCGGCGACAGGTAATGATACAAGTCTGGGAAAAAGTCTTTAATTTCATCTACCGTGATGACATCCAAAGAGAGCCATTCCAGGGCGAGCTTTTTCTCGCCTTCAGTTAACGGCGAGAAATAACGTATCGCTGTCGCATGACCATCTTTCGTTGCAAACTGCCTTAGCAACTCGCATAACTCATTTTGGTTTTCATCGCTCAGCTTGACACCATGTTCGGCTGCCAATTTCAGACAGACTCCCCTTTCTTCTATACAAGTTTCTTTGTTCTCAATTCCCAAAATGGTCAGTGCTACAGCCGCAAAGAAATCACTGTTGGTGTAGCTGTTTGAAGCTCTTAATGCTTGGCAAATATAGCCTTGGTTGCAGAACTTGTGGACATAGTATTTGGACAGCAACCATTTTTCAAACTCATCCTTACAATCAAACCAAGTTTTTAAGAAAACTTTGTAATCGGCTAAATTATCGATGTGGAAATAAGCGTTAAAGAATTTCTCGAATGAAAAGTCGTTAATACTAATTTCCTGAGCCAAGCGAAGCCAATGCTTTTCCTCAGAAGAATCATACTCCACATCATTGAGATTAAGGCCCAGTCCGTCTGTTAGGAATTGATAAACATCGTGGCAGACTGTAAACGCAAAAGCATTATCAGGTTGAGCATAATCAGCGTTTGCAAACAGCGATGATGAAGTAGATATAATCTTGGACTTTGCGTTCTCGTTGCGCCATAACTCAACCCATTGACGAACATTATTAACCACAGAATACTGTTCTTCAAGACCATTAACACCATAAATAGTGTTATTCGTCATAATCAATCTATAGTCGAGCTGTTTGTCACCGCTTTTCAAATACCAAATGAATATCTGGGAATCGTTGTGGAACTGCGACATTTTTCCTTCCAATCCAACAATCGGGATATATAACCTAAACCCTAAATACCGTGATTGTTTTTCCAAATATCGGGATTCTTTCCCTTTAATGGTTTTAACAAGGGCATCAAACTCCGTTTTATCCTTATTATCATAGAATCGGGCCAGTTCAGAAAAAGGGGCAATGACATAATCCTTAACTATTGTGGAAGCCATTTTAGCATCCATAAAAGCCTCGATTTGCTTTGCCAATTTGCTATGAGTCATCATACGGTCATCATAATCGACATCAAGCCAATCATTGACATTCTTCACCAAACAGCCCATTTCGGTCTGCATGGTTGCTACAAATTCACGAGAATCACGAAAGTTATCGAAAAGGACAAAACGTACCGGATAACGGTCAAGTGTTGTGGACAAGGCACCATTGCACCATTTATCGGTTCGTACCTCGTCCATCAATTCATCAATATGTGAGAAGCACTTATACATTAAAGTTCACTTTCTATTATGTTAATAACACTCTCATCGCCGATATCTACAATCCTCTCCAAAATACTTTTTGCCTTATCGACAGAGGAAATAGCCCGTACCTTTTTGATAACAGACTGCTTCTTCTCATTATTTGGTTTCTTTGGAGGCTGAGGTTTTTCCGTAATTGGCTTGAACTTTGCCGTAAACTCCAAAGTGTATTCTGCAATAATAATCAAAGGATTGGTTCTATCATCGATTCCTTGCCAACACTCAAATTCATAGCCATGGGATGGCATAGCAGCCAACTTGATTTCTTGTCCTGTTTTAAATTTGCCGACTCCAATTACTTGACCACTGCCATACGGATAAACTCCTGCTGTTATCTCCACCTCTTTTGGCTTTTCTTGCGCTAGTCGCCAATCTTTAAGTTTAATTGAAACTTCACTTTCTGACCATAATCCAACTTCACTATGAAGATGTGTTTTTAAATATTCCTTTGCGCTTTCAATTTCTTCATCTTTGAGATTAACCATCTCCACCTGCTTCATAAATGTATTGAAACCAATACTGAAAGAATCCGGCTCATTCAACACATTTCCCATCTCGTAGGAATATGTCTGCATACCATCCAATGTGTTTACTATCAGGTCTGGGTTACGCATATCCGTTTCATTGCAAATCTTAAGGATATTGTCAATCAATGGTTGGATCTTTTCTTGATCGGGATTGGGAAAATATTTCAAAGCCCACAATGGATAGCCCTGCTTGTCAGAATACGCATGAAGAATTGCCCAACGGGCATCAGTAAGACTGCTGATGTCGCTGTATTTTGGCAACTGGTTTAGTTTAAACATCTTGACCAAGGAATCGCACAATTTTCTGGTCTCTTTTGTTTCAAAACGGAAATTCAACTTATTGCTTGACTTATTCGAATCCCAGCTTTTGAACATTTCCACAATGTCGTCAGCAAGCTGTTTTTGGTCACGGGGCTTGCCATTAAGATCGAATATTTGCTTCACATAACGGCGCATGGCGAAGGCCACCATGCCCATTCCTGCAGCTGACATGAATAAGCCATACGGTGGACGAGTAAGGTATTCCAACTTATCACCAAGGTTGAACTGGTCATTTTTATTGATATGGTCAAAAGTGGCTTTTATCTTTGACGAAACAATATAAAGAGGATGGTTCTCCTTGTCAACATCCGACTTCCATTCCAGGTTTTCATCCACGCTGTCCTGAAGCAAAAATTCCACATGGCGGTTTGGTCCAGCGCATTCCTTAATGATTTCAGACTTAGTGTTGTATTGCAACACGTTGTTGACCAGCTTTTCCTTTTTCTCTTTCTTCCAATATGTTTGTGAGTTGTTTTGTTGAATCAGATTTAACGATTCCGGACCGTTAAAGAAGATAATTGGACCTACACAAGCATTGATAGTGGAAGTCATTTTGATAGCCGCATTGCTATCTTTGTTACCTTGCAAGTAATAAGTGAAGTTGCTACGACGTATTTCGCTTATCCAAGTTCGCACCATCTCGGAAGCATTTTTGATATGGGTCTGCTGCTGGTCAGCATAGTTATGCTTCAATGCAACGGTGGCGTTAGCTTGGTATTCAATAAAACGCTCATAGTTTTTATCACCAAATACCGCATCAAAGACAATGAAAGCGACATATTTAAATCGTTCTTCATCTTTTGCTTTTTCGACAATGGTTTTCACCTCATTCAATTCTTGATTGTTGCGGGCAAACAGAAAAGCAAAGAACAATTCGTATGGTGGTACTTCTTTATAGCTGTTTTCAATCTTGCTTAGAAGGGTGTACTCATTGCTATCGGTTGAAAACAGCTTATAACTATAAGGGCGGTTCACACCTTTGAGAAACAGCTTTTCAATTTCTTTACTGGCTGTTTCGTTGAAATTTACAATTTGACTAGTAAATTTGAATTGTGTGTTAAGCAACTCTTGCTTTACTTCCTCGATTTCCTTGGTAGGAAGAGCAGTAAATTGAATTGAAAACAGACCTCCAGGTTGTCGTTGGATGATGCCGTTGTTATCAAGCCAATTCAGTATGTCTACCAACTGATTCTCGATACAGGTGCCTGCAAAAAGGTTGTTGATGTTTTCTTCACTTGGTGTTACCGTTACATTGTTAGCAATGTTATTCAAGGCATTCAACAATAAAATGCCTTTGAAAACGGCGTTATATTCATAACCTTTCGCCTCGACCTGCAATCTTCGAGAATTAAAACGTTCGGTTACTGCACCGAATCTCGATGTATTTCCATTAAACACCTCCAAGACATAATCCCATAAATAATCCGCTGTAATGGTGTCGTTTTTTAAATAATGCTCTTCACTATCCAAAAAGTCGGCAATTGCAGGATTCTGCCCAATAAATTCGAACACGCTGCGGCTTGAAGAGCCCACCTCACGGGCATAATAGGTTGCCAAGTTTGCTGTTGATGGGTGAATCGGGAAAAGATTCATTATATCTATTCGAGTTTCCGCCGGGTCACTTGAGGAAGAAGAATAAATATCCAACAAATCCCGATGATCGGCTATGAAACTATCGGCGAGGTTGTGTTGGGTAATTCTTGCATTCTCATCCACAAATTGGAACTTGCGCGACATAATCTTGAAAGCTGAAACGGGTTCCATGTTGTAGTTCATGGCATGGTAGCGCCCCTTAGTCTTTTCACGTTCCTCAGCTCGCATGGCATTAAGCGCAGACGGATGCATGATATAGAAGAAGTACGAGTTGCATTCAGGCTTCATCAGCATCTCATCTACTTCCTGTAGGATGGTAAGCAACCTCATTCCTATAGCAGAATTCATCACATCGGTAAATTCATCCCAAATGACGAACAATCCGTCATAGACTCCCTGAACAGCCAATTGTTGTTGTACTTCATAAATCCATTGGGGCAAGTTGTTGTTTGTAAGACGGATGTCGAATTGGCGTTCACGTAAGGCAGTACGCACCTTGTCCAAAGTAGCAGTGTCACCATCTTGGAGGTCGTTTACCAACTTCTGCCGAACAGGAGCAATTGACTTTAGTTGGGCGTTTTGCTCAATAAGATTGTCCCAAAAGTCGGGATTGCTGTTGATATGTTCCACATAATTCTCGAAGTCTGTTTTGACCGCAACGGTTATTCCAGCCGATTTCAGTGCCTGGGTGATTTCGCGTTGAAGTTGCAGCGAAAGGTCGTCTTCGTGGGTAATATTTTGCTGGCCGTAGAGCATCACAGGGAAAAGACGTTTATTCTTTCTCAGGACAAACATGTCGTTTCTGAGCACGTCGTATTTGCTTTCAGCATATTCCTCATTAAGCCAATCTGCAATCTGATCTACTGGGTCGCAAAGCAAGTGCATGACTACGGCTCCAGCATGGCTTTTACCAGTTCCGTATGTGCCTTCCATCCAAAACGACTTGTGCATGTCAATGTTGTTGTTGCGCACGGAAGCAATCACCTTTTGTAGCACACTGTTGAATTGCTCATTTGGAATGAACGATTTCCAGTTGTCTTTGTCTTCGTTCTTGATGTTGTATGCCGCCCGTTGTCCACGGATGGTTATGATGTCTGAATACTTGGTGGCCATTATTTAATTGTTATCTTAATATTTGCGTTTGTTTTTCTTGTCAAGTCAGGAAATGCTTTATTATCACCTCTCGTAACGCTTGCCTACTTTCACTATCTTGAAGCAAATCCCATAAAGCATTATCAAATCGAGCATATTTTACGTTTTCCTTAAGGTATTTAGCAGAAATCTTAACCTCACTTTGAACCTTCCATTCGATGTGCCAAAAACCATCGGAAATAAGATGGTAAAATGGCTTGTACAATGGAGTCACCTCCATTGCTGGTTCATATGTATTATAGCAATGTTTATAACACTCCTCGACTTGCTCTGTATAGAATACCTTGTTATCAATTATTTCTTTTTTCTCAATGAGATCAAATAGCGACAAAAGGAAAATAGGTTTGGCATTAATGATACGACCTCTGCTATTCCCTCTTTTCATTTGCATGAAAACATAACAATAATATTGCAGTTTCAGATTATTCATTGTAACAGAATAGAAAGTGCCTTAACGGCATTTAAATCTTCTCTAAGTGAAATATGATCTAAGCCCATGTTTAATTCTGCGGTAATTATCCTATTTTTCTCGCTGTTCAATGACCTAAGATGGCCTTCGAGCTCGCTTTTTGCAATGCCAAATTCTTTGAAAACTCCTGATTTAGTATTTGAATACAAATCAGAAACTCGGAACGAGCTAATAGAATTTTCTTCGCCGAATTTATATAAAGAATAAGCAACAGCTTCGCGCGAAATGTTTTCACATGGAGCTTTTATAAATCGCAGTCTGTCAATTTCTTTCAGAAGTCCCATCTCTCCAATTGGAGACTCTTTAAAAGTCCTAAAAAGTGCGTAAACAATGTTTTTTATTGTAGTGGCGCTATCGTTTGGATAGTCATTCCTAACCAATTCTTGAATGTCTTGTTGGGTAAAAGAATAATTCCAATCTACACTCTCTTTATACCATCGTGCGATTGGTGAGTATATACTCAAGTTGACCCAAATCAATTCCCACATCAGATCACTCATATCGACGTGAATTTGATATAGAAGCTGGCCAAAATCTGTGAGATTTCTCGTTTTAAGATCGTCGATGATATTAGCGTGATATAACCATTTTACAAAATTGGGTAACTGTTCCTTAGGATGCAATCCGTGATTGTTATCCGTAAAATATGTATCTGGAGAAGAAAGAAACATGTCAAGCCACTCTTCTCTCAGTCCAAAGTTGTTATAACTAACTAATTTCATTTTATTGTTGTTTTCTGAGATATTTAATGAATTTGCCACTATACAACCTAGAGCATGAAACAATAGGCATTTTTGGCAATGAATGCATAAAGACTTATCAATGGAGCAAGAAGGCAATATTGATAATGCTCCTGTGGGGCATTCAACTTCACAAGATTCGCAATTAATACAATAGGTTGCCTTGTATATTGCTCTTTTGATTAGTCCCTGAAGGACTGGGGTGTTATATGTATTGTAAAAAACTAATTCGGACGCTTTGTTTGTTTGCTTAATAGTAAAAGAATAAATCTGTTTTTGAAATAGCAGCTCTCCATTGATTTGACCAGAGTCTGAATTATTGCTTATAGTATAGTCACCGACGGCCAATAACCACGTCAATAGGTTCTTTTCGGGATTTACACACTTAATTCTCAAATCTGGTTTTATGGACACTATTTCCATACATGATGTCGTCTTAATGCCGCGTCCTCCAGCTCTTCTTTTCCAATTTCCATCTTTAATATAGTCTTGAACGTCTTGTATTCCTGAATTCTGAACAGAACGCTCAATCCTATATAAGAAAGGATGTAAGTGCTCCGAATAGCAATTACTGGCTATCATTTCGTTCCATTCCGAAGAAAATGGGCATATTAGACATCCAACACGGGTCATACCTTGCCTATATGCAGGATTTATTGGCAGAGTATGACCAAAAAGATATAAGAACACTTCTGTCGTATTCCACTCAAGAATTGGGCTGGCATTAATAACGGTGTCATGTTTCACTCCACGACCAATACGACTATAGTTACTCCGACGAGTACTCTCCTCAGCTCTTACCCCATCAAAGGTGAGCACTTTTGCCTGCTTATTAGAACCTTCAATCTTCAACAATCGATACAAAGGGGCGGTTTTCATCACGGAACAGCACCAACGGTGAGTGTCGCTAGGAGTGCCGATCTTGTCCCAATAGTTAAGTACGCTTTCGTGGTTACGTGCTGTGCGGAAACGGAGCTCCGGAAATAGTTCACGATAATGAGCTTTCACTTCATCATAAAGTGCCAGTGAAGAGGGCAACTCGTAACCTGTATCACTATAGATCACTTCGAAATCGGAAGGTGGTATTGCACGGGTGCAGAGATCAAGCACCACCTGACTGTCCTTTCCACCTGAGAAGGAAGCTAAGAACACATCAATTTTGGTGGTTTGATACACTTTTTTCCCTTCTACCTTTGCGGTTTCCAAAGGCATAATGTCAAAGCTGTCACAGTCTTGCTTAACAATGGCCATCTTCCGCTTCTGGGTTTTCTCTGCCTTTGCTGCCAAAGCTTCAAAGTCCATCTGGTTGGCTTTCACCTTTTCAACACTGTGTCGAGCACTGGCATATTGCAGATAGGTGTCACGGATAAACTCTATTGCCTCGCTTTCTGCAAGAAACATGTAGTCTTTGCACCGTTTCAGCATAGCATCAACGTCAATCGGCTTTAATGTGAGACTCTCAAAGCCTGTCTGCAACAGCACTTGTGGTGCATTGTATAGGTTGGCTCCTTTGACCTCAAAAACGAAATCTCCACGATAATAATATTGCTTGTTGCAAGCCCAAAGCAAAGGCTCCTTGCAATGAGGATAGGTCCAGCCAAGCTTATCAAGCTTCAAGAGGTCAAGCTCCTCAAAAAACACAGGGCGGGGAGAAACACCAAGTGTATCATTGGTGTGCACATTTCTTAAGCGAACACCACCAGTTATACTATCCCATGTTATATAGAACATGATGGCATCTCCTTTTATAATTAAATGAACAATAATACTTTAATAATATATTGTTGTAAGCTTTATATAAAACATTTCCTCTCATCATAATAAATATCAATTTTGCAAAAATACAAAAACTAGCAAAATAACAAAACATTTTAAAAGAAATATTTAATTTTTATTATGATTTCATAACTTTCATTTCGTTTTTAAGTTTCTCATTCTCTTTCCGAAGCTCGGCCAGCTCTTTTCTTAAATCTTCAATAACAGTTTCCTGCTCGTTTCGATAGCCGATTCTGGCAGCAGTCATTCGCTCACGGATTCCACCTTGGGTTATAAATTCCTGCTCCTTTTTCTTCTGATAAGTCATCATCATTTTATCAACCATCCGGCAAAGCGTTATCGCTATATTGCAAAACTCTTCTTCATTCCAACGGTAAAAATATATCGCATAATCATCCAAGCGATTGTGCTTGCGGCAATATTTCAGCATGCCGTCAAACCGAGGGTGACCCTGCGTCCAAAGCGTCAATCCCTTTTTAATAATGTCGTCAGCATAATCCTCCCTGAGCTCTTGAATACTTGAACGAGCAACATTTAGTAGTTTCAGCTCCATTTCAGAAGATGTAACTCCGTCAGCAGTACCTTCAACGATGTTTTGCTTTCCTGAACGTGCTGCTTGCACCATTTGGTCAACAGTTCTGTCACCATATTCGGGCAAGAATCTTTTCGTAAAAACGTATGTCATGTGGTATAGAACCTCCGTTTTCTGATAAAACCAAAGCTCTTTCCAATTGACCTGTTTCTTTAAAACAGATTGAATGTTTCCTGCTTTTTCACCGCAGGACTTTGCTAAATCGACATCTGATAAAATTTTTCTATTTTCCATAAATTTTTAAGTTTTTGAAAAAGGCTAGACATTCTGGTTCAAGTAGTTGATATAGTTAATTTTAACGAGGATCTAAAGAGTCCTGTGTCTCGGTATTCTCTCATCCCGATCCTTGTTATATCTTTTATCGAGTTAACGACAATGACATCACAAAAATACAAAAGATTTTTGATTGTCAAGTACTTTTTTCAAAAAATTTCCTCAAACATCCTCCTATACGCTTCCGCTTTCTTTTCAAACGCCAGCGGATACGCCCTCGAGGATGACGGCAAGCGGTATAAAACCAAGTCGTTTTCTAATGCAATTTTGGTGTTTAGTGCAGGTATCTCATTGATATTGAAATAATTACATACTTCAATAGTCGCCTTCTCCCCTGTCGTGGCAATGGTTTTGCATTGAGGAATCTTCGCCAATAATGCTCTAATATCGGTTCTTTCAACGATTTCAAGAAATGCATCAGAAGCGTTGTCTTTCAATCGGTTAACAGCTATTGCGGTGTCGAAAAACGCAATTCCTTTTTTATTTAAAAATGTGATTATCTCATCTTTTTTAAAACATTTATGCTCCAAATCGACGAAGAAATTCTTGTCGTGAAACCAAATCTCGCCTTCCAGACGCCAGTGGTCGTTCAGGAAATTCGGGTAATAGAACTCCATGCACCAACGCTTCTTCGGTGGCGGAAAACTGCCCAGAAACAGCACTTTCGCATTCTCCGGCAAAAACGGCTTCAAAGGATGGCGCTCAATCATTTTAAAAAATTTTAACTTTTAAACTTTAGACGGTTGACCAACCGTCTCTACTAAAAAACCACTCTACACTTTAAACTCTACAATCTCAACTATCACTTCACCGTCCATTTTGTGAAATCAACCTCCGACTCCGCCCTTTTCTCAATCTTATCGGGCAACGACGGGAAGAAATCGATGCCAGTAAGCTCCTCAACCTCATCGACAGTCATTGCGTAGGTTGACATCGGACGACGGCCGGCAACGTTTTCATAAACAAATCCGATGGTATAAATCTTCCCGTTTTCTTCTTGCAAAAGCACTTTAAAAAACGCACTCGGAATCACCACATTATTCGCTCCAATAGTTTGATAATCAGCATTTACGATCGGACCGCACACCACGTAAATACTTCCTTTCTGAGCTGCAAGGTCGCGAACCTGCTCCTCCAAATCCTTCCAAACGCCACCATTTAGATTATGGTTCTGCGGACAGACATTCGACAGGTAAAACGACTCTTTCATTGCCTGCAAATCCCATTTCATGTCGGCTGCCGGCGCCATGTGACCGCGGTCCCAACCTGAATTCTTGTAATCGTCAGTGGTCGCCGACTCATATTTCGGCACCATCGGGTCGGGAACAAATTTCTTCGCCCGCGGCTCCTCGCCCGCCACCTCAACATCGGTCAGCTCATACGCCACCCAGTTCGGAATCTTCCAGTCGGCATTGTATGAAACGGTGTATCCCTTATGCACGATAACACGTTCCGTGCGGTCTTTAATCTTTCCGGGAATCTCAACATTTTCAAGGTTTACAGGCTTCTGCGAAAACGCAAATATACTTGCAAAAACAAGGGATAAAAACAAAAATGACCTTCTCATAAACACTAATTTCATTTTGCAAAATTAGAAAAATCTGTGTAAATCTGCGCAATCTGTGAGAAAATGTTATAATTTTGCAAAAAATTAGGATTAGTAATGGAAATAAATGCTTCTTATTGCTCCGACAAGTATCAGTATACGATGGGCAAGTCGTTCTACGACAATGGGATGAAGGACAAACGCGCTGTGTTCAACCTCTTCTACCGCAAGGCTCCGGACACCAACAACTGGGCTGTGGTGAGCGGCGTGCGTGAGGTGCTGAAAATGGTGGAAGGTCTAGGAAAAGCTGACGAAAGCTTCTTTGAGCAGTTCCTCCCTGGCGACGAATACGAAGAAGTTCGCAAATATTTCGCCACGATGAAGTTCACCGGCAACATCTATGCCATGCGTGAAGGAGAAATCGCGTTCCCGAAAGAGCCAATCATTACCATTGAAGGTCCGATTATCGAAGCGCAAGTGCTTGAAACTCCTATGCTTTGCATCATGAACCATCAGATGGCGGTGGCAACGAAAGCATCGCGTGTGACACGCAGCACTACCAAGCCTGTCAGCGAGTTCGGTAGCCGCAGAGCACATGGTCCGTGGGCTGCAATCTACGGCGGAAAAGCAGCATTTATCGGCGGTTGCCAGAACACATCTAACATCGTCACTGGCGTTGAGTTCGGTTTTCCGGCATCAGGAACGATGGCTCACAGCTACGTGACATCGTTTGGCCCAACAGTGAAAGGCGAATACGAAGCATTCGACAAATATATTAAGACTCACAAAAACGAGGTGCTGATTCTCCTCGTCGATACATACGACACCCTTAAATGCGGTGTCAAAAACGCTATCAAGGCATTCAAAGCCAATGGAATAGACGACTCCTACCCTTACGGCTACGGCATCCGTCTCGACAGCGGCGACCTTACCTATCTTTCAATAAAAGCTCGCGATATGCTTGATGAGGCTGGTTTGAAGAATTGTAAGATATTCGCTACCAACGCGTTAGACGAATATCTAATCACAGAACTTGAGCGTCAGGGTTGCAAGGTCGACAGCTACGGTGTTGGCGACGCAATCGCGACGAGCAAGCATAATCCTTGTTTCGGTAACGTTTACAAGCTGGTTCAGGTCGACGACATGCCTGTTTTGAAGCGCTCGGAGGAAAGCAGCAAGCTGATAAATCCTGGTTTCCAGATTACATATCGTATCATTAAAAACAACAAATTCAAGGTCGATGTGACTTGTCTGCGTGGCGATAGACTTGCGCAAGCCATTGAAAATCACGAAGAAATAACACTTCGCGATGAATATGACCCTTTAAAAACGAGAACCTTCCAACCAGGAGAATACGAATATCGCATCCTTCAGCCGCAGGTGATGAAAGACGGCAAATCAATTGTGGAGTACGTCTCGATTACCGAGAAGCGTAATTATTACCTCGACAACCTCGCCCACCTCGACGACACCGAGAAACGTCTCATCAACCCGCACTACTACAAATGCGACATCTCCGACGACCTTTACGATTTGAAAGAAAGATTGATTAACAATATCGTTAAGGAAATCGAAGAATTTGATAAAGAATAAGTTATGCTTCAGGAAATTGAAAGAAAATTTCTGATTAACGGTGACTTCAAAAAAGACGCTTACGGCTCTGTAAGAATCACCCAAGGATACATCAGCAGCGTACCTCAACGTGTTGTGCGCGTGAGAGTTAAGGGCGAAAAAGGCTACATCACCATCAAAGGAGCCGCTGATGAAACCGGCGTTTCGCGTTTTGAGTGGGAAAAAGAGATTTCCTTGCAAGATGCCCAGTCATTGCTGCAACTCGCAGAGCCTGGAACCATCGACAAGACACGTTATCTGATTAAAAACACCGATGGCAAACACACCTGGGAAGTCGATGAGTTTCATGGCAATAACGAAGGCTTGGTGATGGCGGAAATCGAGCTCGAAAGCGAAAATGAGCATTTCGACAAGCCGAATTGGTTAGGAAAAGAGGTTACGGGCGATAAGAGATATTATAATTCATATTTGTCGAAGCAGCCGTATAAATCATGGACGAATTAATCAACGAGCACAACAAGAAGGAATATCCGCCGATGCACACTGCGGAGCACATCCTGAACGGCACCATGGTTAAGATGTGGGGCTGCAAACGCTCATGCAAATCGCATGTTGAGCGCGAGAAATCGAAGCTCGACTATGTCTTCCCTCGCGCGTTGACACCTGAAGAGATAAAATCCATAGAAGACCACGTTAACGAGGTAATACAGAAAGACTTGCCTGTCACCATCGAATATGCAACCCAAGATGAAGTAAAACACCGATTCGACATGGAGCGCCTTCCTGACAATGCTTCAGATACCGTCCGCATTGTGAAAGTCGGTAACTACGACGAATGCCTCTGCGCCGGCGACCACGTTCAGCACACCGCTGAGATAGGAACTTTCAGAATTACAAGTTCAAGGTATCAAGATGGAATGCTGAGGTTGGTGTTCAGGTTGGGATGATTTTCGGACATCTGTTGACATCTATCTGACAAAAGTAAATCTTTTTATCAATCAAATTTAAGGTGACTTCCGGGCAAAGCCCGAACAACCACCTGATATTTAAAATGTCCTTCGATTGCGCATTTGCACGCGCAATCGTTAATCTTGGACGAGGCGCACGGATTGCCCGTAGCACCGGCTGTAGTAGTCCATGTACACTTCGCTCGAATTGAAGTCGAGGTCCCATGCGTTCTCTGAGCTGTAGGGCGTGGACGACCAATAGTAGCCGTTGGAACCCACGTAGTCCACGCTTCCATTGCAATAGCAGTAGCCCTTTGCGGGCAGAACGATTGAATTACCGTTTGGTCCTGTAACCTTATAACCGCTACCATTCCAAGTCAATTGGCACGAATTTTTTAGTTCCTCAAATTGCTCTTTGGTTGGCAGTTTGTTTCCAAATTTACTTACAGCTTGGTCGTATGTGTAAAAACCGCCCTCTTCATTTATATCTTTCCACAAAGTTCCACTTGGCAAGCCCAAATCCACAAAGCCTTGTGCCTTGAGACTTGCTAATCTTTCCTGTTTTGCTTGCTCCTCTGCTGCATTACGTTCTTGTTCTGCTTTAATTCTTGCTTGCCTTTCTTCCTCAGCCTTTCTCTCTTGTTCCATTACAGTCTGATAATCATCACCATCTGAAACAAGTAGGACCACACCTCTTCTGCTTTCGCGAGTCATATATTCACCGCTGCCAAGATAATTGTTGGCACGCAACAATGCCAATTCTTCATTGGTGGGGATACGCCAGTTGTTGTAGCCATGCTGTGCCTGTCTGTTTATTTGGGCGATTACTGAGGTCGGCTCGGCTTGGAATTCTCCCAGCTCATTGGGGAATATCTTCAAATATCCATACAACACCTCAACCGCAGTGCGTTTTTTGGGACTTACAGGCACTACTGTTGTTGATGGCTTTGCTTGCACCGTAGGTCCTGGTGTTATGGCTATTTTGGACGCCAATTTTGTTGCCACATTTTGCATACTGCTACGGTAGGACGACGTGGCAAAAGTCGCCCCTTCTGTAGCCGCTATAGTCCCACTTTCCACATTAATAACCCGTGCATCAACATTGTATTGGTTCATCACAACATTAATATCGCCAACCACGATTTTTGATACATTTAATATTTTTCCCACCCGAACCATTTGACTTTGTGTCATATTTGAACGCTGGAAACCTTGTTCCTCTATAACCTTGTCAATTTGTGTTCGTTCCACCATTGTGTAACCTGAAGGTTGGAAATAAGTGATAAAAATGGCAGAAATACCGTCAACATCTGATTGTGATATGCCGACACCTGCTTTAAATTCAAGCACTGCGCAACGCTGTGCCCTAATCGTCAGTGCAAAGATGCACATCAGGCTTAATAAAAATAGCTTTTTCATTTTGTTAGATTTTATGTGAATAATATTGTTTTCAATCTATTCATTGTTAATTAGTTCTTTTGAGTTCTATTAGTCAAAACAATAAAAAACCGTGAAACTTTTTGTTCCAAACCGAGGTTCTGGTAAAACCCTTAATGCAAACAAGAAAGCTCACGGTTAACTACCGCAAGCGTTTCTCACTTTCTCATGCATTAAGTTTTGAAATTTACCAGATTTCGGTTAGGCTAAGAAAAGCGAAAACGCCTTTTTAATATGTCTTTATACTTTATTTAACTGTCTGTTTCTTAATGTGTTTGTTTAATTTGACACTGCAAATTTACTAATTATCCTTGAATTTCCAAAACAAATTCTGTAAATCTTGTTAATCCTGCCTGAAACCATGTTTCAATAAAGCATCCCGAACATCCATAATGGTATTCGGTTACCGTAGCCGATTTCCGTATCGTCAATAGCAAGGAAACTGTTTGGAACATCGGCAATCTGGTCAAATCCCTTTTTCTTTCCCCCAACTTCAAACAAATAATTGTCATTGATAATAAAATCGCCTTTTTTCGGATATTTTACATCATGAGCCGTACGCCACTGACTCAAGAAAAATGTTTCTCGTTCATTACCCTTGTCAATTTTCGGACATAAAACATGCATCAGATTGGTGTTGCCCAAAAAAATCTTGTCAGGTTTGAAAAGATATTTATAGTTTTTCGTTTTAGATGTAAGCAAAGCCAATATCTGCGCCTTATCAAGAGCATAAAGCATACGCAAGCCCAATTCGTTGTTGGTTGAAAGTTGTCGCCAAAGCTCCGACATATTCGGCTCAAACGGTACATTCTCACATATAATCATCAATAATCGTTTTACCTTTTGCATCGTATCAAACGAAACATTTTCAACCGCTGGCAAATCAGTGTCGATAACTACAGAAACAATCTCACGCAAACGGATTGGAAAGTCCTCTGGCACTTCATTGTAAAAAGGATAGCATCCGTGATCAAGATATGCCTCAAACAAAGGAGCTATCTTGATTTTTTTCACAATATCCATCGCATATCTGACATGATCAAAAAGCAAATCATTAAGCGAAATCGCGTCAACATTTATAATACCTTCAAATGCAAGAAATTCACGAAACGACATCGCATATAGCGTATATAATGTCTGCCGTCGTGACAAGTCAACCTTTGCATTGTCCATAATAAGCAAAGAACTGCTCGTATAAACAATACTCATATCAGGATAATTGTCGTAAATGTATTTCAGATTGGCAGACCATTGGTCATAACGATGCACCTCATCAAGATAAAGACGAATAATCCCATGCTGGTTGGCCCAATCCACCAAATCCATAAGCGAATGCGACGAAAACCACAAATCATCCAATGATGCATACAGCGTTTTATCAATATCTTCATAGTTTTCTAAAATATGCTGAAGCAACATTGTGGTTTTCCCAACACCACGCGCTCCTTTTATGCCAATCAACCGCGCTTCCCAATTTATCTGTTCATACAAATAACGCTTGAAATATAAGTTTACCTTTGATATTTTACGATGGTAATTATTTAACAAAGGCTGAAGTTCTACAATTTCCATAACCGTATTTTTTGTAAAATTTTAGACCGCAAATATACAAATTATATTTGAAACTACAAATATTTTTAATTTTTTATATTTTCAACTACAAATTATAGTCTATTTTTTACATATAAAACCATAAAATGGCAAATAGAGATGTCATAATATGGCATCTCTACTAATGGCTATTGGCTAATGGCTGTTAAATCTGCTTCAGCAGATTCACCATCTCAATAGCAGTTGTCACTGCATCGTAGCCTTTGTTTCCAGCCTTTGAACCTGCTCTTTCAACCGCCTGTTCGATGCTGTCGGTTGTGAGAACACCAAAGATTACTGGGACTTCGGTCTGCAAACCGACTTGAGCGATGCCTTTTGTGGCTTCATTTGCAACCATGTCGAAATGAGGTGTTGCACCACGGATAACGGCACCAAGGCACACGACTGCGTCGTATTTCTTGCTTGCAGCCATCTTCTTTGCCACGAGTGGAATCTCGAACGCGCCTGGAACCCAAGCGATATCAATGTTTTTCTCATCGCCGCCGTGACGTTTGAAAGCGTCGATGGCGCCACCTAACAGCTTGTTGGTGATGATTTCGTTGAAACGGCCAGCCACGATAGCGATTTTCTGGCCTTCAGCCAATAATTTTCCTTCTAATACGTTCATAATTTTTTGATATTTAATTATTTATGTTTAATTCTCACTGTTTTTTGTACTTAATTAGATGCGATGAATCGCATCTCTACCAACATCTTAACTGACTAACTGAACAACTGATTAACTGATCAACTGACTAACTGACTAACTGATTAACTTCTTTCACGTGCAGCATGTGCCCCATTTTTTTATACTTTGTATATAGATAAAATGCGTCTTTTTCATTGCAAGTCATTTCAATCGGTTCTCGACCTACAATTTCTATGCCGTATCCTTCCAATCCGCTGATTTTCATTGGGTTGTTGGTCATCACGATGATTTTTTTCGCGCCTAAATCAGCCAAAATCTCAGCTCCTGTGCCGTAATCTCTTAAATCTGCAGCAAAACCGAGTGCGAGATTAGCCTCGACGGTGTCCATGCCTTTATCCTGCAAGGTGTAGGCTTTCAGCTTGTTAATCAAACCGATACCACGGCCTTCCTGGCGGAGATAAAGCAGCACGCCCCTGCCCTTTTCCTCGATACGGCGCATCGCTTCGTGCAGCTGCTCGCCACAGTCGCAACGCATGGAGCCGAAAGCGTCGCCAGTCAAGCATTCAGAGTGTACGCGGCATAAAACCGGCTCGTCGGTGCTTAAATCTCCTTTCACCAACGCAACATGGTGCTCGCCAGTGATTTTGTCGACGTAACCGATGGCTTTGAATGTGCCGTATTTCGTCGGCATTTCCGCCTCAGTCACCTTCTCGACAAGAACTTCTGTCTTTCTGCGATACTTTATCAATTCGGCTATAGAAGTGATTTTCAAATTGTTGGCTTTCGCGAATTGCACCAATTCAGTTGTGCGCATCATGGTGCCGTCTTCGCGCATGATTTCACAGCACAGACCGCATTCCTTCAATCCTGCCAGGCGCATCAAATCGACGGTAGCCTCAGTGTGGCCGCCACGTTTCAGCACTCCACCCTGACGGGCTTCAAGCGGAAACATATGTCCAGGACGACGAAAATCTTCAGCTCTTACGCCATCTTCAACCACCTTGCGAGCAGTTATTGAACGTTCCACAGCCGAAATGCCGGTCGTGGTGTCCCTGTAGTCGATTGAAACCGTGAACGCGGTGCAGTGATTGTCAGTGTTTTCCACCACCATCTGGTTGAGTTTCAAGCGTTTGCATATATCCGAGCTCATCGGCATGCAAATCAATCCCTTGCCGTATGACGCCATAAAATTCACGTTCTCGACGGTCGCAAACTCAGCCGCACAAATCAAATCACCCTCGTTTTCGCGGTCAGGGTCATCAACCACGATGATCATCTTGCCGGCGCGAAGGTCGTCCAAAGCTTCCTCAATAGTATTAAAATCCTTGTTCATTTATATTAAAAATTATTATCTTTCAATAAGTTAAGCAGTTTTTCGTCGTGTTGGAACGTGATGTTGCCAACAAACTTTTCGATATATTTTCCAACGATGTCGTTCTCCAAATTCACGGTATCGCCAATCTTTTTCTTGGTTAAAGTCGTCGCATCCTGAGTGTGCTCAATAATCGAAACTCCGAAATCGAAACTTGTTACATCAGTGACTGTCAACGAGATGCCGTCAATAGTGATGGAGCCTTTCTCAACAATGTAACGCAAAATCTCAGGTCGTGTTTCAATTCTGATTCTGACAGCCTTATCGTCTTTGGTCATTTTTGAGACAAAACCGATACCATCAATATGACCGGAAACTATATGTCCACCGAAGCGACCATTGGCCAGCATCGCGCGTTCACAATTTACCAAATCATTGATTCTCAAATCTTTGAAATTGGTTCGGTTCATTGTTTCCGGCATCACGTCGGCTGTGTAAGAACTGTCATCAAAGGTTGTAACTGTCAAACAAACGCCGTTTGTGCAGATGCTGTCGCCGATATGGATGTCCTCCAAAATCTTCTTCACTGCAATAGTCAGTTTGATGCTGTTTGCATGACGAACTATCGCCTTCACCTTGCCGATTTCTTCAATTATTCCCGTGAACATATCTTTCCTTTTATTAAAACATCTCCGTTAATATTTTGAATGTCAATGTTTTGCAATTGTATTGCGTCGCTCATTTTATCGAATCCTTTGCCGGAAACAGGTGTTTTTGCATCTTCACCGCCAATGATTTTCGGTGCTATAAATGCCCACACCTCATCAACGCAGCCAGCCTCCAAAAACGCCGCATTCAATGTTCCGCCGCCTTCCAATAATAATGAATCAATGCCCATTGCACCTATTTTTTTCATCAAATCGTTGATATCAACGTGACCGTTATTTGATTTGCATTCAAGGATTTCGATGTCCGTAGAGACGCACGGCCGTGCGTCTCTACAATCGTCGCGTTTGATTGTCGCAACAATTGTTCTGTATTCTTTCGCCGTCTTAACCAATTTAGAATCAATCGGTATTCTCAATTTTGAATCAACGACTATTCTAATCGGTTGATGCGGATTTCCTTCCAGCCTGACATTCAGCATCGGGTCATCGGCTAATACGGTGCCAATTCCAACGATAACGCCTGAAAGCTCGCTTCTGAGCTCATGAACCATCTTTCGGGACTCATCGCTCGTCACCCACCTCGAATCGCCCGTGTGAGCCGCTATTTTGCCGTCGAGGGTCATTGCAGTCTTCATGATGACATAAGGACGCTTGGTGGTGATGTATTTCAGAAAAACCTTGTTCAATTCACGAATTTCATCTTCACAAAGCCCTACTTCAACCTCAATGCCCGCATCTTGCAAAATATTAACGCCTTTCCCCGCAACCAGAGGATTTGGGTCAAGGATGCCAACAAAGACTTTTTTGATGCCTTTTTCAATGATAATTTCGGTGCAAGGGGGCGTTTTCCCGTAGTGGCAGCAAGGTTCAAGTGTCACATAAAGTGAAGCACCTTTAGTATCTGATTGACAACGTAATAATGCATTACGTTCAGCGTGAAATTCGCCGTATTTCTCATGGTAACCTTCAGCGACAATCTCTCCGTCTTTCACCACCACGCATCCCACCAAAGGATTAGGATGGACGAAGCCTCCGCCCTTCTTCGCGAGCTCAATTGCCCGCCTCATGTACTCGATGTCTTTTCCGCTATATAACATAAAAAAGCCCTAATGCAACAACATCAGGGCTTAGAAATCCATTATATCAACAACTAATTAACTTCTCTCATCCGGACTGTCACCGTCGGTTTCGGAATTTCACCGAATCAGTTCCCAAAGGAAGTCGCGGACTGTCACCGCCGGAAAGGAATTTCACCTTGCCCTGAAGTATTGGACTGCAAAAATACAAAATTTTTTAATGTTGTGCTATATTTTATTGCATTTTTTTAACAAAATGAAGTCAAGGGTTACCATTGCGGCCATCGCCTCAACGATTGGAAGCACTCGTGGAACGACACAGGTATCATGTCGGCCTTGAATCTCCAAAGTAACAGCATTTCCTTGAATATCAACGGTTTGCTGCGGAAGCATTATCGATGGAATCGGTTTGAAAGCGACGTTGAACACAATGTCCTCGCCGTTTGTGATGCCGCCTTGCACGCCTCCGGAATGGTTGGTTTTGGTGTGAATCCGTCCACCGTCATTTATAAATTCATCATTGCATTCACTGCCTCTCATCCTTGCCGCGTTGAAGCCTTCACCGATTTCAAAACCCTTCGCCGCATTTATGCTCATCATAGCATATGCCAAAACCGCATGGAATTTCATGAAAGCAGGCTCTCCGAGGCCCACAGGAGCGTTTTTGATGGTTCCTTTGATAATTGCACCAACCGTATCCTTTTCTCTCGCCTCGCCCATCTCAATCACTTCAGATGAGATTTCGATGCTTTGTGTTGCAAGAATCTGTTTTGCGATAGCACCTGCAACAACACAAGGCAGCAATGTCCTCGCCGAACCTCTTCCGCCACCGGCATAATCTCTTATTCCGTATTTTTCTTGGTATGTGAAATCAGCGTGCGAAGGACGGAAAACGTTCTTAATATTCTCATAATCAGACGATTTTGCATCTTTGTTCCTGATAAGAAATGCTATCGGAGTGCCTGTTGTCTTGCCTTCAAACAATCCGGAAAGGAATTCAACTTCGTCAGGTTCTTTGCGAGCCGACATTGTGGCATTTTGTCCAGGTTTTCTTCTCGATAACTCATTTTCAATCAATGATTTATTTAAAAGAATGCCGGCTGGACAACCGTCGATCACTCCGCCGATGGCCGGACCATGGGATTCACCGAAGGTCGTTAAACAAAATGCCGTTCCAAATGTATTCGAATTCATAAAAACATGTAGGGACAAGGCATGCCTTGTCCCTACGGGATGTTTGGATTTTATTATTGTTCGTTTAAAATCTTAATCTTTGCCTCGAGAACCTTAACATCGTTCTTAATCTTGGCGATTTTCTTCTCATATTCAGCCTTCAGGAGGTCTGACTGCTTGCTGCTTGCGAAGAATCCGATGTTGTTTTCCAAAGTCGATATTTCGTCGCGCAATTTCTGAATCTTGTTCTGGAGGTTGAGACGTTCCCTTCTGACCTTGTCGCGTGAATCAGGATCTTCTTTCAGGCCTGAAATCATGGTGCGGTACTCGCTGGTTGTCAATTCGTTATCGTTGGCGCGCATCTTGTCGAACATGCCGTCGATAAGGCTGCGGTACTCGTTTTGGATAGCGTCTTTCACCTTCATCGGGACGTGACCGACAGCCATCCATTCTCTCTGGAATCCGCGGATAGCCTCCATGTTTTCGTTGCGGTCTTTCTTCATCTCGTATGCCTTGATGCGCTCGATGATGGCTTTCTTCGCCTTCAGATTCTCATCCTCTTCGCCTTTAATTCCTGAAAAATGCTCTGATTTCTTGCCGAAGAAGGCGTCGCAGGCGCTGCGGAAACGTTTCCATATCTTGTCGGAATGGCGTTTCGGAACAGGACCGATGGTCTTCCATTCTTCCTGAAGCTTCTTGATGCGGTCGGTGGTCTTTTTCCACTCAGTTGAATCAACAAGATTCTCGACCTCAACGCAAATCTGCAGCTTCTTGTTATAATTCTCCATCTGCTGCACCTTGAGCTTGCTGAAGAACTCCTTCTTTGCCTCGAAGAATGTGTTCATCGAACCCTTGAAACGATTCCAGATTTCGTCGCTTTGTTTCTTCTGGACTGGTCCGATCTGTTTCCACATCTTGAACAGCTCGTTAACGTCGTTTGATTTCTTCTGATATGCGTTAATGCTGTTAACAGATTCATTTACAATCTCTTCCATCTTCTCGCAGATGGCTGCTTTTGCCTCGTAGTTGGCTTTCTGTTCCTCTTCAAGCTTGGAATAATGCTCGCGGCGAATCTGGTTAACCTTGTCGGTGGTGTTCTTGAAACGCTCCCAGATTTCGTCTTTCTTGTCCTGCGGAACCGGTCCGATTTCCTTCCATTCGTCGTGGTATTTCTGGAGAAGTTTGAACGCTTTTGTCAGCGATTTCTCGAGAAGCAGAAGCTCTGCTTTTTCGCAAAGTTCGATTTTCGCTTCAAGATTCTTCTTCAGGTCGAGGTCACGTAACTCTCTGTTAATCTTTACTTTGTCGTAGAATTTTTCGATAAGGAAATGATATGTGTTCCAAATGTTTGAAATCTCATTTGCCGGAACCTGTCCGATTTCTTTCCATCTGTCCTGAAGCTCGCGGAAATCGTCGTATGTCTTTTTCAGCGTCTCTTCCGAGTAAATCAGCTGCTTAAGTTCCTCAATAATAGCGAGTTTCTGTTTGAGATTCTCGTTTTTCTGTTTTTCAAGTTCCTCTTTATATTTGTCCTTGTTCTTTTTGTAAATGTCAAAAGCAGCCTTGAAACGAGTCTCAAGCGGGTCGTCTTTGTGCTCGTAGCTGTCTTTGTCGCCACCGTCAAGGATGAACTGCTCCATTTCGCGGTCAAGGTCTTCCTTGTTGAGTTTCAGGAAGTTAGACTTGATTGCAACAACCTTGTCCTTGATTTTTGTTATGTCCTGTTCTTGGACTGTCTCTTCAAGCAATTCAACGAGTTGAAGTTTGTTGAGGTTAGAGAAATCAAATTCCGTCTCCTCTTCCATTTCCTCGTTGTCATTTGCCAAATCAAGGTCGGTGTCTTGAGGTAATTCCTCGTCTTTTGGAAGCATTTCTTCTTCGTTTACATCAATTTTCACATTGATTTTTACAGAACCAGGCAAAATTGTCGGTTTGTTGAGTTTCTCAATTGTCTTGAGGTCGGTAGCGTTCATTTTTTGATAAATGTTTGATATTCAATAATTTAATTAAGTTGTTATCAGAGTTTTGCCAACGCAAAACACGATATGGGAGTAAAAATCTCGCTGCAAAGATAATAAATTTCTCATGAATTGGAAATATTTTAAAAAAAATTTGTAAGTTTGTAAGCTAAAAAATTGGTTATGCAGACTTTGGACGAGACAAGAAAAATTATTGCGGAACTTACTGAAAATCTTGGAGAAAAAGCTTTGGAAATCACAGCGATGCCGAGTTCCGGCTCGTCGAGGCGTTATTTCAGGGTGAGAACTGACAAACGTTTTTTGATTGGGGCGTACAATATTAATATTGAGGAAAATGACGCTTTTTTCAGTTTTTCAAAGCATTTTCTTGAATGCGGACTGCCCGTTCCTGAGGTTTTGGCTGTTTCTCCAACGAAGGAAGTTTATGTGCAGACCGATTTAGGCGACGTGACTTTGTTCCATTATGTTGAAGATTGTTTGAAACAAGGAAGTTTTAATCAAAACACCATAGATTTATATAAAAAATCCCTCGACAAACTCATTGATTTTCAGATAAATGGACATAAAGGTCTTGATTATTCAAAAGCATTTCCAACCCCTGCTTTCGACGAGATGTCGATAATGGAAGACTTGAATTATTTCAAGTATTGTTTTTTGAAGGAACAGGAAGAGATTACTTTTAACGAGACGCGTCTCGACACTGATTTTCAACGACTTGCGAAATATATCCTTGAAGCTCCATCCGACTTCTTCATGTATCGTGACTTCCAGTCGAGAAATATCATGATTGTTGACAACGAGCCTTATTTCATTGATTATCAGGGAGGAAGAAAAGGACCATTGCAATATGACGTGGTTTCGCTGCTTTATCAGGTGAAGGCTCGAATTCCGGAAAAATTGAGGATGGAATTGATTGATTATTATAAACAAAAATTGAAGAAATCGCTCGATTTTGATAGATATTTTCCGGCATTTGTTCTTTTGAGATTGCTTCAAGTTCTTGGCGCTTACGGTTTTAGGGGATTGATTCAGAAGAAGTTACACTTTATGCAAAGCATCCCATACGCACTAAAGGAAATTCTGAAAGTCAACGAGGAATGGGCTATGCCGTTTGAACTTCCAGAGTTGCAGTCAGTGATCAGCCAATTTGACGTCTTGTTGAATAAATATGAAAGCGTTGAACCAGAGCAACTTACGATAACGGTAAACAGTTTTTCATACAAAAATGGCGGCGTTCCTTACGACAAAAGCGGCAACGGAGGCGGTTTCGTTTTCGATTGCAGGGCGTTGCCCAATCCGGGACGTTATGTGGAATACAAGAAAAGCACTGGAGAAGATCGGGATGTTATTGAGTTTTTAGAAGACAAGTCTGATGTGCATTTCTTCTTGCAAAACGTTCAAATGCTTGTTTTTCAATCGATTGACAATTATTTGGAACGCGGTTTCAAGAATCTGCAAATCAATTTCGGGTGTACGGGCGGTCAACATCGGTCGGTGTTTTTCGCACAAAAAGTCGGGGAAATGATTCACGGGAACTATCCGATGGTTAAGGTCGAAATCAATCATTTGGCACAACATATATCTCACGTCTATGAAGCAAAGTAGAAGAACGGCATTTATCCTCGCGGCAGGTCTCGGAACGCGTCTTAATGAGCTTACAAGTAACACTCCAAAGGCTTTGGTATCAATAAATAACAAGCCTTTACTTGAAGTTATACTTGAAAACCTGATAAAACATGATTTCAATCATATTGTGGTTAATATTCATCATTTTGGAGAACAAATAATAGAATTTTTGGAGGATTTCTCCACTTCGCTTCGCTCCGGTCGAAATGACGTGAGAATTGAGATTTCTGATGAGCGACCGCTGCTTATGGACACCGGAGGTGCGATTTTGCAGGCTCTGCCCTATTTTGCGCAAAGCGAGGTGGTGTTGGTTCATAACGTCGATGTGCTCACAAACGTTGATTTAAAAGGCTTTTATGACGATTTCTACAAAAGCGATGATGCCGCATGGCTTTTGACCCAGGAACGCAACAGCAGGCGTAAATTGGTGTTTGACGATGAGGACAATTTCCTTGGAAGATTCAACACTGAAACCAATGATTACGACGGAAAGGGAGCAATTCCGAACAATTGTAAATTGTTGTCATTCAGTGGAATACATCTTTTCAGACCTGAGTATTTCAAGAATTTTGATGTAAAACCATGCTATATTTTTAAATTATATCAAAAAATCGCTGAAAATCATGGAGTTAAGTCAAAGTTGATTCATCCTGATTACTGGTTTGATTTAGGTACGAAGGAGCAATTGAAAAACGCGGAGTCATGGCTTTTATCAAGAAGATAAGTGATTATATTACAAGTCATTATGATTTGACGAAGGAGAACATAACGATTGTTTTCCCAAACAAACGCGCTGCTCTGCAATTGAGGAACGAGCTCGCTTCAAACATCAAGACAAACTTCTGGGTCCCGCAAATACTCTCAATTCAGCAGGCGATGGAAGAATGGAGCGGCTTGCAACTCATTGATAGCATTGAGGTTATCTTTGAGATTATCAAGATGAACCAGGAGTTTTTTCCTTACGCCGCCCAGATGGCTAAAGATTTTGATGAAATCGACCAATATGGCGTTGACGCCGAAAAGCTTTTCAGGCATTTGAGGGATGCAAAGGAAATTGAGGAATGGAATTTGAGCCTCGAAAACGGAGTCGAATCGAATTATTTGAAGTTTTTCTCGTCACTCCTCACCTATTATAATAATTTACGTGACACGTTGCTGAAAAACGGACAAGGCTATTATGGATTGATTACCAAGAAGATAGCCACGTTTGACGATGAGACATTGCAGAAATGCACCCAAGGGCGCAAAATCATTTTTGCGGGTTTTAATGCGTTGACGACAACAGAGGAAAGCATTATTGTTCGCATGGTTGAAAGCGGTAACGCAGTGATGCTGTGGGACTTGGATAAATATTATTTTGAAGACGAGAAACAGGAAGCGGGACTTTTTGCGCGGAAATTCTTCCAAAAACATCCAAACATAGAGAAACATTTTGTCGGTGACAGCTTCAAAACGCAGAAAAAAGACATCAAAATCATCAGTGTCTCTGGAAATGCTGTCCAGACCAACGCCTTGCAGATTCAATTGAATAAAAATATTGACAATCAACAGGATAAGGAAGTCGTTGTGCTTGCTGACGAGTCACTCCTGATACCCGTATTGAATGCGATTCCGGAGTCGAAGAACAGCATCCAGGTGACTATGGGTTATCCGTTTGACAAAACTATTGTTTATCATTTTGTGGATCAATGGTTCAGGTATCAACAGACGCTTACGGAAGACGAGAACAAGATATATCTTTGGACTTTTATACGTTTTTGCAATTCTGACTTTATCAAATTGATTTTCAATGATTTGGAATATGAAAAGCTGAATGAGTGGCTGATGCGGATGGCGAGAGATTCGGTTTATTATTTCAAGAAAGAAGATTTGAAATTATTCGAAAAGTGCGAGATACTCTATGGATTTCTTGATATTGCGACAAAAAAATGGAAAAATGTCAAGGAATGCGTTACATCATTAAAGGAAATTCTTGTCCTTTCCATTGGAAAACTTGCTAAAGACAGCAATTTCGTAAAGAATCAGATTAGTGTGGCGGGAAGAATTGTCAACAGGCTTGAATTATTGCTCAACAAATATTCTGATTTTATCAAAATCATTGATTTACAGATGCTTTTCTCGCAAGTGGCAAGTCAGATGACAATCAATCTGCAGGGAGATTCCGACGGGCTTCAAATCATGGGACTGCTTGAAACGCGAAATCTTGATTTCGACGTGATACATTTTTTGAGCGTCAATGAAGGAATTTTGCCACAGAACAAAAGCAATAATAGCTTGATTCCGTTTGATTTGCGCAAAGATTACGGTCTGCCGACGTACAACCAGCAGCAAGCCGTTTACGCATATCATTTTTATCGTTTGTTGCAAAATGCGAAACGTATCAATCTGTATTACAACAACATAGCTGATTTATCGGGCATGGGTGAGCCGAGCCGTTTTATCAGGCAGTTGGAATACGAATACGCCAAAAACAACGCGAATGCAACACTTGAGCATATTCAATACAAGTCACCGATAATCAATAAGAAACAAGATAAGATTGTAGTTCGGAAAAACGATGAGATGCTGGACAAAATAAAGAAGCTCTCTCCCACTTCAATTGGTGTTTATGTAAGATGTCCGCTACAGTTTTATTGGAAAAACATAGAGAAAATCGAGGACAAATCACTTGACGAGGAGATTCAGGTCAATGTTGTTGGAAGTATCATACATGGCACTCTTGATTATTTCTACAGATATTTTGGAAAAGAAATAATCTCGCTTGGACTTTTCGATGAGATGTACAAGAAACACTTCAAAGAGTGTTATGACAAGTCATTGGAATTCAATGGTTTCAAAAAAGGACTGCCTGAAACTGGATTCAACTATTTGAACGAAACCGTTATTGAAAGTATGTTAAGGAATTTTATCAAATATGAGCGTGAATTCCTTGCAGCCGGCAATAAAATGTCGATAATTGACACTGAAATTGAGCTTGAAAACGAGATTGAATATCAAGGACATAAGGTGATTTTGCATGGTTTTGCCGACAGAATTGACAAGGTTAATGATGAAATTCGTGTTATAGACTACAAAACCGGCAAGGTGAATCCTTACGACGTGAAAATCAACGATAAAGTTGTTGGAATCACTGAGATGGCGGAGAAATCGATTCAGTTGATGATATACAAATACTTGTATTTGAAGGAACATCGGGACATTCCCGATGACAAGATAAAACCTGGTATTGTCGGATTCCAGAAGTTGAGTCATGGGCTTTATAACTTGGAAATCAGCGAGGCACATGAATTGAGCAAGTCGTTTGAAGAAACTTGTGACATGTACTTCAAAGACTTTTTAGCTAAGATTTTCAATAAAGACATCCTGTTCGCACAAACCGAAGACGTGAAATCTTGCAGTTTCTGCGATTTCAAAAACATCTGCAAACGAGGTTAATCACCTGTATATCAAATCGATATACACCGGTAGATGGTCGCTGTAACCGCCGAAATACTTCGGTCCAACATACGTTCTGAACAGTCTTACTCCGCCAAACGATTCGTCTTTTTCGAACAAGAAATCGGCATGAAAGATGGTTGCGCTGTTTTTCTTGTAAACCAACCCTGTTTTATTGTTTATCAATGAGTTGGTGACAATAATTTGATCGAAGATTTGCCAGGTGTATTGATGCTTCAAAGTGCCTTCGAAGCCCAGTTTCTTTTCATCAGCAAACAGATTTACCAAAGCATCACCCGCACACAGAATATCCTTAATACTCGGGTCTTCCGGAGTGTCATTAAAATCGCCCATGATAATGATTTTGGGGATGGTTTGATGTAGAAATACAAGTGAATCAATCTTGTGTTTCAATGTTTTAGCAGCCAAAGCACGCAGTTTTATAGTTTCGCGTTCTCCACCATAACGCGACGGCCAGTGGTTGACGAAAACATGAAGAGTGTCGCTATGGCGGTCGGAAAATTTGGCGTAGAGTATGTCGCGGGTTTTTATATTTTTGATTTTTATGGGTTCAGAATGAAGCAGTTGCATTTTGTCGATGCAGTACACCATAGCCACGTCGATGCCCCGTTTGTCGTCGCCTTCGTAGTGGATGATGCGGTAATTGTGCGTTTTTAGTGGCGTTTTGTCAAACAACATGTTCAGAACATATTGATTCTCAATCTCTGCGATGCCGAGAATCGCCAACGGCTCGTTTTCAGAAATGGAAAGAATAGCCTTGTATAGGTTGTTCCGTTTCTTGTAAAAACGCGATGCCGTCCAATGCTGGCTGCCGTTTTCGGTAAATTCGTTGTACGTTCGAGTGGAATCGACGAAAGGATCGAAGAAGTTCTCGAAGTTCCAAAATGCGACACGGAGATCAGACCTCTCCTGCCCTTTTGCCACAAAAGAGACAACTATCTGAAATTCAATGAATAAACAGAATAGAAACGGGACTTTTATTAAAGATATTGGTCTCATATTTTTAAGTTTTTAGACAAGCAAAGATACAATTTTTTTTGATATGCGACTTGTTTTTTCATTATTTTTGCAAAAATTTCAGACAGGATTATATTGACAGGATGGACAAGATTAACAAGATAATTTTTATCATTTTCCTTTTGATTCCATTTTTGGGAATTTCGCAGGTTGATATTAAAATAAGTATTGACAATCAAAATGATAGTGTGTTTTATTTTTGTAAATATCGTGGAGCCAAAAACGTTGTGATCGACACATTGAAGCTCGAAAACGGTATTATTCATTATAAAAATAAGACTAAATTACCTGAGGGCATTTATCTGTTGACTAATGATAAAAACTATCAAATGATTGAGGTTCTGGTCGGGAAAAAGCAGAAATTTTCCGTGTCAATCAATGACTTGGAAGATTTGAACAGTGCAAAAGCAAAGAACGCCAAAGAGACCGACATTTATTACAGGCTGATGGCTAAAGTGAGGGAAACCGACGCTAATATCAAGGCATTGAAGAGCGAAAAAGAGTTTTATCCGGAAAACCAGATGAAGATAGACTCTTTGAGAAAAGACCTTGAAAAATTTGAAGAATCATTGAAAATCAAGAGGAAAGACGCATTTATAAATTTGGTGATAAACTCCATCAAGTATCGCTTAATTGAAAATTATTGGGATGACTTCCCGCTTGACGACGCAAGAATTCTGACATTCCCGATGATTGACAACAAGTTGGAAACGTATTTCAACAATCTTCCTGTGGATGCGGAAACAATTAACAGTGAAATTGACAAACTTATAGTAAAGACTGGCGATTGCACGGAGGTTCGCGATTATCTTTTGTGGTTTTTCTATGTGAAATATTTCAATCCGAACTATATGAATTTGGACGATGTTTACATACATCTTGTCAGAGAGTATTTTTTGAAGTTGGATATGAAAAACGTGTCGAAAAGCGTTGTAAATATGATGGAGGAACGCGCCAATTATCTGGAAAACCTGAAATTGGGGGCAAAAATACCAGAGATTGGAAATTTATATTCAATTGAATCACAATATGTTGCGGTGGTATTTTACGATAAGTCCTGCCAAAAATGCGCAAAAGAAGGAAGGATTTTGGAAGAGATTCGCACACGGCATCCTGAGATGACGATTTATCCTGTGGAAATCAGTTCGACGAACATAAAAAACCTAATGTCTTTATATGACATCCAAACAACTCCGATGATTTATCTCCTTGACAATCAGAAGAATATAATTGCAAAGCGACTAAAAGCCGAGCAAGTTGAACAATTTATAAAAAAAGAATAACATGAGCAAACACGACACAATCTGCGCTGTTTCGACCGCATCAGGAATGGGAGCCATTGCGGTTATAAGGATTTCAGGAACCGACAGTTTCAAAACCGCATTATACATTTTCAGAAAAAACGGCAAACAACTGAATATCAATGATATTGAGCCAAACAAAGCATATTATGGCGAGATTTTCGACCCGATTCCTGACGACAAGCCGATGGTCGACGAGGTGTTGGTGACGTTTTTCAAGGCGCCCCACTCCTACACTGGCGAGGATTCCGTGGAAATCAGCTGCCATGGCTCGTATTTCGTCCAGCAAAAGATATTGGAACTGCTTTTTACGCGCGGCTGCAGATTGGCGGAACCAGGAGAGTTCTCGAAAAGAGCATTCATAAACGGGAAACTCGATTTGGCGCAAGCTGAAGCCGTCGCGGACCTGATTGCGTCGCAGAACGAGACAGAACATAAAATCGCCGTGAACCAGCTGAAAGGCGGATTCTCGAACGAGTTGCGCGACCTGAGAGCGAAATTGGTTGATCTGACCTCGCTTCTGGAGCTTGAACTTGATTTTTCGGAAGAAGACGTCGAGTTTGCTGACAGGTCGAAACTGAAAGAGCTCTTGGACACGGTTCAAAACCATATCGGGAAGCTAACCGATTCATTCAGATTAGGTAACGCCATCAAAAACGGCATTCCTGTAGCTATTGTCGGAGAGACGAACACTGGCAAGAGCACGCTTCTGAACGCCATTCTCGGCGAGGAACGCGCGATAGTGAGCGACATAGAGGGAACGACACGCGACACCATCGAGGAGACATTCAACATTGGTGGGACGTTGTACAGATTCATCGACACCGCTGGCATACGAGAGACATCGGAAACCATTGAAAAGATTGGCATCGAGCGCACTTTCAAGAAGATTTCAGAAGCCGACATCGTGATAGGTATGATTGACGGCTCGAAAACTATAAAGAATATCATCAAATCGTGGAAAGAAATCGTCTCGCACGTTAACGTGTTGACACAGAAGCTGATAATCGTCATCAACAAGAGCGATTTGATGGAAGCAGGCACGATGTTCAGCCTGAACGACGATTATTTGCATTACATGAAATCGACATACGAAAACAATATTGAAAAGTATGGCGGTTATATGACCGACGAGTACTGTTACAGCATCACTGGAATGGATTTGCACAATATCTGCGATCTTATGACATTCATGTATTTATCGGCCAAAAAGACAGAAGATGTCGAAAGTCTGAAGAACGAAATCAGATATTACACCAAAAGCTACAAAGTGGGCGCCAACGATGTTTTGGTGACGAATATGCGTCATTATGAAGCACTTATGAACGCAAAAGCAAGTCTCGAGCAGGTGAAAAACGGCATTGAGAACAAGCTTTCCGCCGACTTGCTTGCCGAGGATTTGCGTCAGGCGTTGTATCATATCGGAAGCATCACCGGCGAGGTTACTAACGGCGAGGTTTTGAATAATATTTTCAGTCGTTTTTGCATCGGAAAATAATTTGTAATTATTTAAAAATTATCTATATATTTGCAACGTAAAAACAAAATTCTTCATAAAAGGGCAAGATGCAATACGATTCGCAGTATTTATTATTCTTTACGACAAGTTTAATCTATATTGTCGTCTGTGCATACGGATGGCTTCTGAAGACTTTTTATGTGCCCGCGGCGTATAAGGACGTTTTCGGTGAGCTCTACCCTGCCCGCCATTCACTCGCCAACTTGTTTATGATGCAGGTTTTTGAGATTCCGTTCCTTTTTATGATTGGGCGAGAAGATGTTTTGTTTTTCATCAACGGCGCTTCCCTGATGTTCATCACATCGTATCTGGTTGTTCTTATAAAAGGCTATTTCTTCCTTGACTTTTACACTCCGCGCAGGCTCATCATCCTCCAACATCCTGTGATGACATGTTGGATAGCGTTAATGCTTCCGGTGATTGGTGTCATTGAGTTCACACCTGTTTACAAAATGATTATGACGGTGGTAGTGCTTGCCATCACGTTGGGCTACCTCTTGCATCTCGACAGATGCAGGCTCAGAGTGATGAACCAGATTCGTGAGATTGACGAAGACGAGTTTTCGAGCGATGACGACTTCCCAATCAAATTAGCAAGAAGTGTAAAATGGCTGCCGTTAATTGTTTGTGTCATCCTCATCGTGACGTTTCTTTCTGACAGCTACTATGTTAAAATGTCACGCGACATCATCTTGATTGGGATTAACGTCTGGTTCGCGATATACTCGCTGAACCCGCACCGTCACACAAAGAAGTTGCCGCAAGAGTTGAAGAAGAAAGAAAGCACCGATGAAACAGCTACACCTGTAAAATACAGGCTCAGCGAGAAATATTGCAAAGACACCGAAAAGAAGCTCATCGAAATCATTTATGAGAAGAAACTGTATTTGGAGGAGCACCTGACCATGAACGACCTTACGGAGGTCATGCATACAAACAAAAACTATCTCAGCGAGGTCATTGCGAGAAGCGAATTCCAGTCGTTTTACAAGCTCATCAACACGCTGCGAATCAATCATGCCTGTGAGATGCTCAACGAAGATCCGTCAGCTAAGCTCGAAATGGTGGCGTTGTCGTCGGGATTCTCGTCAGGAAGCGCTTTCTCTCAGGTTTTCAAGCGTTTAAAAGATATTTCACCCAAGGAATATATCAGCCAAATACACGCAGAATAAAATTTTTACACCCAGAATAAAGGATTTACACGCAGAATAAAAAACCTGTATCCTTAAACTAAAGCAATTTACTTCCAAAATAAAATGATTTACACGCAGAATAAAACCATTCTCGTGCGCTTGTTATATTTTTGCAGCCGAAAAACAAAGGCATGAAAAGTACATTCTCAAAAGGCAAAAATATGATTACGACAACAAACCAAGTCGCGAGGAGACTTCTGTTGACTCTCCTCGCAGTACTCACGACAACCATGTCATGGGCACAGTTAGTGGGACGCGGCACGCAAGACGATCCGTACCTTATTCGCAGTGCTTCCGACTGGACAACATTCACAAACAACGTTAACAGCGGCACTGGCACAAAGTCTTATTACAAGTTGACCGCTGACATCACCCTCGGCACAGCCGAGAATCCTATCACCACGGTGGTCGGAACAATGAACAAGTATTTCAGAGGTTATTTCGACGGTGATTTTCACACCATACATCTTAATATGAGACGCACAGAGAATTATGCGGCTCTTTTCGGCGTGACCGACGGCGCCAAAATCAAGAACCTCTCCGTTGACGGCACCATTATCACAGACCACAAGTTTGCAGGCGCTTTTGTTGGATATGCGAAAAACGGACAAAACAACTCTACAGACCTCACCAACTGCATCAGCAGCATACATATTATATGTGACAGTATCGTCACGATTGACCCGGCGAAACCTTTCGACTGCACACATGGCGGTCTGGTTGGTCAGAATGAAAGCGGTGTCACAAACTTTGTGAACTGCATCTTCGACGGCTGGATCAAAGATAGGAAAGCGGTGAAGACAGGCAACAAATGCACAGGCTTCATCGGATGGGCAAACAACACGGTCACTTACACCAACTGCACCATGGCTGGAACAATCGATGTGAAACCTAACGACGAAAACCTGAAGAACAGCATGGCGAATTTCCACAGACTGGCAGCAAGTGCAAAAGCAATTTTTTACGGTCCCTCCTATTATATTCATGATTACACATATCCCGGATTGGCTCAGCAGGGCATCGTCGCTTTGACAGCATCACCTGAAAACACCATTTCAAGAAAATACACTTCCGACAAGACCAACTATTATGTCCCGGCAGCTGAGATCTACGCTTATAATGTAAGTTACTATGGCAGAACTCTTGTTGAAAACACAGATTATGACATGAGTATCACACATGTTAATGGCGAGTACAAAATCACTATACAAGGAAAGAACAACTACGCTGGCACAAATGTCAGGGTTTACAAGGATGTCAAGATTGATGTCAAGCCATGGGATCCAAATAAAAGAATCGGCTGGTATGCCATCTCATCCTCATGCCATGACATGCCATTCAGTGAAGTTCAAAATTTGACAAGTGCAACACACAACATATACCGTTACGACGAATCGAACCGCACGTGGCAGGAATATAGAAACACGGCCAATGAATACAGTGCCTTTGAGAATGGACGCGGCTATATTTATCGTACCTTATACAATGGCGGAACTATTACGTTTAACGGTACCCCTAACATTGGCGATGTCAGCTACACATTGTCAATGACAACAAACTCTGATGATCTGAACGGATTCAACCTTATCGGCAACCCTTACGCACACGTTATTTATAAAGGTGTCGCAATCCCGAACGATTATCTTGCAAACGGATACTGCATCCTCAACACTGACGGCACATGGCAGTTCAGAACTGACAATGTTGCAATCCCTGCCGGGACAGCAATTCTCGTTCAGTCAAAGTCTGAAAGATCGACTACCACAATCACCATGAGAGACGTTGAGGCAGCTCCGAAAAAAAGAGCCGACAGCGACAACATCTGCTTCACCGTAAAGAACGGACAATATGAGGATGTTGCCCGCATCGAGTTCAACGAGGGCCACGGCTTCAACAAGATGGCGCATTACAACGAGGACGCGCCGATGCTTTATGTCAGGTACGACGGCGAGAATTTCGCTTCAGCCAACCTGAGCGACGACACAAAGGTTGTCGACCTCTGCTTCAAGACAAAGGAAATGAGCAGATACACCATCAGCATGGAAGCCAACGGCGTGTTTGATTATCTCCACCTTATCGACAGAATGACAGGCGACGATGTGGATATGCTTGTAGAAAACGAGTATTCATTCATCGGCTCAGCCAATGACAACGCCGACCGTTTCATCGTGAAACTCAGCAACGACGCTGGGAATGACGATGTCAACGAGATTTTCGCTTACCAGAACGGCAGCGACCTCGTGGTGAACGGCGAAGGTGAGCTTCAAGTGTTCGACGTCATGGGACGTATGATTATGAAAATGAGCGTCAATGGAGACAGTAGCATCAACGGAATGATGCATGGCATCTACATTTTAAGACTGCTCGGCAATGATGTCAAAACACAGAAGATAGTCGTGAGATAAGAGATGAAAAATAATAGTTTAAAGAAAAAATGATGAAAAAGCTTATATTAACAATTTTAATTTTATTAACATTCGGATTTTGTGCAAGTGCCCAAAGTGACGGTTTCTTCAGCAACTGGAGCGATGGTTACAGCAATAGGGCTTCAAGCGATTTCTTTATTCCAAACATTGGAATGCCTGACACAAACATTGGTGAAACAGACAACTCCAATGCGCCTGTTGGCAATGGAATGTTAATTATTACAGCTCTCGGCACTATATATGCCATCAGAAAACTAAAGAAAAATTAACCAGTTTATATATTTAGTTGTTGTGACGTCGCATTATTGTGACGTCTTTTTTTTCAAATATATTTTAAATTCAAATAAAAAGCGTAATTTTGCAGTCTGAAATCAATCAATTACAATGAGTCAAAATATTTCAAAACTTAGGAACATCGGTATAGCCGCACATATCGATGCAGGAAAGACCACGGTGTCGGAGCGAATTCTGTTCTTCACTGGCGTGAACCGCAAAGTCGGTGAGACGCACGACGGACAGGCCACCATGGACTTCATGAAACAGGAGCAGGAACGCGGTATCACCATCGCTTCAGCAGCCATCACGGCGCACTGGAACGATTATCAAATCAACTTAATCGACACTCCCGGTCACGTCGATTTCACCGTTGAGGTGGAACGTTCATTGAGAGTCATCGACGGAATGGTGGCTGTGTTTTGCGCTGTCGGAGGCGTGCAGCCGCAGAGTGAGACGGTATGGAACCAGGCGGACAAATACCGCGTGCCAAGAATCGCATTCGTCAACAAGATGGACAGAACCGGCGCTGACTTCAACGAGGTCGTGAACCAGATGAACAAATACCTCGGTGCCAATGCGGTGCCGTTGCATCTGCCGATAGGCGTGGAAAACACCTTCGAGGGAATGATTGACCTCGTCAACATGAACTCGGTCATTTTCAAGGATAAAGAACGCATCGTCGGACCAATCCCAGAGAATATGATGGAACAGGCTTTGGCAGCACGTCAGAACCTCATCGAACACGTCGCCGACTTCGACGATGACATTGCGGAGCTTTATCTTGCCGAAGAAGAGATTCCGCTCGACAAACTGAAAGAAGCCATCCGCAAGGCGACCATCAAACTTATGATGGTGCCGGTTTTGTGCGGCTCAGCATATAAAAACAAAGGAATTCAATTACTTCTCGACGCAATTGTCGACTACCTGCCTTCACCAAAGGACCTCGGTGCCATCATCGCACACGACCCTTACGACGAAGAGAAGACCTGCCAGAGAAACCCTATCGAGAGCGAACCTTTGTCGGCACTGGCGTTCAAGCTCATCAACGACCCGTATGTAGGTCAGCAGACGTTTATTCGCGTTTTCAGCGGCAAGCTCACCAACGGAATGACCGTATACAACACAAACAAAGGCAAGACGGAGCGCATCGGCCGTATTTTCCGCATCAAAGCGAAGGAACGTGAGGAGATACAAGAGGCTTCGGCAGGTGAAATCGTGGCTCTCGTGGGCATGAAGATAACGCGTACCGGAGACACCTTGTGCGCTGAGGACGCCCCTCTCCTACTTGAAAACATACACATCCCACCAGCGGTCATAGAGATGAAGGTGAACCTCGACGACAAGAAAAACAGAAACAAACTCGGCGAGGCCTTGGCTAAACTTTGCAACGAAGACCCGTCGTTCCGCGCACATTTCGACGAGGAGACCGAAGAGACCATCATCGCTGGCATGGGCGAGCTGCATCTTGAAATCATCGTCGACCGTCTTAAAGACGAGTTCAAGGTTCCAGTTACCGTTGGCGCACCGTCAGTGTCGTTCAGAGAGACGATAACATCTCAGTTCGAGTGCAACTACCGTTTCGTGAAACAGACTGGCGGCAAGGGTCAGTTTGCGCACACTGTCATCCGTTTCGAGCCTAATCCAGGCAAGGGATTCGAGTTCGTCGACATCACCAAGGGCGGCGTGATTCCGAAGGAGTTCATCCCTTCAGTGGAGAAAGGTCTTCAGGCAGCTATGAACAAAGGACCGTTTGCGGGATATCCTGTCGTGGACGTGAAATGCGTCCTCGTGGACGGCAGCTCCCACCCCGTCGATTCCAGCGACATGGCGTTCCAGCTCTGCGCCCAGATGTGCTTCAAGCAGGCGTTCATGAAAGCGAATCCTGTCCTTCTCGAGCCGATGATGAAGGTCGAGGTGAACACTCCTGACGACTACATCGGCAACGTGACAGGCGACTTGAACAAACGCCGCGGACGTATCGAGGCGATGCGCCGTTTCCGCAAAGGCTCGCAGAAACTCGACGCTTTCGTGCCGTTGATGGAGATGTTCGGTTATGCAACAGCCTTACGCAACCTCTCATCAGGACGTGCCAACTACTCGATGGAGTTCCACAACTACGCCCCGATGCCAAAAGACAAACAGGACGAAATCGTAAAGGAAAGAAACGAGAAATAGTGTTTTAGTTAATAGTTATTCAGTTGTTCAGTTAGTCAGTTAATCAGTTTTACCTATCAACTGAATAACTGACTAACTGGTTAACTGTTCACTGACAACTTCAGCGATATCTTTCACCGCAACTGGTGATTTTCGCGCGAATGTCTTAAGACATAGCGGACACGCTGTCACGATCTCGTCAGGATTGTTGAACATCAGATCAGCGACGGAATTATTAGTGATTTCGTCGCGTTCTTTTTGTGTCAAGTTGAAACTGCCCAAGCTGCCGCCACAGCAGATACTGAGTTCTTTTTCAGATTTGGCTTTGCGCAGATTGCCAACGTTTTCAAGCACTTCGCGAGGCTCGTCGTAAACTCCGAATGCACGTCCCAATTCGCATGGGTCGTGATAAACATAGTTTACGTTGCCTTTGTTGACTTTGAGTTTGCCGTTCTTTATCAACTCATTGATATACTGCGTATGATGTTGAATCTCAATGCCTTCGAGCTGATATTCATCCTTGAAAACCTTGTAGCAAATCGGGCATGATAGCACCAACTTCTTGGCTCCCGACTTCTTAATCAGCTCGGTGTTTTTTGCAATCATCGCTTGGGCTTCAGCAACCTTTCCGCTAAGAAGCATCGGACGACCGCAGCAGATGCCGCCGTCTTTGTCGAGGAATTCGTACTCCTCGCCTGCCGCCTCCATGATTTGTTTCATCGCACGCATGATTATAGGCGTGAGCTGTGTCATGCAGCCAGCGAAATAAAGGACGGTCGAAATATCAGAGGAAGACGATTCCACGTTTTCAAGATATGAATGGTCGCTATTAATATAATAAGGTGTGGCGGCTCTCTGGCTGAATTTGATGTCGCATGACTCAATGCTTACTGGGCATATCATCACGCATTTGCCACACATCAGGCATGTTTCAGCGATGCGTTTTGCATCTTCAGAGTCGCCATTTCTCAGCTTCTTCATGAAATAAGCCGAGGTGTTGCCGCTGTTTTTGTCGTTCACACTCATCGGGCAGGCATCGATACACAGTCCGCATGATGGACATGAGTATAGCTGTGCCAAATTGTATCCTTTGCGAGGCTCACGAGCCTTCAGTCCTGCATGACGCATCAAAATAAACAGCGCCTCCGTCGGGATGTGCATGTATCTTGTGAACGGAAGCATGCACATAAATATCAGCAAATCAAAGGAATAAAGCCACCAAAACGCCATGATATTCGTCTTTTCAGCTATAAGTCGGAACGGGAAAATCGTCCACAAAGCGAAACGAATCATGTTGTCGGCAAATCCGAACTTCGTGACACGTTTCACACCAACTATCCTCGAATGAATCTTTTTCACCACAGCAATCAAAATTCCGCTGATTATAACCAAGAGGAAGAAATCCATCAGGAAGGCGAAAACCGGTGTTTCTGTTGCGAAAAATTTGTAGAAAATCGGGTAATAGAAGTTGGTGAATGTACGCGCAAAGCCTTCAGCCTCAACGCCTTCAAGAGGTTTCAAGGTAAAAAGCATGATGTGTCCGATGACAATTATCATGAACCAGCCGAAAGCTATGGTGGAGTGCATGTAACCTAAAATCGGGTTGCGTTTCCAAATCTTCACATGAAAAAGGCAGTCGCCGAACAAGTCACGGATGTTTGCCCATGCAATTTTTGGTGTCACCAGCGAGCGCAAAAACTTCTTCCTGTCTTCTTTCGGAAGCTGTAAAACTACCCTGACAAGCCCCACGAGGCAGTACGTCAGCACGAAAGCCATGCCGAGCACAAACGGGAGCACAAAAGGATGGAATATCTGTGAGTTCATCGTGTAATGTCTAACAAAATCTTACGAATATTGATGCCGCGTGGGCAAACCAACGTGCATTTGCCGCATAGCATGCATCTCTGAATCATTTTCTTTGCCTCATCTTCCTTGCCACGTTGCAGCATAAGAAGCAGTCTGCGGAAGCTCATCTCGGTGAAGTTTCCCGCCGTGCAAGTGGCTGTGCATGAGCCACAAGCGATGCAGGTGTTGATGTCTGGATTCGTCTCCTTCAGACGGTTGAACGTCGTGAGGTCGACGCTGTCCATCTTGACATGTGAGCTTGGTGACAAACAAAAACCGAAATCCATAGCTTACCTATTAATATAATTAAACACTTGTGTCGCCACAGAGCGAGCCTCGCCTATTGTGTCGGGCAGGGACTTCGGGGCGATGCAGGCGCCTGCCACGAAAACGCCGTCCTGCGATGTGCCGTTCATGCCAAGATACATGTCCTTGTTTTGCATGAAACCATCGCTGTTGTTGGCGATTCCGAGTTTTGCCTGAATAGCGTCGATGCTTTTGTTTTTTTCCATGCTACACATCAGAACGAGCACGTCAAGAGTCATCTTCAGTGGCTTGCCAAACAAAGTGTCCTCCGCCTTGATGACGAGCCTGCCGTCCATGTCTTCCGACACCTCGCAGACACGTCCACGGATACATTTCACATCGAAATCCTTTTGCGTCTTCAAGTAAAGGTCTTCATAGCCGGGACCGAACATACGCAAATCCATGTAGAACGTGTAAACCTCTGCATCAGGAAACACCTCCCTTATCTCGCACGCCTGCTTCAACGCCGTGGTACAGCACACCTTTGAGCAATATGTGTTGCAGACCTTCACGTCACGCGCGCCAACGCAATGCACGAAACCTATTTTCTTCGGGTTGTTGATTCGCGCGTCCTTGCCCGTCTTGAAGAATCTCTCCAACTCGACGCTTGTCATCACGTTGTTATAAATGCCATAGCCGTATTCCTGCTTTCTCTCGGCTTTGAAAACGTCAAATCCAGTAGCAAGAACCACCGCCTTGGCGTCAATGGTCTCGTTATTGCTCAAAAGCGCATGGAAACCGTTGTTATCTTTTTGAATGTCAGTAACTTCTGTATTCAAATAAGTCTTCACGTCTTTCACCTGATTGAGCATCTGGTCCACCACGTCTTTTGCTGGATGAAAGGCAGGAAACAGCCTGTCCCATTGCGCGATATGACCCCCGAGTTTCTCGCTTTTCTCAACAATAATTGGTGTCAGCCCCATCTTTTGCAGCTGTGTGGCTGCTTCCATTCCGGCGGCTCCTCCGCCAATAATCAATATATTCTCTTTCATAACGTTGATTTTCAAACTGATTTAATATGCATCGGACAATGTGGCATACCCAAGTCCTTTCCGTTCAAACCCTGGTATTTCTTCTTCGGGTCGTAAGGGATTCCCATCTTCTCAAGCAGAGGCTCAATGGCGACCTGGTGCATCTGCAAGCCCAAATCCCACGGGTCGTAGCCCATCACAAGACCTGCCACCTCTTCGTATGTCAGAGCCGGGATACCATAACCGTCCTTGCCGTAGGTCTTGCCGGTCTGCTCTGCAATGACATATTGCCATCTGTCAAGGAAATATGGGCAGCCCGGGCAGTTGGTGATAATCAGGTCCGGCTCGTAAGGCTCCATCGACTCGAATTTCTTATGCGTGTTCGACTCCGAATAACCGCGATTTGCCTGAATGAAATACTGCCTGAAGCCAAAGCCGCAGCACTGACGGCGTTCAGGGTAGTCGACGACTTCCCCGCCCCACGCCTCTATCATTCCGACAAGGACATGCGGATATTCTGCGCCACCGAAACCTTTCGACGGAAACATCTTCGAATAGTGGCATCCGATATGCTCAACCACCTTCAAAGGCTTGCCAGTCTTGACGTTCACGAGTGGGAACTTCATCTGTTTCGCTATGTCAAACCTGAATTTATAAATAAGGTCGCTGGCGTGAGCGAGATATTTCGGCTTTGCGAACTCTTTCTTGCAGGAATCCCACAGATATTGTCTGATTTTTGCCTCGAGTTCAGGATATTCGTGCCATGTCTCGAGCGTCTCGGTGTAGCATCCGAACGACGTGATGCAAGAGCAGACATAGTTTTCGTAGCCACTCTCTTTCATCAGCGCAAACTGGCGCGCTATAATTGTCATTGCGGTCTCCTGAGGAATGGTGTCGCTGTGATAAGCAATGCCGCCGCAGGTTGTATGATATGGGTTCTCGTAAAAATCCTTACCAAGTTTATTCCTTGTAATGTCCAAGAAAGTCACCTCCGAGCCAGGCCAAAACGCCTGACGGATGCAGCTTCTCACATAAAAATAATGGTCATCGGGAATGTCTTTCTGATAATCCGCCCAAATCTTCTGTTTTCCTTCAATAATCATTGTTTAATGGTTTAAGTGTTTTTCCCAATCGTTTTCAGTGTAAACCTTCATGAAATACTCCTCATCCGAGAGTTTCTCCTTAACAGCTTCTTCATGTGCGTCAGCGAGAACTTGCTCAATGAGTTCTGTAGCACCTGTCACATCAAAGATATTCTTCAACTGGTCGAGACTCTCTTTAGGAATCTTGCGCAATCCGCCAGGACCATCGCCGTCAAGGTTCGAGCCCATACGCGCATGCAAATCGTCAAGATTGTCGTTAATCCACTTTCCGACAGGACCGAATTCTTTATGGGTTTCATAATCGAAAGTGCGCGGATAGACACAATATCCGTAGTTTAAAATATTGGAAGTCAAGTCTTTAACAACAACATATTGTTGTCTTCCTTTTTCTGATTCCATATAAAGTCCGCTTCTCATCGAGAGCTTTCGCAACGCCATAATCACCAAACCGGGAGCGTTGGCACGAGGGCAGCGCGTCACACACGACATGCACTCACCGCAGTACCAAATGGTGTCGCTTTTCAACAAATCCTCCAATTCCTGCTCGTTTTTGCGCGAAACGATGTTCACAATGTTCTTCGGATTGTATTTGTAAAACTCCGCAGCCGGACAAACTGCCGTGCAAACGCCACAGTTCATGCACGCCTTCATCCCCTCTTTTATCCTGTAATCCTTATATAATTCCTCTACAAGATGCCCTTTGAATCTATATTCCATAAAAGTAAATTAGTATATAGTAAATCATTTTACTAACAGCTTGCAAAAGTAGCAAAATTTTCGTTCCAAATCATAATTAGTAAAAAATTTTACTATTTTAAAAAAAATTTAATTAGTGTATTTCAGAAAAATTTATTTTTGCAAGTTAAAAATTATTTTTGGATTAAAATATCAAAAAAATGTGCGGAATTGTAGCTTATATTGGCAAAAGAGACGCTTATCCGATTCTGATTAACGGACTGAAACGTCTCGAATATCGTGGCTATGACAGTGCCGGAGTGGCTCTGCTCAACGAGAACGATGAACTTAATGTTTACAAAACAAAAGGCAAAGTCTCTGATTTAGAGAAGTTTACCATAGCCAAAGATATCAGTGGCCATATAGGCATCGCACACACACGCTGGGCAACTCACGGTGAGCCTAACGACATCAACGCGCATCCGCACCTCTCACGTTCAGGTAATATCGCTTTGATTCACAATGGAATCATCGAGAATTATCTTACGATAAAAAAGGAATTGGAGAATCGCGGCTATGTTTTCAAATCGAGCACAGATACAGAAGTTCTGGTGAATCTCATTGAGGATGTTATGCTTACGCAAAAAGTTGATCTTTTTGAGGCAACACGTATCGCCTTGAATCACGTCAACGGCGCATACGCCATCGCTTTGATTGAAAAAGGTCATCCTGACACTCTCATCGCAGCAAGAAAAGGCTCCCCGATGGTCATTGGCATTGGCAAGGACGAATATTTCATCGCTTCTGACGCCACTCCTATCGTAGGAATGACTTCGCAAGTGGTTTATATTGAAAATGAAGAGGTTGTGAAGGTGAAACTCGGCGAGGAGATGAAACTCAAGACCATCGACGATGTTGAAATCACACCTTATATCCAAGAGCTTCAGCTGAATCTGGAGTCTATTGAAAAAGGCGGCTTCGAGCATTTCATGCTGAAGGAGATTTACGAGCAGCCCACAACCGTTCGCGACACCATGCGCGGTCGTCTCCATGCCGACCTCGGCACCATCACGCTCGGCGGTATCTTCGACTACGAACAGAAGATTCTCAACGCGCGCAACATCATCATCGTGGCTTGCGGAACGTCATGGCACGCCGGTCTCGTCGGAAGCTATCTCATTGAGCTCTACGCCGGAATACGCGTGAAGGTTGAATACGCCTCCGAATTCCGTTACCGTAACCCTGTCATCTTCCCTGACGATGTCGTCATCGCCATCTCACAATCGGGCGAGACAGCGGATACCCTTGCTGCCATTGAGATTGCAAAGGAAAAAGGTGCAACAGTTCTCGGCATCTGCAATGTCATTGGCTCATCTATCTCGCGTGTCACCGACGCTGGCGTGTACACTCATGCAGGTCCGGAAATCGGTGTCGCTTCAACGAAAGCGTTCACTGCCCAAGTGGCGGTCCTCACCATGATTGCAATCCATCTCGCAGAACTCAACGGTCATCTGCCGAAATCGAAAATCATGGAGCTCATCCACGAACTCGACCTCATTCCTGAAAAGATACAGACCACTTTGGAACGCAGCGCTATTGTGAAAGACATCGCCGCTGAGATGAAAGAATGCCACAACGCCATCTATCTCGGCCGTCTGCAGAACTTCCCGGTGGCTCTCGAAGGCGCCTTGAAACTGAAGGAGATTTCTTACATCCACGCCGAAGGCTATCCTGCCGCAGAAATGAAACACGGTCCTATCGCGTTGATTGACAAAGACATGCCTGTCATCTTCATCGCGACGAACAAGTCAACTTATGAAAAGGTCGTTTCGAACGTCCAGGAAGTGAAAGCGCGTCATGGAAAGATTATCAGCGTGGTGACAGAAGGCGACGTCCTCGTAAAAGAGATGTCCGACTACGTCATCGAAATCCCAGACACTGAATGCACTTACGCCCCGCTGCTCGCTACTATTCCGTTGCAGCTCCTCGCCTACTATATCGCCGTTCTGCGCGGCTGTAACGTCGACCAGCCGAGAAATCTGGCGAAATCAGTAACTGTCGAATAAATCTAAAAATGAAGAGATGTCTTCTATTAATATTAATAATGCTTGCCAGCGTCACGGCGTTTTCACAGCAAACAGTTGTGAAAGGCAAGATTATTGATATTGAGACCGGAGAAGGGCTTCCTTTTGCAAATATTTCTTATGTCGTTGACGGTCAGACTTACGGTGCCGCCAGCGACATAAATGGTGTCTACCGTCTTGAATCCGACAAGATTTTCGATTATGTGACGTTTCAATATACCGGCTATAAACCGTACAAAGTCAAGATAAAACGGTTCACGACACAGACCGTCAACGCGAAGATGGAATCGATTGCCATAACGTTGCCGAAAGCTGAAGTCAGGGCGAAACGACGCATCAAGGAACGCTATAAAAGAAAAGGCAACCCCGCCGTTGAGCTTATCCGCAAGGTTCAGAAAAACGCCGAGAAAAACAGCCTGACCGGATTCGACTACTATCAGTACGATGAGTACAGCAAGCTCGAACTCGGACCGTCAAATCTCAGCGACAGCCTTGAAACAAAGCGTTTTATGAAAAACATGAAGTTCGTGTGCGAGAACATTCGCCCATCGGAACTGACGGGCAGAAACTACCTCTCAATGTATTTCGTGGAGACGCTTTCCAAGACTTATTATCGCAAGAATCCTTCTTTTATCACGACCGAAGTCACTGACACTAAAGACGTTCTGCTCAGCAAGTTCCTCGATTTCACTTCAATGGAGGCTGTCATCGACAACTGGATCGGCTTTGTCGATGTTTATCAACGCAATGTGAGCCTGTTCAACAACGAATACACCTCCCCGATGTCGCCTATCGCGGTGGCATTTTATCATTTTTACATTGTCGACACGGTGAAATATGATAATGAGAGCTGCATAGTGTTGTCTTTCACCCCATCAAACCAGATGGACATGGGTCTCTGCGGAAGTCTCTGGATTACAAACGATTCGTCGTATATGGTGAAGAAAGTGCAGCTGCAGATTCCGAAACATTCGGGCACAAACTTCGTGGAAGCGATGATGTTTGAGCAGGAATATAAAAAAGAGGGCTCGGTTATGATTCCTACTCATTACAACCTCGTGGCTGACATTTTTTACCTCGGTGTGGCTCTCCACGGAAAGCGTTCGGGCGTTTTCACGAATATCGAGATTAACAAGCCGATGCCTGAAAATTTCTATTCAGGAAAGCCTGAAAAAACTCGAAGCAAGGATTTTTACGCCCATCGTGACGATGAGGAATACTGGAATCAAAAGCGCACCGACAGCTTGACGCAACATGAAAAACGCATCTCAGAAGATAACGAAAGGCTTAAGAAAGTCTGGGGATTCCGAATCTTGTCAGGGACAGCCCTCGCAATAGGCTACAACTACATCGACTGCGGTCCAATAGATATCGGTCCCGTGTTTAATATGCTAAGTTACAATGAGATAGAAGGTTGGAGAGTGCGTTTTGGAGCAAAGACAAACACACGTTTCCACAAGCATATTTTCCTCGAAGGATTTGTGGCCTACGGAACACGTGACGAGGAATTCAAGTACCGCGGACAGGTCATGTATTCGTTTAACGACAAGGTCAACAACCAGTGGGAATTCCCGATGAACCTCCTGACTCTGTCGTATGAGCATAACACCGACGTGCCAGGGAAAGAATTGTTTGGTTACAATCTCAAAAACGAACACGACAGGCTTGGAAGGTCATTCAGCCGTCAAGGTAACCGGAAAATGCTGCTGATTGACAAGTTCAAGGCGATGTACGATTATGAATTCCAAAATCAGATAGGCATTAAGCTTTATGCGGAATATCAGGAGCAGCGCACTCTCGGTGATTTGATTTACCAGACAAACGACGGCAGGATTTATAATCCATTCACAACCAATGCAATAGGCTTTGAAGTAAGATTCGCGCAAAATGAAAAAGTTTATCAGATACACCAGTATCGCAAGCCTCTCGCAAGCTCAGTCGCCCCTGTCGTGACACTCGGCTACAGTTACGGAGGCAAGATTCTCGGCTCTGATTACGAGACTCATAAAATCCAGGCAATGTTCAGCAAACGCTGGTTCCTGAGCGTCCTCGGCGTCGCAGATCTTAACATCACTGCGGGGACAACCCTGGGTGAAGCTCCTTATCCGCTTCTTTTCGTGCATCGCGGCAACCAAGGGCTTTATTATGAAGAGAAAGGCTTCAACCTCATGAACTATTACGAGTTTGTCAGCCAGTATTATGTGCAGGGATTATTTGACTATAACTTTAACGGATTCATTCTCAACAGAATACCGTTGATTGGAAAGCTTAAACTTCGTGAAGTGCTCTCGCTAAAAGCGGTATGGGGCGGAATATCCGACCAGTGCAACCCGATGAACGGAAATCCTAACCTTTTCGTTTTCCCGACCACTCCCGACGGAAATAACATGACATACACTTTGGACAAAGAGCCTTACGTGGAAGGCGGCATAGGAATAGCTAACATATTCAGTATCTTACGAATAGACTACGTAAGACGTTTCAATTACCTCGATCATCCCGAGGTCGACAAATGGGGGATTTTCTTCTCGTTAAAAGTGAAATTCTAAAGGATAATATCTTCAAGCTTAACTTTCGGCACGTAATGCACGCCGTCAATGCGGTAATATGCCCTGCCCTCTTCAGCGGAAATGCTTTTCAACTTGATGTTTTCCGCGCCTTTTCCAACAGCTAAAATCGCCAACGGCTCGCAACCCAGTTTGAAATGTTCGGTGATATTCGCCTTGTTAAATGCGCAAATCATCACACAGTTGAGTCCCATCTCAGTAGCCTTCAGCGACATACTCTGCAACGAAATCCCAAGGTCGATGTCGATGATTTTTGTCTCTGGCGCTGAAGTGCAGACAATGATAAACGCTTCTGGTTCAGTGCCTTTGTAAGGGAGATGCAATTCAGGTAGCATCCCGCCAAGTTTGATATTGTTCAAAACGAAATCCGCCTCCTCGCCTTTTGTCACGAGCTTGAAACGAAGCACCTGCTGGTTCTTTCCCGACGCGATCTTGGTATTCACGTTAACAATGCGCTCAAGCATGTCGCGCCTTACCTCAAAGTCCTTTTTATACCCGCGATAGCTGCGGTTTTTCTCCAACAAAGTGTCAAAAGAGACATGTTTCACCGTTTTCTTCGTACCAGAAGCAAATTCTTCCATTCTTTTTTCTAAATAACCGTCTGCCATTGTTATCAAAGTTTAAAATGCAAAAATACAAAAAAAATGCGACCTACCACAGGGTACTATGAGCATTTTGAAAATGACATAAATTGACAAACATTTTTAATGCCATTTGCAGAAATGCGACCTACCACAGGGTACTGTGAGCATTTTGAAAATGACATAAATTGACAAACATTTTTAATGCCATTTGCAGAAATGCGACCTACCACAGGGTACTGTGAGCATTTCGAAAATGGTATTAAAAATGTTGATTACAAATTGAGGCTTTTTTGTATTTTTGCATTTAAATTGGTTTTAATGTTTAAGAAGTATATATTTCTCGTAATTCTAATCATAGCTGCAGTTAGTGCAAACGCTCAGGTTTTCAGCGTAAACGGCATCATTTTGGATAGCGTTACAAAGCAAAAGCTGGCATTTGTCAATATTGTAATAAACGACGACGGGACTTTCGGCACGACCACCGACATCGACGGAAATTTCAGCATAAAAAGCAAAAACGAGATTAAAACACTCACTTTTTCTTACGTCGGATACAAGAAAAAAACTGTTTCCACCGAGAATCTGAACAATAAATCCAATAAATTTTATTTGGGTCCTGTAAGCTTCAAACTCCAGGAAGTCGTGTTTGACGGTGGCGAGAATCCCGCACATCGTATCATTGACAGCGTAGTGAAAAACCGTCGCCGCAATAATCCGGAAATGCTTGATTATTACTCGTATACGATTTACGACCGCATGATTATGACCGTCGACACAACTGAGGTCGCCGACTCCGTTTTTCTTGATTTCGGCAAACTTTGGCGCAAAAACGACCTCATGGTCATGGAGACCGTTTCCGAAATTTATCATAAGAAACCGAACAAAAACAAACGCGAAATCAAGGCGAACATCGTCTCCGGACTGAAAAACCCTATGTATTTCTACGTCCTTGACGGCATGCAAAGCACTAATTTTTATGATGAATTCATCACTGTTTACGAGAAAAACTACGTCAACCCGATAACGCCAGGCAGCAAATCACGATATTTCTTCGGACTCGAGTCCGTGATGCCTACAGCCGACGGCGACTCCTTATATATAATATCGTTCAAGCCTCGTCGTAACGCCACTTTCGACGCTCTCAAAGGTGTCATGACAATCACCTCCGACGGCTGGGCTGTCGTCAACGTGAAAGCCGAGGCAGCAGACAAAACCAACACTCTCGACGTTAAGATACAGCAGCTCTATACCAAAATCAACGACTCGGTGTGGTTCCCGACACAGCTCAACACTGATATTGTTTTCTTGAGAATGCTTGCGTACGACAATGCTTTGGAAATTGGCTTGGGCGCTCCAGATAACACCAACACCTCTCTCAACGGCATCGGAAGAAGCTACATTTCAAATATAAAAGTCAACGAACCTATTGAAAATAAGGTATTTGGCTCAACCGACATCGAACTGGCAGAAGATTCCGGACATAAAAACGATTTGTTTTGGAATTATTACCGCAACGACAGCGTCAACGAAAGAATTATCAACACCCACAAACTGATTGACAGTCTCGCAAAAGAAAGCGACATCGATTTCGACGCACTATTGGACGGCACGCACACAATACTATCCGAGGGCGCAATACCATGGGGAAAATTCAACATTGGGCTGTCAGACATCATAAACTATAATATCGCGAACAAGTTTTACCTCGGTCTTGGCGTAAAAACCAATGAGAAATTGTCGAAAACTTTAGGATTTGGTGGTTATTTCGGATATTGGTTCGGACCTAAACATGCCAATTACGGCGGAAATTTAAATATAAAATTCAATCGCAAACATGATTTTGGATTGAATCTCCGCTTCGACCATATTTACGATGCCGTTGGTAACTACGGCTTCATGAACAACGCCAACAATCCGCTTAACGAAAGCAATTACAAGTATTTTTACATCAAATGGACCACTTTGAACACCTCTGCTTCGGCTGAATTATCAACCCGTTTTGCCAAGATTTGCAAGGGTTTTGTGAAATTTAGCCTCAACGATAAAGTGATGTACGATTGGTACAGCTTCAACAATAACGACAGCGTTTTCAATGGAAGATTCCGCATCACAACTCTCGACTTCAAACTCAGAATTGCACCTGGCGAGCGTTACATGCTCGCGCCCAAGGGTCTTGTCACGGTCACGGCCGGGAAACCGATAATATGGCTCTCATACCAGAAAAGTCTGAAAGGTATCTTGGATTGCCCGTTCAATTATGACAAAATCCAGTTCCAGCTAACTCATTCATGGCTAACACGTTACCTCGGCAAAACAACGATAACGCTCCAAGCGGGATACGTCTTCGGCGACGTTCCGTTATTCGAGAATTTCAACATTTTCGCCAACAACGAAGGATTCTCGCTTTATTCGACAGAAAGTTTCGCCACGATGCAGATAAACGAATTCATCTGCGACAATTTCGCTTTGTTGTTCTTCACACATAACTTCGGCAAGTTCTTCAAAACCAAGCGTTTCAATCCCGAATTCATCTTCGTGACTAATATCGGTTGGGGAGACATCTCAAATCCACAAAAACATGAAGGTCTTGAACTGAAAAGCATGAAGGACGGATTCTATGAAAGCGGTCTCGTAATAGATAACATATTGAAAATCAGCACTGCTCAACTCGGATTCGGCGCTTATTACCGCTATGGTGCCAACTCTTTCGACAAAGTCGCCGACAACTTCGCCTTCAAACTGAAACTTGGAATAAAATTATAGATTTCCGTAATAATCAATCAACCCATCCATCGGGTTTTTCAGAATTTTCGAGCATTTAATGTTGTGGTTTTCAAGGACTTGTAGAAGGATTCCTTGAAAAGCGAACGCTACCGAGCCAACAAAAGCCACACTGTCACTCATATCTGCGAGTTCTGCGTGAGGTTTTAAATAATCTTTGATAAACTCTTCAAAACATTCTCCCACTGTTTTTTTAACATATTGACTTTCAATATTTTCCGTTGCAAACATCGCAAACTCTGCCAAATACCTCGACGGCGCTTCACCATGATATACGTTTTTCAACAATGTCTCCCTGTCCAAATGGTATTTCTCATCAAACTTATCGCGCAAATCCTGTGGCATGATTCCTAAAAAACAGTCGTGAACAATACGCTTCCCGATATGGCAGCCACCCCCCTCGTCACCTAACATAAAGCCAAGAGATACAATGCTTTGCGTTATTTTATTTCCATCATAAAGACAAGCGTTCGAGCCGGTTCCCAAGATGCATGCAATCCCCGGATTTCTGCCAAAGAGAGCATGACAAGCGCCCAAAGTGTCCGGATAGACCTCTATGTCGTTGATTTTATATACCATGGCGAAAATCATCGCCACCTTGTTCTGGTTGGTATCGCTGCCACATCCCGAACCATAAAAAACTATTCTTTTAACATTTTGATTATCAATAGCATTCTTTGCGTCATCAATGGTTTTTCTTATTATCTCATTATCCGTAAAATTAGGATTAAAACCATTGGTAATGAATCGCTTGACGACATTTTTGCCATCTAAAACAACCCACTCGGCTTTCGTTGAACCGCAATCGATAATCAGTGTCATTTCTAAAATTTTTGCAAAGTTAAAAAAAACTTCACACCTATTAATATATTTGTTACATTTGCAGTTCAAAAATGTTTAACTAAAATTTGCATCGCACATTCACATCACTATGGGAAGAAGTATGAGAAAATGGCGTGTTGAGGACTCGGCAGAGCTCTACAACATTAATAACTGGGGTATTAACTATTTCTCTATCAACGATAAAGGCAACGTGGTGGTGACACCTCGTGAAGGCTGTGCCTCTGTTGACCTTCGTGAACTTGTCGACGAGCTGCAGCTGCGCGACGTATCGGCTCCTATGTTGATTCGTTTTCCTGACATCATCGACACTCGAATCGAGAAAATTGATTCCTGTTTCAAGGAGGCCGCAAAAGAATACGAGTTCAAAGGCAAGAATTTCATCGTTTTCCCTATCAAAGTCAATCAGATGCGCCCTGTCGTTGAGGAAATTGTAAGCCACGGCAAGAAGTTCAACATCGGTCTTGAAGCCGGTTCTAAACCAGAGCTTCATGCCATCATCGCATCTAACACCGACAGCGAGTCGTTGATAATCTGCAACGGCTACAAAGACGAGAGTTTCATCGAGTTGGCGCTTCTCGCCCAAAAGATGGGTCGTACAATCATCATCGTGGTTGAAAAGATGAACGAGCTACGTCTTATCGCAAAACTGTCGAAACAGCTGAAAGTTACGCCAAAGATAGGTATCCGCATCAAGTTGGCAAGCTCAGGCGCTGGCAAGTGGGAAGACTCTGGCGGCGATGCATCGAAATTCGGACTCTCTCCGTCAGAACTGCTTGAAGCCCTTGAATATCTCGAGAAAAACAACATGATGGACTGCCTGAAACTGGTGCATTATCATATCGGAAGCCAGGTCACGAAAATCAGAAGCATTAAGATAGCCTTGAAAGAAGCAGCCCAGTTCTACGTGCAGCTTCATAAAATGGGCTTTAACATTGAATTTGTTGACGTTGGCGGCGGTCTTGGCGTCGATTATGACGGCACCCACTCCGCAAACAGCGCAAGCTCAGTCAACTATACTATCCAGGAATATGTCAACGACGCGATTTTCTCTATCGTAGATGCCTGCGACAAAAACGGTCTGCAACATCCAAACATCATAAACGAATCAGGACGCGCCCTGACAGCACATCACTCGGTGCTTATCATGGAAGTCCTTGAAACAGCATCACTTCCGACATGGGACGACGATGTAGAGAAAGTTGAGCCAGATGACCACGAACTGATTCACGACCTGTACGAGACATGGGACAACCTCAGCAGCAAACAGTCATCGATGCTTGAGACATGGCACGACGCACAGGAAATCCGCGAAGAAGCCCTTGACCGCTTTAACATGGGTCTTCTCGACCTCAAGACAAGAGCGAAAGTGGAACGTCTATTCTGGTCAATCGCATTGGAAATCAACCAGTTGTGCTCACAGCAGAAACGTGTGCCCGATGAGTTGCTTTCGTTGCCTAAGTTGCTGGCTGACAAGTATTTCTGCAACTTCTCAATGTTCCAATCGCTCCCTGACGCGTGGGCTATCGACCAGGTTTTCCCAGTGATGCCTATCCATCGTCTTAATGAATATCCCGACAGACAGGCTACTTTGCAGGACATCACCTGCGACTCTGACGGCAAAATGACGACTTACGTTACCGGTCACAGCCTCTCGCACAATCTGCCGGTTCATACACTTGTTAAAAACGAGCCTTATTATATCGGTGTGTTCCTTGTCGGCGCATATCAGGAAATCTTGGGCGATTTGCATAACCTGTTCGGCGACACCAACGCCGTTCACGTCTCCGTTGACGAAAAAGGTTATTATATCGACCAAGTCATTGATGGTGAGACAGTTGCTGAAGTTCTTGAATACGTCCAATACAGCCCTAAAAAACTCGTCAGAACCGTTGAATCATGGGTCACGAGCTGCGTGAAAGCCGGAAAAATCACTGTGGAGGAAGGAAAGGAATTCCTGTCGAACTACCGTTCCGGATTGTACGGTTACACGTATTTGGAATAAGAAACCACTGAAAACGAAAAAGACCTTCAATCGAAGGTCTTTTTATTGTGACCCGCCTGGGGCTCGAACCCAGGACCCCCACATTAAAAGTGTGATGCTCTACCTGCTGAGCTAGCGAGTCATTGAACTTTTCCGTTCAAATGCGAGTGCAAAAATACTACATTTTTCAATATCTCCGACAAAAAATATTAAAATTTTTTATACCAGAATTCCCTTGCCCTGACGTGTTATAAGTATCTCATTATCAGTGCAATCCACGATAGTACTCTCCTGATTGTCACCTATTCCGCCGTCAATGATGATGTCGACACGGTCTTTGTAATGCTCATTTATCTCCTCCGGGTCGGTCAAAAATCCTGAAATCTCATCTTCATCGATGATGGATGTCGTCATAATCGGACAACCAAGCTCCCTCACAATATTTGTGATAATCGGCTGGTTAGGAATACGGATTCCTATGGTTTTTCTTTTGCTCTGGAAAATCTTCGGAATGCTGTTATTGGCTTCAAGAATGAACGTGAAAGCACCTGGAAGATTCCTTTTCATCAGCTTGAAAACGTCGTTGTTTATCGGTTTCGTAAACTCCGACAGCTGACTTAAATCATTGAAAATAAATGAAAAATGTGCTTTCTCTTTTCTTATTCCCTTGATTTGCGCAATACGCTCGAATGCCTTGTTGCTTTTGATGCTGCATCCGATACCGTAAATTGTGTCAGTCGGGAAAATAATAACCCCGTCATCATTAAGACACTCAATGATCATCTTAATGTGACGAGGATTCGGATTTTCCGGATGTACTTGTAAATACATATTGTGATTCCGCTGGGATTCGAACCCAGGACCCACAGCTTAGAAGGCTGTTGCTCTATCCAGCTGAGCTACAGAACCATTGCTTTTCGCGACTGCAAAATTACAATTTTTTTATAAAACTTCTACAAAAAATACAAAAAATTATTCGTATTTTTATTCAATTGACAATCAATTGATTGCGCTATTTTTTCCCTGTAGGAGGCTGTGGCTTCGACTTCTTAACGTTGATAACGCTGCCCTGAAAATCCATTTCGTTGGTCTCAACAACCGCAATGTATGCCTCACTGTCGTTCGGCATCTCGACAAAACCGTAGCATTTCGAACGCTTGGTGTCGTGGTCCATGATGACCTTGCAGGATGAAACTGTGCCAAAACGCTCAAAAAGCCTCTTGACGTCGTCGGCTGTCGTCTTTGGAGATAGTTTTGCTATAAAAATCTTCATAATGAAAAATTAAGTTATTAAAATGTACCCAACTGATTATAAATCAGTGTGCAAAGATATAAATATATTTTTATTCACAGAAGATTTTTGATAAAAAATTTATAATATTTATTTTTATAAATTTATTTTAACCGCAATTATCTCACTATTTCTAAGATTTTACTGATGATTTCAGTGTTATCCATTATGCCGGTAAAATTCTCCGCGCCCGGTCCGTAAGCGAACACCGGGACGAAAACCGCCGAATGGCTGCCTGTACTGAAATGGAAATTCGTCTTGGTGTACTTGCCATCTGGATCGATTATCGAAAGTCCGCCGGTCTCATGGTCGGCAGTGACAATGACTAAAGTGTTCCGGTCTTTTTCGGCAAAGTCAAGAACCACATTGATGGCTTTGTTGAAGTCGCGCATCTCGTCAACCATAGTGGCTGAATCGTTGTCATGGCACGCGAAGTCGATTTGTGAGCCTTCAACCATAAGGAAAAATCCATTCTCATTATCAAGCATCTCAAGGACTTTGGCTGTGGCTTTCGGCAGATAATCGCCGCGTTCAGAGGCTTTTTTCATGTGTTTGCGGCATGTCAGGACCATCGTTCTCGCGTTGTTGTCGGTGATTTGCGGAAGCGAGTCATAGATGTTCCATCCATTTTTCCACATTTTTTCAATAAGGTCCTCTTTGTCATTCCTCTCCGTGAAATATTTCTTGCCGCCGCCGAAAAGCACGTCAAGTCTCTCCTTTTCAGAAATCTCAAGAGCGATTTCCTCGTTGTTTTTCCTGCTTATGTTATGAGCGATGAAATCAGCTGGTGTGGCGTGTGTCACCGAGCAAGTCACCACGACACCCGTCTTCTTGCCTTGTTCCGCAAGAATATCGAGCATACTTGGCACAGGAATGCTGTCGGAGTTCATTCCAATCACACCGTTGTTTGTCTTCTTGCCTATTGCGATAGCTGTTCCACCAGCCGCGGAGTCGGTTATCTCGTTTGATGCAGACTTCGTTATCGAAAAGCCAGTATAAGGGAATCTCTCAAAAGATGTCTTTTCATTACTCGTCAAAATGAGTGAATAAACCTGTGCTGTTCCCATTCCGTCACCAATCATGACGACCACGTTTTTAGGAGCTACAGGAGCGCTTTTTCCATTGTTTGATGTGCAAGAACTTGAAAATAAAGTTGTTGCGATGACTAAAACTGAAAAAAATACACGTGTTTTCATAAAATGTTTATTTTTTGCAAAGATAATAAAAATATGATAATCAACGGGAAAGTGACCAAATAAAAATTTTTTCAAAAAATATTTGCTGATATTCAAAAATGATGTATCTTTGCACCCGCAAAACCACAGAACACGGAGAGGTGGGTGAGTGGCTGAAACCAACAGTTTGCTAAACTGTCGTAGCCCCTAAGGCTACCGGGGGTTCGAATCCCCCCTTCTCCGCGACCTCGGGGCATAGCGCAGTCCGGCTAGCGCACCTGCTTTGGGAGCAGGGGGTCGCAGGTTCGAATCCTGCTACCCCGACACAATAAAATTCTCATGGTTTTGGATCGGGGCATAGCGCAGTCCGGCTAGCGCACCTGCTTTGGGAGCAGGGGGTCGCAGGTTCGAATCCTGCTACCCCGACAGAAAAGACATAAAAAAAAGACCTTCGTCAGAAGGTCTTTTTTATTCTCCTCATCGCTTCTTCAACAACACTTCGCGGACACGCCAGATTGATTCTCAGGCACTTCTCCCCTTGCTTGCCGAATTCCTTGCCGTTGTTAAGACCCAAACCCGCCTCGAAAATCATCTTATGATTAAGTTCTTTATTATCAAGACCGTACGCCGAGAAGTCAAGCCAGAGCATATATGTCGCCTCCGCCTTGTGAACCCTTATTTTCGGCATTTCTTTACTGATGAAATCCACTACATAGTCGATGTTTCCCTGGATATATTGCAGCAGCTGTTGAAGCCACTCCTCCCCTTTCTCCATCGCCGTTTTTGTAGCGACCTTGCCGAAGATGTTACCTAAATTTATTTCCGTACTATCGACAAAATCAACGTATTTCTTGCGAAGCTCGTCATTTGCAATGATTATCGTGGAAGTCGCCATTCCCGCAAGGTTGAACGTCTTGCTTGCAGCATGAGCCGTGATGCAATGTTGCTCGAAATCTTTTGAGACACTGGCAAAAGGCACGTGTTTGAATCCTGGCATCACGAGGTCGCAATGAATCTCGTCGGAAAACACCAAAACGTTGTTTCTCAAACAAATATCGCCCAATCGCTGAAGCTCATCACGAGTCCAGCATCTTCCAACAGGATTGTGAGGATTGCTGAATATCAACATCTTAGCAGTCTTTGCCTGTTTCTCAAGAAGCTCATAATCCATGATGAAGCCGTCGTCGGTGTCAATCAGCGGGTTTAGGACAAGTTTGCGGTTATGACTCTCCACAGCATGGAAAAACGGCGGATAGACCGGCGGCTGGATTATCACCTCGTCGCCTTCTTTCGTAAGTCCCATCACGGCCATGTTGAATGCGCTTACAACGCCTGGAGTATATGTCATCCATTCTTTTTTCACGTCCCATTGATGGCGGCGGCTAATCCAGTTGGCGATGGCTTCAAAATATGCGTCTTCACGGAAAGTGTAGCCGTAAACGTCATATTTCGCACGCTCTATGACAGCCTCGCGAATGAAATCGGGAGTGCGGAAATCCATGTCGGCGACCCACATCGGAATGACATCGGCGTTGCCGAAAACATTGTTTCTCAAGTCATATTTGACACTTTCAGTGCCAGCACGGTTTATTATTTCATCAAAATTGTATTTCATAAGAATATTTTTCGCAAAATTGAAACATTTTTTGATATGAAACACATTTTTTTGCAAAAAAAATTATACTTTTGCAAACCAATGAAAATTCTATGAAAAAAGTATATATACTGTTGATAATCATAATGTTGGCTTCGTTATCGGCGATAGCCCAAAGCGGCATTTACGGTGTGGTTAAGGACGAGGACAGCGGAGAGCTGCTCATTGAGGCTGCCGTATACATCGATTCGCTTCAGATTGGCACGACAACCAACTTCAACGGCTACTATGACCTTCCGCTGAAGCCGGGCAGATATAAAATCCGTTTCTCTTATCTTGGTTATTCCTCCGTTGAAAAAAAAGTGACTGTCGATAACACGCGCAAGCGATTGAATGTCACATTGCAAATGGAGAGTCAGATGCTAGAAAGTGTGGTTGTGACAAGCAAGAAACGTGACGCCAATGTGCGTGAACTCGCGATGAGCGTGCAGAAGCTGGAGATGAAGAAAATCAGGAAGATGCCAGCTTTGATGGGCGAAGTCGATGTCATCAAGGCGATACAGCTGCTTCCAGGAGTGCAGGCGGCATCGGAAGGCTCGTCGGGATTCAGCGTGCGCGGCGGCTCCCCAGACCAGAATCTCATAACCCTCGACGACGCGCCTGTTTACAACGCATCGCATTTCCTCGGTTTCTTCTCGGTTTTCAACAACGACGTGGTGAAAGACGCAACATTATACAAAGGCGACATTCCTGCCAGTTACGACAGCAGGCTCTCTTCGGTGTTGGATGTCAAGACGTTAGACGAGATTCCTGACCGCTTCACCATGACGGGCGGTGTCGGAATCCTTACAAGCCGCCTGATGGTGAACATGCCTTTCAACAAGCAGCGCACCGCCGTGATGCTTGCCGGACGCGTGACCTACGGCGGACTTCTCACACCTTATATTATTAATGATTTGAAGAAGACTCGCCTATATTTTTATGACCTTAACGGAAAAATAACGCATGTCTTCAATAAAAACAACCGCCTTTACCTCTCGGCGTACAACGGCTATGACAAAATAGGAATTGTGGATATGATGAGTATCGGCTACGGAAACACCACTGCCACGGCACGATGGAATCATATTTTCACTGAAAAACTCACATCAAACCTCTCGTTTGGACTAACACGATACAGATACAACATCGACGTGATGATGAAACCTTACGATTTCTCGCTCACGGCAGGCATCAATGATTACAGCGGGAAATACGATTTCACCTGGCTGATGAACAGCAAAATCATCTCAAAGTTTGGAATTTCAATGACTTACCACAGATACAGCCAAGGCGAACTCGATGACAGGACAGGCGTTGTGGCTCAATATTTAGGTGTCGACACAAAGGAAAAAGTCTATAGAAAAGCGATAGAATCGGCTTTGTATTACGGCCATGAGCATAAGATAAGTCCTTTCTTTTCAATAAGATACGGAGTAAGACTGTCGATGTATCAGAATATTGGTGCGGAGACCTTGTATCTCTTTGACGAAAATTACAACCATTATGACTCTGTTTATTACGGTTCAGGCGAGATTTTCAATACCGAGATAAACCTTGAGCCACGTCTCGCCATGATGTATCGCCTGGGCGCCACTTCTTCTGTAAAAGCCTCATATTCAAGGACTGTGCAATATGCCCAGATTGCATCCAACGCCACAGGCGGACTGCCATTCGATGTTTGGTTTCCCTCAAATCCGAACATAAAACCTCAAAAATGCGACCAGTTCGCAGTGGGATATTTCAGGAATTTCAGAGGCAACGACATTGAGACTTCTGCAGAGATTTTCTACAAACATCTCACCGATGTCATTGATTTTGCTGACGATGCGGTGTTTTATGGCAATGTCCTCATTGACGGCGAGGTGCGAGTCGGAAAAGGCCGTTCGTATGGCGCAGAGTTTATCATCAGAAAGAATTACGGCAAGCTGACAGGTTGGATTTCATACACTTACAGCAAGTCGTTACGTACAGTGAAAGGTATCAGCCATGACGAGGAATACCGCTCGCCGTTCGACCGTCCGCATTGTATCAGCATAGTTGTGAATTATGAGTTTAACGACAGGTTCAACGTCTCCGCCAACTGGATTTACAACACCGGACAGCCAATCACCTATCCTTACGGAAAATACACCGACCACGGTTCGACATACGCCATTTACAACGGCTACCGCAACCAGAGCCGCTATCCCGACTACCACCGCCTCGATGTTTCAATAACCTGGAAAGGCAAGGATCACAAGCGCTGGCAAGGGGAATGGAATGTGTCTGTTTACAATGTCTACGGCAGGCACAACACATGGGCAGTGACATTCAAGCAGGGCGAAAACAACACTCTTGAAACGGAAAAGATGTATCTTTTCTCTGTGATTCCTTCAATATCATACAATTTCAAATTCTAAGACATGAAAAAGACACTGTTAATAATATTGGCACTAATCGGATTGACGGCTTGCACCGAAAAAATGAGAATCGAACCGCAGGATGGCGAGCAGCTCGTCGGTGTAAGTGCTTCAATTACTGACGAATACAAAAAGCAAGAAGTGATATTAAGCCGCACCGAGACATTTTACGGAGGTGCTCCTGAAATGATTTCAAACGCCATCGTTTATGTCGTTGACAATACGGATACTATTTGGTATGAAGAGACCGAAGATCCTGGATATTATCTCTCAACAAACGAATTTGCAGGTCATATTGGACACTCATATCGCCTTTCAATCGATTTCTATGATGAAAACGGCAACCATCATTATTTTGCGGAATCGACAATGAACAAAAATATTGAATGTATTGATTCAATAAAAGTTAAGCCATGGGTTTACAATGCTTTAGAGGTGAAAAGCTATTTAGGCGTTTATCCGTATTTCCAAACGACAGACGACCCCAAGACCTATTACATGGCGAGAATCAGAATCAACAATGAGCTTGTAGGTGGCGACACTCTGACGAAATGCGAGTTGTTTGAGACGATGGGATATGCCGGAATTTATTACAATGGTCCATTGATGGTTGCCATTGCCGGTGAGATGCCAATTTACGGTCTCAACCAGAAAGACAGTCTCGAAGTGGTTCATCATGGCGACACTGTTACTTTGGATATATGGTCCATTCCGCGAGATTATGCCCATTACATTTATGAGATTGCCACCAGCACCGGCACCAACCCGATGATGGGCACGCCGTCGAATGTGCGTACTAACATCTATCCCCAAGGTGAGGCAGTGGGTTGTTTTCACGCTTCTTCGCTACGGCAATGTTCTGTAATTTATTGATAAATAATTCATTATAAAATTTTTCAAAAATTTGACAAAAAATGTCAAAGTGAGAATAAATTTTTGTAATTTTGCAGCGCAAAAAACAGGGGGAGTCGCATAGCGGCAATTGCAACAGACTGTAAATCTGTCCTCGGATGAGTTCGGTGGTTCGAGTCCACCCTCCCCCACAAAAAAAATCACTTTTTTTGCACAACTATCAAAAAAAGTTGTATTTTTGCAGCGCAAAACGCAATGGACTAGTAGCTCAATTGGATAGAGTCCCTGACTACGGATCAGGCGGTTGTGGGTTCGACTCCCGCCTAGTTCACAAAATAAACGCTAACACTTTAAAAATCAGGTGTTAGCGTTTTCTTATTAATTTGCTTTTGTCCACTATTTCTTTGTTAATCGAGGGTTAATCGACAAAATTTGTGATTTTTTCTCTGTTAATCGACAAAATTTGTATTTTTGCAATCGTAATTCTATAAAATTTGTAATGAATGCTTGATTTAAACAAAGAAATAATATTTGCATCTTCTGAACCCGAGGTGTCACGTACCATTTCAAGCCTAATAAAACAAGGGAAGTTGCGTAAAATATCACCGCGTCTTTACACTACAAACATGATAGACAGTGTTGAAAGCATCGTTCGTCGCAACATTCTCAATATAATTATGTGGCGTTTCCCAGGTGCAATAATCAGCCATCGTAGTGCACGAGAGATGCGTCTCACTGCCAACGGATATTTTTTTCTTACAAGTAGTTACAATAAAAAGATAACCGATCTGCCAGGTGTGACTGTTGTGGTGAACAAAGGTCCTGAAGCCGATAAAAACGACATGATATTTGGTCAGATGTTCATCGCTGGCGAATACCGATGGATGCTTGAAAATATGCAGGAATCTCGTAAATCTGGCGACGAGTCAAAGATTCTGCCTGTTGAAGTAATAGAAAAAAAACTCGGTACTGTGCTCCTTGCCAGTGGCGAAGACGGTCTGAACACCTATCGTGATACTTTAAGAGAAACCGCAGAAAGATTGGGTATGCAGAAAGAGTTTCAAAAAATCAACAACCTAATCTCTGCTTTGCTTGCCACACACGATTCCAACACTTTAAAAACACCATACGCCCAAGCTCTGGCTGTCGGTTTAAAATACGATGAAAGACGCAAGCATTTGTTCGAAACGCTCTACGACGCTTTGCAGGAGCAGCACTTTGTTCCACGACAAATACAGTCGCAGTCCGAGACAGAATATCGCGATATAGCTTTCTTCGAAAGCTACTTTTCAAATTACATAGAAGGAACTGTATTTGAGATTGGTGAGGCCAAACAGATAGTTGAAACCGGCATCCCGTTAGCGCACCGCAACGAGGATTCTCACGATATTCTTGGAACATTCCAACTCGTTTCAAACCGTAGCGAAATGATGCGCTATCCTAAAACACCTCAAGAATTGTCGGATATTCTACAACGCCGACACGCTATTTTATTGTCTGGCCGTCCCGATTTGAATCCTGGTCATTTCAAGCAGGTCAACAATCGTGCTGGAAACACTGAATTTGTCGATGTCAAGCTAGTTCAGGGCACACTTGAGATTGGTTTCGATTACTATTCCGCACTAACATCACCACTTGCCAAAGCCATCTACATGATGTTTCTTATCAGCGAAACACATCCATTCAATGATGGTAACGGTCGCACAGCACGTGTGATGATGAACGCTGAACTTTTCAGAACTGGTGAAGCCAAAATCATAGTTCCTACAGTTTATCGAGAAGACTATCTGTTGTCGCTTCGCAAATTGAGTCGTCAAGGCGATCCTTATGCCTATATCAAAGTTATGGAAACAATGCATAATTTCAGCAGCACTCTTTACGGTCGTTCCTTCGATGAGATGTTATCATATCTTATAAGTTGCAATGCTTTTGAAGAACCTGAAAACGCAAAGTTAAGACTAAAATAAACAAACTAAACAAATGTTACAAATCCCACAAATCCTCTTTGGAGTTTTTTATTTGACATCTCTAATATAGTTAAGGATGTGCTCTGTAAACAAAACAGCACCATCGTGATTCAGATGCATATCATCATGGAACAAGTCCAAGTTATTCCAAAACAATTCATTAGTATTGTTTAAAAGTACATTATTCTCTTTACATATGTCTTCTAACCATTCATTAAACGCAACGTTATTAATACAAGCAGGAGATACTGACATTACAAGTAATATGTTATTTTGCTTGCAATAATTCATCAAATCTTTTAAATAATGAACCTCCTTGGTATCTGGACAAAACTTTTCTTTTATCTTAAATTTTCCACCAACATAACAACCTGATAAGGGCACATATCCTCCTGCTGTCTTATTTTTGTTGTGAAGAAATGATGCTAATGTCTCTGGCATCTTATTATATCGATATTAATTGCAGTTCAATTTAATTCTCTCCAATGGGTCAAGTTCTTCTTCCATAAGTTCTTCTATCGGTTTAGCTTTACCATACAAATACGAGAACATCTCAACAGTTTGATCTGGAGAAATCTCTACTTGACGATCTGCGATGTCAAAAACAACCAATTTGGGAATCCTGCGAGAACACAATGCATGTAATACCATATCTGCCGTATAGCAATCCGTACCATCTATACCAGCATTAAAAGCTGTCACACTATCAGAAGAAAACGCTTCTGTAATATAACTATGATTTGCTTTGGACGCTCCTATTATTAGGACATCAGCTTCTTTATTTAGCACAACATTGCATATTTGAGCCCGCAGAAATGAATAATTTGATAATGAATTAATATACCAATCGCCGATAAAACCAATCATTATATCGCATATACAAACTACAACAACTACAGCTAATACTCTTATTACTTTTTTCATATCACATCAGAATTGGAAATAAATAAAACTGGCACCTTTCAATTCACCAAGAAGAAGTATATATGCAATCATCAAGCCAGTAAAAATAATACTTACTAAAAGTTTCTCGGAGTGTATAAAGTGCCTATTACGATTATACTCATCATTAAATTCTTTGTAAAAAAGAATTAGTATGGAAAGTAACCCTGTGGTGAAAGGACCATAGCTTCCCATAAACAAGCTTCCTGATCCGGTCCACATTTGTTGAAATAGTCCAAAGAAATCTCCAATTGTTGCCGAACGGAAAATCATATCACCAATGACCCACAAAACAAAAGTCAAACCCCTTCTTGTCCACTTATATAATTCATTGTTTTTTAGTTTATATTTTTTTTCAAACTTTTTTCTGGGAGCATCTATTTCCAAAATTGCCACCAGAATATTCTTAGACGCGACGCAAATGATAATGCCGCGTTGTTTGAGTTTCTTCACCCACATCTGGAACTCGGTGAAAGCTTTACCTATACCCAGTCCGTGACCAAGTTGGATACCTTCCAGCCCGTCATCACCAATCACACCACCCCAAACAGTGTTATCAAGATCAAGAATCAAGCATTTCTTGAATTGGCCCTTGATCGCACATACAATGTCCATCACACGACTTGCCACGTATGGCAGCGCATCGATGTTCAGAATCATTTCCGTGCTAGTATAGACATTGGCGGCAAACATCTCGTCGCGTCCAAATTTGTTTTGAAAACCAGCAATATCACAAATAAACAGGTTCGGGAACTGCTGCGAGAGGTGCATTAGTTCATAATTCAGTTTGCGAATATGATAGGTAAAGGAAGATTCAACTTTGTTTGCGTAACTGCCAAATACCGTGTCTTCTATTTCAGGATAGTTGAAGTAGATTATCTTTTTGCTGGCAAGTGCAGGATTGGCACAAATGCTTGTTACAAATCGCAGACGCTCTTCAGCAAGCATGACTTGCTGTTCTTGAGGCAAAGTACTGTGGTGTTCACCAAGTTTATGAGTGCTTTGGAATACCACAATGAAATCTGCATCGAACTGGTACAGGTCACTGGTCGGGTCCATAAACTGGCGTTCCACCTGGTTGTATTCAGCTTCAAAGAGGTCAATGTTGTAGCCTCGTTCAACACCTGTTCCTTGAATAGCTGTTGCAAGGAATTGAGTAGCGGTATCCCCAACCAAAGCCAATTTAACTTTTGGGAGCTAGGTCTTTAGACATCTATATGTCAGATCCCCCATGACAAATAGTTAACAAATAACAACTTGAAACATAAAAGAAAAGCGTGGGAATCTGCACCCTTGCCTATCCCACTCATTGAGGCTCTCGCATTGCCTATTGCTCGAGGATAAGCAATGTCGAAGCCCACGCAGATTATATATATTAATAGGTATCAGGGCGACACCCTAATATATGACAAATCCCATTGACATCAAACCACTGCTTTATCTTGCGAGCAATTACGAATTTGCGAGATTCCAATGAGTCGCAGATAAAACATTAGCACAACGTCTTTCAAATATGTTTGTCACCCCCCTTCCCAATTACATGGGTCCGACGAATGACAACGCAAAAACAACAATTTTTTTGTATTGTACAAAAATTTTTTAATAAATCAGGAGCATTAATTCAAAAGTGTATTTTAAAACAAAATACAAATCGTTGAATTACAATAATTTATATTCACAATAACATTTTCATAAATTGTTTCAGCATTTATTATCTCAAAAACAACTCTACAGTACTTGCCGCCTTTCCTCTTCTTGTTACCTGAATCTGCGCCGGGATGCGCTCTTTCAAGCTGTCGACGTGCGAGATTATTCCCACCTTTCGACCGAATTTCTGCATGTTTCCGAGGGCTTGCACTGCCATTTCGAGACTTTCTCCGTCCAAGGTGCCGAAACCTTCGTCGATGAAAAGCATGTCGATGCTGAGGTTTTCGTCGTTAAGCGACGCCAACCCCAATGCTAACGCCAAGGAAACGAGGAACGTCTCACCGCCCGAAAGCGACGATGCACTACGCATCTCCCCTCCCATTTCCTTATCCATCACCATGATTGCCAACGAGTTAGAGTAACAAGTAAGCTCATATCGCTGACTCAGTTTGCGAAGGAAATAATTCGCCTGGTCAAGGAGAATGCGCATGGTATAGGCTTGCGCGACATCACGGAAATTGTCGCCTGCAGTTGTGCCGATGGCGTTGGCAAGTTGAGTCCAAAGCGACAACTTAACGGTTTTTGCCTGTAAATCGTCCTTTGCAGCCTGCGCTGAAGCCGAATTTTGAGTGTTCAAAGACAGTTTTGTGCGAATATCTGACAACTTAACGTTAATAGATTGCTTAACGACATTCAAATGCGTCAATTTATCTTGATATTCAACTTTTGTAACGGCATCATTTTCAAGAGCATCGACGATTTTTTTCCTTTCGCCGCTTTTACCGATAAGATTAGTCAAAACCTTAGTAAAACCAATCAAAATGGAGCCTTTATCAATATTGTTTCTCGTCGCGACTTTACCTTCAAACTCAACTATACGTTCATATCCTTCGATTTGCTTGATTCCATTGGCAATCTCGTCAATTTTATTGATGTCAGAATCAACTTTTGAATATTCGTCGTTGAGATGCTTCCACCTGTATGCGAGCCTTTTTAACAGCGAATTATAATTGTTTTCTGCATCGTTTTTCAGCTTTTGAAGCCCCTTCAACTCCTCTTGGATATCACGGGCAGCAGCAATCTGTTTGTTAATCTCTTCAAGCTTGTTTTTCTCAACTGAAATCATTGATTCACAGTCGTTTAATCCCTTATCCAGACGCTCAATCTCATAAACTGGTTTGCCATTGCATTCAGCCGTGAGGTTTTTAACAAGGTTTTCCAGCAGCTTTTTCTCATTTCCAATGCTTTTATTAAGCAGGTTTATCTCGCCTTCCGCCTTGTTTTTCGCGTCTTTTGCCTTTTCAAACGCATTTCTCGCCTCATTCCAAGCCGTTTCTATAGTTGCAAACAGAGAATCAACGACCTTCTCATCATGATACTGATGCGAAGTGCTGCCACAAAGCGGACAAGGTTTTCCTTCTTCAAGTTTCGCACGCAGCGATTTCATGAAGTCAGCGACCATGTTTTTCTGAATCTGATACTCCGAATCTTTGTCCTCAAAAGTCGTTTTTGTATTCTGAAAGTCTATCTCACATATATTAAAGTTTTGCTTTAATTTATCTAATTCAACTAATTTATTATCAATTATTTGTTTCTTATTCAAATAATTGGTTAAAATCTGTTTCACGCCTAAACACTTGGTTCTCCAATTGCCAAGTTTTGTGAGTTCGTTGTTGTGTTCGTTATATTGATTCCTTAGTCCCTCCACATCAGCTTTTTCCAGCTTTTCATTACATTCATCATAAGCGGCGGTCGCATCATTCTTGGCATTTTCGGCTTCGGTGAGCATTATTGAAAGCTCAGATATGTCAGATTTACCATCATCTATTGTTGTCACCGAATTCCCGCCCTGCAACAGGCTCATAATCAATGGCATTTTCTCTTTCAGCGACTGCATTCCCGATTGATCGTCGATCTGTATTTTCAGCTCATCACGTTTTTTTGATAAAACATTCTTGTCTTCAAGTATCTTTTCCAAAGACGCCTGTAAATCAGCGAGTTGCGATTTTGAAAAATCGATTTCCCTGTCTAAGCTTTCAATCATCTCAAAATTTCGGATTTGCGCCTCGACGGTTTTTATCTCATTTTCATTATCAGCCTGAAGTTTCTCGTTATTTGAAAGCTCTTCATTCAAAGAAGCGAGTTCTTCATCAGATAAAATATTCTTTGTCAATGAGTTGTAAATTTCTAAGGCCTTGTCGACATCGTTTTTGGCATCGTTTTTGCGTCTTCCGACAATCTCAGCGATTTTCGAATACACCTCTGTTCCCGTCAGCATTTCAAGAATCTCGGTCTGTTTGGCTTTTTCTGATGTCAGGAACGTGTTGAATTGTCCTTGCGCGAGCATCACAGAACGGACAAACTGGTCGTATGTTAGCCCCACAAGCTCTGTAATCCTTTGATTTACAGTATCTATTTTTGTTTCAAGAACAATTCTATCTGTGCCCTTCACCACCTCGAGTTTGCGACGGTTTGTCATGTCGTATTTGCCGTTGCGCGTCCTGTGCATCTGCCATGTGGCGATATAAATCTCGTTTCCAACAGAGAACCACACCTCGGCTTTGCCGTCAGAAGTGCCTTTTCTGAGTGCGTTTGTGGTACTTTGCATGGTTGAAAGCCCGTTTTCAGTCTTCTCCTTGTTCCTGGTGTTCTCGTAACGCGGCGACTTATCATACAAAGACAACGTTATAGCGTCCAAAATCGTCGATTTGCCGCTTCCGGTCTCGCCAGTGATGAGGAATAATGGTTCGTTTGCCAAAATGCCCTCAGAGAAGCTTATTTCGGCTTTTTCGATGGAATTTATGTTCTCGATTATGATTTTTTCAATTTTCATGACAGACTTTCCGCCTCCTCGCACACTTTTTTAAACATTTCCTTGAGTTCATCAGGCATCTCACTGCCGTTTTTCTTGAGATAAACGGAACAACCAAGTTCAAACGGACTCTTTGACTTCAGTTCACGAAGCGTCTTAACATCTTGAATATCATCGCCTTCCAACTTTTCAGGAAAATATGACTGTATTCCGCAGAACATCGCGTTTTGACCTTCAAAAGCCTGCACCATCGCCGCTGTTTCAGCCTGCGTCAGTGGTTTGTCGGTTTGCACATGCACTCTGACATATGCTCTATCATTAAGAATCTCAATGAGTTGCATCATAACGGTTTCGTATGGCAAAGCATCGTCATAGCCTTTGGGTTTTGACGGGAAATCTACAATCGGAATCAAGGTTTTCAAAGGAATTACTGTGGTTTCGGTCTTGCTGTCCTCGATTTTCACAGACACAACCGAATGCTGGTAGTTCTCGTTGAATGAAATCGGGAACGGAGAGCCAGCGTAACGCATGTCTTCAATGCCTTTTATCGCCTGCGGGAAGTGAATATGACCGAACGCCCAGTAATCAACGCCTTTAACTTCTGTAAAGTCTTGAACGTCAAGAGTTTCAAGTTTTCCAATTATATCTTCGCTATGACCTGTTATGTCAGCACTGCGAACAGCGAGATGTCCCATTGCCACAATGCTTTGATTATCAGCGTATTCCTGTCTTTTTTTTAGATGATTGAGAAGCGAGTCATATATATTTGCATTGCCATTCATATACGGCACCGCAAGCACCCAACCGATGATTTCACCATTTCTCGTTATCGGAATCTCAATTTTCGAGGCATCGAAATTCAAATCCGAATCATCGCTATCTGTATGATAATCAAGCATTCCGACCACTGAGACATTAAAAGCCTCCCACAATGGACGAGGCGCCTCGAGACGCGACGGCGAGTCATGGTTGCCGCTTGTAATGACTATCTGCAAATCATCGTCCAAATGCGACAAATCAACAATGAAATTATAATATAGCCGCTGTGAAACTATTGTTGGCGTGGCAGTGTGAAAAACATCCCCCGAGACAACCATAACATCTGGTTTCTCCTTGATAACTATCGACTTAAGCTGCTCGAAGAAGTACTTATGCTCCTCCTCGCGGCTGTAATTGTGAAAAATCTGACCGATATGCCAATCGGACGTGTGCAATACTTTCATCAGCGAAATTTTAGGGTGTAAAATTACAAAATTTTTGCAGACAAATCAATATTTTTTCTATTTTAGCTGTCTGTTAAAAACCATTTCACATGAATAAACAAATTTCACTCATTGTCGTGCTATTGTCAGCAATGGCCTTTGTTTCTTGTAAAAATAAAGTTGAAACGGCTGATTATCAAGTGGTTCCATTGCCAAAAGAAATAAAAAACAATAATGAAAAACCTTTCATCTTGGATAAAAACACCGTCATAACATATCCTAAGTCAAATCCTGATTTGGAAAAAGAAGCAGGTTTTCTTTCAGAATATATTTGTGATATTTCAGGAATTAAATTGAAAATAAATTGCACCGATGAAAACATTGACAATTCGATAAAATTAAATGTCGCTTCAACTTTTTCAGATAACCTTGAAGCTTATCAAATTATTGTTAATGAAAAAGATATAACGATTACTTCAAGTAATACTTCAGGTATTTTCTACGGCATCCAAACGCTTAGAAAAAGTCTTCCGATTGTTAAAAACGTCACAAAAATCGAGTTTCCGTCGGTTACGATTAACGATTATCCGCGTTTCTCATATCGAGGAATGCATCTTGATGTGAGCCGACATTTCTTCCCCTTTGATTCGCTGAAAGTTTATATTGACGTGATGGCTTTGCATAACCTGAACAAGTTCCATCTGCACCTTACCGACGACCAAGGATGGCGTTTTGAAGTCAAAAAATATCCTGAGTTGACAAAGATTGGAGCCTGGCGTTCCGGTACTATTATCGGTAAAACCATGGCTTACGACACCATCAGACACGGTGGTTTCTACACTCAGGAAGAGCTGCGAGACCTTGTAAAATATGCTGAAGACAGACATATCACAATCATTCCGGAGATTGACCTGCCAGGGCACATGCTGGGTGCTTTGGCGACGTATCCGGAACTCGGATGCACTGGCGGACCGTATGAAGTTTGGAGGCATTGGGGCGTTTCCGAGGACGTGATTTGCGCCGGCAATGAGAATGCGATGCAATTCCTTGAAGATGTGTTACTTGAGGTGATGGATGTGTTTCCAAGCGAATATATTCACATCGGCGGCGATGAGGTTCCACGCGACAGGTGGAGAGAATGCCCGAAATGTCAGGCAAAAATCAAAGAATTGGGCATAAAAGGCGATGAAAAACACTCAGCGGAAGATTATCTGCAGAGTTATGTGATGTCAAGAATGGAACAATTCGTTGAAAATCATGGTCGTCACATCATCGGATGGGACGAGATGCTCGATGGCGAACTGGCACCAAACGCCACCGTGATGAGCTGGAGAGGCAGTGAAGGCGGCTACAAGGCGGCGAAGATGCACCATAATGTCATCATGACGCCAAACGACGCGCTATATTTCGATTATTATCAAACACTTGACACCGACAGCGAACCGATTTCCATTGGCGGCTACAACCCTGTTAAAAAGGTTTACAACTATGAGCCAATACCAGAAAGACTTGACAAAGAAGAGCAGAAATACATTCTCGGACCGCAAGCCAATATCTGGACGGAATACACCAGCGAATTCGGGCTGTTGCTTTACAGATTGTTGCCACGAATAGGCGCTTTGGCAGAAATCCAATGGTGCCTGCCTGAACAGAAAAACTACGGCGACTGGGTGAAACGCGAGTACCGCATGACAAAGCTTTACGACCTTTATAAATGGAAATACGCCACGCACATCTTCGACATCGACGTTGACATCAAGCCGAATGTGAATGAAGGTTATCTTGAAGTGAACATGTCGAAACTGACTGATGGTGAAATAATGTATATCATTGACAATCAAGATGTTCAAAAATACACAAAACCGTTAAAAATAACAGAAAACTGCCGACTTACATGTTTTGTGAAGCGTCTCGACGGCAGCGAAGGCAAGCGTTTCAGCACTTGTTTCAATTTCAGCAAGGCCTCAATGAAGCCAATCGTTTTGAAAAACGAACCGCATAAAAACTACACATACGAAGGCGCGCAGGTGCTTATCGACGGCTTGCACGGCGGTTCAAACTACCGTAGTGGGCGCTGGCTCGGATGGTACGGGAAAAACGCCGACGCTGTAATTGATTTACAATATGTTACAGAGATTGAAAAAGTGAGATTCAACCTCAACATTAACATGAAAGATTGGATTTTCAACGCTAAAAATGTGAAAATTCTGGTTTCCGACGACGGTCTGACTTTTTCTGAAGTTGCGAACAAAGATTTCGAGTTGTTGGCTCCCGGTTACAGCAGCAGCCTCTACCCTGTTGAAATCGCGTTTGAGCCGGTAACAACATGTTTTGTCGAGGTTGTTATCGAGCCGTTTGACTGTCCAAAAGGCCATGCAGGATACGGATACCCTGCATGGATTTTCCTTGACGAAATCGAGATTTATTAATCTTCGTTGAAGTAGCTTCCCTGCTCCATCACCTTTCCAACACAGGCACACGCCATGTAACGTGCCCTCGCCTTGCGTTCTCTCGCAAACATCCTCATAGTCGACTCGGCATCCTCTGTAAACTCAAGGTGGTTGTCAATTGCCAGACTTCCAGCCATACCCTCGACATCAAGGTTGTCGGTGCCAATGAGAGTAAACGTCCAACCAAGCTGTTTCTGCTTCTCTATGAGCGTCTTGACCATCTTCAGATTATACTCGCTGCTGCAGTTTTCCTCGCCGTCAGTGATTATCGTAACCAACACATTATCATTGACTTCTGTCTCAGCATTCAGCTTTGAAATGCTTTTGCCAATAGCGTCGTAAAGAGGTGTGGCGGCGTTTGGACAATAGTCTTTTGCGGTAAGCTTACGTGCTTTAGAAGCCAGTTCATTATCCAAATGAATCTTAAAATGACCGCTGTCAAATGAAATCAGAGTGATGCGCTGCTCCAGTTCCGGATGGATCTCCTGCATTTTTTTGCACGTTTCAACAGTCTCGTTCAAGCCTGCCAAAGCCTCGTTTCTGATGATGCTCATCGAACCTGATTCGTCGACGATGATGAGATTGTAAATTTTCTTGGTGTTTTTTTCAGTATTTTCCATTTTCTTAAAATTTAAATTGTTAAACATTCAACTTCTTTACCTTTAAGAAGAAATTTTTTGAAAAAAATTAAGCGGATTTTGAAAAATTTTCGATAATTTTGCAAATGATATGACTGATGAATTGATTATCAACGGCTTCCGTTCTTTTGACAAAGAGATTACAAGGGAATATTTTTACGGTTATTGCCGTAAAGCATACGATATTTTTGACAACAAATACCAGCTTCGCAACAAAACCGGGCTTGATTTTTACTCTTTGGCGCATGATTACTACATCAAACTGCTTATCCATGATTTCAAGCCACTCCTCGACCGTCCGACTGGGATGAAGCTCTCTTCGTGGATGACCAACGGCTTCCGTTTTGTGGTTCTTGACGCGCTGAAAGCTTATAATAAGGAGTTTGCAAATGTTTCCGACACCACTGCCGACGATGTTCTGGAATTTGTTCGTTCGACAGATTATGAGGATGGCATGATGGCTCAGATTGCGGATGCTGTTTCGTCGTATTACCAGTCAGACCATGTGATGCAGGAGATTGCGCATTACATTTTTTACGAAGGTTATCCGCAAAAAGACGTTGCAGAGATGGTTCATCTGACCTCTTCCGCCGTAAACCAAAGGTATAAAAAAATGATGGACGAGGTCGTGACACCATACGTCATCGAGAACTACTCCGAAGGGCTTTACACTGGCGCAATGCTTGAAATTGCTGAAGAGTCTGTTGATTATGAATGTGCAGGTCTTGGACATATGATGGCACCTCGCCGTAAAGCATCATTCATGCCAAGAATTGTCAGGGCTACAGAATACATTGTGTTGCCAAAACCTACAACAAAAGAAAGGATTTTGGTGTTCCTGCTCAAGCTGAAAAGGAAGTTTTTCCCTTTAAAATAAGGTTTTCAAGGGTTTAGACCAGACACAACACCAGCTCTTCGAGATATTTCCTGTCAACATCATCGAAAGTGTTGAGTTTCTCGCTGTCGATGTCGAGAACCGCAACAACTTCACCGTTTTTAATAATTGGAACCACAATTTCCGACCGTGAAAGGCTGCTGCACGCAATATGACCAGGAAATGCGTCAACATCGGGAACGACAATGGTTTCCGCTTTCTGCCAGGCGCTTCCGCACACGCCCTTGCCTTTTTTGATGCGCGTGCACGCCAACGGACCTTGGAACGGACCAAGGACAAGTTCATCACCGACAACACGATAAAAACCAACCCACCAGAATTGGAAAGTGTCTTTAAGACAAGCCGAGATGTTTGCCATATTTGCAATCGAATCAGGCTCGCCCTCCACAAGAGATTTTATCTGCGGAATCAGGTTTTCGTACAGCTCTTTTTTATTACTTCCTTTTATAATCAAATCTTCTGACATATTACAAAAATTACAATTGTTATAGCTAAAACAATGGCTTCAAGTGATGACATTCCAATTAACTTATTGAGTTCCATGCCCTTAGCTTTTGTAAATCTTATCGAAACAAAAATGGAATAAACAAGAAAAGGAATCAAAAAACAAAGTATCGCGATTTCATCAAAAACCCAGTAAACCAAGGCGGTGGCGACAATCGGATTAAGATAAAAAACAATCCTCATGAAACGCTTACCAAATAATGTGACGGTTGTGTTTTTCCCATTTTTAAAATCCTGTTCCGCGTCGCGATAATTATTGACAATCAACAAGTTATTTGCAACAATACCGATAGTTAGTCCCGCAACTATTATTTGATTGTTGATGAATCCAGTTTGGATGAAAAACGTCAAAACAACCGGAGCGATGCCGTAGAACAACACCACTGCAACGTCGCCGAGAGCGTGTCGTGACAGAGGGAACGGACCTGCCGAATATGCAAGCGCACACAACAAAATTACGATTCCGAAAGGCAAGAGAACCCAACCACCCCAATACAATAAAGTGCAGCCTAAAAGAAACGTCAAAATGCTCCACAAAATGATTCCACGACGCATTATTTGTGGAGAAATCAAACCGGAGGCGACCATTCTTTGTGGTCCAAGACGTTCATTGTCAGCGCCTTTTATACCATCGGCGTAGTCGTTTACAAAATTTGAGAGAATCTGCGCCATCACAGCGAAAACGAGGCAAATTATTGCTGGCAACCAGTTGATTTTCATGAAAATAGATGCAAGTGCCAATGACATTATGACTGGGGCCATTGAAACAGGTAAGGTTTTTGGTCTTGCCGCTTTAATCCAATATTTTAATGCAAGGTTTCCCATTTCTCACGATTTTTCAGCCTGATAAATCCTACACAAGCCAAACGACAGCGCATTATGTCTAACACTTTGATAACCAGCAGATTTCAAAATATTTATAAACTCTTTAGGCATCGGAAACTCAGCGACTGTTTTCTGAAGATAGCGATAGGCGTTTTTGTTACCGGAGACCAATTTTCCGACAAGGGGTAGAATATTTTTAAAATAAAGATTATAAATCCAACGGACGATAACATTTTGAGGCTCAGAGAGTTCCAAAACGAACAAAGAACTCTTCGGCTTCAAGATACGCAAGATTTCCTTCAAGCCTTTCTCCCTGTCGGAAAAATTCCTGACACCGAAAGCTACAAATACCGCATCAAATGTATCATCTTGAAAATCAATGTTTTCTGCGCATGAATTATAGAAATCGATTCTATCGGACATGTTGAGTTTTTCAATCTTCCCCTTCCCTATCTCAAGCATCTTTTCAGAAATATCGATGGCGTAAACATGAGCGTTTTCTATGCTTTTCGCAATTTGGACGGTAGAATCCGCGGTGCCGCAAGCAACGTCAAGAATCAGAGGGTGCGAGACTTCAGAAAGCGATTTTTTCAAACGCCGTACCGCTTTGCGCCTCCAAGATTTGTCAACATTAAGGGAAAGGATATGGTTCAACTTATCGTAAGTCGGCGCTATATCGTTGAACATCAATGCGATATACTCTTTTTCAGTAGCCATATTTGTCTTTCCATTTTGCTTTAAGCGAACGACGCAATTCCATCTCTTTCGGGTTATCCTGCGGTGAATAAAGCCGTGTTCCTGTAATCTCTTCAGGCAAGAACTCCTGTTCCACGAAGTTGCCTGGATAGCTGTGCGCATATTTGTAACCGTCAGAATATCCAATGTCTTTCATGAGTTTCGTCGGGGCGTTACGAAGATGCAGAGGCACGCTGAGGTTGCCTGTTTTCCGCACCAGAGCCTGTGCCGAGTCGATAGCTACGACGGCGGCGTTGCTTTTTGCCGAAGAAGCGAGATAAGTGGCGGTCTGCGATAGAATAATCCTGCTTTCTGGCCATCCGATTTTATTGACAGCGTCGAAACATGCATTTGCAAGCAAAAGCGCGTTAGGATTGGCGTTTCCGATGTCCTCTGAAGCCATAATCAGCATCCTTCGGGCAATGAAAAGCGGGTCTTCACCAGCCTCAATCATCCTCGCGAGATAATAAACAGCCGCGTTAGGGTCGCTGCCGCGTAATGATTTTATAAACGCCGAAATTATGTCGTAATGCATCTCGCCGAGACGGTCGTATTTCAGCAGGTTGCTCTGAATGTATTTTGTCGTAACCTCATTATTCACAACGAGTTTCTCTGATTCAGGAGCTTCATCGTCAAGCATTCCGACGACCAAATCGATTGCGTTGAGCAACTTTCGCGCATCTCCCCCGCTGATTTGCATCAAAGCTTCGTCTTCTTCGATGACTATTTCCTTGTTATAATCATCTTTCAAAACCTCGATAGCGTTGACAATCAATTTCTTAAGATCATCTTTTTCAAGGCTTTTCATGATATAGACCTGACATCTCGACAAAAGCGGAGAAATCACTTCAAAACTCGGGTTTTCAGTCGTGGCACCTATCAAGGTCACCAAACCTTTCTCCACCGCCCCAAGAAGCGAGTCCTGCTGGGCTTTTGAGAAACGATGGATTTCGTCGATGAACAAAATCGGTGCTTCTGGAGCCATGCGCGCACGGTCATATACCTCACGCACGTCTTTAACGCCGCTACTCACGGCGCTGAGCACGAAAAACTGGCGTTTCACCTGTTTTGAAATGATATATGCGAGGGTTGTCTTACCCACGCCTGGAGGCCCCCAAAAAATCATCGACGGGATATGACCGCTCTCAATGGCGCGACGCAACACAGCATTGGGACCGATCAGATGCTCCTGCCCTATGTATCCGTCCAACGAGGTCGGACGCAGACGTTCCGCCAAAGGCTTGGATGATTTCATTTTCTGATAAATCTGTCACCAGTGGATTCAATGACATTTTTCTTCCAAGAATCCGGATAACCAGGCTGTTTCGGCTTTGCCGGATAACCATGACCATTGCCGAAAAACTCGCCGTTTTCCTCCGGCTTTACATTGCTGTCCAAGTATTTGACAAGCAAGAAGTTATCCAATTCCTTCCACCTTTTAACAGTATTAAATCCCAGTTTTCTCGAAAACTTTGTCAAAACGGCGACTGCTTCTTCTGTCTTGCCGTCCTCTAACAAGTCAACGACATGATTATCAGTCTTTTTCACTTGTTCCTGATAACTGTTTTCAAGCTCGCTCTGCACTTTTTGAATGTCACCGATCACTCTGTTATAAAACAGATATTTGAAATGCGCAACACGGTTAAACACCCAGAAAGCGGCGTTGTCGGAATAAGTAAGCATGTCGCCATTCCCCTGACGGAATTCAATTGGAACCTCTGTAATAGAGCAATAGAACGGGGTGTAAACCGTTGAGTTAGTGTCATCTACGCCGAACCAAATAATTCCACCGACCACGTCAGGCATCCAGTTTCTCGTTTGTGCAATGAATGAAAAACCAGTCTGCATAGTCTCGACGCTTCTCTCATTGAAATACTTTTCACCATTGTACTCCCAATATAACGGGTTGCAGCGGAACGGTGAGCCGAATGGACCTGCTCCTACATCCAATGTCTTGTCGAGTTCAGTGCCTTGGAAATGATTGCGCATGAAAGACATCATGTCGTTAAGCGAAATCTGACGGTTTGGCTTGACATACAATGGCATACGACCATGTTCAAGGTCTTTTCCTGTGACGTAATCCCAATATTCGTCCATGCCATCGCACACCTCATTAAACATCGCCCACACTCTCAGGTCGCAGATGCGAGCTGCCGAGAAATCGACTGGAGCGTAAGCCGCGCTGAAGTCAAATTCCTTGTCTTTGCCTTCAAAATAGCCTTTTTTTCTTGCAAACGTTATGATGTCGTGTTTGTAAATCACATCAACATCATTATTATAAAGCTTTTTCCAGTCTTTGTCGGTGATTGATTTCTTGCCGTCTCTCAACGGGAATGTCTGTATTCTCGCGGCATTCGCGTGACCAGAGATACATCCGTCAGGTATTCTGATGGCAACCCAGACAGCTCCTTTTTCACTGCCTTTTCCAATGATTTCCATATACCACACCTCGTTTTTGTCGGATATGGAAAACGTCTCTCCATCACTGCCGTAGCCATATTCTTCAACCAAATCAGCCATTATCTTGATGGCTTCGCGGGCTGATTTGCTGCGTTCTAGAGCCATAAACATCAGGCTACCGTAATCAATCAGACCGTTCGGGTCAACAAGCTCCTCACGACCGCCAAAAGTCGTCTCACCCATCGCCACCTGATTCTCATTGATATAGCCAACAACTTGATAAGTGTGAGCCGGTTGCGGCACAGAGCCTCTTATTTCATTTGTTCCCCTGTCGTAGATGGTTCTCACGCTGCCTTCCGCCCAATCAGCGGCGGGAGTGTAATAAAGCTCGCCGTATCTGATGTGTGAATCAGCGACGTATGTTATGAAATTAGAGCCGTCAACAGTCGCGCCCTTTGTCACCAAGAAGTTAGTGCAAGCAAATGATGTCAGACCTGACACCAAAAACAATGCTGCAATTAATGATTTCAAGTATTTCATATCAAATAATTTTAATCAAAAAACAATATGAATAATATCCTTAACTACATAAAAACCAATGACTAACGTATAAATAATCTTCATTAGAGTGCCTGTCACAAAGCCTACAAACGAGCCGATTGCCGAGCGCCATGCGAGATTGTCAGGAGTCCCGCCCATCTTTTCTCCAATATATGCGCCAACGAACGGTCCCGCAAGTATCCCGATGATTCCAAACGGTCCGATGACAATACCCAAAAACGGAAGCACAAAAACGCTGACTATCAATCCGATAGTACTTCCTCTCACCCCCGATTTCGTGCCGCCGAATTTTTTGGTGCCCCAAACCGGGACAATATAGTCGAGCACTGTGATAGCCACACAAATCAGACCTGTGATTGCCAAAAACTGCGCCGAATAAGTGATATATTGGGTCCAATGCAGCAACAGCAACGCCAAATATGATATTGGAGTCCCCGGAACTCCAGGGATAACATCACCGATTAGCCCAACAATTATTGCGACTAAAGCCAATACAATCAACAAATAGTCCATATTAAAAATTTGCTACAAAGTTAAAAATTTTTTGTTGACATTTGACAAAAAACATATATCTTTGCAAAAAATATTACAAAACAAAAACTAAAAAATGAAAAGAAACCTTTTATTAATAGGTGTAATCCTATTCAGTTTCCCTTGTTATTCTTGGGATTTGTCTGGAATCGCAGGCGGTCGCGGTTCTTCAATGGGCTTTTGCTCGGTGGCTTCAAATGATTTCTGGAGCGTTCACAATAATCCGGCTGGAATGTCCGATTGGCGAACTATGTCTTTCGGACTCTCTTATGAAAACCGGTTCTTCATGAAAGAACTGAGCGTTTACAACACGGCTTGCATTTTGCCAGTAAAATTTGGTGTTTTCGGAATGTCATACAGCAGATTCGGCTTTGAAAGCTATAACGAGAACAAAGTCAGTTTGTCGTATGCGCGAGCCTTTGGTCCATATCTTAAAATCGGCTTGCAGCTTGATTATCTGATGGTTAAATTCTCAGACAATTACGTAAAACGACGAACGGCAACGTTTGAGCTTGGATTGCAGTCAAACATAACAGATGACCTTTGTCTTGGAGTTTACATTTTCAATCCAACAAACTCTAAAATAAAATCGATTGACAATCAGCACATTCCGATTGTATTGCGTTTTGGTTTTTCTTACAAAATAACGAAAGATTTTCTCGCCACAACCGAAGTTGAATATGATAATCAGCGAAAACTTGATTATCGTATCGGATTGGAATACAACACTTTAAGCGATTTTTACATACGTTTTGGAGTACGAACCAATCCAGCCACAGCTTGTTTCGGAGTTGGATATACATTAAACAGAATCATTGTCGACGTTGGAGCAACTATGAACCAATACACTGGCGTAACTTTTCAAAGCAGTCTGATATTCAAAATCAAGGAGGCTGGCTTATGAAAAGAATATTGATACCTTTATTAATAATGCTTTCGTTCCCGATTTTTGCCCAAAACAGCATTACTGACGAAATTATCATTGACCAGATTGAAAGAATGGTTGAAAATTCTGACGAAGAAGTCGATATTAATGAGCTTATCGAGAATTATTGGAGTATTTGTGAGAATAAAATCAACATCAACAATCCAGATGAGTTAAACCAACTGATTGAGTTACATTTAGTTAACGTTTTTATCATTGAGAACATAAACTCTTACAGAAAAAATTTCGGCGACCTCATGACGTTCGATGAACTTCAATTTATCGAAGGCATTGATAAAATGACGAGTAACATCCTAAAACCATTGATTATCTTTGAAAAACCGTCAGAAAAAGAGAAATTTCGAGCAAAAGACCTGTGGAAATATGGCAAACATCAAACCATTTTCCAACTAGAACAATGTTTCAATGAAAAAGCGGGTTACAAAGAGCAAAAATATCTTGGGAGTCCGCGAAAAATGATGCTTAGATACAGTTTCAGTTCCCGCAACAAGCTCGAATTTGGCTTCGCTATGGAAAAAGATGCCGGAGAAAAAAACATCCTTGATTTTTTTTCTTTCCATTTTCTGATTAAAGATTTGAAATTTGTGAGAACATTGGCTCTTGGCGATTACCAACTCACATTCGGTCAAGGACTTACGATGGGTTCTGGAATTGCGTTTGCAGCAAGCGGAGGCTCACTCTTAAGGAAAAACAAAAAGATTCGTGCCTCAAAATCAGCAAATGAAACGAGATATTTGCGGGGAATCGCAACCACATTGAATTACAAAGACTTGGAATTAACTTTGTTTTATTCAAACAAGAAAGTCGATGCCAATGTCAGCGTCACCGACAGTCTTGGCGAACCACAAGTCGTCACAGCGTTGCAACAAACAGGATTACATCGCACTCACAGCGAACTCGTTGACAGACATGCGATTAAACAGCAATTGTTTGGCGGAAATTTCAGTTATCGACGTTCCAATTTTCAGATTGGCTATACAATACACAAAACTGTTTTAAGCTGCAATTTGATTCCAGAGCCAAGACTATACAACACGTTTTATTTTCGTGGCAAATCGCTTGTAAACCAAGGAGTTGACTTTTATTATGTTTTAAAAAAGTTTGCTTTTTACGGTGAGGCTGCAATCAGTGACAACAACGCGCCTACCGCATTGCTCGGGACCACTGTACAACCCACGGGATATATTGATTTTACAGTGCTTTACAGATATTATGACAAGGCGTATCACAATTTTTACTGCAACTCATACGCTTCCGGCAGCAGTGCTCGTAATGAAAAGGGATTATACCTCTCTACATCAATAACTTTTGCACCGAGATGGCGATTTATAGCTACGGTTGATTTCCCGCAATCCGATTGGATAAAAACCACGGCATACGCTCCAAGCAGAACGCAGGATTATAATCTTCAAATAAATCATCAGATAAACAGCAAATCATTGTTTTTCATCCAGTTTAGATACAAAAACAAAGAGAAAAACGGTTCAGGTGAGAACACTTACATGCGACAATTAATACACGAACGCAAAATGTCGCTGCGTTTTCACATCACCTACCCTGTCAGCAATGGTGTTATATTAAAAAATCGAGTGGAATTTAGTAAAAACAGAGACGCACAAAAAATCGGCACAAGTTATCTGATTTATCAGGATATACTATACAATCCGGAAAATCGACCATACAGTATCGCATTCAGATACGCCTTATTTGACAGTCCAAACGGTGCAGTATACGCATACGAAAACGACATTTTAAACGCTTTTTCGATTGGCGGTTTGTATCACAAAGGCTTGAGAATCTATCTATTAGGAAAAGTGAAGCTTCGATACGGGATATCGGTAAATGCAAAAATAGGCTGCACGATATACAATGATGTCAATGAGATTGGAAGCGGGTTGGAGAAAATTGATGGTAACGTGAAAACTGACGGCAAAATTCAGATTGTTTGGAAGCTGTAGCGTGTCTTCGACACGCCTTTGAGAAGTTACGAGTCTACAAGCCCCACACTGCGCTACGCTTGTGAGGGAATATTCAAGTATCGTGTCTTCGACACGATTAGTACAGTTTTTGGCGTTTTATAAGATATGAAGTCAGCACTTGGTCGTAAAGCTTGTTGATGTCGGCTTCAACGTAGTCGATTTGGTATTGGTAGCAGTGGCGAAGAAGCTCGTCTTTCCGTGCTTTCATGATTCGCTCGTACTTTTCCTTGACTTCCGTCGGGTTGAGTTTCACAACGTCGCCCGATTCAAGGTCGACAAAACGATACGGTCGGTTCTCGAACTCAAGTTTCTGCTCAAGAAGTCCGTCGTGGACGTGGAACAGAACGACCTCGTGTTTGTTGTAACGCAAATGCTCAAGTGCAGCAAACAAATCGTCATGAGATTCGAGGTTGTCAATCATGTCGCTGAAAATGATTACAAGCGAGCGTTTGTGCGTCATCTCTGCGATTTTATGAAGACAAGCAGTAGCGTTGGTTTCTTTCTTTTCGTTTTTGTCGTAAGGCAAGAGTAATTTCTCCAATTCATTGTAAATCATATTGATATGAACTGGAGCGAGCTTTGCCTCTGTATGAATTGTTATGTCGTCGTCAAACAAATCGAGACCGACCGCGTCACGTTGACGGCGCATCAGCTCCATCAAAGCGGCAGCGCTGTAAACAGAGAACCATAACTTATTCGGATTTTGATAGTCAAGACGTTGACGCACAGGGAAATACATGCTCGAACTGGTGTCGATAACAAGCTGGCAACGGAGGTTGGTCTCCTCCTCATAACGCTTGACAAACAACTTTTCTGTCCTGCCATAAAGTTTCCAGTCGATATTGCGAATCGGCTCGCCAGTGTTATAGAGGCGATGTTCCGCAAACTCGACTGAAAACCCATGGAACGGACTCTTGTGAAGTCCTGTGATGAAACCCTCTACAATTTGACGGGCATGAAACTCAAGACTTCCAAGATTAGCGATGTTTCTTTTATCCAATTAGATAAATTTTTTCAATTTCTCCTCAAACACTGATTTCGGAGCGCCACCGACATGTTTCTCAACGACTTCGCCGTTTTTGAAGAAAAGAACTGTAGGTACATTTCTGATGCCGAACTGAGCTGCAAGAGCACCACATTCGTCAACGTCAGCCTTCGCGACCTTTGCCTTACCAGCATATTCGTCTGCCAACTGATCCATATAAGGAGCAATCATGCGGCACGGACCGCACCATGTTGCGCCAAAGTCAACCATTACCGGAATTTCCGATTTCAAAACTTCAGCCTCGAAATTCTGTTCTGTGATATGTACTGCCATAATTTTAAATTTTAATATTAAATACCAAATTTTATTTTTGCAAAGATAATTATTTTAACAAATCGTAAGTCACAAAATTGCTATATTCGTTCATTTTTTTGAAAACTTCTTCCGCATTTATCTTGCCTTTCTCAGGATGTGTCGAGCAAGTCATGTTATGTTCTTTGTCAACAAGAAGCATCGAATAAGGCTGATTTCCTTTGTTCTCTTTGATTATGTCAATTATTTCTTTAACATTATCGCTGTTTAACTTATTGATATCAACGACAAATTTTGCTTCACGCTTTGATTTTTCAAAAACATCATCCAACAGTTTGACTTCAAGTATTTTCAACTCATTAGGACGTTTTTTGTCATCAGGCAAATCCCTGTTGTAATAAGGTTCTTGGACGATTCCTGTAATAAATAGAGGCGTTCCTACGACAAATAAATGCTGGAACTTTAAATATGTTTCGCCAAAAAGTGCAAAGTCATAGCTACTTGTCTGATCTTCAATTGAATACTTTCCAAAATCCTTACCAGCTTTAGAAGTCATCGTGGCAGCATTAGTGACAATACCTGCAATATGAATCGTCACACCTTTTTTATTATCAATGACATTTTTCAGATTTTCAAGTTTAGTATCGACAAAATACCTTAACGTATACTCGTACGCATCAAGCGGATGCGAGCTGAGGTAGAAACCTATTGCCTCCTTCTCCTCGTCAAGCATCTTTATGTTCGACCAATGCTCGCAGTCAGGGATGTCGAGTTTGAACAAATCCTCGCCACCGGCAGCCTCAAGCTCTCCGAAGAGGTCAATCTGTGCATTGTTTTTACGTTCGTTGCTCGCATTCACCTGCTTTATCGATTTCTCGATGAAATTCATCTTTTCGCCGGGAGCGATATAGAAATACGCTGCGCGATGCATCTCGGTGAAATCGCTGAAAGCACCTGCTCTCGCTAACTGTTCCAACACTTTTCTGTTGAGGTTCTTCGCTCCCACCCTTGCCATGAAATCGGCGAAACTGGTGTAACGACCATTAGCCTCGCGTTCATCTTTTATGACATCTGCCACCTCGCCAATGCCTTTGATACCACCTAAACCATAACAAATATTACCGCTTTCATCAACAGTGAATTTGTATTCCGACCTATTTACATTTGGTGGCAACACATTGATTTTCATCCTCTTACATTCATCAAGCATAAAAACGACCTCTTCAGCGTCGCGTATGCTCGAATTCAGCACAGCAGCCATAAACTCAGCAGGATAATGCGCTTTCAGATATGCCGTCTGATAAGCGACCCACGAATAACAAGTCGCGTGAGATTTGTTAAAAGCATACGAAGCGAATTTCTCCCAATCCGTCCAGATTTTTTCAAGAATCTTAGGGTCGTGACCGAGCTCCTGACCTTGTTTCATGAACTTGTCCTTGAGCTCCATCATCTTGGCTATCTGCTTCTTACCCATTGCTTTACGCAAAGTGTCCGACTCGCCACGGGTGAAATTGGCAAGCTGTCGCGACAGAAGCATCACCTGCTCCTGATATACAGTCACGCCATAAGTGTCCTTGAGATATTTCTCCATCTCCGGAAAGTCGTACTCTATCGGTTCTCTACCCTGCTTGCGCGCGATAAATTTTGGAATATAATCCATCGGCCCCGGACGGTAAAGCGCGTTCATAGCGATAAGGTCTTCAAACACAGTGGGTTGCAGCTCTTTCAGATATTTCTGCATACCAGCCGATTCAAACTGGAACGTCCCGATGGTGTTGCCCGAACTGAACAAAGCGAACGTTTCAGGGTCGTCAATCGGGATATGGTCGATGTCAAGGTCGATGCCGTGAGTTTTCTTAATATTCGCAAGAGCGTCCTTGATCTGCGTCAAAGTTTTAAGACCCAAGAAGTCCATCTTGATAAGACCGACGTTCTCAACGACATGTCCATCGTATTGAGTAACAAGCACATCCTCACCTGTGTCCTTATCTTTAATGGTGCAAACTGGCGCGAATTTTGTCAAGTCGTCAGCGCCGATGATAACGCCGCAGGCATGGATTCCAATCTGACGGTTAGTGTCCTCAAGTTCGCTCGCATAGGTCAACATCGACGACACATTTTCGTCATCGCCGTTGAGCATGTCTTTCAGCTCAGGAACGTATTTGTAGCAGTTTTTGAGGTTGACTTTCGGCGATTTTCCCTTTTCATCCTTGATATTATCAGGAAAACTCCTATCAGGAATGAAACTCTTGATTGTCGCCACCTCCGAAAGCGGAATCTTCTGCACGCGGCTCACATCCTGGATAGCCGATTTTGCAGCCATCGTGCCGTAAGTGATGATGTGCGCAACCTTTTCCTTACCATATTTTTGAGTAATCCAATCAAGGACCTTGCCGCGACCGTCATCATCAAAGTCGACATCGATATCAGGCAATGAGATACGGTCAGGATTAAGGAAACGCTCAAAAAGCAAATCATATTTCAGCGGGTCTACATCAGTGATTTTCAAGCAGTAAGCCACAACTGAGCCTGCCGCCGAGCCACGTCCTGGACCAACGGAGACGCCAAGTTCTTCTCGAGCTCCACGGATATAATCCGCCACAATTAGGAAGTAACCTGGGAATCCCATGGATTTCATGGTATGAAGCTCGAAGATAATGCGTTCCTTCTGCTCGTCGGTGAGGTTGTCGCCGTATCGCATCTTCGCACCTTCCCACGCGAGTTTAGCGAGATAATCAGCCTCAAGTTTGATGCGGTACAGTTTCTCGTAGCCGCCCATTTTCTTGATCTTCTTCTCGCCTGCCTCGCGGCTCATCACTTCGTTGCCATGCTCGTCGCAAGTAAACTCCTTATATAAATCTTCTTCTGTGAATTTCTGCTTGTATTCTTCAACGGTTCCGAACTCCTTAGGGATGTCAAATTCCGGCATTATCGGGTCTGAGTTGATGGAATAAGTCTCAACTTTGTCGGCGATTTCCATAGTGTTTGCAAGCGTTTCCGGCACATCTGAGAAAATTTTGTACATCTCCTCAGGCGTCTTGAGCCATTCCTGTTTGGTGTAGTGCATTCGTGTCGGGTCGTCGAGGTCCTTGCCAGTGCTTAAGCAAATCAGGCGGTCATGTGCCTCGCCGTGCTCCTCTTCAACGAAATGCGCGTCGTTGGTGCAAATAACTTTAGTATTCGTTTTCTTGGCCAGCTCCAGAATCACCTTGTTGACCTCCACCTGACGGGCGTAAACCTCAGTATCGCCACCTGGTTTGTCGGTCTTATGTCGTTGAAGTTCAAGATAATAATCATCACCAAACAGCGATTTGAACCACATTATCGTCTCTTCCGCGCCTTTGATGTCGCCGTTCATGATTTTCTGCGGCACCTCGCCACCGAGACAAGCTGAACTCGCAATAATTCCCTCGTGATATTTCTCCAAAAGAGAATGGTCGATACGCGGATTGTAGTAAAAACCATCGGTATAAGCAATTGATGCGAGTTTACAAAGGTTTTTGTAGCCGGTTTTGTTCTTCGCCAGCAAAATAAGATGCCAGCCGCGATCAACACGACCGTCACGCTTGGCGATGTTCACTGGAGCACAATACGCTTCGGTACCGAAAATTGGTTTGAAGAACTGACCTTTAAGTTTCTCAATCTCTTGATTAGCAGCGGTTTTCTCCTCTTCCGTCGCGTCTTCTTTCTTCAGGATCGCCTCCTGCTCCTTTATTTTATCTTTAACTTTTCCGTTAACCTTGTCGGAATAATCAGCCAACTCCTTGATTCCAAACATGTTACCATGGTCAGTAAGAGCCATTGAATACATGCCGTATTTCAGACATTTGTCAACCAAATCCGGAATCTTCGACATTCCGTCAAGGATGGAGAAATGCGAGTGCACATGCAAATGCGTAAACTTGATTTTATCAGTATTTTCAGATATTTCCGCAGGTTTCTCCTCAACTTTTTCCTCTATTTTAGGCTCTTCTGCAACCTCATAATTAGGCTTGACTTCAATCCCAGCCGCTTTCATCACATCAGGATTCGCCTCACGGAATTTTTTGAAAAACTCCTCTCCTTCCGGAATATCTTGATTATCAAGCACTCCTAGACGAACACACTCTAAAAAAACGCGCGCAGTAGCCTCAACATCAGCGCAGGCATTATGAGCGGAACTGAAATCCTCACCAAACAAAAGTTTATGGAAATCAATCAGTTTGGGGAACTTATAACGGTTCGGACCATGTGTGCCGCCAGGGAATTTGCAAAATTCAGCTGTCTTTTCAGTGCAGGTGTCGACGACTTTCCAATTCGGCAAAGGATTCTCGCCACGGTCGCGCAAAAACTCGCATCCGACAATGCTCAAATCGAAGTTAATGTTATGACCCACAAGGTATTTCGCCTTCTTCGCCGCTTTGAGGAACTTGTTTAATACATCGGTCAGCGGTTCGCCATGCTCGGTGGCGTATTCGGTTGAGATTCCATGCACCATCTGGGCGTTGATAGGAATCACGAAACCGTCGGGACGCACAATATGGTTCTGAGCCTCAACGAAGTTGCCGAGTTCGTCGTGCAGCTGCCAAGCAATCTGGACCATTCGCGGCCAGTTGTCGAAGTTGGTCAGCGGAGCGTTTTTTACAAGAGGCAAGCCAGTCGTTTCGGTGTCGAATATCAAGAACATATTTCTTTCAAGTTAGTCAGTTGTTCAGTTAATCAGTTAGTCAGTTGTTCAGTTAATCAGTTAGTCAGTTGTTCAGTTAATCAGTTAGTCAGTTGTTCAGTTAATCAGTTAGTCAGTTGTTCAGTTAATCAGTTAGCTGACTTTCACAAATACTTTTTCATTGATTATCAAAGCCATTTTTGCGACGAAATCAACTTTCAAAGATAAGGAATTTTTGGAAAATTTGTCATTAATTTTGAAAATTTTTAAATGTTTTGAAAATCAAAGATTTATAAAATTATTTTTAGGAAAATGTTGTGGATGTTGAAAATTTTTGTACTTTTGCAGCCGCAAACCTCGGGTAGGTTTGAGTTAACTAATTATAAATCAATTAAAAAAGTAATTTTATGCCAGCAAAAATCAGATTACAGAGACATGGTAAAAAGGGTCAGCCTTTCTATCACATTGTAATTGCAGACGGTCGCGCACCTCGTGATGGTAGATTTATTGAAAAAATCGGAACTTACAATCCGGTGACAGTTCCAGCTGAGATCAATTTGAATTTCGACAAAGCTCTTGATTGGTTAAACAAGGGTGCTCAGCCTACAGACACAGTCCGTTCAATCCTTTCAAAGAAGGGTGTCATGCTCAAGAAGCACCTCATGATCGGTGTCAAGAAGGGCGCTATGACAGCAGAACAGGCAGAGGTCAAATTCCAGACATGGATGAAGGAAAAAGAAGCCAAGTTAGCTCAGGAAGTCAAGGCCAAGGTCGAGAAGAGCAGAGCTGACCAGAAGGCAAGAATCGAAGCAGAGAGCAAGGTCAATGCAGCACGCGCTGAAGCCATCGCCAAGAAACAGGCAGAAGCAGCAGCCGCGGCAGCAGCTGAAACAGCCGAAGCGACAGAAGAGGCTCCAGCAGCAGAAGAAACACCAGCTACCGAAGCTTAATCGTTTCGAAAGATTCAAAAACAACAAAAGGACGTCGAATTTCGGCGTCTTTTTTATTTTACTCTCTCGCAGATATCGCAGAAAACGCAGAAATGTTTATCCCTCTTTCTTCCACATGGATTTAGTTCGCTGACGCTTACAGATTTCGCAGATAGGAACTCGTCATTTCGACCGAAGCACAGCGGAGTGGAGAAATCTCAAACATTATTTATTATTAAAAAGTTGTTTCTGTGAACTTTTTCCCTATTTCATGGATTTTCTCTAAAATCTCTTTTTCTCGTTCTTTTGAAGGTTTCTTAAAACCATTAATATAGTTTCGCAAAAGTGTTGCGTTGATTCCTGCCAGTTTAGCAAATTCTGTGATATTTATTTCTTTGTGAATAAGAAAAAACCTTTGAAATGCTGAGGGCTCGGCATCTTCATAAAGAAAGCTTTCGAAGCTGACATCAACATCGAGATTTCGCCAATGAATACCGTCATAACCGAAAGAAAAAGCATTTTTCTCCTCATCTGAGGCTTCTTTCAGTTTCTGATACCACAGCAGTGACTGTTTGTAAACATTACCGTTTTCATCTTCTCCGACGAGATGCTCATCGTCGAACCAAATCTTTGTTATTTTCATTTTCGCAACCGAATTTTTCATAGTTCCCATCAACGTGAACGTGTATTGGTTCATGTTCTCTTGAATAAAAGAAGAACGAGAATCCGTAAAATCTAAAAATTTCAGGCATATAAACTCTAATTTTTAATCCCGCTGCAAAGATAGGAATTATTTTTGATACCTGAAATAATTTTTAAAATTTTTTTTACAATTCAATTGACAATCAATAATTCATATTGATGTATATAAAACAAAAAAACATCTGCCATTTTGCAGCAGATGTTTAGGATTAATTATGAGAACTCACATTATACGATTGGATCCGAACAGAAGTCTTTTCGTTTGCATTTTTGGCATTCGCTGCCTCGCCATACTTTGTCGAACTCCTCAATTGCTGCATCCAGGATTTGTGGCTCATCGGTAAGGATGCCAGATTCAAAGTTACGTCTGGTGTCTGCTTTCATTCCCATGCCAGCACCGGTGAGGTTGGCGCTACCGATATAGCAGATTTCCATATCGATGATGATAATTTTGAAATGAACTCGCGGACACATTACACGCTCAAGGTGCTGAATGAGATTTGGATATCGGTCGAAATCGTCCCTGAAGTTTTGTCCGGGTTCTTTGGCATGGATGAGACGCACCTCAACTCCCTTTCCTATCAAATCGGATATAACTCCAAGAAAAGGCTTTTCCTTTTTGCCTTTCAGGATGTAAAGATCCTTGATATCGGCAGTGCCAATCCACAGGGTGTGCTTGGCTTTAGAGGCAAGGTCAAGCACAGTGGTGTAGTGGTCGGAGTCGGAGATGAAAGAGAGCATGCAAATTGAAAAACAATAGATTTTGTTGATTAGTCGATTTACGGCAGTTTATTCAACAACGAATTTACATCTGTTTCAATTCTATTAACATAATCTTGAATATCACATTGTGTTTTAACCTCTTTGTAGTTGTATTTTATTCTACAAATCCACCCATTGGCTTTATATTCATCTGCAATGGGATTAATTATTACAGAACGCAATTCTTCTGATTCTTTTATACCAACCCGCAAATCACCATTCGGACTAAACTCGTATACAAAATCATATTCATTAGTACCTTTTTGAATCTCCCTCTTGACTAATAGCGTACCACCCCAATGATATTTTGTGGAACCCACCAAATTTGTTTGCTCACAATTATAGTTTTTAACTAATTCATTGATTATTTCATCTCTATAACTATCTACCAATATCCAGTCATACCATGATTTGGGTCTGTATACATAGTAACAATCTTGCCAGTAGTGCGCAAACCTTATTGCGCCATTTTCCTGCATCCAATTTTGTAGAGTTGCATTTTTGTACAATTCCTCATGCATTTTAGTTTCAAATGGATTGGATGTATTTGACATTGTTGAATCCAAGGCTGTAACTGAATTTAATGTTTGTAACAACGATGATTCGTCAGCTAAAGAACACCAAGAGCACAATGCTTTTCGGACTATATCGTCAGATGCTAGCATTTTTTTTAGATAATGCTCTTTCTCGTCACTATCGGTAAAACATCTATCTTTTATTTGCTCAAAATCTGTATATTGGCTAATAAGTGCACGAAGGAGGATGTGATCGGTGCGATATTTATCGTTAATCCCCCTGTCATTAAATAAAAGATTGGCAATTTGAACACGATGCTTAAATTCAGCAACACTCATGTCTGAAGATATTAAGAAACCAACTGAACCTTTAAAGAATAGATGTTTCTCTGCTTCAATAAAGGCTTCTTCCCATTTCGGGTCTAATTTAATGAATCTGATTTTTATGCGCTCTTCCTCAACTGCATTCTTAGAAGAAGCGGATGTAATCGAATTTGGAAATTTTGAATAGATATCATCAGAATACGTCTCTAGTTCTTTAATCAATTCTAAAACACCAATGGCACTTCCCCAACTATCAATATCTGTATTTTCAACTATGTTCCAAACTACACGCATCCATTGTGCAAATTTATCTGTATCAAAATTTTCATTCTTTTTCAAATAAGCATATACACCATAAAGCACAACTCGTTGAGATTGTGTGATACCTTTCTCTACTAAAAAACGGGCTTCCATATTGTTCCATGAGGCTTTTGCCTTCTCAAATATGACTTTGGTATTAGAAGAGAATCTATCAATTATTTGTTCAAAATTATGGATGCTATCTATGTTCAATAAAGACTCAAATGGTTTTAGTTCATTGAAACTGTTTTCTTTTTCAAAGAACTTAAAATAATCCTCTTTGTCAATTTCTTTGTTGGTTAAAGATGAATTAAAAATGTATTCAAATAAAAAATATCTATAAAACAGACTTAACAACAATGGATCAACTAATTTGTCGGTAGGGTTATCACTGTTTTTATTATAGTCTTTTGTTATATCCCAGAGCATGTTGGTCCATTCATTATCAATTTTGTTCGAAAATACCATATAATATGGCATTTTACGACCGTTATAATCAACAAATTTTGACTTATCTTGTGGATTGAAAGACTCTCCGTTATCTTTCATCCAGCCTATTAAATCAGCCTTAAAATTTTCGAATTCAGTTAATTGTTTGCCACGGGCATTCATCTTGATATACAAATCGTCAGAAAGACCGAAGTCTTTCAATGGCAATTGATAGAAAACTATTACATTATTTTCCGTAAGAATTTTCCAATATTCGTCAAAAGTTTCTTTATTAGTGCAATTGAAAATTTCTTCCAATCCGTCGACTATGTCGTTGCCTTTTTCGTCATTAATTTCAGTTCCGCCAAGCATTCTTAGCATCGATTGGATTGTCGGGTCTTGCTTCCATGCAGAATAGAACCACGTGCGGCTTGTGATATACTCAACAACCTTTCTATCTCCTTTTGTTGATACATATCCTTGGTAATCATTGAAGTTCTCAGGTTTGCACAGATTCTCACAAAACTCGCGTGACGAAATGCGAGTTTCGTATGTGAATTTTTTAAGCGTTTCACAAACATTTTCATTCAAATTGCCCGACATTAATGCGACATACCAATGCAAAAGCCATAAAGTGGTCAAACGTTGCTGACCATCAAGCGGACTTAATTTGTCGTTCTCTACTGAACCATAGACAAAATCAAGTTTCATCTCAGTTTTTTCTTTTTCTTTCAAAGCATTGTCCAAAGCATCCTTTAAGTCCGTAAGAAAACTCTTTCGCAGATACTCTTTACCCAATCTTCCTTGTGCATAATCGCGTTGAATGATTGGAATTTCTATTGTGTTGTCTGTAAGAAATTTCCAGAAAGTAGTTTTCTGTGCATTTGTATTATTGTTGCTCATTTTTATCTTCGTTTTGATTGTTAGACGAATCCGTTACTCCAAACTCTTCCAATGTATTGAGAATATTTTGCCTGTAAGCCTTTGCATCTGGTTTTGTCCAATAATTGTAATTAGTCAAAACTGGAGTGTAATACTTCAAAAAAATATTCTTGGTACACAGAGGAATAAATGCGGTTTTCGCTTTTACTTCTTTTCCAACACTTAATTTGCTTTGATTATTTTCTCTTTTGATTTTAGGTATAGGCAACTCAACCCCTCTGTCTTTACCTATAATAATACGTCGCTTGGCAGCAAAGATTGAGTTGCCATAGCTGCGGTTTGTTGAAAAATCCAAAAGCGTAAAATTCCACACTTGGTTCTTTTCTTCATCCGACAGTGAATCTTTGACTTTCTTCGTATATTCATTGAAATCACTCCAATTTGGGGCATTAGGGTCATTGATAAATGCTTCAATTTTTTTCTGAATATCATCGTTGACGGAAAGATAAATGTTCAGCAAAAATTCATTTTGTGAATCTTTATCACTCATATCGTTCTCTGAGTTCGAGTCTATATGCTCTACGTCCCATTTCTCTTTTTTGAATAGATGAAATGGAAATTTGTAGAACACTGGAAGTTCATACTCTTTTTTGTTTGTGAAATCTTTGCTCTGGTTTATTATGGTTTGAATATTATGTAACAACAGCAATGGTCGGCATTGTGTTTTCGGAGAACCGCTTATTTCATACTGCTTGTTCAAATCTTTGCAGTCTTTAATTGTATCCTTGATTTTCTTTTTCAAAGCTTCAATAAATTCTATCTTTGTGCTTTTATCTCTCCAAATCTTCACTAATTCAGCTACAGATTGATTGTATTCCACCAAATATCCCACATAGTGATACAACTCCAAATCGTTGAACCACTCTTGGAATGTCTGGAAATATTTCTTCACTTCTTTCCAACAATCTTCAATCTTTGGCTGAACTTTATTTCCTTGTTTGAAGTATTCATAGAAATAGCGGAAAGTTTTGTATTCGTCTGTCCCGATAGATTCCAAAAGTTTTTCAGACAATCGCATAGCATTTTGCTCGCATATCAAATCGAAGATGAAGTCGATTCGAGTAGGTCGGTCGTAACCATTTTCGTGAAGGAAAAGCCAAAACTCTTCGTTTTGCAATGTGTATTCAATGTTATCCCACTCGCTGGCAATTTCTTGTTGACGAAGACGTAAATGGTTGCCATCTTCATTGCCAAAATTTGAACGATTGAGAAACAACGCTTTGATAAGTTCGGCATTGGTTAGCGAAATTTTACCAATGTTTAGACGCGTGAAAACTTTTATTGAATCAGTTTCTTCGGTTTCGTACCAAATAAATTTCACATTATCTAGAAGAATTTTTTTAAAAGCTTCTTTATCTTTTTCACCAAACCATTTTTTTATGGTTACAAATGCTACAAATAAATGATAGAAATCTATGTTGTCCCAACTCTTTTTCTTATTATTTTCCACGCCAACTATTTCCTTAAACTTTGCATTCGCTTCCTCATTATTATTGATTGAACAATCATCAATTCCAATAATTTTATCAAGAAACTCTCTGAAATCATTTCTCGTTTCATAGGATAGTGTATATTGCTTATCTCCTTCACGATTAAGGATGAACAATATGATGAACAATATTATGAATATCGTCGTTAATCGCTGTTGACCATCAATGACCTCCCAAGAGCCTTTTAGTAATGATTTGACATCTTCAATGGTGTTTGCCGATTTTATTTGAGTAAGTATATCTTCTTCTCTGCTTTTTACAACTAAAGGTTGTAGACAATAGAACTCACCATTGCGTTTGTCATTCTTTTGAGAAAACTCCCAAATATCATTCAGCAAATCTTTTACTTGCTGCTCTGTCCATCTGTATCCTCGCTGATACGATGGAATAAAGAACTTCATTCCAAGAAGTTCGCCAACCGATTTGATTTCTATCTTCTTCTCTCCCATTATATATGCAATTATTGATAATTTGGTGGTATGTCAATCTAACTTCTTCTACTCCAGCTTCTTCCGCCGTTGGTTGAATAGTATAATCCTTTGCTTGTGTTTGCGAGTAGTTCTTTGCCTCCGTCGGCTAAGCTGCGGAAATCGCCACAGGATGAGCCGGAGTAACGAGGACTCCAAGAACGGCCACCATTGGTCGAATAGTAAACGCCTTTTGAAGTGACAGCAAGCAATTCGTTGCCGTATGCCATTAGTTCGATAAATGTTCCGCAAGATGAGCCAGAATAACGAGGGCTCCATGAGCGGCCACCGTTGGTTGAATACTCAACTCCTTTTGGAGAGACTCCAAGCATTTCCGTTCCGTTGTTAATCAGTTGAGGCATAATATTTAGTTTTTAATTGTTTCTTTGGTTTATCAAATTCACCACTACCTTCACCATCACATCTTTTTCTTCGGGTTTGCTTTCAGCTATCATGAGAGTGAGGGCTACGAGGGTATTATCGGCGATACGCTTTGAGCCGTCTTCGCGGTAGAGGATGCCGTTGTTGTTGAGGAACCACAGGAAGAGTGTGGCGGCGATGCGCTTGTTGCCGTCGCTGAAGGAGTGATTCTTGATAACGAGATAGAGGAGCGTTGCTGCTTTTTCCTCTACACTAGGGTATAATTCCACACCACCGAAGGTTTGATAGATTTGACCGATAGAGCTCTTGAAGGAATCGTCTTTTTCGTTGCCGAAAAGGACTGAACCGCCAAATTTTTCACGTAACTGGTTAATCTCTGCCATTGCATTTTCGTAGGTGGCATGGAAGTGTTCTTCCTTGGTAGTTTTCTCGATGGTTAGACGCTGATAGTCGTAATTGTCCAACGTGTCGAGAGCATATGTGTAGTCGGTGACAACCTCAAAAAGGGCGTTGGTTTCGTCGTTGGATAGTAACTGCTGGTTTTGGATAGTACGACCAAGCATGCCGACCAGCTGACGCAATTCTCCTATTTGATTGCGACGGATTCGTTCGTTGACAACGTAACCTTTAATCAAGTATTCTTTCAAAACTTTGTTTGCCCATTGACGGAACTGCACGCCTCGTTGACTCTTGACACGATAACCGACAGAAATAATAACATCGAGGTTATAAAGCACAAGTTCTTTATTTTGCGTTTTCCCTTTAATTGCGCCATGTTGAGTGGTGTGTGCAAAATTTGCACATACCACTTTTCGATCTAGTTCACCTTCTTTAAAAACGTTGTTTATATGACGTGAAATGTCAGATCTGTCTTTCTGGAACAAATCAGCCATTTGGGCTTGTGAAAGCCATACTGTTTCGTTCTCTACACGAACATCGATAGCTGTTTGTCCGTTGTCGGTTTGATAAATTACGATTTGATTCTCTTCCATAGTTATAATATTTCTAAAATTATAATATTTCTCTTGCTATCCACGCGCAAGCTTCAGCATCGGCCAGGGCATGGTGATGATTCTCCAAATTATATCCGCAAGCATCCGCTACGGTTTGTAGTTGGTGGTTTTCCAAATCAGGAAGCTTTTTACGAGATGCACAAAGAGTGTCGTAGAACTCATAGTCGGGATAAGTCATCTGATAGACTCGGAACACCGCTTTTAGGCATCCTTCATCAAACGGACTGTTATGCGCCACCAGTGGCAAACCTTCGATGAGCGGCTCAATCTTTTCCCAAACGTATGGGAATACTGGAGCATCGTCGGTGTCATTTTGACACAGGCCGTGAACTTCAGAACACCAGTAATTGTAATAGTTTGGCTCGGGTTGGATCAGCGAATAAAACGAATCGACTATCTCACCGTTACGAACGATTACAACACCAACAGAACAAACCGAAGTGCGCTCGTTATTGGCTGTTTCAAAATCAATGGCTGCAAAGTCTTTCATTACTTTTCCTCCTTATATTTGTTCCACATGCGCTTGATTTTACCGGCCATCTCTTTGCGAAGCCAAACAGGTTCAATGACTTCCATATCTTCACCATTCCAAAGCAACTCTTGTTGGAAATCGAAAGTTGGACGGAGGAAATAGGTAAAGATACTATATTCATCGTTACGCTCGACTTCTTTTTGAGATTCGTGAAGAGGCAAATCGCGAATATAGTTGGCTTGACCCCAGTTGACTTTTAGTTTGACTGATTGCTTGTCGATATTAGAGAGGGGAAACATTCCAAAACAGCCACTAAAGAATTCATCAGCATCCCAGTCTTTGGGCATGACAAAAGTTTCCTCTTTTTTCGTTAGGCTGACAATACGATCGAGAGAATAAACGCGTCGTGTGTCGCTTTGCCCAATCATGTACCAACGTTGACGGAATAGTTTGATACAAAGAGGAATGACGTTGAAAGAGCTGTCTTCGTCTCGCCAATAACTGTGATATGTGATGTTGAGAAGATTATTTCCTTTCATGGCCTCGATAATTGTTTGAAGATATTCTTGGCCAGAAGGAACGTTTTCTAAAAATATACGGTCTTTAAGTTGTTTGTTTTCCATAATAAGATTGCTTACGGAGATGGTGCTGAGCAGCCAACTCCGTAAGCCTCCATTTTTGATATCATCGACATTTTCGATGTAATAGTGGTAGCCTCCTCTGCGTTCGCATTGGATATCGATACCAAATATTACTTCCACCTCATTTCGCCAAGTGTTGAATGTTCGTTTGGGGATTTCAACGCCTTCGCTAATGTCATCATCAAGCCATTTTTTGTTGATGTCCTCAAAGGAAATATACTTGTTCTTGTAGATTGTTTCAACAAGCCAGACGTATTTGTTAAGGAGGTTAATCGACATAATGAATAATTTTTGCAAATATAATAAAAAAGAAAGGATAAGAAACTATTTTCCGAAAATCATATCTTTTTTAATGTTTTCGACTGCCTCATCGACAATGGCATCCCACAAAGAGCTATCCTCCAATTCATCAACCGGGATGTATTGCTGATAACGCTTGAGGAAATCGAGAGAGTAGATTTCTTCTTCACGCCAGTGGCCGTTGATAAGTTTTGCCCAATCCCAGCGGTCGATGTATTTGTCGATCATTTCGTATGACAGCTTGAGATCACTATTGTCGGATAATTCCTGCCAATCCCAAAAATCTTTATATCTTTCGATGATTTCGGGGGATAAAAGCAATTCGTTGGATGTTCGAGAGAGTTGTTTCCAATCAATCTCATTTTTCCAGCGGTCGAGCATTTCGGTTGTCCAGTTGATTTCACGATTGTCGGAGATTTCATGCCAGTCGAGTTCGTGCCAGTACTGGTGAATCATGTCGTTTGTTAAAGCAAATTCAGAAGAAATTCTTTTCATTGCTTCTTTCTTGACTTGCTTTTTGAGCAAAGCTTCAATGGTATTGTTTGTTTCCATAGTGTAAATATAACAGTAATACAATAATTTTAATTAACGATGCAAAGAAATGATAAGGATATGCCATTTTGTAGCAGAAGTTTAAAATATTTCGTTAAACATTACATATCAGATTCGCCCATGCTTCGTGAACGTAGGTATAGGTAGTCATCTGAAGAACATCGGGGAAACTGTAACCATGCTCGTTGAGTAGATCCCAAAGAGAATAGCATGGTTTGATGTCGGGGGCCATGAAAAATGATGCCCTGATGGACTCTCGCCAACCTTCGTCGTAAGCGGAGAAACCTTCCCCGCAACACTCAAAAATATCAAAGTCAAACAATGAGAAGGCATCAATAATTTTTATCATTCTGTTCCAATTTGAGCCGTAATAATCATCATCTTCAAGGGGTTGCAACTGAGGACTTTCTTCATCATGCCGGTAAACCAAATGGCTATATAGCGTATAGTTATTGTCGATTTCTTTTAGTTTTTTGTACATATCAATATGTTTGACAATCATGTTTTTTTCAATGGATTCCAACTTACTATTGATTTCAGAAAGTCTTACATAATCAGTCGCATTGAAATGAAGTTCAAACAGACGGTCGAGGATGTCGGCTCTTTCTTCTATTTTAGGTCTGATTCGGTTTTTATTGCCAAGATTAAAAATTTTTTCGCCATCATCATATTTATAGGCGAGTTTTTCCATGTCCCACTCACACTGTTTGAGCATCTCGCGGAGGATGTCTGGATTAGTTTCTTTGCGAATAAGTCTGTTCATGATATAATAAATTTTACAATACAAAGAAAACACCAAGATGTGCCAAATCACTGCACATCTTGAAATAATCACTTTACAAATCCGATTTTTCCAGTCACCCTCTGCCCTAACCGTTCGTTATCGCAATGCGACATAAGGGTTTCGAGAGAAATAGAGTCTTCGCCATGCAGAATGCCATCGATGGCATAATGACGTGCGATGTTCTCAATCTGACCTCCGCTGAAGTCATACTTTTTAGCCAAAGCAGTAATATCAGAATCGCTGAGCGACGGCAACATCTCATGCCAAATACTCATACGCGCTTCCAACGATGGTTTGTTGAACTTGATCTTGTAAAGAAAACGACGCTCAAAAGCCTTGTCCATATTCTGCGCAAGATTTGTCGTGGCAATCATTATACCGTTAAGCGTTTCCATCTCCTGAAGGATAATGTTTTGAATGGAATTCTCCATCTTGTCAACTGCACGTTCAGCCCCCTCTTTCCTTTTCCCAATGATGGCATCAGCCTCGTTGAAAAGCAATATTGGCGTAATGTCCATCTTTTCGGCCTTCATACGATACGTGTCAAACAAATGCTTGATATTTTTCTCGCTCTCGCCCACCCATGCACTCTTGATTTCTGGAATATTTACCTGCATTATATTTCGACCAGTCTGTCTTGCGAGCTGTAAAACTGTTTCCGTCTTACCCGTACCTGGCGCACCATAAAATAAACAAGTGAAACCACTACGATAGCCTTGCTCTTTCAAACGCGAACATATTTCTTTGTAATGCTTCTCCTCCAACAATTGGCGCAAATTCTCAACTTGAGAGTTAACTTCCATATCATAGAAAAGCTGTTTAGGTGTAATCTCCTGATGTTTGATAAGGTTCCCTCCCGATTTATCTTGATTCATCGAAGCCAAATTAAGTTCGGGGAAAAGCATTTGTTTCGCCAACCAAGTCATACGATAAAATTCTCGATTCACAAAACCCTCTTCATTATTAAACTCAATCATCTTTGTCTCCTGCAAGATATGCGTTCCGTTTGTAAGCCTTGATTTTAACATACTTTTTTCAAAACTTCTATCATAAAGGAAAACCAAATCATGTGTTCCGATGTTGTCATCGTTGTTGTTCACAAACAGATGCGAAAACAGCACCAGTAATATCTCGTCTTTTTCAGAAAACTGGAAACTTTTCAGTTTTTGTACGAAAACAAGGTGTTTATTGTTTTCCAGTAAATCTTGAATACGCTGTTTGGTCAATTCGTATGTAAGCTCGTCATCCTCACGCATCTGAAATATTTCATCAAACATACCAAACAAATCATATATACTCAAACCAGATAATTTTCTTGGTACAAATTCCTCATCTTTTCTAAATGAATCGATAGTTTCCATTGGTACTCGGTAGGTAATTTTACTACCTGAGCGACTACAATGAATCATACCGCGCTGTTCCAAACCTTCAATATCATTCATGAAACGAATTATTCTCGTCATACTACAGTCGAGATGTTTAGCGAAATCACTGATTGTGATACTCATGTCGCTGCTGTTGTCGATGAAGAGAGCCATCATTATGCTTTGCTCTTTAGTAAGATTCATCTTTTTAGAAATGTAATTCAGGGGCCTTGCAGCTTTCTTATAAAAATCCGCATCCAAGTGTGAATCCTTAGACAATTCCACAATTTTCTCAACCGCTGAAAGCAAGTCCATTTTCTTGGCAGATTTCTTAATTGTTTCCATAATGATTCCTTTCCATTATTAAATTTCGAGGCAAATTTAGGCCGCACATGTGCCATTTTATTGCACATGTTAAAAAACGACAAAAAAAACATCCACAGCTTTTAAAACTATGGATGTTTGAGATTTCTCCACTACGCCTTACGGCTTCGGTCGAAATGACGGATTGTTAGTTCTTGAAAACCAACCCGTTTCCGTCGAAATCAACCGTAATCGGCTTGTCTTTGTTGACCTTGTCGGCGATGATCATGCGCGAGAGTTCGTTGAGTATTTCACGCTGCATCATACGTTTCACTGGACGAGCGCCGTATTGCGGGTCGTAGCTGATCTTTGCCATGTACTTCATTGCAGCATCGGTCATGTTGATGTCGATGCCGTTAGGTTTGAGCATCTCTTTGACTTTGTTGAACTGCATTGCGACAACGCTAACTATCTGTTCCTCAGTGAGTTGCTTGAACACGATAATGTCGTCGATACGGTTCAGGAACTCAGGTCTGAAGTGACTACGCAAATCATTTTCTGGCACGTTAGATGTCATGATGATGATGGTGTTCTTGAAGTCCACCAGACGACCTTTGTTGTCGGTAAGACGGCCATCGTCCAAGACCTGCAGCAAGATGTTGAACACGTCAGGATGTGCCTTTTCAATCTCGTCGAGAAGCACCACCGAATATGGCTTACGACGCACTGCCTCAGTGAGTTGGCCACTCTCTTCGTAGCCCACATATCCTGGAGGCGCACCAATCAAACGCGACACGGTGTGACGCTCCTGATACTCCGACATATCGATACGTACCATGTTGTTCTCATTGTCGAACAAAAACTCCGCCAAAGCCTTTGCCAGCTCGGTCTTACCGACGCCAGTGGTTCCCAAGAATATGAACGAGCCAATTGGTCGTTTCGAGTCCTGCAAGCCTGCCCTACTCCTTCTGATAGCATCGGAAACAGCGGCGATAGCATCGTCTTGTCCAACGACACGTTTATGCAGCTCTGTCTCAAGGTTCAAAAGTTTTTCACGTTCGCTTTGCATCATCTTATGAACCGGAATGCCAGTCCAACGTGAGACGATTTCAGCCACATCGTCGGCAGAGACTTCCTCGTCAACCAATGGGTTATCTCCCTGAACCTTAATGAGTTGCTCTTTCGCTTTGGCAATAGCGGCCTCCGACTCGGCAATCTTACCGTAACGCAGTTCGGCGACCTTGCCGTAGTTGCCTTCACGTTCAGCAACCGTTGCCTGATATTTGTAGTTCTCGATATTCTGTTTCTCTTTCTGAATCTTCTCCACAAACCCACGCTCGGTCTCCCAACGCATGCGAATGCTCTGGCGTTCCTTATCCAATTCGTTGATAGTCTTGGTCAATTCCTCGACTTTCTTCTTGTCGTTTTCTCGTTTGATAGCCTCGCGCTCGATCTCAAGCTGACGAATCTTACGCTGCACGTCTTCGAGTTCCTCTGGAACCGAGTTTATCTGCAAACGCAATCTCGAAGCCGCCTCATCAATCAAATCGATAGCCTTATCAGGCAAGAAACGGTCGGAAATGTAACGAATTGACAAATCCACTGCTGCAATGATAGCCTCATCAAGGATTCGCACCTGATGATGCGTCTCGTATTTCTCTTTCAGACCACGCAAAATCGATATTGCCGACTGCTCGTCAGGCTCGTCGATCATCACAATCTGGAAACGACGCTCCAGAGCCTTATCCTGCTCGAAATATTTCTGATATTCGTTGAGGGTTGTAGCACCGATAGCACGCAACTCACCTCTTGCCAAAGCCGGTTTCAGAATGTTTGCCGCATCCATTGCGCCCTGACCTCCGCCAGCGCCCACCAAAGTATGAATCTCATCGATGAAAAGTATCACCTCGCCTTCGCTTTCGACCACCTCTTTGATGACCGATTTCAGACGTTCCTCGAACTCGCCCTTGTACATTGCGCCTGCGATAAGTGCACCCATATCAAGGGAATACACCTTCTTCGACTTCAGGTTTTCAGGTACGTCGCCGCTCACGATACGCTGCGCCAAGCCCTCTGCAATTGCCGTCTTACCAACGCCCGGCTCACCTATTAATATAGGGTTGTTTTTGGTGCGTCGCGACAAGATTTGAAGCACTCGACGAATCTCCTCGTCACGACCGATAACCGGGTCAAGTTTGCCTTTATCGGCAAGAGCGTTGAGGTTTCGCGCAAACCTGTCCAAAGCCTTCTCCTGTCCGTTTTGCTGATTGTTAAACTGGTTGTTATTCATTGTTTTTTCTCCTTTCTATTGTTTTGCCCAAATAGCATCAAAAAATAATCCAAATGATAAAATCGGAAATTTTGACATGATTTCCGCCATTTTGACATGATATTTATTGGACAGGATTAACAAGATTAACAGGATGTTTTTGACTATCACAAGACAATATTTTTATATTTCGAGCATTAATATAGAAATTTTTATTATTTTTGCAAATTAAACATTTTGGAATGAAAAAACTGTCTTCGACATATAGATTTATCATATTAGTATTTGCTATCTTATTCTCTTTCAATGAGATAAACGCACAAAGCAGATTTAACATTCATCACGAGCAACTCAAATACACTTGTTCAAACGGTGAAAACGCTGAATTAAGAGTCTGGGCTTCTGATGACAACAACAGCAGTGCAACATATAAATACAAGTGGCTTGGTGATAATATAAAACCAATTCAATTGTCGGAAAACAACCAACATGTTATTGGATTAAAAGCTTACACAAACTATGTTTTGGAAGTCACACAGATGATAAGCCTCAATGATAGCGTTGTTCAGATTGATACAATCCAGCTAAAAGCTTATCCGAATCCTACTATCGAGATTTCTTCTGACCCGCAAGATACAGTCTATCTTGATAATCCTTACGTTACGTGGTGGTTCACTCTTAATCCAAATCCACACGACTCAATTATTGAAATATCCAATTTTTTCTGGGAGTTTGAAGGTTATGAACAGACTTTCACCGATGAGAGACCGACAGTGACTTATTCCGAAACAGAAAACGACCACACCATCACGAAGCTTCATGTCACAAGCGATTATGGCTGTGACACGACATATACCGACAACCACCTCTGGATTCTGCCGGTAAAGCTTAAGATTCCGAACATTTTCACTCCAAACGGCGACGGCGTCAATGATTATTTTGAAATTGGCTATGGTGACGAAGGAAAGCCTATAAATGACCTGAACGACTATTTCTTGAGTCATAAACTGACGGTAATCAACAGATGGGGACGTGTTATTTATGAATCAAAGGATTACAAGAACGACTGGGATGGCGGAAGTCTCCCCGACGGCACGTATTTCTATGTTTTGGAATGCAAGGGCAAGACTCAGGATTACAGGTATCAGGGAAGTGTAATGATTTGGAATTCAGGGAGATAAATCCACCAATAAATTAACAATGATGGCCGAGGATTTCTCCACTCCGTTACACTCCGGTCGAAATGACAACAAAAAGATGAAATGTTAAAAACATGAAAAAGGTATTATATATAGTATTTCTTGCAGTTTTGATGTGGTCTTGCGGAAATGACGAAAACAAGATAAATACGGGTTTGGTGAACAATCCGGCGTCTGCGCAAGGAAACTCAAACAGCAAAGAGCCTAAGATCGAGTTTGTCGTAACTGACCATGATTTCGGCAAGATGATTCAGGGAGAGCAGGTGTCTTTTTCTTATAAATTCACGAATACAGGCAACGCTCCATTGATTATTAGCGCCGTCGAGAAGACCTGCGGATGCACCGATACAAGATTCCCGAAAGACCCAATAAAACCTGGTGAAAGCGGTGCCATAAGCATCACTTACGACAGCAAGGGTCACAAGGGTTTTCAAAACAAACGCATAATCGTAAAGGCGAACACCAACCCTTCCGAAACAATTTTGAAATTCAAGGCAAGAGTTGAGACGGTCGACACATTTTAAATCTTAAATTTTGAATTATAAATCTTAAATAATTAAATATGAACACATTAAACATGTTTTTACTTGATGCCCCAGCACCGGGACAACCAGGAGGCAGCTGGTCAAGTCTTTTGTTAATTGTGGTGATTTTCGTCATTTTCTGGCTGTTTATCATCCGTCCACAGAACAAGAAACAAAAAGAAGCACAGAGATTCCGTGAATCATTGCAGAAAGGCGACAAAGTCATCACCATTGGCGGAATCCATGGAAAAATCGACGAAGTCAAGGCTACGACAGCCATCGTCACCATCGACAACAATGTGAAAATCGAGATAGAAAAGTCCGCTTTGGTCGGAGATCCGAGCCAATTAGGTCAAGCATAATATCTTAAATCAACACTTTAAGTGAAATGGCAAAAGACGAACAGAATCAGAGTCTTAGACGTTTCAGCGGAATGGTAATATTCATACTGATCGCCACTTTGTTATGGTTAATAATAAAGCTATCAGACACTTATACTGTTACATCGCCTTTTGCCATTCATTTTGTCGAAGTTCCAGCCGACCACCTCGTCATGAACGACTCAAAAGTGTCGGCAACAATGACGACAACAGGGTTCAAACTCCTGAATTATTACTTCAAAACCAAATCAAACCGAAAGATTGAAATCTCTCTGAAAGAGGTAAAATACAGGAAATTCGACACCAACAGGTATTCCATAAACGGGCGTTTCGTGGAGGAGAAAATAGCCGAATTCATGTCGACAAATCCAAACGATGTCAAGCTTACCGATGAAAACGTCTATTTTTCAATGAGTACGCTCGCCTCGAAAAGAGTGAAAATCGTTCCGAAAACAAATATCACTTTCGAGAAACAATACAATTTTTACGGTGAGCCTGTTGCAACACCAGACTCCATCACCGTGTACGGTTCAGCTGATAACATCAACAACATCAACGAAGTACACACAGAAACCATCAACAGGAAGAATGTCCATCAAAACATAAACACGAGTGCCAAAATCGACTTGGCAGAAGGTTTTTACGCCGACTTCGACCATGTTGACATTTCAATAAGCGTGGAGAAGTTCACGGAAGCGGAAGTTGTAGTGCCTATTGGCATTCCCGAGAATCTAAAACTTCATCTTTACCCGAACAAAGCGAGCATTAGGTATATCGTGGCGATGAAAGACTATGCCATCATCAACAGTCTCTCATTCAAGGCTGAAATTGACACTACCAACATGTTTTTCAACGATTTTCTGCCTGTAAAACTGGTTTTGTACCCAAACAACACCCAGATTATTAAGGTCGATCCGAAAGAGGTTGAATACATTATCATCCAGTAAAGTGAAAAAGATTGGAATCACCGGCAATATCGGCAGCGGAAAGAGTTTCGTCTGCAAGATTTTCGAAAGCCTTGGCATCCCCGTGTTTTATTCCGACGACGAGACAAAGAAACTTTATCTTATTCCTTCCGTAAAAGAATTGATAATCAACAGATTCGGACAAGAAGTGTATTTCGTTGACGGCACATTAAACAAGAAGCTCCTCTCCTACCATCTTTTCAAAAACGAGGAAGCTATGAAATTCATCGAATCGGTGCTCTATCCCGCTCTGAATCAACACTTTGACGAATGGTGCGAGCAACAGAAATCGCCTTATGTCTTGTACGAGTCGGCAATACTTTTTGAAAAGAATTACGGCAAGTATTTCGACAAGATAATTTTTGTCTCAGCATCAGAAGACATTCGTTTACAGCGAGTTATGAAACGCGACGATTGTTCTGAGGAAAATGTCCGTTCAAGGATGCGTTTGCAGTTAAGCGAAGATTTGAAGATTTCAAAAGCAGATTTCGTGATTTACAACGACGGCATCAAAGCTGTCGAGCCTCAAGTTGAAGCAATCAATAAGCTTCTATGTTGCTGATACACAGCGGTCCACGGCTCTCATCGAAATAAATAATCAGCTTATCAAGTTCTACAGGGTCGAAGCGCACGATGCGTTTGTAACCAACTGTTGTTGTGGTGTCATAGGTGCGAATCGGGAAATACTCGCCGTCGAGAGCACCTTCAAGATAAAACGTCTTCACCCTCTGCCCCAGTTTCACGTACTCCTGAATCATCACACGGCTCATAGTCACAGGCTTATCCATTGAAAATGAGATGGTTCCGTATGGATAGTCGTCATTTGTCGCCCAAAACGTCTCCGAATCCCCGTCATTGACTTTTGAAGCGGAATAACTGCTGCCGCGCTCATCGTCGGCTCTAACTTTTGCATCAGCCAGAAGATTGTGATTCAATTCGTTAGATATTCTATTATAAAACTCCACAGCACGTGCCGAATCAATCGGATGAATTTTCCCGTCAAGGGCAACCGGAAAATTAAGCAACAGATTAGCATTACGACCGACGCTTTTGTAATAAATGTCGCAAAGTTCATCAACAGTTTTCACCTTGTTATCCTCGCTTTCATGATAAAACCAACCCGGACGTATCGATACATCGACCTCGGCAGGAAGCCATTCAGTGCCGTTTTCAGCACCGAAAGTATTGATTCTCAAGTCAGTTTGACTTAATATTTGAGGCGCGTTACACCAGTTTGTTGCGCCTGCAAAACCTTTCTCGTTGCCAACCCAGCGCACCGTCTGATAAGGTCCGCCGAAAATCATTGCGTCAGGATGTTTTGAAAGCACTGTTTCCTTAGCGCGTTGATAATCATAGTAGTTATCCGGGTCGATGGAACGCGTTTCGTTTGCGCCGCCATAGTATCCGTTGCCTCCGTTTGCACCGTCGAACCAAAATTCGAACAGCGGTCCATAATTACTCGTAAGCTCTTGAATCTGTTGATGATACGTTTCGACATACTCAAGAAAAGCGTATCTTGCGTTGTTTCTGTCCCAAGGCGAGCAATATATTCCGAACTTCAGTCCATGTTTGCGGCAAGCGTCGGAAAACTCTTTCACAAGGTCGCCTTTGCCGTCTTTATATGGAGAGTTGCTGATATTGTAATCCGTTGATTTTGTTTGCCAAAGACAGAAACCGTCATGGTGTTTTGCTGTAAGGATAACGCCTTTCATTCCACAGTTTTTCAATGTTTGGACCCATTGCTCGCAGTCGAGGTTTTCAGGATTGAAAGTTGACGCAGGAGTGTCACCATAACCCCACTCAAGGTCGTTGAAAGTGTTCAAACCGAAATGAACAAAGGCGTACATTTCAAGTTGTTGCCATGCAAGCTGACTCTCTGTCGGCACTGGATAAACCGGCGACGGGGCTTTGGTGCAGGAAGCCAAAACAAGCGTTATTATCGGAATTAAAATTATCTTTTTCATTTTGCAAAAATAAAATTTTTTCTTGCATTTCTGAAAAATCATTCCTAATTTTGTAGGTTAATTAATTATCGTAATTAATCTTAAAAATTTATAGAAATGAGAAAACTTTACTTGACGCTTTTAGCATTGTTAATCAGCACGATGGCCTTTTCGCAAGTCATTGTGGATGAAGGATTTGAGATAGGTAACACTGTAGGAGAAACGCCAGTGGGCTGGATTTGCAGCGACAACGGCTGGAAAGCCGGCATCACCATTCCAGACGACAACGAAGCCCGCGGACGCAAGCCTCATACCGGCGACTGGTACATGTATGCCACCTACAACACCGATGTCTGGACATATAAGCAAATCAGTGTGACATCAGGCGAATACTATCGCGTGTCGTTCTGGTATTCCACTTGGCATGTCGACCATTTTAACCTGGAAGTCAAAGCAGGTGCAAGTGCCAACCCTTCAGCCATGACGGTAACAGTGGTTCCGCAATTCATCGTTGACAACGAAGAGTATCAACAGGCTTCTGCGGTGTTTCAGGCTACAAGCACAGGAAACTTCTACGTAGGATTCCACAGCACGGCCACCAACATGCCTTGGTATCTGTCGATTGACGACGTCGTTATCGAACACACCGCCCAGTATTATTTCGACTTGGAGCAACTCACTCCTGACACAACTGTTTACTTCGGCGAATCGGCTTATCTCCGTTTCTTGCTCAGCAACACTGGAGAGCAGTCTGATACTTACCAGTTTGCAAATACAAGTTCATTGCCGATCGAGTTTTATCAAAACGGCTCACAGGTCAGTCAGGTAGCTTTACCATATAACACATCTGTTGAGTTGGTTGCAAAAGCGACTTTGCCGATGAATCTTACCAACAACCAGACGCTGCACGCCACTTTCAATGTGACATCTGCACATTCAGCACCGGCACAGTCGGCAGATTATACAATCACAGCCATACAGCCATTCAGTTCTTTCCCATTGATGGAAGGCTTTGAAAATGCGACATTCCCTCCGGCGGGATGGCAGAACGTCGCCACAAACGGCACCTACGTCTTTGACCGCAGGACATCCAACGACTGGCCGGCCTGCACACCACACGACGAGAGCTCGGCGATGGCTCGCTATTACTGCTACACCAATCCGGCAGGCAGCAAATGCTCATTGATTTCACCGAAGATGCAGCTCAGCGCGACAGACAACACCGTCCGTTACTGGATTTTCCGCAACTACAATAACAATATCATGGGTCCGGACAGAATCAACGTGTACTACTCCCCGACCACCAACACCGCGGACGGCATCTTGCTCGGCACAGTGCATCGCAACACCATGCTTGAGCCTGTTGTCGGCGAAAACAGCGACTGGTACGAAATCAGCTATACGTTCGACAGCCCTGAAGGCTATGGATTCATTATTTTTGAAGGAGAAAGCGGCTACGGCTGGAACCTCTGCATCGACGATATTTACATCAACTCGACATCGGTAGATAACAACCCGCCGACAGTCGTGTCACTACAAGGCACACAGACCTGGGCAGACACCGAGATGGACATCACTTTAAGAATCTATGACGAGTCGGACGTTCCGAACCAGATGCAAGCCACATATACCATTGGCGGTCAGTCGCATGACATCACATTGACAAAGTCATCGAAGTCTAACTACGATTTCACGGCGACATTGCCTGCGCAGCCGAACCATACCACTGCAAGCATCATTTTCCATCTTGCCGATGTTCTTGGTCACACTGCCGATTCCGACCCATACGAACTGCATTGGGACTGGCAGGCTCCTGTCCTTCTCGAAGGCTTTGAGGGTCAGCAGTTTCCTCCAGCGGGCTGGTCGATAGAATCGCTCAACATGAGCTGGTTCACATGGTACAGGGCAAGCGCCGAATGGGCAACGACATACTTCGGCGAAGAATACCATGTCATCCCACCACAAGGCACGAAGATGGCAGCTCTTGAATGGGACGAGTCGGAGGAATGGGGACCGCAGGACGAGGCTCTCGTCACTCCGTTGATAGCAATCAGCCGCCCGTCTGTGCTGACTTTCGAGACATCATGCGTGTATGGTATTCCAGATTATCAAGACCATTACGAAGTTGATGTTTTGAACACCAACACAGGCTCATGGACCACACTCTGGGACGGTGTCTACCAGCCTCAAATGCTCAACAACTTCGACGAACCTGTAAGCATCGATTTGTCAGAGTACCAAGGCTCAAACATCAGATTGAGATGGCGCGGTCGCAACAACGGCACGGACATTTTGACTTATTCTTGGTTTATCGACAAGGTGAAAGTTGTTGCTACAGACACAATCGACTGCGTAAATGAGTTCTCACTCAAATCAGAGATTTACCCGAATCCTGTCAATAACACATTGACAATCAGCGCAGAAGAAGATATTCAGAGCATCAGCATCTACAACATTCTTTCCGTCAAGGTGATGGAGATGGCAATTAACAACAAGGAAGCCGTCCTCGACCTGTCGAACCTTGAAGCTGGTGTTTACATGATTGAGATTTTGGGTAAAAACGAAAAGAGCATCAAGACATTTATCAAGAAATGATGGATATAAAAGCTATAAAAGACAAGTTCAACTCGTTGTTTGGCAACGAGTTACGACTTTACACCTCACCAGGTCGCGTGAATCTGATCGGCGAACACACCGACTACAACGGAGGTTTTGTGTTTCCCGGAGCCATCGACAAAGGCATATATGCAGCAATAAATCCTAACGGAACAGACAAAATCAGAGTCTACTCCATTGACTATCAGGCAATGAGTGAGTTCGGGATGCGTGAGGATGATGCGCCAAAAGAAGCTTGGGCGAGATATATCTTCGGCGTGGTGAGAGAGATGCAGAAGCGCGGTTTTGAGCCGAAGGGCTTCGACGCTGTGTTTGCCGGCGACGTGCCGCTTGGAGCAGGGATGTCATCGTCAGCAGCGTTGGAAAGCACTTTCGCATTCGCGTTGAACGACATTTATAAATTAGGTATCGACAAGTTTGAGCTTGCACGAATCGGGCAGTCGACCGAGCACAACTACTGCGGCGTTAAATGCGGCATCATGGACCAGTTCGCCTCCATTTTCGGCAAGAAAGGCCATCTCATGCGCCTCAACTGCGCCACTATGGAGTTTGAATACTTCCCGTTTGACCCGAAAGGATATAAGGTCGTTTTGCTTGATACCGTCGTGAAACACGAGTTGGCATCTTCGGCATACAACAAACGCCGTGAGTCATGCGAAAACGCGTGCGCCCACATTGCAGCAAAGCATCCGGAAGTGAAATATCTCAGCGATGCCACAATACAGATGCTCGACGAGGTTAAAAACGAGATTTCTAACGAGGATTACATGCGTGCCAAGTACGTCATCGGCGAGAAGCAACGTGTTTTGGACGTTTGCGACGCTTTGGAGAAAGGCGATTACGAGACGGTCGGCGACCGCATGTATGGCACGCATCATGGCATGAGCAAGGAATATGAAGTGAGCTGCGACGAGCTCGATTTCCTGAACGATATAGCAAAGGAATGCGGTGTCACAGGCTCGCGCGTGATGGGTGGCGGTTTCGGCGGTTGCACGATAAACCTTGTAAAAGAGAATTTATACGATAAGTTCATTGCAACAGCAAAAGAGAGATTCAATAAGAGATTCGGACATGAGCCGAAAGTGTACAATGTCATCATTTCTGACGGAGCACGTCGCATAGAATGAAGCCCGTAGGTGCAACACAGCGTTGCGCGTACAGGATGAGATGAAAAAATTATTAAAAGTTATAAAAATGAAGCCAACATTATTAGTTTTAGCAGCTGGAATGGGCTCGCGGTATGGAGCCCTGAAGCAGATGGACGGTGTGGGTCCAAACAATGAAGCGATTCTGGATTATTCGATTTATGACGCAAAGCGCGCAGGTTTCGGCAAGGTCGTTTTCGTTATCAGGAAAGATTTTGCAGAAGCGTTCGAGAAAATCAACAACAGCGAAAAGTTCGGAATCCCTGTAGAGTATGTGTATCAAGGTCTTGAGTGCATTCCGGAAGGCTACAAAGTGCCTGAAGGACGTGTTAAGCCTTGGGGAACAGGCCACGCCGTTTTGATGGCAGCCAACGTGATTCACGAACCCTTCGCAGTCATCAACGCCGACGATTTCTACGGCAAAGAGGCATACGAAGTCCTTGCGAAATATTTGATGGAATGTGAAGGAAAAACCGGTGCTTACTCGATGGTCGCCTACAAACTGAAGAACACCTTGTCGGATTTCGGGACAGTATCAAGAGGCGTGTGCACAAGCAACAGATGCAACTATCTCCAGACAATCGTGGAGCGCACTTCTATTGCAAAGACAGCGGAAGGCGCAGCTTACACTGACGAAACAGGCGAGCACTCCCTCCCACTCGACACCCTCGTTTCGATGAACTTCTTCGGTTTTACACCTGATTTCTTGGGTTATCTTGAGGCAGGTTTCAAAGAGTTTTTGGACGGTCCAGCTCAGACAAACATCAAAGCCGAGTTTTATATTCCTTTGATGGTCAATAATTTAATCAACGCAAAGAAGGCAAAATTGAAAGTCTTGTCGAGTGATGCTGTTTGGTTTGGCGTAACATACAAAGAGGATAAGCCAGATGTCGTTAAAAAGATTCAGAATCTTATTGACAAAAACGTGTACCCGAAAAATTTATGGTAGGGACAAGGCATGCCTTGTCCGTACAGGATATTAAATAAAGAATAAAAATTATGGCAGAAAAAGCTAAACAATGGGGTGCAATCATAGTGATGATAGCCCTCTTCGCGATGATAGCCTTCGTTACAAACCTCTGTTCACCGATGGCAGTTATCGTGAAAAACCAGTATGGAGCGAGCAATTTCCTTTCGCAGATTGGAAATTACGGCAACTTCATCGCCTATCTCGTCATGGGTATTCCTTCGGGCATGCTCCTCAAGAGATACGGCTATAAAAAGACCGCGCTTATTGCATTGGCAGTAGGTATTGTTGGCATTTTGGTGCAATGGGCATCAGGCTGGGCAGGCTTCGGTGTGTATCTTATCGGCGCGTTCATCGCGGGATTCTGCATGTGCATGCTCAACACTGTCGTCAACCCAATGCTTAACTTACTTGGAGGCGGTGGCAACAAAGGCAACCAACTCATCCAGATTGGTGGTGTGTTCAACTCAGCGGCAGCTGTTGCGGTATATATCATCATGGGAGCACTCATCGGAGAGGCGACAAAAGCTAAGATTTCCGACGCCACCCCTGCCCTAATGATCGCTCTCGCCATCTTCGTCATCGGATTCATCGTGATTCTCTTCACAAAGATTGAAGAACCAGTGCAGCCTGCTGAGGTGAAATCGGAGGTGAAAGACAAATACAGCGCTTTCTCGTTCCGTCATTTCAAACTCGGCATCCTTGCCATCTTCCTTTATGGCGGAATTGAAGTAGGAACGCCAACTTACATCATGCAATACCTCACAGCAACTCCTGATGCCACGACACCTGGAATCGGCATGATGGGTCACATGGCAGGTCTGATAGTAGCAGTTTATTGGTTGATGATGTTAATCGGTCGTTTTGTGGGCGGCGCCATAGGTGGAAAAGTTTCCTCAAAGGCAATGGTGACAACGGTTTCCATCGCCTCGATAGTGCTTGTTTTGTTCGGTATGTTCGCCCCGACTGACATCATGGTCAAGGTTCCTGGCATCGACTGGGCTAATACGGCAGTAGTATGGGAGCAAGTTCCTGTTGGTATTTTCGCATTCATCCTTGTCGGTCTCTGCACCTCTGTGATGTGGGGCGCAATCTTCAACCTCGCCACCGAAGGTCTCGGCAAATATACCGCGATGGCATCGGGCATCTTCATGACAATGGTGTTCGGCTTCGCCATCATGGTCGGTTTGCAAGGTCTTGTCGCCGACTGGACTGGCAGCTACATGACGAGCTACGTTGTGGTGTTGTTCTGCGCAGCATATATCTTGTACTATGCGCTGTTAGGACACAAAAATGTGAACAAGGATATTCCTACGGAATAATACGTAGGGGCGAATTATCATTCGCCCTAATATTATCAAAGGGGGCGAATAATAATTCGCCCCTAATTTTTATAATTTCATTTCCGCACGTTCAAATAATCGCCACTGCGCTTTTGTGCGGACTAGATTATGTTCTGGATATTTGATTTTATAATAGGTGTCGCCGTTGATATAATCGGCTAAGAAGCGGACAGTTTGCATGTATGGAAACAACATCGCCGCGTATGGAAGGTTTTCTTTTTCAATTGGAAGGAGGAAACCTTTTGTGCCTTCAAGATAGCCTTTTGTGAATGCCTTGAAAATCTCCATATTGAAATCGATGTTGTCAAGATTCGGGTCGTCTTCAGCACCAGTATTGGCGGCAGTACGCAAGAAATCACCGTAATCGGAGAAGACAAAACTTGGCATAACAGTATCCAAATCGATGATACACAGCACGTTGCCATCTTTGTCAAAAAGCATGTTATTGACTTTAGTATCGCAATGGCAGACACGTTTCGGGAGTTTCCCTTCACGGAAAAGCCGCTCGCCAATAGTCATTTTCTCCTCACGTTTGAAAATCTCGTCGAGATAATACCGAACTTCTTTAACGCGTCCCACCCTATCTTCCGCCACGGCATCACGAAGCTGTTTCAAACGGAATTCGATGTTATGGAAATCTGGAATTATCTCGCCAAGAGGCTCTTTCATATCTGAAAGAAGCGACTCAAACTCACCAAAAGATTTGCCTGCAATATATGAATATTCAGGGGTAACTGCTTGATATGTAATCGAATCTGGCACAAACACCATCACACGCCAAAATTTTTTGCCGTCAAAATGATAGAGTTTCCCATTTTTAGCAGAAATGAATTGCAACGTATTTTTATTTTTCTTACGAAGATGTGTTGTCACCTTATTAATATTATCCATGAGCATATCGACATCCTGAAAAATCGCGTTGTTGATTCGCTGAAGCACATATTTGGGCTTTTCAAAACCATCTACAAACACCTTGTAAGTATCATTAATCAACCCCTCACCCATCGGCTTCACATCTGCTATATTTTCATTGATTTCAAACTTTGAGACAATTTCTTTCAGATTTTCCATGGCAAAAATTTTTTGTAAAATTAGAAAAAAATAGTGAACGTATGGATTTTTTTTCTATTTTTACATTTCAAATTTCATCATCATGAAAAACAAGACTTTAACCATTACAATTTACGCGATAATGATGCTTTTCGTCATCGCGATGAGCGGTTGCAAATGCGACAGCAATAACGGGAAAAACTACAAGATTGAGGACAATGTAATAGTCTTTGACGAACCACAACGTGTTGACGATCAGACAAGTATGCTACAGTTTGCCGCCGAGCCGATTCAGAATGTAAGAATAGGATTCATCGGAGTCGGGATGCGCGGCTACGATGCAGTTTACCGTATGACATTCATCGACGGCGTTGAGATTGTGGCTTTGTGCGACCTCGTTCCTGAAAAAGTCGAGCAGGTTCAGAAAGAGATTCTTGAAGCCAAAGGGCTGCCGAGAGCCGCTGAATATGTTGGAGAAACGGCATATCAACAACTCTGTGAACGTGACGACATCGACCTCGTTTACATCTGCACGAACTGGCAGACACACGTCCCGATGGCGGTTTATGCGATGCAGCACGGCAAACACGTAGCGGTTGAAGTCCCTGCAGCCACTTCGGTCGAGGATTGCTGGAAACTCGTCGACGTATCCGAACAGACCCGAAAACACTGCATGATGCTTGAAAACTGCTGCTACGACTTCTTCGAGATGACGGCTCTTAACATGGCAAAACAAGGCATGTTCGGCGAGGTGATTCACGCTGAAGGCGCTTATATCCACAATTTGGAGCCGTATTGGCATGAGTATCAAAACAACTGGCGTCTCGAATTCAATCAGAACCATAGCGGCGACGTGTACGCCACTCACGGTCTCGGACCAATCTGCCAAGTGTTGGACATCCACCGCGGCGACAGGATGGAATATCTTGTCTCGATGAGCACGCCATCTTACAACGGCAAGAAAATCGCCAAGGAGATGATGGGTACAGAAGATTTTGCCAACGGCGACATGACCACCACCATGATTCAGACAAACGATGGCAAAACCATCTTGATTGAGCACAATGTCTACACCTACAGGCCATACAACAGACTTTACCAACTCACTGGAACAGAAGGCTTTGCGAATAAATATCCTATCGAAGGATTCACGCTTATGGATAAGAATCTGCCTGAAGGATTTCTTGCAGAAGGCCAGCATCTCAACGTTCACGGCTTTGTACCAAAAGAGGTTCGCGAAAAAATCATGACGGAATACCTCCACCCTATCGCAAAGGAAATCGAGGACAAAGCCAAGGAAGTGGGCGGTCACGGTGGCATGGACTTCATCATGGATTACCGCTTGATTTACTGTCTGCAGAACGGTCTCCCGCTTGACGAGGATGTTTACGACGCTGCCGAGTGGTCATGCATAGGCGAGCTGACGGCAGCATCAATAGAAAACCACGGAATGCCAGTGAAAATGCCTGATTTTACAAGAGGTGACTGGAATAAAGTTAAAGGTTATAAACATGCAATGAAATAAGCCATAATGTAATAGCCATTAGAAAATCATAACTAATGGCTAATAGCTAAAATAAAAAATTTCTAAACTAAAAATAAATCATCATGAAAAAGAAATTCGTATGTCCAATTTGCGGCTTCGTTTATGAAGGAGAAGAAGCTCCTGAAAGATGCCCACAGTGCAAACAGGTTGTTGAATGGAAGGTCCTCGATGAGGGTGCAAAACTCAATTTCGTGACCGAACACGTCGTCGGTATTGCCAAAGGCACCGGCGATGACATGATTAAGGATTTGAACGCCCATTTCATGGGAGAAGCAACCGAGGTTGGTATGTATCTCGCCATGAGCCGTCAGGCCGACCGTGAGGGTTATCCTGAGATTGCTGAGGCTTTCAGACGTTACGCTTTTGAAGAGGCTGACCACTGCGCCAAGTTCGCTGAATTGCTCGGTGATGTCGTTTGGGACACCAAGACCAACCTCGAGAAACGTATGGTTGCCGAATGCGGCGCCTGCGAGGATAAGATGCGCATCGCCCGCGTGGCAAAAGAGCGTAACCTCGATGCTATCCACGACACAGTTCACGAGATGGCAAAAGACGAGGCACGTCACGGCAAAGGATTTGAAGGACTGTATAACAGATACTTCAAATAGTTATTCAGTTAACCAGTTAGTCAGTTAATCAGTTTTAATTAAACAACTGAACAACTGACTAACTGAACAACTGAATAACTGAATAACTGAATAACTGTAAACTAATAATTATACCCGTTTCCTATTTTCATCTTTTCGGTGGCATAATGTCCCAAATACACCAAACCAAGATTTCCATCGATAGCAATCTTATCTCCTGCCTGTAGTTTATGACCGTTCAGTTCGGCGCAATGTTTCTCGTCGTCGACCATCAGCTCGATACAGCTCACCACACACACTTTTCCGAGACGCACTGCGGTGACAGCAGCATGTGATGTCGCACCACCTCGTGCCGTGAGCAAGCCATCGGTGTCGAAAATCAGACCGATGTCGTCAGGGACGGTGTCAGGACGCACAAGGAGCACATTATCATCTGGATATTTCGCGCGTAACATCTTGATATCGTTTTCATTAAACGCCACAAGACCGTTCATCGCGCCACCGCCGATGCCCATGCCACGACCTATCTGGTTCATCTCCTGAGGCGACTGCACAAAAGCGTTCACGGTGTTTTCAAGTTTCAAATCTTGGTCGCGAATCTGCAAGATATGGAAATCTTCAGGCTTGTCGGACTCGAACGTAAACTCCATCTCCTGAGGGGCGTAGCCGAGGTCTTCGGTCAAGGTCTTCGCAATCGAATAAATCTTCTTGTAAATCTCAGGCAACGCTGTCTGCATCGAAGGACCGTCAAGGTTCGCCGCTTTACGCTGCGTCTCGCCTATCGGCAACGGCTTCACGAGTCCGCCAACGATATCTTCGCCCTGGCTGCGCATGGTAAAGTCACCATACAGATGCACGCCCGGACGCTCACGATGCGGATTCTGGGTGAACACCACGCCAGTGCCCGACACCTCACTGATGTTTCCGTAAATCATCTGCTGAACGATGACTGCCGTTCCCCAGTTTTCCGAAATGCTGAGATGTCTGCGATATGCCAAAGCACGCTCTGAATTCCATGAGTCGAACACCATGTTCACGCAATCGACAATCTGCTTAAACGGGTCTTGTTCGAGCACAACACCGTGGTTTTCAAGGATTTTCTTATATGAATACGCCATCTCCCGCATTTGTCCAGCATCGAAATCCACTTTCTGCTTGACATCATAAATCGTCTTAAATGTGTTGATTTCTTCATCGAAAACGTCGCGATGGATGCCTTTTGCCATGCCCCAGCTCTGCAGGAAACGACGGTACGAATCCCAGATAGCCCATGATTTTGAAGGGTCTTCAGCGATTTTTTCAACTAACTCGTCATTCAATCCAACATTCAAAAACGTGTCCATTGCGCCAGGCATAGAGATGGCGGTACCCGAACGCACCGAGACGAGCAACGGAGCTTCCGCGTTGTTGAACTTGCGCCCGCTGATATTCTCAAGCTCAGCCATATATTGTTTCAGCATCCCATGAATCTCGGTACGAAGCTCTGGAATAGTGTTGATGGTCTCGTTTCTACGGAAAGCCTCAGTTGTGATGACAAATCCAGGAGGCACCGGCATTCCCTTCAAATAAAGGGTCTTCAGATTGTTCGCCTTGTTACCGATAAACACCTGGTTGTCCATCTTCGGCGTCGGCTCCCAGAACTGACTTATCAGCAGCTCTGAATTATACGTCATTATATCGCTGATGAGCTTCGGGTCAAGCGTTGACTCCATGGTTCTCAACGAGTTAAGAATCCTTCCAATAAAATTGTCGAGAGGCTGCATCAGGAATGCGTCCGACAGCAAGTCACGATGAAACTCCTCCGATTTCTTGCTTATCAAAGCCGCCATATCCCGCTCGCTGAGCTTGTTTTCAGCATCGAAAAGCTGCGGAATCACTATCTTCAGCGGATATTCGTACGATTTTATGAAGAATTTTATGATGATACGGCGCACGTCTTCGGCAATGAACTGGAAAATGTTGATATACTGACCGAACGAGAAGCTTCGCGATGTCAAACTGTAACGCAGCATGTCAAGTTTCGAGTTGAAACTCTGGTTGGTGATGCCGTCAAGCGCAAGACCGTCGCGGAAATAGCTTAAAATCCTGTATATCTGATTCAACGTACGTTCGGAGATATATTCAAGATTGATGCTCTGCACCACCTTCTCCATGAGTTGCGTGGCGACACGTTCAAGCCTGAAAGTCAAGCCCATAGCCTCGAACTTGTTCTCGCGATAAGTGCCGTACATCGACGGAATCCCGATGGCGATGTGGCGTTTGTGATAGATATTTTCCCACCCTTCGCTCTGTTCCGGATTGAAAATGATGCTCTTCAACTTCTCCATGAAGGCATAAATCATCGTTATCGATTTGTTCAAATCCTTTGATTTATAAGCTTTTTCGAACTCATCAATCTCGTTGTCAGAAATAAACGGATAGTTGCGCAGATAAGCGAAAATATTGACTGACTCGAAGCTGTATTTCTCACGCAGATAAGCGTACAAATCGCGGGTATCCATAAGGCGAAGATGCTCACGGTCATATATTTCCCCATCAAGGTTGATGCGGTCAGCCGCCTTTTTGATAAGATTTTCAAAATCGTCGCGTGAAAGCATCAGAACGTCCTCTGGATTGAGGCTCGAAATCTCGCACATAGTCTGCACAAGGTTGTGAATATGAACGAAATACTCGCTCTCCATGTCGATTGCTTCAAACACGTTTTTCGGCAAAATAGGCTTCAAATCCATCAAATTGCCGTCGCTCCAGAATTTGAACACATCGAAAGTGAGCGCAATGAGTGTGTTGTTGCTCTCGGTATGCACCTGCTTCCTCAAAAAATGCACAAGCTTGTCCTGACGCAACCCTATCTCATCCATATTTGTCGTGACATTACGAATCTCGCCCTCCGCCCCTATCTCGTTGAAATACACAGGGAATATGCGTGAAAGCTGCTTTACCTTTTTATAATAAGGAGTGATATTGGAGTTCAGAATCTTCGTGATTTCCCTTTGGAAAAGATCCGTGTCGCTCAGGAAAATACCGCCAAGTTTGAGGTTGACAATCAATGATGAAAGCAGCTTCTCCAACGGCGTTTTAGAGTATTCGATAAGTTCAAGCCATACTCTAATATTCTTGATATGGTCTTTATTTACTGACAGTTGCCAGTCCTCGTTCACAAAAACATTGCCTGGCGTGACAAAACCGAACTCGATGAGTCGTTTTTCGAAATGATTCACGATTTCTTTCATCTCAGTGGTATCCACATCGATGATTTTCTTGCCCAAAGTCAGTTGGAAATCAAGCACCGCCGAAGTATAATTCTTGCGCAACTCTCTTGCAAGGTCAAAAATAGTGTCGATGAAAGGAATCAGTTCGTTTTGCGGCATCTCATCGATGGCGTCGCGCATCATGCGGTCCATGTTCCAAATCAGGCGTTCACGCTGGCTCTCCATACCAGGAATGTGCAGCAGGAAAAACACATAATGGAACTTTGTAACAAAATGCGGAAACAGCCTCTCGGATTCAGTAAAACGCTTCGCAACCTGCTCAAAATGAGGCAATTCCGCCAAAGCATCCCACGACCGAGCATTGTTCAGATTCATTTTCAACTCACAGAAATAAGGCTCGCCAACCTCATCGACAATCACATTCTTCTCCTCGTCGGAAAGGATAATCGCATTGTCAGCGACCCATTGTTCAACATCCGAAGTCGTCTGCCAATAACGATAATTCTCCAGAAGCATCATTCTCAACAGATTACAAGCCGACTCACTGAATTGTGAATCCTTCGCGACGTTATCCAAATAACGCTCAGCATGTTTCGTGGCAAGGATGTAGCAATCTTTATTCCCTTCAAATTTATCTGTCAAGATATTGAAAACCAATTCAATAAGAATCGAATGCTTAGACGACTTTGTTATCACCAAATTGGCAAACTCCATCAAAGTGATGACGATGTTCAGACGAAGTTTCAACGCGACCTCGGGTTTCAAGAGGCTGCGCATCATTTCAAGAGGCAGTTTCAGAGTGTCGGCAGGGACATCGTCGCGGGTGTAGAACCAGAAATCGTCCATCAGAATCTTTCTCAGCTCCTCAGTCACGAAAGTGTGATTCGACAGCGGATGATGGTACTCGGTGATGCACTCCGACGCACGTTTGTTTATGCCGAAATAATTGGCGCTCAACGCTATAAACGCCTTATACTCTTCTGGAATGAAAATATCCTTATAACGCGTCTGGGCTAAGTTAGCCTCCAATGCCTGTGATTTGAAAGTCTCGCTCATAATATTTAAATATTCAATGCAAAAATAACAAATTTTCATTAAAAATTTTAAAAATTTAATATCTTTGCACAAAGAAAAACTCGCATCATGGACACTATAGACTACCGCAATCAGGCGTTCGAGCTGTATGATACAGACATGGAAAAAGCCGTAAAATACTTCACCCGTGCCGCAAACCACAAGGACATCCCTTCGGCGGTGGCGTTGGCTGCTTATTATTATGAAGAACAATACGACGAACAAAAAGCCAAGGAATGGCTTGAAAAAGCTATAGACTGGTTTGAAAAGACCGGCAAGCCCGAAGAATATGCGCCTTATATCGGAAGCTGTTATTATTTGAGAGGTCTCATAAACGAGGACACGGCTCCTTATCTTGCGGCAATCGATTTCGCCGATGCATTAGACTACGACAACACAGATGCGCTCATCCATCTTGGAAAACTGGCATACAAAGGCTATGAATCGCCCACTGGCGAACCAGAGATTAATAAAGCGCTGGAATACTGGAAATATGGAATGGAACTCCAAAATGAGGAATGCGCCAGACTCTACGAGGAACATAAAATGGAACTGGTACCTGAAGGTTCTGTGAAAAAGGTTTTTAAAGAAGGCACCTATACCGGACAACTTAACGAACAAGGGCTTCCTCACGGCAACGGCCACATGGACTACAAACTCAACGGTTATTGGGGCGATTATTACGGTGAATGGCGCGACGGAAAACGCTGCGGAAAAGGCAAATACAAACAGTTTAACAAAGCCGGCGCCGCACGTCATTCATATGAATACATCGGAGAATGGCTCGACGACAAAGAACACGGTCAAGGCAAGTCGACAAAGGTCGACGAGGTGGGTATACACCTCAGCTCCATCACGGAAGAATACACCGGAGAGTTCCGCGACGGCAAGGGAAACGGACAGGGAGTGCTTCTTAAAAGCAGCTACGACGGCGAGTTCAGCGGCGCATCCGACTGCTTCGAAGGAGAGTTTCAAAACGGCGGTCTTTGCGGACACGGCACATGCCACTACGCCAACGGCAATGTCTACGAAGGCGAGTTCGTTGGCAACAGGAAACATGGACACGGCGTTTACACCTATGCCGACGGACTCGTGATAGAAGGCAACTGGGACTACGACGAGCTGGATTATGACAGCTTCCAATGCAAACCCGCATCGAAAACCCCAACATGTGTAATCAGCACGTTCGACAAAGGCTTCGACTTCAGTCATGGTGCAACATTCCTCGTCATGACAAAAGTCGGCGACATCAAGAACAGCGACGCCATACTCCTAAAACAAGGCTACAGATTCGACCCTGACGAAACGCTGATAAAAGTCATTGAGATTAACGGCGACAGCGTGACATACGAAGTTGACAAGCTGTATTTCGACGACAAGGAGAGCCACATTGACACCATCCGTCGCGGTGAAAAAAAATCATATAAAAGCGAGAGAGACGCTTGTGCTACAATATACGACGAAGACTATGACTACACCATCGTTCACGAGATAACGATAGTGTGCAGATGATTTTGACAACAATTATTAAAAAAATTTCAAAATGAAAACTCGCAACTTTTTACTAATCACGATTTTAACGATACTCTTCGGCGGACGTTGCTTCGCTCAGATCCAGACATTCGAATGGCAGAATGTGCAAAGACAATATTTGGTAAGAACTCCTGAGAATTACGAGTCGCTGCCAGTGATGTTTTTCCTGCATGGCTTGGGCGACAACATCACACGATGCGACCAGGAATTCAACTTCACGCAAGTCGCGGAAGACTTCGGCTGGATGGTTGTCATCCCGCAGGCACTTAATGAAGGCTACGGTTCGATGTGGAACGCAGGTCTCACCGCCAGCACCACCAACGACTCTGGTTTCCTGATGGCGCTCCTCGACAGTCTGGCAGTGCAATATCCAGTAAATCAAGACAGTATCTTCTTCACAGGATTTTCAATGGGCGGTTTCATGTCGCACCGGATGGCAATAGAACACGGCGACCGCATCAACGCAGCAGCTCCTGTAAGCGGACTAATAACCACTTATATGGCAAATCACACCGCCGCGGCTCCTGTCAGATTGCTTGACATTCATGGGACAAACGACCCTGTCGTGGGCTACGACGGCGGCTCGGAATATTTTGGATACCAACTTGGACTCAGCGTTGACAACATCCTCAACTATTGGAAAAATGCCAACGGATGCGCCACCGAGCCAGTCATCGACACTTTGCCTGACACGCAAAACGACGGGTTAAGGTTTGTTCAGTATGTTTATCCTGGTACTAAGGAGCTACGCCATATCAAGGTCATCGGTGGCAACCATACCTGGTATCATTCTGATAGTCAATATGATATTGGATACATGAAGTATATCCACGACTTCTTCACAGGAAAAAACGCATATGATAAAGTCAATAATCCGGCCACTGGAAGTCTGAATATTTATCCGAATCCCACTTCAGGTGACATCATTATTGAATTGGACTCCCCCACCACTATTGAAGTCGTTGACATTCAAGGACGGACAATCTTACAAGAACAGTTTGAGACTGGAGTCGGAGTGCTTAATCTGCATGGAATCCAAAGCGGCGTTTATTTTGTGAAAGGCAACGGAGTCACTGAAAAATTCATTAGATATTAGAACCTTCCATATCAAGCAGGTAGGTTTTCTTCACTAATCCGCCACTGTAACCCTTTAGGTTTCCGTTGTTTCCAATAATGCGGTGACATGGAACTATGATGTTTATCGCATTCAGAGCACAGGCGTTTGCAACGGCACGGGCGGTCTCAGGATCTCCAAGACGCTGTGCAATATCGCCATACGAAACGGTAGTACCGTAAGGTATCGTCAGAAGCTCGCTCCAAACGCTTTTTTGAAAATCGGTGCCAACAAAAAGCAACGGGACGTTAAACTCCCGGCTTTTGTTCCAAAAATAATCGTTAAGCTGTTGCCGCGCCATCTCAATAACATCGTTTGTGCCATTCTCCACAAAACGTGCCGACAGCGTTCTCTGTAGTCTGTAATCAATTAATCTTTGGTTTTTACAGTCAACCCATCTGCAAAGGCAAAGATTCTCGCCATACGAGCCAAACATCAACTCCCCGCAAGGGAAATAGTAACGTTTGACAAAGATGGAGTCCCTGCTTTTCATCATGTTCAATGTCCATTTAAAAAGCAAATATAGAGTTTTTTTCAACACGAATTATCACAAATTTTCATAAATTTAATGAAATCTCATGTTAAAATCTTAATTTTGCAGTCTTAAAAGAAGAAGTATGGCATTTACGTATGATTATCCAAGACCAGCGGTCACTGCTGACTGCGTGGTGGTTACGAAGGGGAAAGAGCCTCAGGTGCTTCTGATTCAGCGTGGCAAAGAGCCGTTCAAAGGCTGTTGGGCGTTCCCAGGCGGTTTCATGAACATGGACGAGACCGCGGAACAATGCGCCATTCGCGAACTCGAAGAGGAAACAGGATTGAAAGTGACTGAAATCCATCAAATCGGAGTATATTCGAAAGTCGACCGCGACCCTCGCGGACGCACCGTCACCATGGCCTATTTCGCCGTCATCGACTATCCCCGAAAAGTAAAAGGCCTTGACGATGCCGCCAAAGCACAATGGTTTCCTCTGTCGGCGCTGCCGAAACTGGCTTTCGACCATGAAGACATCATGACTGACGCCATGAAACTCATCCAACAACTCTAAAATATTTTAAAAATCACTTCATCATTCCAATAAAATTTATATCTTTGCGGATTGATTTTAAGAATATTAAAAATATTAAATTTTCGATAATATGGAAAAAATTAAAGTAGGTATCAACGGTTTCGGTCGTATCGGCCGCAACGTTTTCCGCATCTGCTGCGAGCGCCCTAACCTCGAAGTGGTGGGCATCAACGACCTCACAAGCACAAAGGTTCTGGCACATCTTCTGAAATACGACTCAACACAGGGCAAATTCCCTGGCACAGTAGATTTCGACGAGACAGCCTTGATAGTCAACGGCGTACGCGTCCCTGTAACAGCCGAGCGCGCCCCTATCAACATCAAATGGGCTAAGACTCCAGACGTGGTTGTAGAGTCAACAGGTATCTTCCGCTCAAAGGAAAGCGCAAAAGGCGGTTACGGCGACCACCTCAAGAACGGCGCCAAGAAAGTCATCCTTTCAGCCCCTTCAAAAGATAAAATCGACGCAACAATCGTTGTCGGCGTCAACAACAACGAACTCACCGACGAGATAGAATGCGTATCAAACGCTTCTTGCACAACAAACTGCCTCGCCCCTGTCGCCAAAGTCTTGAACGACCGCTTCGGCATCGAACAGGGTTACATCACAACAATCCACAGCTACACCAACGACCAGGTGATTCTCGACGGCCCACACAGCGACCTTCGCCGTGCACGTTCAGCCGCCATGTCACAGATTCCGACAACAACAGGTGCAGCAAAGGCAGTGGGTATCGTCATCCCTGACCTCAACGGCAAGCTCGACGGCATCGCAGTGCGCGTCCCTACCCCGACAGGCTCACTCGTCGACCTCGTGTGCACACTGAAGACAGAAGCCACAAAGGAACAAATCAACGCCGCCATGAAAGAAGCCGCTGAAGGCCCGATGAAAGGCGTCCTCGAATACACAGAAGACCCTATCGTGAGCTGCGACATCATCCACAACCCACACTCATCAATCTTCGATGCAGACAGCACCATGGTGATGGGCAAGATGGTTAAGATTTTGTCATGGTACGACAACGAATGGGGTTATTCAAACCGCATGGTCGACCTCATCGAAATGATGAAATACTAAAAATAAAAAAGCTCAGCGTTTGCTGAGCTTTTTTTTTATTTGATTTTGTTAATCAAATCCGGCAGCATTCTCACGCACGCCATCTCTCTCCACTTCTTCTTGGCTTCCATGGCTGGCATTCCGAAGTATGTCACACCAGGTTCAGTGTCCTTATCGACAGCTGTGTAGGCCAAAACCGTTGTGCCTTCAGCAATGACGAGGTCTTTGTTGATTGCCGACATTGACCAGATAGAAACGTTGTCCTTCACTCTTGAAACTCCGCCGATGGCGCAATGTGCTCCGAGGAAGCAGTTCTTGCCAACCTTGGCGTCGTGTCCCACCTGGACATGGTTGTCAGTCTTGGTGCCTCTGCCAATCACGGTGTCGCTTGTGACTCCGATGTCGATGGCGCACAAGGCTCCGATTTCTACATCGTCTTCAATAACGACCCTGCCGCATGACTCGAACTTCACCTGACGGTCTTTGCCGCGATGCTGGAAATAACAGGCATCAGCCGCGATGACAGTACCGCTGTTGATGATGACGTTGTCACCGATGACAGTCCAATTGTTGATGGTCACGTTGGCGTGAATGATGCAGTTCTTGCCGATTTTCACATGCTCTGCCACGAATGCGCCCGGCTGGATGACTGTACCCTCGCCGATTTCGGCTTTCGGGCTCACCATCGCTGTAGCAGGTTCGAATCTGCGATACGACAAGATAATCTTGTTGAACGCGTCGAACGGGCAGTCGTGGACGATGAGTGTCTTACCCTCCGGGCATTCCACATCAGCAGTGTTGATGATGATGGTTGTTGCCGCAGAGCTCAGCACTCTTTGATAATATTTCGGATGATCGACAAATGTGATGTCACCTGCCTCCACCTCATGGAGCTCGTTAAGCCCCGTGATTGTGCGGTTGGCATCGCCGATAATCTTGGTAGCGCCAATAAAATCAGCAATACATTTGACGGTCGTTGCTGGTTCGATTCTCATATTATTCTCTTACTCTTTCTGTGTATTCACCTGTGCGGGTGTCAACTCTAATCTTATCGCCTGTGTTGATGAACAACGGCACTCTTACCTTTGCGCCTGTCTCAACGGTGGCCTCTTTCATAGCGTTGGTTGCAGTGTTGCCCTTCTCGCCCGGCTCTGTGTATGTAACCTCAAGAACAGTCTTCACTGGAAGTTCAGCGAAAAGGACTGAATCTGTCGATGTGTCGAAAACAACGTCGCAAATATCGCTTTCCTTAAGGAAATCAACACCTGTAATAAGATCTTTCATAAGAGGAATCTGCTCGTAGTCTTCCTGATTCATGAAAATATAGTCATCACCTTCTTTGTAAAGGTACTGATACTGACGATGTTCAACACGAACGTCTTCAAGTTTTTCACCGATATCAAAACGACGCTCCAATGTGCGGCCGTCAACTACGCTCTTCAGCTTGATACGCATGATAGTGTTACCCTTGCCTGGTTTCACATGCTGGAAATCAACGCAAAAATAAAGTTTACCATCCATTCTGATGCAGCTTCCGATCTTAATGTCTTGTGAGTTAATCATATTACGTATTTTTATAAGTTACTAAAAAACAAAAATCGGCGCAAAGATACAAAATATTTTTTATATTATAACAATATCTGTTAAAATTTCCTTTTCCGCCTTTGAATTAAGCTTTTTCAACAGCATCGACTTGGCGTAAACAAGCTCATTTCTTAATGAATCGGCATCGACTTTTACGTAAAAAACGCCGTTTCTGATGCTTGTTTTCAAAGTATGGGATGCGATGAACTCCCCGACGATGTCTTTCCACGAGTCGAGAATCCTCTGCTCATCCAAAGCGTTATCTCTATGGTTTTCATGATAAAACGCCTTTATCATATCGCCCAAAGTCGTCAGATTCGGATCACTCATCGCCTTTAATTTTTCCTTGTTTCACTTCAAAAATCTTGTGCGTGCCTTCGATGTTGTCAAGCAGATATTGAATCCTCTGTCGTTGGGTGTCGGAAATAAAAACCTGACCGAAATGGTCGTTGCCAACAAGTTTCACGAGCTGTGCCACCCTGTTGTCGTCCAACTTGTCAAAAATGTCATCCAGAAGCAGAATCGGCTTGAACCCGACTTTGTGATAGTTGAAATCAAACTGGGCAAGTTTCACCGCCACCACAAACGACTTCTGCTGTCCCTGCGAGCCAAATTTCTTAACCAAATGATTATCAATAAGAAAATTCAAGTCATCCTTATGGATTCCAACATTGGTGTAAGATGAATACCTGTCTTTTTCCTGACTTTCCTGAAGCAGCTGCTCCATCGGTTTCTCGTGCAAAGCACTTTCATAAACGATATCCACTTTCTCAGAAGTGCCAGAAACGATATCGTAATATTTCTGGAAAATCGGCATAAAATCCTGCAGAAACGCCTTTCTTTTCTCATAAATCGGCGTGGCGTAACGTACAAGCTGCTCGTCCCAAAGCGCCAGCAGGCTCGCGTCAAAATAACGGTTCTCCCAAAACTGCTTCAACTGTGTGTTGCGTTGCGCAAGCACCTTATTATATTGCAATAAATCGCCAAGATACACTGAGTCAAACTGCGAAATCACTCCGTCGATGAACTTGCGTCTCAGGTCGCTACCGTCGTTAATCAAATCGCGGTCGTAAGGCGAAATCATCACAAGCGGAATCTTCCCGATATGGTCGGCCAGTCGCTCATACTCTTTCTTATTGCATTTAATCGACTTTTTCGCGCCTTCCTTCTGCACACAAGAAATCGTCTCTGTCTCGTCGTTATCGGTCACGAAATCGCCGTGAATCGCAAAGAAATCCTCACCATGACGGATGTTCTGCCTGTCGGTGGTCGTGAAATAGCTTTTGCAGAAAGCAAGATAATATATCGCATCTAAAATATTGGTCTTCCCCGCCCCGTTATGTCCCACAAAACAATTGATTTTCTCCGAGAACCGCATGTCCGCAGACTCGAAGTTCTTGAAATTCGTCAACTTTAACTCTTTGAGAAACATTTAATTGCTCTTTTTCGTGAAACGGTCCAGATTTGTCGTGATGGTGATGTAGTTTGGAGAGCCGTACACGTGCATTTCAGAACGCGAATAGTTGATACTGAGTTTCCATATATTTATTCCGACGCCGTATGCGAAGCCGCACATCCCCTTGGCTGTCGGGGTTTTGAGGTTCTGTCTCATTCCGTAATTGTACGAAGCCCTCAAAACGAGGTTCTTCCCGATATAAAACTCGCCACCGAACACAATATGTCTCATCAGATTGTCGGCAAACTTAGCGGCATCACTTTTCTCCCTCACCGTGCCTGTAATAGCGTCATAATTGCCTTCCAAATCAAGCGGATCGTCATACGACAAGTCCCATTTCTGAATGTTCTCGTATGTTATGTTGAACAAAAACGGCACGTGGTCGAGACGTTTGGCAACGCCTGCCGCCATCCTGAACGGGAGTTTGTTTCTGCTGCCTTCAAAATTGGAATACAGCTCGTAGCCGATGTTTCTTGCAACCGCCATGAACATCCATCCGTTGTCAGCCCTGTAGCTTCCAGCCACGTCGACTGCAACCGCGAATGTCTTAAACTGTTCATACTGAATGCCTGCGAACTTCACGCTGGCACCAATGCTCCAATGCGGCGTAAGCTGGCGTCCCCAACCCACCATTAAATTGTAATCCGACGGCGAGAATGTTCCACCGTCGACATTTCCGCTCTCATCAGCATATTTGAAGGTTCCGTAGTTGTGGAACTGAATAGTTCCCGCAAAACTTCCTATATTCTCAAAAGTGCGTCCGTATTGGGCGGTCATGAAATTGATTCCAGCGTAATAATTGACGTACGACAGCGCCATCGCATTGTGCATGTCGCTGTTAATCAATGAAGGATTGTAAATTCCAAGCTGTATGTCGGAATCGTAAATCGCAAGCGGCGTGTTACCCAATGCCGCCACCCTCGCCGAGTTTGTGGCATCAAGGAAACCGTATGCGCCGTTTGATGTTTGTCCTTGAAAATCAACGACAAACAACATCATTACGACTACCGATAACAGCTTTTTTATCTTCATTTATATCATCAACGCTATTTTGTCAAATTTATTATATAAATCTCAAATTTCTCAAACTGATTAACTGATTAACTGAATAACTGAACAACTATTTATCAAGCATTCCAATCCCCATTTTCGCGATTTTTCCGCTTTCTGTAAGCTTTTTCGCCAGTTTGTCAAGGATTCCGTTGACGAAAATCTTGCTCTTCGGGGTGCTGAAATACTTCGAAATCTCAATGTATTCGTTCATCGTGACCTTTACAGGAATGAACGGGAAGCAGACGAATTCGGTGAGAGCCATCTTCAGAATAATCATGTCCATCAGGCAGATACGCTCTTTTTCCCAGTTGTTGGTATTTTCGGCGATAAGCTTTCCGAACTCCTCGTCATGCTTGATGGTCTCGCGGAACAGCTCCTGAATGAATCTCTCGTCGGCGTTCGCCTCCACCGTGTCGGTCTTGTAAATCGTAGGCAGCTTGCTGTAAACGTCAAAGTTCTTCATCTTGCTGAAAAACTCGATAAGCATTGAGCTAACCAAATGATAATCATCACAGAAATAAATGCTCTTATCTTCGTAAAAGTCTTGAAGCACGTCCAAATCCGCGAAATAATTCGCCACCATTGTGACGATAAACTTGCGGTCGTTGGCGAAATTGTCGGTTTTATCCGCCATGTATTTCTTGTATTCCGGTGCGTCTTTCATCATGGTGTAGTATTTTTTCACCACATCCTGATGGTCGTCAGCCCAGTTAATCTTCAACGCAGCCTCCTGTTTCTTGAAATCCACATTATCCTCTATCACTTTGAGAAGCCTGTTGTTGACATATTTCATATTCGGGTGCAAATCCTCGTAAGTCGGAATGTATTTATGCTTGTTTTCAGTGATTTTATTCTCAGCAAAACGTTTGGTTTCAACGAGAAACGAAAGCTGCCAGATAAAAAGCTCGTACAACTTTTCGATGCTCTCAAGCAGATTCTTAATTCCGTTGTTAATGTTGGTCTCACCTGACTCAAGATAAGCGTAGAGTGCTTGTAACACCTTGATTCTCAAAAATCTTCTATTCAACATGATCTTTAATTAAACAATGATTTTCAAATTGCAAATATACAAAAAATTAACGTTTATGCAACATTCTGAACAAGATATTAAAATCTTTTAGAACGGTATAGTCGCGGGCGTACATCACATTAAGCTGCCCGCGCGCCTCGTCGTCGATATCTTCAGACACTATAGAAGCGGGATTGTAAACACCTTTCTTTATCTCTGGAAGTCGTTGACCGTCAATGGATTCCACAGGACAATAGCCAACCCAGGAGTATCCGCGGAAAAGGACTCTGAAACAATCGCCGAGGAACTTGACCGGTTTTCTAATAAACCATGCCACAAAAACCCAGAAAACGATTCCGAAAAACGACAATGAAAAGTCGAGAAGACGCTTCTTTCTTCTGTTCGGCACCGTGTTAATTGTCCGAATATCAACGGTATAGAGGTCTCCTCTCGTATTTATCGAGTTGCTTCCGATGATTGAAAGCGTGTCGACTGGCGCGATCTTGTAGTCAAGGTTGCTCGCATGCCATTCCACCATCTTGTCAATTATCTCCTGATGCGTGATGTCTTTTGAGCAGAAAATTATCTCCGTGATTTTGTAAATTGTGATGATGTCAGGCACCTGAGTGAGGTTGCCGAGATAGTTTTCCGGCACCTCGAAACCGTTTGTCGGGGCAACCAGACCGATGAAATCTGGTTTTATCGAAGTGCTCTTCAAAAGCTGTTCAACGCGCTTTGTCTCATCTGAATTTCCAATCACAATAAAGCGTTTTTTGGCATTTTTACCATATTGGAAATCAGCGAGTTTTAGTATATAACCTAAAGTTCTACTTAAAGTCATTTGAAGAGCCATCCAGATGGTTCCGAAGAGTATCAACGCCCTCGAAAACCTTAGACTCGTCGGCAGCAAAGCGTAAAGAACAAGTATCAGAACGCTTCCAATCATCACGCCGCCCGCCGACGGATATATTCTGTACGGCTTGTCGTAACCGCCAGTAAAATAAGCCGTTATAAGCCAGGCAAGCATATAGAATGGCAAGATTATCGTAAACAGAGGCGTTATCGGATACGAGCCGATGCCGTCATAAATCATGTAATGTCCCCAATAATAGCTTATTGCGGCAAGACCTGCATAGCCTACTGTGAAATCGATGAGTGGCATGTAAATCTTGCCCAGAAACTGCGACATCAGCGCGAGGAAAGCCCTGAAATATATGGCGAAATTGATGAAAAACGAGAACAGTCTTGCGCGTTGCTGCCCGAAATGTTTCTTTGCAAAAATCTCCATCGCCTTGTAAAATACAAGCACGTAGTTGACACTTGTCTTCTTGGTGCTCTCCCCTTTATAATGGATGATACGCGTCTCAGGGAAATAATAGTTTTTATAACCCGCCAGAGTGATTCGGTACGAAAGGTCAATGTCCTCGCCATACATAAAAAACGTCTCGTCAAGAAGTCCGCATTTGTCAAGGGTTTCACGACGCATCAGCATATAGGCTCCTGCCAAAATATCCACCGGATTCACTTCATTTTCAGGGAGATAGCCGAGATGGTATTTCGAAAAGCGTTTCGAGTGCGGGAACAGCTTGGAAAGCCCGAAAATCTTATAGAAAGCAGTCATCGGGGTCGGCAGTCCGCGCTTTGACTCTGGCAAGAACTGACCTTTTCCGTCGACCATCTTCACACCGAGACCGCCAGCATCAGGATGCGAATCCATGAAACTGATGCATTTGCTGAAAGTGTCGTCCTCGACAACAGTGTCTGGATTCAGAAGCAGCACATATTGTCCCGTGGAAATCCTAATCGCCTGATTATTAGCCTTTGCGAAGCCCACGTTGTCTTTGTTGGCAATGACTTTCACTTCCGGAAACTTCGCCGCAAGCATCTTAAGAGAGCCGTCAACGGAATTGTTGTCAACGACAAACACCTCTCCCTCAATGCCTTGCATCGCTCTTCGTACCGAATAGAGGCATTGCTCAAGGAAATGCTCCACGTTGTAGTTGACTATAACGACCGACAGTTTCATTATCATTCTTAAAAAGCGCAAAGATACGCAAATTATTATTGCCGTGATTTATAATTTTATAAAATAATTTCATTATTTTTGCGCTTTATTTGCGATGGAAGAGCTAAAAAGGAAGATTCGGTTTGGTGTTATGGTCGACGGCGACACTGTCGAGCAATGGCAGTTTGATACTATCAAATTGTTGATTGACAATGACATAGAACTCGCTTTGATTATTAAAAACGGTAACGAGACGAAGCCATACAAGTCGTTTGGAGATAAGATGATTCATTATCCATATCGACAGATTCTGTTCAGGATTTGGCATAGATTTTGGTTTAAACCGGAAGCTAAACGCCGCACGTCTTTTGCAGAGATGTGCCATGGCACGTCTATTCCTGTCGAAATGACCGTTATCCCAATAATCAAAGGCATTTCCACGTATTTCAAACCAGAAGACGTTGAAAAAATAAAGGCATTTGACCTCGATTTTATACTACGTTTCGGTTTTGACATCATTCGAGGTGATGTCTTGACGAGTGCAAGATACGGAATCTGGTCGTTCCACCATGATGATGAACGTGTTGTGCGCGGCGGTCCCCCCGGATTCTGGGAGTTCATGCGCGACATTCCGAGAAACGGAGTTATATTGCAACAACTGACCGACGAATTGGATAAAGGTCTGATTCTCAAGAGAATACAACTTGACACGGTGTTACACTCATACAAATTCAATCTTAACAGGTTGTTGGAAGAATCAGTTTTCATGCCTTTACAGGTTGCCAAAGAACTGATTGTCAACGGAAAACTTGAGCCGGAACTGTCACAATCGAAGGCACCGATACAGCATCCGCCACGTAACTTCATGATGCTCAAATATTTCTGGCTGTGTTTATGGCGCAAGGTTGTTTTCCATTGGAATTATTATTTCCGGCAAGAAGATTGGAATGTGGGATATTGCATGCACCCATTTGAGACGGATTTTCATCAGTCTTTACAGTCAACTATCCATTGGTTAAAACCGCCGAAATCAGACTACTTCGCCGACCCGTTCATTATCACGACCAAGGACGACACATATTTGTTTTTCGAATGGTTTTCGAACAAAAACGGCAAAGCAGACCTCGCTGTGGCAAAGAAATCGGAAAATTTCGAAGTTTATCACAAGATTACAGATTTCCCAGAACACAGGTCCTACCCTTTTGTATTTGAATATCAAGACGTTATATATTGCATTCCTGAGGCAAACAAAACGAACAGGGTATCATTGTATCGTTTCGTAGAGACGTGGCATGGCGCGTCTCTACAATGGGATTGTGATTTATTGCATGGATATTTCGTTGATTCAACATTATATCATCACAACGACGGCAGATGGTATCTGTTCACGACACCGCAAAACCAGGCTCACACCCACCTATTATTATTTGTTGCCGACGACCTGCGCGGTCCTTACCGTCCGCATTACAATAACCCCGTCAAGGTGGATTGCCATAGCGCTAGACCGGCTGGAAAGATAACAAAAACAGATGGAGAATTGGTTCGTCCGGCGCAAAACAGCACCCGACACTATGGTGAAAGTATAACTTTAAATAAGATAATTAAACTAAATGAATATCAATATATTGAAAAAGAAGTAAAAGAAATAAAACCAGACAATAATTGGTCGTACAATAAAGGTGTTCACACGCTCAACAGCGATGGCGACATTACCGTGTTTGATGCCAAAAGGTTCACGTTCACTTTGACAGGATTTTGTCAACAAATCAGACAACGATTTAAACATTAAGATATGATAAAGAAAATCTTCGGCACATTCGGCACGCGTGTTCTCAACGCCATCTGCGGTTTCATCACGCTGTGGTTCGCCTCGCATTATCTCGGCGCAGAAGCTTGGGGTGTGTGCGGCATTGTGCTTCTCGACGTGTCGTTGCTTCTCATCGGCGTTGAGCTTCTTGCCGGAAGCGGTCTTGTTTATTTCACGCCACGGAAATCGTACCGCACGCTGTTCAAGATTTCATACATCTGGTCGGCTCTCATTGTAGCTTTTTACGCGCTGATGATATATCTCTTCTCTTTCATTCCCGAGAGTTTCAGCCATCATTTCTCAAAATTTTTCGGCGAAAGCGCGGAGTTCATCCCAGAAGGCTATCACTGGATGGTGTTGCTTATTGTTTTTGTTTACAGTCTGCACAATTTCAACCTCACCACCATGCTCGGCAAAGAGCGCGTCGGAACAAACAACATGTTGTTTATCATACAGTTCATGACCCAGATGTGCTCGATGCTGGTGTATATTTTCGTTTTCGACATCCGCAACGCCGACGCTGCAGTTTATTCTTTCCTAACAGGTTACACAGTAAGCTATCTGTGCGGTTTGACACAGATTTGGCCTTACCTGAAGGAAAAAGGCGACGATTCGGTTATCGGCACGGTGAAGGAGATGTTCAAATTCGGCAGTATAATACAGCTTTCCACATTGGTTTCGATGTTAAACCGCAGGCTCAGCTTCCTAATTATCAAAGGATTCTGGGGTGATGCGCCTGTCGGGGTGTTCAACGCGGCGACACAGGTGTCGGAATCGCCGAAGATGATAGGACACAGCATCGCCATGGTGCAGTTTTCTAAAATAAGCAATTTGAACGACAACGACTTAGCTGCAAAAATCACTGTTCAGCTCTTGAAGACCGCCACCATACTGACAGCGATTTGCATATTCATTGTCTGCATCATCCCGACGAGCGTTTATTCATGGCTTTTCACCAAAGATTTCGCCGCGATGCGCATGGTGATGGTCGCCTTGGCGCCCGGCGTTGTCTTTATGGCGATGCACATGGTCTTCAGCCATTATTTCTCAGGCATCAACAAACCGCAGCACAATCTTTACGCCGCTTTAGTAGGACTGGCTGTAACTATTCCGTCGCTTTACCTTTTGATTCCAACGTTCGGGATGGTCGGCGCCGGTATCTCCGCCTCACTGACCAACTTCGGAATAATCACCTATCAGTGGGTTATCTTCAAGAAACTCAGCAAAACATCGGTCAAGAAGCTTCTTGTGACGAAAGAAGACATCAAAATGCTGATTGCCGGAATAAAAGACATGGTTATAAACCATTAGTTTTACAATGGTTATTCCTTCACGATTCTTTCGGTGTATTCCTTGCCGTCTAATTAATGACTGTCCTAAAAAGGGGAAGTTTACACTGTGGTAAAAATCATTCGCTTCATAAAACTAGTAATGTTTCACATTTGGTATTATTAGAGCCATATAATAAAACATAATACACTCCTTTGGGAAACATGCTAATGTCAATGGTTTTTTCCGCCTCATTCATAATGTCATGATACAACATTCTGCCAAAAGAGTCGAAAATCTCAATTGTTTCACAAATTTGATCACCATGCTTAATGGAAACAACGTCCCGCGTTGGATTAGGATACACCCATACATCAGCCACATGATCTTCTGGTACATCCCAATAGTTTATAACACATTCGTCATAATTCGGGTTATCCCAACACAATACCCCGTCCTCATAATAGCACAGCATTTCTGTTGTCATCGGGTAATAGAAGGGGTTGACAGGATTGTTTCTCGTACCACTGAAAGGGAATCCCAATTCACTGCCCATTCCTTCTATCCAAACCTCGGTTAAGTCGGCATTTGTCTCATAATGAAGATGAAAAACACGCCTTTCATCATCATTAATAATGGTGTCGGTCACAGCATCCAACACCAATCCCGTCTCGTTGTTTTCAAGTTGAACGTACGCAGTATCACCAATATTCAATTTCCAATCATATATAAGGTATTCTTCCGAAACCTGTTTCCAATTGTTGATTTTTCTCATGAAAACCTTACCATCTTCCTCACGGTACATGCCATAAGAAATCCCAACAATATCACCACTATCACAATACAGCATCTTGTAAACGTACCCATTATATTGTGCATACTGATTAAAATAAAAGATGATGGTGCTGGGTTGTATTGTCGTCGATGTGGGGGTAGTATAAACGTTCCATTGCTGACCTGTTTGATAAACGCCAGGTTGGGAATATGCATGATAAGACTCGGAAAAAGTCAACAGAGCCGACAGAAAAACAAAGCTCTTTAGTGTAAATGTTTTCATAATTCGAAGTGTTTAAGTTATTAAATATGTATCATTGGCAAATTTATAAAATTTTTTAATAAAACATGGAGATTTGAGGAAATTTTTTAGGGGGGTGGTTGATTATCAATGTTTTATAAACATAAAACTGGATTTTAACAATTTTTAACATTTCCCGCACATAAAACGACGACGTAGAGACGCGCCATGGCACGTATCTACAGAACGAAATCGGTTCAACTGCGCATTGCCGGTCTTATAGAGGGCTGCTGCTCCACAACGGGCTCGGGCTGCTTCACACAGGAGAGAAGCAGTGCTGAAAACTTTACAAATAACAATGTCAGGCTAATATTTCTTTTTAGGCTGGTATGCCGTGATAATCACCGCGCCGAGAATCAACACGATACCGATTGCGAGACGCAAACCGAAAGCCTCGTTGAATACGAAAATTCCGATTAATACGGCTGTCAAAGGCTCCAAAGCGCCGAGGATTGCTGTCGGCGTGGCTCCCACATATTTCGAAGCGTAAACCATCAGTACGAGCGACAAAGTGGCAGGGACAACAGCGAGCCATACGGAGTAAAACCAGCTCACGGCATTATGCGGAAGCTTCAACGGATTTCCGGTAAGCCAGGCAAACACCGCCATTCCGATAGCGCAATAAAGCACCACGTAGAAATTAATCTTAAACGACGACATCTCAAGCGGGCAACGGTTCACCACGATGATGTAAATGGCGTAAGTGAGAGCCGAAACGAGCACCAGAATCACGCCAAGGGTGTCCAAAGCGCCTCCGGCATCGCTCCAATAAAGCAAAAGCACGCCCACAAGCGACAAAACTATGGCGATTATAGTCTTGAATCCTGCTTTCTCCTTGAAAAACAAGCCCATTATCACCGCCGTCATGATGGGATATGTGAACAGAAGCGTTGATGCCACTCCCGCCGCGATGTATTTGAAGCTGAAATACAGCGTCATCGAAGAAGCTGTGAAAAGCAAGCCGAGGGCAGTAAGAGTGCCGAACTCCTTTTTAGTCACTTTCAGGTGTTCCTTTCTGACAATCAATATGATAGAGATGATAATCCATGCCATGCTGAAACGGCTGAACAGCACGGAATTGGTGTTCATGCCCTGCTCATAAAGCTTCAGCGCGCCAAGCGGGTTCGTGCCGTAAAACACAGCCGCGAGGATACCGCAAATCGTGCCGAAAACTTTCTTGTTTGAAGTTATTTTGTTATCCATAATTAATTTCAAAAAAACGTGCAAAAATATGATTTTTTTATTATCTTTGCGCAAAGAATTTTTTGAGAACATGGCGGAAGAAATTATTGAGAGCAACGCATTGGAAGACAACGAGTTAGATTTTACAACATCTGTTAATCCTGTCGACTACAACGATGATGCCATCCAGCATCTTTCGTGGAATGAGCATATCCGCAAGCGTCTTGGCATGTACATCGGCAAGGCTGGCGACGGCTCGGCTCACGACGACGGAATATATATCCTCCTGAAAGAAATCGTCGACAACAGCATCGACGAGTTCAACATGGGGGCTGGAAAGACAATTGAAATCAACATCAACGACGGCAAGGTGCGCGTGCGCGACTACGGGCGCGGCATCCCTCTCGCCTCCCTCAAGGACTGCATGGGACAGATGAACACCGGCGGAAAATACAACACCGGCGCGTTCAAGAAGTCGGTCGGTCTCAACGGCGTGGGCGCCAAAGCCACCAACGCAGCTTCATCATATTTCCGCGCACAGGCGTTCCGCGACGGCATGACAAAAGTCGTCGAGTTCTCAAAAGGCGAACTGCTGTCAGAGTCGGAAATAATGCCGACAGACCAGAAAAACGGCACCGAGATAACATTCGTCCCGGATGCAGAGCTGTTCGGAAACTACCATTTCCTTATGGAATACGTCGACGAGATGGTGTGGAACTACGCCTTCCTCAACAGCGGTCTCTCTTTGATTCTCAACGGACAGAAATATCAGGCTAAAAACGGTCTCCTCGACCTGCTGACACGCAAAATAGGCAAGCTCGAGACATGCGCCTACCCTATCATTCATATCAAAGAAGGCGACTTCGAATGCGCGTTCACTCATTCCAACGTCACATCCAACGAAGAGTATTTCCCGTTCGCCAACGGTCAGTACAACCCTCTCGGCGGCACGCATCTTAACGTGTTTCGCGAGGCTATTGCCAAGACAATCAGAGAGTTCTACAACAAAGATTACGAGATTTCCGACATCCGCAGCTCATTCATCGCTTCGTTGTCGATAAAAGTCGACGAACCGGAGTTTGAGGGTCAGACAAAGACGAAATTCTCGTCGAACTACATGGACAAGGAAAGCGAGACGACCATCAGGATGTACATCACCGACATCATCAAGAGGCATTTCGACAAGTTCCTGCACATGAACAGCGACGTGGCGGAATCTCTGATGCGCAAGATCATCCAGAACGAGAAGGAGCGCAAAGGCATGGCAAACATCAAGAAACTTGCACGCGAGAGTGCCAAGAAAGTCAGCCTAAACAACCGTAAGCTCCGCGACTGCCGCATCCACTACAACACCAACCAGGAGAAACGACTCGAGTCGACGCTGTTCATCACCGAGGGCGACAGTGCGTCGGGAAGCATCACCAAGAGCCGCGACGCACAGACACAAGCGGTGTTCAGCCTTCGCGGAAAACCGCTCAACTGCTATGGCCTGACAAAGAAAATCGTTTACGAAAACGAAGAGTTCAACCTCTTGCAGGCTGCGCTCAACATCGACGAAAGCATTGAGAATCTGAGATATAACAACATCGTCATCGCCACCGATGCCGATGTCGACGGCATGCACATCCGCCTTCTGATGCTCACGTTCTTCCTGCAGTTCTACCCCGACGTCGTGCGCGGCGGACATCTTTACATTTTACAAACGCCGTTGTTCCGCGTAAGAAACAAGAAAGAGACAAGATACTGCTACACTGACGAAGAGCGTGTCGACGCCATCAAATCACTCGGCGCGCATCCTGAAATCACCCGATTCAAAGGTCTTGGCGAAATCTCACCCGACGAGTTCAGCTATTTCATCGGTCCGAACATGCGCCTTGAGCCAATCATCCTGCGCCACGACATGACGATTCCTGAACTTTTGAAATATTACATGGGAAAGAACACCGACCAGCGTCAGAAGTTCATCATTGATAATCTGAGAGTTGAAGACGACTCGAATATCGACAAATTAGATTAACGCGTCATTTTAAAACGCCATTTCCTTGATTTCCCCGACATTGTGGTTTTCAAACAATGTACGCATTGATTTGCTAATCGTGTCTCTCTGACTTCTTTCTTTGACTGTCAAAAGTGAGTCGGGCTCATTCAAAGGAAGGACACGATAATTGTGACTGAAACCGTTATCATGCGGACGACTCACCCAATACGGGATAAATCCGCAATCGCTAAGCATTGTCAATGAATCGTTTTTGACAAAGTCAAGACGAACCATATAACCGCCGTATGTATTAGGCATCGACTGGTTACTAATGAAGTTTCCAAGGGAATACGCCACGAAATTGCCGCCATCGTTGAGAAGTTCCATCGGCTGCGCCACATGCGGATGACTTCCCACCACATGGTCCACGCCATTGTCGAGTAACCACTTAGCCATCATTTGCTGTTCCTCTGACGGCAACGACTGATATTCAATGCCCCAATGCGGCAAGGCGATTATCACATCCGGATTCATCTCACGCGCTTTGAGCAAATCTTCAGCTATGACAATCGTATCCATCATATTCACGATGTTGGGTTCTTCAGCGACAAGTCCGTTTGTGCCGTATGTAAAATTAAGGAAAGCCACACGTATTCCATTGAATTCCAAAAGGAAAGGATAATAATAACTACGATCATCTTTGTCCAAATATGTTCCCATTCGAGGCACATCCAAAGAATCCAAAATCTTAATCGTACGCTCCAATCCATGTTTTCCGCTGTCAAGACAATGGTTGTTTGCCGTAAGAATGATGTCAATACCGGCATCTACAATCGCTTGAAGATACTCGTCAGGAGCGCTGAATCTCGGATAACCCGCGTATGGTTTTCCGCCAAGCGTAACCTCAAAATTGCCGATTGCCACATCTGCTTTCTCAAAAACATGTTTTACACGCTCAAAGCACTCGTCATAGTTATATGAGCCGTCAGGTCGCGCTGCAGCTTGAATCTGAGGACCGTGCTGCATGAAGTCGCCCGCTATTAAAATGCTCAGACTGTCAATATGCATTTCAGGAGCCATCTCAACATTTTCGTTCTTTGCCAAACGCGAATTGCCGCCGCAGTTACAGGAATACAAGGCAACAAACGAAACGCTTATCACAAAAAATATCAGAAACCTGTTTTTAGCCTTCATAACAATCATTATTTATTTTGCAGAGAAAGGAACGCCTTCCCCAAATTCCTTGAAATATCGCTCGCTATAAGCGACTCCATGCCGTTTTCTGCTGCAGCGATGTCGCCAGCCTTACCGTGAATGAAAACACCCAACAATGCAGCTTCCTCCGGTGTATATCTTTGAGCCAGAAGCGACAATATAATTCCTGTGAGCACGTCGCCGCTGCCCGCCGTAGCCATCCCGGGATTTCCAGTCGAATTGAAAAAACATTTGCCATCGGGGATTGATATTGACGTATTTGCTCCTTTCAAGACAATGATAATCTTGAACTTTTGCGACATCTCTCTTTGAAGTTCAACACGTTGCTCCTTACTTTCACATACTCCGAACAAACGTTCAAACTCCTTGACATGAGGCGTGATAATAGTTTTTTCAGGCAATAACGGCAGCCATGTCTTGTTTTCCGAAATGATATTCAAGGCATCAGCGTCAAGCACCAAAGGCACATGGCTTTCTTGTATAAGATGTTTCAAGGCATCAGCTGTTTCCTTTGCCTTGCCAAGACCAGGTCCCACCCCTATCGCGCTATAATTTTGCAAATCAGGAAGTTGCGAAAAACAATTCTCCGATTTGTCGATGCTTATCATTGCTTCAGGAAGATAAACCTGCAATGGGAAAACGGCAGATTTCGGCAGATGTGTTGTAAGCAGCCCTGCTCCTGCCCGCAGGCACGATTCCGATGCCAACAACGCTGCTCCCGTCTTCCCAGTCGAGCCCGCAATAAGAAGCGCATGCCCGTAAGTGCCTTTGTGCGAGTCTTTCTCCCTTTTGTGAAGCAGCGGTTTCACAAAATCCGCATCGACAATTGTACCCTGAATATTCATCGTTTTATTTTTCTGCAAAGATAATATTTTTGTATTTTTGCAGCATGAAAAAAATTAAGCAACCGCAATATATTGAAGACGTCGAGATTATCGACGCAGGTTCTGAAGGCATGAGCATAGCCAAGCCTGATGAGAAAGTTGTATTTATCCCGTTCGGAGCACCAGGCGACATCGTTGACATTCAAGTGTTTAAGAAGAAATCCAATTGCTTCGACGGCAAAATTTTAAACATAAAAAAAGAGTCCGACAAACGTGTCAAGCCAGTTTGCCAACATTTCGGCTTATGCGGAGGCTGCAAATGGCAACACCTTGATTATCAATGGCAGCTGTATTACAAACAGAAACAGATAAAAGACAATTTCGACCGCATAGGCAAGATTGAATATCCTGAAATGCGACCGATTTTGGGCTGCGAGAAACAATATTACTATCGCAATAAGCTCGAATACAGCTTCTCAAACCGCAAATGGCTCACCGACGGCGCTCCAGCCGGCACTTACGGCGAAGAGGATTGTAAAGGATTTGGATACCACTTGCCGAGCTTGTTCGACCGCGTCATCGACATCGAGCACTGCTACCTGCAAGCCGATCCGTCGAACGACATACGATTGTTTATCAAAGACTTTACCATGAGACACAAGCTCTCATACCATAACGTGAGAGCCCACGAAGGCACCATGCGCAACGTCATCATCCGGTGCAACGGCAAAGGCGAGTTCATGGTCATAGTCATCATCAACGAGGAAAACGAAATCGTAAGAAATGAGCTCTTCCCTGCCCTCTCGGCGAAGTTCCCGCAAATCATTTCAATGATGCTCGTCATCAACTCGAAGTTCAACGACACCATTTCAGACTTGCCGTTTGAATGCATAAAGGGCGAGCCATATCTCGTCGAGACGATGAAGTCACCGCGTCCAGGCTTCGACGACTTGAAGTTCCGTGTCGGACCAGTTTCATTCTTCCAGACCAATGTGTATCAGGCTGAAAGGCTTTACAAGGCTGCTTTCGACCTCGCTGACGTGAAAGGCGACGAGCTGATGTACGACCTCTACACCGGAACAGGCACTATCGCCCTGTATTTCTCACGTTTCGTGAAGCAAGTGGTCGGCATTGAATACGTCGAAGAAGCCATCGTCGACGCTAAAATCAACGAGCAGTTCAACAATATAACGAACACCAAGTTCTTTGCAGGCGACATGGCGAAGGTTCTCACCGACGAGTTCATAGCTGAAAACGGCAAACCAGACTTTATCGTCACAGACCCGCCGCGTGCCGGAATGGCAGAGAAAGTCATCGAACAACTGAAGAAGATTAAAGCAAAGAAAATAGTTTACGTAAGCTGTAATCCAGCCACGCAAGCCCGTGATTTGCAATTACTTGATGATTTGTATGCTGTAAAAGCGGTGCAGCCCGTCGATATGTTTCCGCACACACAGCACGTCGAAAACGTGGTGTTACTTGAACTGAGATAGATAATCCAAAATCTCGTCGATATTCAAATTTTCACCTTTGACGATGAAATTCGCCTGCTCATAAATCGGCAGACGCGAATTATAATGGTTTTCAATGTATTGGCGCAGTTCCTCCTCCGACTTTCCATACACCAGCGGACGTTTGCGTTTCGCATTCATAATCCTGTGAAACGCCGTCAAAGGACTCACTTTTACAAAAACTGTCAGTCCGTTGTCGTTCATCCACTGCATATTATCGAAAAAACAAGGGGTTCCACCTCCTGTTGAGACAACAATCCCATGCTTCTCCCCTGTCTTTTTTAATATTTCCGATTCAAACTTCCTGAAATAATCCTCACCGTATTTGTCAAAAAAATCCTGAACGCTGATATGATATTTCTCCTCGAACAAATCATCGGTGTCGAAAGGCTCATAACCCAGTCGCGCCGCCAACTTCCGTGAAATGGACGACTTTCCGGAACACATATAACCGATAATGTATATTCTGTCTGGTAACATTCTTCAGTTATTCAGTTGTTCAGTTATTCAGTTGTTCAGTTGTCTTTTAACTGATTAACTGACTAACTGATTAACTGACTAACTGACTAACTGATTTGATTAACTGGTCAACTATTTACGGCGTTGCATCTGTTGCTGTTGTCTCTGCATCTCTTCCAACCTTTTCTGGAATCCGGATTTCTTCACAGGCTTCTGCTTAGCCAGCTCGATTTTCTTGCGTAACTTATTGTCATCCAAGAAGATTCTGAACAGATACATCTGAAGGAATGTGATAATGTTAACAAGCATGTAGTAATAGCTCAAACCTGCCGAATAGCTGTTAAACAAGCCAAGGAACATAATAGGCATGAGATACATCATGACCTTCATTCCCTTCATGCCCTGCTGGTTTGTTGCAGCCATCTGCTTGTTATTGATATAGGTGTAAAGAATCGTCGTGACGGTCATCAACAATGTGAACAAACTGACGTGGTCGCCGTAGAACGGGATATTGAAGCCGAGGTCGAGAACGCTGTCGTATGTCGAGAGGTCGTCAGCCCAAAGGAACGGCTGTTGGCGAAGCTCGATACTCGAAGGGAAGAATCTGAATATTGCCCACAAAATAGGCAGCTGCAACAGCATCGGCAGGCATCCAGAGGTCGGATTGGCTCCGGCTTTTCTGTAAAGTTCCATCACCGCCTGCTGTTTCTTCATGTTGTCCTCCTCCTTCGGATATTTCGCGTTAATCTCGTCAACTTCAGGCTTCAGGACACGCATCTTCGCCGTCGACTGATACGATTTGAACGCAAACGGCATCAAAGCCAGTTTGATGATAATCGTAAGCACAAGAATCACGATACCGTAGTTCCATCCGTAGCTGCCAAGCCAGTTGAACACATTGACAACGATATATCTGTTAATCCAACCGACGAACTTACCGCCAAGAGGAATCTGCTTGTCGAGGTCCAATTCGTACGAATCCATGATTTTCAAGCTGTTAGGACCGAAATAGAACTGCATCGGGATAGTGTTGCTCTGCGCAAAGCCGTCAAATGGAACGTCAACGGATGCGTACATCGTTTTGAGATAACGAGGATTCTTCGCCCTGATATCGGTCTTCATTCCGATAACAGCCGAATTGAAGCTTTCCTTCGCAATCAACGAATAGCTGAAGAAACGTTGCTTAAAAGAGAGCCATTTGATGTTTGAGCGAAGCTCTTTCTCATCGTCTTTCTCTCCCCCGCGGTTTCCGCTAAGTGATTCAACATCATCGCTTAAGAACTTGTAATAAACGTTCGAGCCATTGTAACGGTCAACGGCTTTCTCCTGTTTCAAAAGGTCTGCATACCAGTCAATAGTAATGAAGTTGGTGTTTGATGCAATCACATTTCTCATGTTGACTGTCTTCACGTCAAAACCAATCATGTATTCGTCTTTCGTGACCGTGTATGCGAATTCGATATATTCCTCAAGGTTTAACTCTTCCGAATAATTGTCGGTAAACGCCCTCAAGCTGAATGTCAACGGCTCGTCATTAACGACCAAAGGCTTTTCACCATTATATGGCTCACCATTGATATATGGCTTGAAGAATAATTCAATAGTATTGATATTTTTGCCAGCTGCGAAAAACGACAGATTGAATTTTGTGGTGTTCTCGTCAAAGCCAATCAGCGGAAGCGAATCCCATGTCACATAGTCTTTCAGTTCAACTGTTTTGACAAACGCGCCTTTTGATGTCAAAGTCATTTTCAAGACATCGTTCTCGATTGTCCAATTCTGCTCCTCACCTGTCGCAACTGATGCAAAAACGCCGTATCTGTCACGGGCAGCCATGTTTGCTTCCTCGTTGTTTGCCTGAGCGAGAGCCTGTTCCGACATCTTCTGAGCCTCGGCAAAACGTATCGAGTCCTGGATGTAACGGTTTCTGTTGGCACGATAAATTGAGTCCTGGATATGTCTTTGTCTCTCAATTTCCTCTTTCGATGGAGTCATCCAGATCGACCAGGCGACCATCACCAAAATGATAAGGATAATTCCAGTAAGTGTATTTTTATTCATATAATGTATTTTTCAAACGAGCTGCAAAAATACAAAATATTAATCATCATTTAACACATGCTGCAAACTTTTTTTCGAGCGCATTCTGAGTTTTTTAAGCGCTTTATCCTTCACCTGGCGCACACGTTCGCGGGTCATATCCATCATATATCCGATTTCCTCAAGAGTGTAGCCGTGGCTCGACTCGAGACCGAAATAATAGACGATAATCTGCCGCTCCTTCTCGCTAAGAATTGACAATGAACGCTTTATCTCCGCCGATTCAGTCTGTGAAATAATCTCTTTGTCGGCATTGTAGTTATCCTCAGGCACAACAGTGTCAATAAATGTCATGTCATCATCGTTGGAGACAGGCGCATCCATCGAGATTTCCTTTGAGTTTATCTTCAAGATGGCCTCGATTTTGTCTTCCGCCATATCAAGCTCATCGGCAATCTCTTTTGTTGTAGGCTTGCGCTGATACAGCTGTTCGAGATACGAAGCGGTCTTCTTCACCCTGCTCAGGAATCCCACCTGATTAAGCGGAAGCCGCACCATCCTCGACTGCTCCGCCACCGCCTGCAGAATCGCCTGACGAATCCACCACACGGCGTAGGAAATGAACTTGAAACCTTTCGTTTCATCGAAACGTTGTGCGGCTTTTATAAGTCCCACATTGCCTTCGTTAATCAAATCTGCAAGGCTAAGTCCCTGATTTTGATACTGTTTTGCAACAGAAACCACAAATCGCAGGTTTGAACGCACAAGTTTGTCGAGAGCAATCTGGTCACCCTGTTTGATTCTTTGTGCCAGTTCCACTTCCTCATCCGGAGAAATCATGGGCTCTTTAGCGATATCCACGAGATATTTGTCAAGAGCCCCTTGCTCACGGTTGGTAATTGATTTAGAAATCTTTAATTGTCTCATTTTTAAAATTTTTCATAATCTGTTATACAATTTCTATCTGATTAGTTTCGATAGAATTCAAATATTGTCAGCCATTCGCCTTTTGTGTCGGTGGCTTCGATACGAGTCTTGCCGTTACGGCTGTTATTCAACGCCGTATTAAGTTCCTTCTCGCTGCTAACTTTCTGATTATTAACAGACAAGATGATAAAATCGTCATTCACGCCCTTGCGTTTCAGCACGCCGTCCCTCACTTCCACAATCTTCAGACCGTAATTCTTTTTGATTTTATTTTGAAGGTCTTGTGAAAGCGGTTCGACAACGATGCCCAAAGTCTCATTGTAGAACGACTCCCCGCCTTTAATCAGGCTTTCCGTCCCGTGCATGTTTGTCAAAGTAACAGGAATTGACATCTCTTGCTTGCCGCGCAAAATCTTCACGTTCACCTTGTCACCTGGACGATACTGCCCCATCGCGCCGTTGAGTTGTGCCCTTGTGTCAACAGACAATCCATTGATACTCAATATAATATCTCCCGATTTAATTCCAGCCTTTGAACCCGCTCCAGTATCATAAACGCCAGAAACGTAAACGCCGGAAAGCATCTTCAAACCTTTCTCCTGAGCAAACTCTTCAGTGATTTCATTGACAGCCAAGCCGAGATAAGCGCGCTGCAATGAACCGTACTGCAAGAAGTCCTCCACCACTTTTTTGGCGATATTTGAAGGAATTGCGAACGAATAACCTTCATAACTTCCTGTGCGTGAAGCGATTGCAGCATTTATTCCGATAAGGTTGCCGTTTATATCTACAAGAGCACCACCACTGTTTCCAGGATTTACGGCAGCGTCAGTCTGGATAAACGACTCAATTGTTCCCTCACCTAAAATATTGATATCCCTTGCCTTAGCACTCACGATACCAGCAGTAACTGTTGAAGTCAGGTTAAAAGGATTACCCACAGCGAGAACCCATTCGCCAACGCGAACCTTGTCAGAATCACCGAAAGTGAGATATTCCAAGCCTTTGGCGTCAACTTTAATCAAAGCGATATCGGTGTTAGGGTCTTTTCCGACAATGACGGCTTCCCTCTTGTGCTTGTCGTTGAATGTCACCTCAATCTTACTTGCGCCGTCAACGACGTGGTTATTTGTGACAATATAACCGTCAGGCGAAATGACAACGCCAGAGCCGAATCCTATTGACACATTGTCAGGCACCTGAATCCTTCCACCATACAACTGTTCAAGCAATGGACCGAAAAAATCATAGTAGCTGTTTCCTTTTGTCACAATTTCCGTGCGAATATGAACTACTGTGTTAACTGTCTTTTCAGCCGCTTCCGCAAAACTATTTCCCTGAGCCCTGCCATTGAGAGCCACAATCAAAATACCGATTAAAAACAATGTCTTTTTCATAGTAAAAAATTATTTGTTCAAGTTTCTTAGTTTATAAACGTCAAATTTTAATTAATCTTATGTGTCAATTAAAATTTTTTACTATTTTTACATCAAAATTCTTGCCAAATTTCGCATTTGGGCAAATAATTTTTACACTTTATGCAAAATATTGATTATCATAAACTTAGATTTAGCAAATATCATGGTGCGGGCAATGATTTTGTCATGGTTGACGCGATAAATTTTCCTGTCAGTCTGTCAGACGAAGAAGTGATGAGGATTTGCGACCGCAGGACTGGCGTGGGCGCCGACGGTCTTATTATGGTTTTGCCATCTGAAAAATATGATTTCAAAATGAAATACTACAACTGCGACGGTCACGAGAGCACTTTCTGTGGTAACGGCGGAAGATGTATCGCGGCTTTTGCAGTTGAGCAAGGACTTGTCCCCCAACATATCAAATATGAAGCCATCGACGGAATCCATGAAGCTTTGGTGACAAAGGAATCGGACAACGAGTACATGGTTTCGCTCACGATGAGAGACATTGACAGCTATGACATTGACGACAACCGCTTGATTATCAACACAGGTTCACCTCATTATGTGACACGCGTCAAGAATCTCGACGATTTCGACGTAAGAAAACACGGAGCAGAGATAAGAAACGACAAAAAAATATCCTCTGACGGTGTCAATGTCGATTTCATGGAAATGATTGACAATCAGATACATATCAGGACTTTTGAACGCGGCGTAGAGGACGAGACGCTTGCATGCGGAACCGGAGTAACAGCATCGGCCATCGCTGCATCGTTATGGTTTGGTGGCGACAACATTGACATCAATACGAGAATCGCTAAGCTCAACGTGAGATTTGAGAAATCAGGAAACACTATTAGAAACATCGTGTTATCAGGTCCTGCGACATATGTTTTCGACGGTTTTTATATCTTTGGCAAATAATGTTCATCAAAAACGACATAGTATCATTGCGCGTAGCTGAACCTAACGACGCCGACCTCATCTACCGATGGGAAAACGACATGGATGTCTGGCGCGACAGCGAGACACGCGTGCCCTATTCGATGCGTCAGATCGAACAGTTTTTGCTGAATAACAACGACTTGGTTTCAGAAAACCAACTCCGCCTGATGATTGAAAACTCAAATGGCGACGCTGTCGGCTGCATCGACCTTTATGATTACGACGAGTTCAATTCACGGGCAGGAATCGGAATCCTTGTTGACAAAGCACATCGTGGCAAAGGATATGCCAGACAAGCCATAGAGTTGTTGCTTGAATATTGTTTTAAAATACTGATGCTCAATCAGATATACGTTCTGATATTATCCACCAATGCCGAAAGCGCCAAACTTTTCGAATCAATCGGATTTGTAAAGTGCGGACAAAGGAAACAATGGTATAAGACCGAGCACGGATTCGCCGACCAAATTGAATATCAATACATTAACAAACATCAAAATGTATAGCAGCGGTTCATATTACAGAAGTAAAAGGAAAAAAGACAGAAAATACAGAAGAGGTATTATTGCCATTCTGTTTGCCGTTGTTATCATCGTGGTTTTTGTTTTCGTCAGGAAATACAACTATCTGACGATGTCAGTAATCAAGACCAATGACGGCGGAAACGTTTCACTTTACATCCCGACAGGCTCTGATTTTCAAGATGTCAAGAACATTTTAAACGATTTGGGCGTATTGAAAAACAAAAATGCCTTTATATGGCTTGCCAAAAGGATGAATTATGACGAAAACGTGCATCCCGGAAGATATGTTTTGACCAACGGCATGACTAACCAGCAGCTAATCAACATGTTACGGATGGGCCACCAGACACCTGTAAAAGTTGTTTTCAACAACATGCGAACCGTCGAACAGCTTGCCGGACGCATCAGTGAGCAAATCGAAGCCGATTCCGCTTCTATTGTCGATGAAATAAGAAACAACGATACGATTGACGCAACATATTTTATACCAAACACTTACGAGTTTTATTGGAACACCGATGCTGATGACTTCGTAAGGAAGATGATTGCAGAATACAAGGTTTTCTGGAACGATTCAAGAAAGAGAAAGGCAAAAGAGAAACGTCTCACTCCAAAACAGGTCAGCATTTTGGCGTCAATTGTCGACAAGGAGACAACGAAAGTGTCGGAAATGCCAATAATCGCTGGCGTTTATCTCAACAGGCTAAACAAACGATGGCCGCTCCAAGCCGACCCGACTTTGGTTTACGCGTTAGGTGACTATGGCATCAGAAGGGTTCTGGACGTGCACAAAAAAATCGATTCACCTTACAACACATACAAATATCCTGGACTTCCGCCTGGTCCGATCTGCATCCCGTCAATAGCGGCTATTGACGCAGTCTTAAATGCAGAGAAACACAACTATTTCTATTTCTGCGCCAAGGACGACCTCTCGGGATACCATGTGTTTGCTAAGAATATAACGGAGCATAACAAAAACGCCGACAGATACAGAAGAGCATTAAACAAAAACAAAATATACAAATGAAAGCATTCAAAGCATACGACATCAGAGGAGTTTGGGGCAGCGACCTAAACGAAGAAATAGCATACAGGATCGGATATTTCCTTCCTGACGTGCTTCCCGCCAAGACATTTTTAGTCGGAAGAGACATGCGTTTGTCGTCAGACAGCGCTTTCGAGCAGCTGACAAAAGGTTTGAACGACAGAGGCGTCAATGTGGACAGCGTCGGGCTCTCCACCACCCCGCTCATCTATTGGACGACAGCGAAATACGGCTACGAAGCCTCTGTGATGATTACCGCCTCACACAACCCGTCAAACCACAACGGATTCAAAATCAGTGCGAAAGACGCGAAACCTGTCGGTTACGACACTGGGCTCAACAAACTCGAGAGACTCGTTGAGTCAGACACAAAAACTGTGGTTTCAACACAGAGAGGAGTCACAAAAGAAATCGATGTTTATGCCCAATACATTGATTTCCAAAAGCAGTTCCTCGGCGACATAAGCAAATTGAATGTCGCCGTCGACTGCAGCAACGGAGCGTCGAACATTTTCATCAAGAAACTTCTTGGCGACACACCTTATTATATTAATGACACTCTCGACGGACGATTCCCTGGGCATGAGCCGAACCCTCTCGAAGCCGAAAACCAAGAGCAAATCAAGGAATTGGTTTTGAAGCATAAATGCGACATCGGTCTTCTCTTCGACGGTGACGCCGACAGAATCACATTCATTGACGAAAAAGGCCAGTTCATCTCCCCAGATTTGATTATCGCATTCTTAGGCAATTATTTCCTTGGCGAGAAAAAACAGAAAGGCATTGTACTTCAAGACATCAGGTCATCACGAGCCATTCAGGAATATCTCGGCAGGCTTTACGGCGCAAAGGTCGAGACATGGCGTGTCGGACGCGCCTACGCTGCCTTGAAGCTCCGTGAGTTAGACGGCTGCTTCGGTGGTGAGCTCGCCGGACATTACTACTTCCGTGACTTCTATTATTCCGATTCCGGAATCATGGCGGCGCTTCTCGTGTTGAGGCTTTTAGCACAATTCAAGGGCGAAGGGAAGTGCATGTCGCAGATTATCAGAGAGATATCAGGTTATCACAACTCCGGCGAAATCAATTTCACTATCGAGAAAAAGAAAGAGGCGATGGATGCCGTACGCGACCATTTCATGGCTTTGGAAAAGCCTGAGCGTTTCCTCGATTTCGACGGCTATCGCCTGGATTATCAAGACTGGTGGCTGAATATCAGACCATCGAACACAGAACCGTATCTGAGGTTTTTGTGCGAAGCGAAAGATGAAAATAAACTGAAAGAAATAATTGAAGCGGTAACAAAAATAGTTAATCAGTTTGTCAGTTAATCAGTTAGTCAGTTAATCAGTTAATCAGTTAGTCAGTTAACTGAACAAAGACTAACTAAATAACCATATGAAAAGGTTTCTCCTGGCGATATTATTGATTCTCACCGTGTTAACGGCATCAGCGCAGGACACATTGCGAGATGACGCGAAGGTCAGGCGTAATGTGAAAATCGTTCTCGGCACCGAGGCGACGTTTTATGCCGCTTCAATGACCGGGCTTTATTTCGCATGGTACGCCGACTATCCGCAGTCGAGTTTTCATTTTTACAATGACAACGCCGAATGGCTGCAGATGGACAAAGTCGGACACGGAGTCACCTCGTATCTCGTTGGTTCTTTCGGTTACGAGCTGTTGCGCGACGCCGGTCTCAACGAGAATCGTTCGATATGGCTTGGAGGCACTTTGGGACTCGCATTCCTGACAACCATCGAGGTTTTCGACGGATTCTCATCCGGCTGGGGATTCTCGTGGGGCGACATGGCCGCCAACACCTTAGGCTCAGCGATGTTCATCGGGCAGCAGTATTTATGGCACGAGCAGCGAATCACATTAAAGTATTCGTTCCACACCACAAATTACCCGAATTATCGTCCAGATTTATTGGGAGAAAACTTCTTGCAGCAAACGCTAAAAGACTACAACGGCCAGACTTATTGGGCCTCGTTTAACATAAAGTCGTTGTTTTACAACCACAAGGAAAGCAAGTTCCCTGCATGGCTAAACTTCGCCATCGGGTATGGCACAACAGGTATGATAAGCGGTTTTGACAACCAATCATATACTTTCCACGGCACTCCCACTCCACCATTCCATCAAAGAAAGCGAGAGTTCTTTTTCTCACTTGATGTCGATTTTACAAGAATTCCGACGAACAATAAATTTTTGAAATACACGTTTAAAGTATTGAATATCTTTAAAATACCATTCCCCGCTTTAGAATATAATACAGGTGGTGAATGGCTGTGGCATTGGATTTATTTCTAATTGAAAATTAAAATGTTAAATATGAAAAGACTATTATTTGCTAGTTTAGCGGCATTTTTCCTGATGGTCAGTTGCGGACCGAATCCCGAGAAATCGAGGATGTTTTTGGACAAAGGTCTTGACTGTCTCTACACCTCCCAGTTTGACGAAGCGATAGAGTTGTTTGACAAAGCCATCAAATACGACGAGAACAACCACGAAGCGTATTTCTATCGCGGATGCGCCTACAGCAACAATTTCAACAACGACATGGCTGTCAAAGACTGGAACAAAGCCATTGAAATCAAGCAGGACTATGCCGACCCGTACTTCAACATAGGCTTGCTTTACAGAAGAAACAACGATTATTCGATGGCTTGCTATTATTTCAAATTAGCTGAAAAATATGGCCGCCAAAACATGGAAGATTACGTGAAGTTCTGCGATTACTATTAATCGGATTCTTCTTCCATGTTGTATTTGTCAATGGAAATCACATTGCCGTCAAGGTCGTATGTTTTCCATTGGCCTTTTTTTATGCCGTTTTGATATTCACCCTCAAACTGCGGAGTACCAGTTTCGTAATAAGTGCATGAATATCCGTCCAAAACGCCGTTTTTATATGTCTCAACAAGAATCAGCATACCAGTCTGTTCATTGAAATAGCGCCATTCTCCTGTACGTATCTTATTCTGATACAATCCTTTAGCAATTACTCTTCCATTCGGAGAATAAAACTCCGTTTCAGCATCGGAACCATTGTTTGAGAAAACTTTTTTGGCTTTCAGCACACCTTTTTCATCATAATACAGAAAATTTCCTTCTGGAAAACCGTTTTTGAAACTGCCTCTCAGCTTTATCTGACCATTGTCATGATATTCAATCCAGCTGCCTTGACGGCGCCCCTGTTTGTCTGTTGTGTTTTGGGCAAAAGCGTTTCCAAAAGACAAAGAAATTAAAAATATCAAAAAGCAAAATCTTCTCATGACTAAATTTTTTTGCAAAAATATATATAAATAACGTATTTTTGCAAAAAAAGTTTTTTATGGCTGAATATTCCTCCATTTTATTGGAAAAAGCTGTTGACGAGTTGGCAAAGCTGCCTGGAATCGGGCGAAAGACAGCGTTAAGGCTGGCGTTGCATCTTCTCGGAGAGGAAAAAGTGACCACCGAGACGCTGGCGCAGTCGTTGTTGAACATGCGCGGCAACATTGTTTTATGCAAGCAGTGTTTCAACATCAGCGACGACGAATACTGCTCCATCTGCTCTAACCCGAAGAGAGACAACGGGTTGCTTTGCGTTGTCGCCGACATGCGCGATGTGATGGCGATTGAGAGAACCGGCTCGTTCAACGGTGTTTACCACGTCCTCGGAGGAGTCATCGACCCAATAAACGGCATCTCGCCCAACGATTTGAGAATCAAGGAGTTGGTTGACAGAAGCATAAAAGAGAATTTCAGAGAGATAATTTTAGCGTTGCCCGCGACTATCGAAGGCGACACCACCAACTATTACATTTTCAAGATGTTGAAGCATTTTGAAGGGCAGGTTACAGCAATAGCAAAAGGCATCGCCGTAGGCGATGCCTTAGAATACGCTGATGAGGTTACACTGGGACGTTCGATAATGAACAGAATCCCGTTTAACCGATAACCTCGTCCTCGAACAGATTCAATTGGTTTTCACAGAGATACAATTCCTCAGGCACACCATATTCATAGTGTGAGATAAACCGCTCGATGTTTTTCTTAATCAGTTTGATGGGCGTGGTCTTTCGCGCCTTGCAATAGTTTTTGAGCGATTTGTACTGCCCTTGCGACAACTTGAATGTTATCGCGTGATACTTATAACTCCTTCTATTATGTTTACTTTTCATATTATTAGTTATTCAGTTGTTCAGTTATTCAGTTGTTCAGTTAAACTGGCTAACTGATTAACTGACTAACTGATTAACTCTATTTACATCATTTTTTTAGCTTCATCAAGCATCATCTGTGCCAGTCGGTCGGCTTCAGCCTCTGATTTGCCTTCGGAATAGACGCGGATGATTGGCTCAGTATTCGATTTGCGGAGATGCACCCAGCCGTCGGCAAAGTCGATTTTCACGCCGTCGATGGTTGTCACCTGCTCGTTCTTGAACTTGTCGGCGAGTTTTGCCAAGATGCCGTCAACGTCGGTCTGAGGCGTGAGCTGAATCTTGTTCTTCGACATATAATAAAGCGGGAATTTCTTTTTAAGTTCCGACACAGTGCAATGGTTCTCAACGAGATATGTCAGGAACAAGCCTACACCGACGAGAGCGTCACGGCCGTAATGGATTTCAGGATAGATGACACCGCCGTTGCCTTCACCGCCAATGACAGCATCGACTTCCTTCATCTTAGCGACGACGTTCACCTCTCCCACTGCCGCAGCAGAATAGTGTCCTCCTGCAGCGTTAGTCACGTCACGCAATGCACGTGTTGACGAGAGGTTGGAAACGGTGTTGCCTTTTTTATGTTCAAGAATGTACGAAGCGACGGTCACAAGGGTGTATTCTTCGCCATACATCTCACCTTTCTCGTTGATGAATGCGAGACGGTCGACATCCGGGTCGACGACGATGCCGAGGTCGGCACCACATTCCTTAACCTTTGCGCAGGTGTCTACGAGGTTCACCGCCAACGGCTCAGGGTTATGAGCGAATTTTCCAGTCACCTCGCAGTTGAGTTCAATAACGTTTTTCACACCCAACTTCTTGAGCAGCATCGGGATAGCCATTCCGCCAGTGGAGTTGACACCGTCGACGACGACTTTAAGATTTGCCTTTTCGATAAGCTCTTTCTTCACGAGAGGCAGCTTACAAACCATGTCGGCATGACGTCCAATCCAGCCTTCAGCTAAAGTGTAGGTGCCGATTTCGTCAATTGGTGAAAACTCGTATTCGTCTTTTGCGGCTTTCTCGAGCAGCCATTTTCCGTCGGCTGCATCGATGAATTCTCCTTTATTGTCAAGGAGTTTGAGAGCGTTCCATTCTTTCGGGTTGTGCGATGCGGTAAGAATCACGCCACCATCGGCTTTCAACTCGGTGACAGCGATTTCTGTAGTAGGCGTAGTGCTCAGTCCGATATCGATAACGTCGGCACCCATTGCCTGTAAGTTACCGCAAACCAACTGGTTAACCATCGTTCCGGAGAGTCGTCCGTCGCGACCCACCACGATGCGGGGACGTTTGACGCCACCGCGTCTGATCAAACAAATAAACGCTGAAGTCAGCTTGACAATATCTATCGGGGTCAACCCGTCGTCCGGTCTGCCGCCAATAGTGCCGCGGAATCCGGAAATTGATTTAATTAATGGCATAATTCTAAAATTTTCCGCAAAATTATGATATTAATTTTTAATTTGCAAATATTGCAGTTATTATTTTTAATGTCATTTTCGAATTGCTCTCAATACCCTTGTGTCAAGTCGCAATTCTGCAAATGACATTAAAAATATATGATGTTTTCAAACTTTTTTGTATTTTTGCAAAAAAAATTTGAGATGTTTGACGACGACAATTTTTTGGACGACGACATGGACGTGAACGAGCTTGTTGACCGCTTTGAGAACATGGTCAAGGAGCATCAGTCATGCTATTTCGACGCCGATGAACTGAACGTCATCTTGGAGCATTATCTCCAACAAAACAACATCAAAAAAGCGAATCTGGCTGCCGACATTGCCATAAAATACCATCCGAACAATCCCATAATCAGCATTATTAAGGCAAAACAGCTTTTGGCAAACTCCCATGCAAAAGAAGCGCTTTCGACGCTCAAAAATGCCGACCTTGACCGCGACGACGCCGATTATCTGCTTACATTGGCGGCTTGTTATTCCGATTTGGGTGAGAACAAAAAAGCCATCAAGGCCTACATGAAAGCAGCCAAAGAGTTCGATTTCAAGGATTGCGAGGACATTTACAACTTTATCGCTGTGGAATATGAGAACCTCGGCGACATGGAGAACGCCCTGAAGTTTTTCATTTTAGGCATCAGTAAGGCAGAAGACATTGACAATCAATATTTTGAGATAAGAAACTGCTATTCGATACTCCACAAAATGGATGACGGCATAGAGTTTTTCCGTAAGGAAATCGACCGTAATCCTTACAGCGTGCCTGCATGGATGGCTCTCGGCAACTGCTACGTGAGGCTCGGGCAACTTGAAAACGCCATCGACCAGTTCGAATATGCTTTGGCAATCGACCCTCATTACAAAAAAGGATATGTCGACATTTCAACAGCTTACAACGAGCTGAACCGTTTCAAAGAAACCATCGAGACTGTGGAAGACGCGATGCGATACAACGCTGAGTCGCCGCTGCTGCTATGCCTTTACGGCGAGGCGTTTGCAAAGACAGGCAACCACGAGGAAGCCATGAAGATTTACAAAAAAGCCATGAAAATGGACGAGAATCTTCCCGAGGCATACGCTGGAATCGGTTTCTTGCTCAGCGACGAAAACAACCCGAAATCAGCGTTGAAATTCCTGAAACACGCACACACCCTGTCACCTTACAACACCGATTACATGTACGTAATCATCGAGGAATACAACAGACTCGGGGAATACGACAACGCGCTGAAGTTCGTCAATGAGATTTTGGACTTGAATCCTTACGACGAGAATGTGTACATTTCCATGATGGAATGTCATGTGTTGAAAGACGACCCGGAAAAAGCCATGGAATCGCTGGAGCGCGGCTTGCTCATCCTCCCTAACAACGCGGCACTGCTTTACAGAAAGGCGTTTCTTTATTTTGCACAGGACCAGACCGAATCAGGACTGCTGACACTCGAGATGGCACTCAACCAAGACTATGACGGCCACATCGAATTCCTCAGCTTCGACGCCGAAAACCTCACGAGCAACCCCGCCATCATGGATTTAATTGAAGAATACAGGATTAAGAATAAAGCATGAAAAACTACGTTTACATTTTCCTTATCGCGATGGTACCGCTCATCGAGCTGCGTGGCGCAATACCTGTTGCATACGCCATCAACACCGCCAACCCCGACTTCAGCCTCCTTTGGAGCTATATCATCATCGCCATCGGCAACATACTTCCAGTTCCTTTCATATATTTGTTCGCCCGCAAGATTCTTGAATGGGGCAAGGACAAAAAAGTCATCGGCAAGTTCTTCACCTGGTGCCTCGAAAAAGGCGAAAAAGGCGGTCAGAAGCTTCAAGCCAAAGCCGGACGCGGACTTTATTGGGCATTAGTGCTCTTCGTCGGCATCCCTCTTCCTGGAACCGGCGCCTGGACTGGCACCCTCGCGGCAAGTTTCTTGGACATGGGCTTCAAGAAGAGCGTAATAGCCGTTATCGGAGGCGTGGTGCTGGCAAGCGTCATCGTCGGCGTGGTGTGCACATTGGGATTTGGAGCGTTTTTTGGAATCAGCTAAAGTCATGCAAAAATACGGACTCATCGGTCATCCTTTAAGTCATTCATTTTCAAAGTCTTATTTTGATGATAAATTCAAAAATGAGAAGTTGGACTGTTGTTTTCTGAATTTCGACATAGAGAGTATCGGAAAACTTGAAGACATTTTACAACAACATCCTGATTTACAAGGTTTTACAATAACACATCCTTATAAAAAATCCATTTTTCCGTATCTGGATTTTGTTGAAGACAATGCACGGGAGATTGGAGCTGTGAATGTGGTGAAGATTGATTCTGACAGAAAACTACATGGATTCAACACCGATTACGCTGGTTTTCAAGGACTTTTGGAAAATGCGACAAGTGACAAAAAGATAAAAAAAGCATACGTCTGCGGCACGGGCGGCGCTTCTGAAGCTGTGAAGTTCGTTCTGAAAAACCAAAACATCGATTTCGTTATTCTTTCAAGAAAAAACGAGTCGTATCAGAATTTGAAAAAAGAAGGATTTCATGATAACGAATTGATAATCAACGCAACGCCAGTCGGGATGTTTCCGAATTGCAATGAGATGCTTGATCTGCCTTACGAGACGGCGAACTCGAGCAATATTTTTATTGATTTGATATACAATCCTGAGGAGACGATGTTTATGAAGGAGGCGAAAAAACGTGGAGCAAAGACGTTTAATGGATTGGAAATGTTAAAGTTACAAGCGGAAAAGGCTTGGGAGATTTGGAACTCACCCATGTCATTTCGACTGAAGCGAAGCGAAATGGAGAAATCCTAGGATTTCTCGACAAGCTCGAAATGACAAACAAAATGAAAATATAAATATGACTAACATATATGTAAATAAAATATCGCATGATTTCAACGTCAGCACCAGAGTGGCTGAGAATGTCATAAAGTTACTCGGAGAAGGCGCGACTGTGCCGTTTATCGCACGTTATCGCAAGGAGATGACCGACACGATGAACGAAGAGACCGTCGCAGAGGTGAAAAAACGCCTCGAACAACTCGACGAGCTTGAAAAACGCAAGGAATTTGTGCTCAAATCGATTGCCGAGCAGGAAAAACTGACTCCGGAACTCGAGAAAAGCATCACCAACGCCGAGACTTTGCAGGATGTTGAAGACCTGTACCTCCCCTACAAGCCGAAACGCCGCACCAAGGCAGAGATTGCGCGCCAGAAAGGACTGGAGCCACTTGCCAAACTCATCATGTCGCAGAACAGCGACGACGTGAACGGCTTGGCTAAACGCTTCATCAACAAAGAGAAAGACGTCAACAATGAGGAGGAAGCCTTGAAAGGCGCCTGCGACATCATGGCTGAATGGATTTCCGAAAACATCAACGGACGCAACAAAATCCGTAAGATTTACCATAAAGAAGGCGTCATAAGCTCCACCGTGATAAAAGCGAAAGAAGAAGACGCACAGACATACAAACAATATTTCAACTTCAGCGAGCCAATCGCAAAAGCGCCCTCGCACCGCATTCTGGCGTTGTTCCGCGCTGAAGAGGAAGGACTCCTGAAAGTGAAACTCAGCATCAACGCCGATGACGCGCTCAACATCCTTGACGGCATATTTTTAAGGAACGACAACGCATCCACGGACTTGGTTCAGGACGCCATCGACGATGCCTGGAAACGTCTTCTGGAGCCGTCACTCGAGACCGAGATGCGCGCGCTTTATAAAGAGAGAGCCGACGAGGTGGCGGTGAAGGTGTTTGCCGAGAACCTGCGGCAGCTTCTCCTTGCCGCGCCATTGGGCAAAAAACGCGTTCTCGCCCTTGACCCCGGTTTCCGCACAGGCTGCAAAGTGGTGATTCTCAACGAATACGGTGCATTGGTGCATAACGAGACCATCTACCCTCACCCACCGCAAAACGAAAGAGGAAAGTCGGCGGCTAAGATAGCGCATTTAGTGCAGGCATATAAAATCGACGTCATCGCCATCGGCAACGGCACGGCGGGACGCGAGACCGAAGACTTCATCAAGAGTATCAGATTCGACAGGGACATCACCGCAGTGATGGTCAACGAGAGCGGCGCTTCAATATATTCGGCAAGCAAGGTAGCGAGAGACGAGTTTCCTGACTACGACATCACTGTGCGAGGCGCGGTTAGCATCGGCAGACGCCTCATGGACCCGCTGGCGGAGCTTGTGAAGATAGACCCGAAGTCCATTGGAGTGGGACAATATCAGCACGACGTCAACCAGAAAATGCTCGGCGACGAGCTTAATAGCGTCGTGGAAAGCTGCGTCAACGCTGTCGGCGTGGAACTCAACTCAGCCAGCGAACAACTTTTCTCGTACGTGAGCGGCGTGGGTCCGCAATTAGCCAGCTCCATAGTGAAATACCGCAACGAAAACGGTGGCTTCACCAGCCGCAAACAGCTGATGGAAGTGCCGCGTCTCGGCAACAAGGCATTCGAGCAATGCGCTGGATTCCTCAGGATTCACGGGGCAAAACAGCCACTCGACGCAAGCGCGGTGCATCCCGAGAGTTATCATATCGTCGAGAAAATGGCGAAGAAACTTGGAGTGAAAGTCGAGGAACTCATTGGCAATGATGAGCTTATCGCAAAGATAAACCCGAAAGAATTCATCGAAAAAGACTTCGGTATCGAGACGATAAACGACATCATCGACGAGCTCAAGAAACCAGGACGAGACCCTCGCAAGAGTTTTGAGGTCTTTGAATTTGACAAGAACATCAGGACCATCAATGACTTGCGACAAGGCATGCAACTCGTCGGAATCGTCACGAATATCACGGCTTTCGGATGTTTCGTCGACATTGGGGTGCATCAGGACGGACTTGTTCATATCAGCCAGATGTCGAACAGCTACATCAACGACCCGAATCAGGTGGTGAAGCTGAATCAAAAGGTTAAAGTCACTGTTACAGACGTTGACATTCCAAGAAAACGCATCAGTTTGAGCATGAAATAAAATATTTTTGTATTTTTCGAGTTATAAAAATATGAAAAAGTACTTTTTAATCGGATTATTCATAGCTTTCACGGCTTTGACAAACAGTGCCAAAGCCCAGATATTCCTTGGCGAGGCATTCGTCGGGCTTAACCTTTGCCAGGTCGACGGCGACCAGATCATGGGATTTCACAAAAAGGGCATCAACGTCGGTGTGGGTGTCATAACGCCCATCTGGACAAAGAACAACTTCAGCCTCGACTTGTCACTTGAGGTTCTTTACAACCAAAAAGGAGCCAAACAAGGCAGGAAATATTTCGACGACAAAATCGACCCGATAACCGGGATTCCAATCACTGGCGAATACGATTTGAGCCTGAGCTACGGCGAGGTTCCTTTCATGGTTTATTTCACCGATAAGAAACTCGTCTCGGCAGGTGTCGGCGTTTCATACGCACGACTGATGTCAGCAGTGGAATACGAGCACGGCGTCAAGACTTCCGCGACAGCGACAAGCGGCGACTATGACCAGAACGAATTCAACATCTTGGCGGACGTGAAGCTACGCGTGTGGCAGAGATTCAAATTAGGATTCAGATACTCCTACTCCATCAACAAAATCAGAACCCGCGAATATCACAACCTCGACGGGACATCACTGGGAAACTTCAACCAGTTCAACAATCTCTTCACCCTCAGGCTGACTTACGTCTTCAACGAGCGACTCGAAGATTTGCACCGAGAGGAATACATTTACCAAGGCGACAACCCGAAATATCATGAAAAGGCTGTCGAAAGAAAAATCAAACGACTGAAGAAGCAGCAAGAGCGAGAAGCGAGACGAAACAAGCAGTAGTTTTCTTTTCTTTCAATTTCCAGTTAGTTTGGTTTATTTTTCGAAAAAAATTAGCAAAAATGTTAATTTGTATTAAATAAATGTTTATTTTTAGCGATGAGTTAAAAGGTTATGTGATTGATTTACAAAAGTTTGACACTATTTTAAAATCACATATTCGCAATGGCGAGATTGAAATAAAAGAAACAAAATTAATTGGCATCGAAGACAAATTGTTTAATTATGATTGAAAACACATTATTTAAAGAGGAACTTGCAAAAATACCTGAAGACGTGCGAAAACAGGTTGATTTGTCGTGGGCTATTGCCGATAAAATTGATGCTTTATTAAAGAAAAAAGGCTTGTCTCAGAAAGAGTTCGCACATCTAATGGGAAAAACCGAGCCGGAAGTTTCCCGCTGGGTTGGTGGAACCCACAATTTCACACTTAAAACATTAGCAAAGATTTCAGTTGTTTTAGGCGAGGATCTTATAAAAGTGTTATGACAACTTTTTTCTTAAAAACGTACACAAAACATGCCGAAGACACTGATATTCAAGAAACCGAGCGTGTCGAAGACACGCAATCTCATTAGCCCCAGGCGATGCCTGGGGCTAATAGAATAGTGTGCCTCCGGCACACTTTCTCAGCCAACATGGAATTAATTCTCGGCAGAGCAAACAAGGCGCACACTTCGACCGCCTTCGCGGATGCTCCAAATGTCAGCGTAGAGGAAGCCGCCGTCGAAGAGCACGCCGTCCGCGAGGTCACTATCTCCGTACGTAGCCGACCAGTAGTAGCCGCGGGAGCCGACGTGGCCGACACCTGCCCCGTATCGGAAGCCCGCAGCAGGCAGGAAGACTGCTCCATTCGCCTCGAACTTGTTGGTCCAGTCAGTCATGCTTATATTGTTGCTGCTGAAGCTCGCATCTGTCTTGTTTGTGTTGCTTAGACTGTAGTTTGAACTGCTCCAGCTGTCCGGAAGGAGTATCACTCCGTTTATGCCATTCACAGTTGTCTTAGCATATCTGATTCCACTGCTTGTACTTCTTGTGTCGAACACATACACCCACTCGTCCTCTGTGAGAGTGAACCAGCTCTTGCCGACACCGTTGGATATTGTGTTGTTGCCCCAGTCGGTAAACGAGCTGTAGTCGCTGCTGCTTTCGGAGCTTTTTGTAGGGTTGTTGCCAGTTCCCCAACCGAAAAGGTCTATCCATCCGCTGTAGTTCGAAGAGATGTTTTCGTTCGCATCGCCAATCATGTCCCACTGGTGCTCGGCAAATCGCCAGGTTTTTGTGGAAGCCTGGTATTGGAGGTTGCCTTTTGAAAACTGTACTTTTTTTCTTGAGGATACAGAGAAAACTCCGTTTATAGCACCTGTTGAAAACGTCAGCTGCACCGATGTATCGCCACCCGTTTGCGCCACCGATATTTTAATTGTGGTCTCCTTGCCGTCGCGAACAGCCTTAACACTGTGCTCGCCGAAGCTCATTGTCGCATTCAGAGGGCTAACTCCCACATAATTCCCGTCAACATATATTTTGTCGCCGCTCTTGTCGGTGGAAATAGCAATTTCTCGGCCAGTTGACAGTTTCTCATTGATAGTCAATTTGTTTTTATCGTCAAGTGTTATGGTTTTAGTCACAGAAACACACCCGCTCTTCTCAAGTCTTAACTCACGGGTTCCAACAAGGACGTTGGTCAAGACCCTTGGAGTGGTTCCGTAGTTCTTGCCGTCAATAATGATATTAGCGCCAATCGGGTTACTCACCACCTCTACAGTTCCATAAATAGGCTCGGGATTGGGTATAACAATGCTCTCGTTTGTGCCAAGTGCCAACTGCACGTTTTTAATGGAAGTCTTATGCGACGCCTTCCTCGCTTCCAGACTATGCGCTCCGTCACCCAGCCTTCCGTTCCATCTCCCATTGCCTTTCATTTCATTGTCGACATAAATATCTGATTCCGAATCGGTTGTTATCGTCACAGTCACAAAATTGGCGCTCATGCTCATGGAAGCCTGAATGGTGTTGCCGTCTGTTACGGTGAAAGTCTTTTCCACCGCTGAGAACATCTCCTTCATCACACGCACTCTATGTTCGCCACTCGCCAAACGGTTGGATTTGTATGGCGTCTTACCAACATTTTTGCCGTCAATGAACACAAAAGCGTCGCTTTCAGGACTGCTGGTCACATTCAAATATCCGAATGCCGGACGCAATGCCTTGTTTATAGTTACATTCTCGCCATCTTTGTCAGGAATGACCGCCTCCCCATTCTCTGCATGATACAGGTCACATTCTATGCGCCAGGAGTGTTTCTCGCCTGCTTTGAATGATTTATACGCTTCTTTCACCCCTGCGAACTCATTATCAATATAAATCGTGGCATCAGATTGGTCTGCACTGACAATCAGGAAGTTATATATTTCCTTAACAGAAGCTTTGGGCTCATCTTTTTTGTTCACAAGGGTCATCTCATAACCATGCTTCGCTTTCAAGTCGTATGGCAGCGTAAATTCAGTCGAGCTGAAATCAGGATGCGAAATCTTCAGATAATCGGCATATCTGGCTGTGAGATAAACCCACACTTCCCCGTCTTTGTATTCCAACATGATAAAAGTGCCCATGTTACCGCTGAAACTCAAACGTTTACGTTCCTTCTCATTGATATTTTCAGTCCTAACTTTGATAACCGCAAAAGGCAGGTCATTGTCATCCAACTGATAATTCTCGTCAGGGTTGACATTCACAAAACCCTCAACCTCCTTAAACGAGCCCGGTTTCACTTCAAGCTGCGCCAATGCGTTAAGCGACAATAAGATAGCAAAGATAAAGACAAATAATTTTTTCATAACAGCGAATTTAAGATTGCAAAAATATGAAATTCCTATCAGAATAACAAATTTTTACGTGTAAAAACGTAGAGACGCACGGCCGTGCGTCTCTACATGTGTTATAATAATGGAATTATGTTATTCAATCACCGTCACCACTTTCTCCAATTCCTTCATTGTCTCAATGTGACCATTTTTTGTCACGTAGCCGAGACCCGGAACGAGGAGTTCTATGTTATGACCTGCGTTGAGGAATTCCATCAAGGTGTTCTTGACGCAGTATTCTGTTGCTATACCGCTGATAACCAAATTATTACCAACACATTCCGAAAGCATTCTGCCGTCAGGGCCGACTGACTCAAAGCCTGAATACTGCTCTTCATCAACCTTTTCACCTTTGCGGAAGATGTTTCTTGCCGGGTCAGGACGGTTGGCTGGATTTACGACATCGGTGTAAAACGCCTCGTGGATGGCTCCGCCACGTGTTCCCTGCACACAGTGAACAGGCCAGATGCCACCGAAATCGGCGAATGAGCTGTGGTTTGCCGGATGATAGTCGGTGATGTAGATAACGCGCTCGTCAGGATGCGCGTTGATGTATTTAACCACCTCATGCACTGCGTTTTCAGCGTTGCCGCAAGCCAAAGTGCCATCGATGAAGTCGTAAAGCATATCAACAACGAGATGTGTTGGGGCATCGGCATGATGCTCGTCAACGAAGCTGTAGTTCTTACCGTAATCGAGATGCTGCTGCATGAAGTCTGACGGGTAATTCACCTTATAATCAACAACTTTTCCATCTTTTACAACAGGAACGATGTCCGGATTGATGAATCCGCCGTAAGGTTTCAAACCGAGAGCATTGTAACGCTCTTTCACCTCTTTATGAAGGACAGGGTCAATCTTCACTGCGTATGTCTCGATGAGATTCTTGCCCGCCTCGTAATCGCCTTCCGACTTAACTCTTTGAATCTCAGCGAGCAACTCACCAAACAAGCCACGAAGTTTCTCATAGTCGTTGATGACGAAATATGTCTTGCCGTCGCGGACTTTCTTCTCGATGACGTTGTCTTTCATGCCCTTTTCATAGCACCATCTACTGATGAGGGCGCGATCCTGCATGTGTGACTCGGTGATGGTCTTGCCGAGCTCGATTCTTGCAAGCTGTCCCATCAAACCGTTACGGATGAAACTTGAATATTCAGCTTTGTAGCACTCCATGTTTGGAAGTATGCCGAGTTCAACCATCTTCGGGTCAGCGCAGTAATACAATCCGAACAAATCAGCACGTGACTCTTCAAGTGCAGAGCTGTATTCTTTCAACGAGTTAGGTTGCGTCGTCGGAAGCAACTGTCCAGAGCCGTGACCGAGGCATTCGTGTAAATCAGTGTGAAGAACGTCAGCGATGCCGCCATATTCCTTGCAGAGGTCGATTTCCTCTTGCGAATAAGCGAATTCCGCCAAAGCGCTCTTCGGAGATTCATTTGCGGCTTTCTCATATGCGTCCATCAAGTTGGTGATTGTCACTGACTTGGAGCCGTGTTCCTTGCGAATCCAGTCGGCGTTAGGCAGGTTGATTCCGATTGGAGGTGCCGGGAAGCAGTCACCAGCGAGAGTTGTCACTATGATGCCCTTGGCGCTCACACCCTTACACTCTTTCTTCTTGAAACGCGGGTCGACTGGCGAGTTGTCCTCAAACCATTGCGCGTTGGCGCTGATGATTTCCGAGCGTTTTGTGGCTTCCATGTCTTTATAATCGACAATGGCTTCCCACGTTGCCTTCATTCCCATCGGGTCGCCATAGTCCTCAATGAAGCCGTTCACAAAATCGATATTCGAGATTGAATCCTCTACCCAAGCGATGTTGTATTCATCCCATTTCTTAAGGCAACCTGTTGTGTAGTAATCGATTAACAGATTTGTATAGTTACGCTGGCTGTCGTTTTCAGCAACCTCGTTGGCTTTTTTCAGCCAATAAACAATCTGCTCGATTGCCTTTCCGTAAAGTCCGTCAATTTTATAAACTTCCTCATGAATCTTACCGTTTTCCTTAACGAGCTTCGAATTCAAGCCGTAAGAAATCGGCTCGGCATCGTTTGGTTTGCGTTGAGCATCATAAAAAGCCTCAACTTCACCTTTATTAATATTACCTTCATAGAAATTCACACATGAGTTTTGGATGATATCCTCTTCCCCACTGCGGCGAATCGCATACAAATCCTTGTCGAAAATCACAGGGGTGATGAATGTAAGGAAAGCGTCAACAGTCTCGCCTTCAGCCAAAGGAAGAAGTTTTTCGTCAGAGTTTTTCACAAGTTGTGCAAAATATTCCTGCGAAATCTCTGGGAACATCTTATCCTCCGCATAATGATGATGAATGCCGTTGCTGAAGAAAACACGCTTTGCATAAATCACAAAGTTCTGATAATCAGCGCATTTCTTATCACCATTGTAAGAATTGAGGATGGCCTCAAGGGTCTTGCGGACAGTCAGATTGTACTTGAAATTCTGGTCTGCAAGGATGTCCCGACCGCATTTGGCGGCTTCACCAAGATAATAAACGTACTCTTTCTGCTGAAGCGTCAGCTGTTCCCATTCAGGAATCTGATAACGCATCACTTTCAGGTCGGCGAACTCATCGACGAGATACTTGAATTCATCATTCTGGGCTTTCTTCTCGCCTGACGTACAAGCAGTTAGAAGCCCTGCAACACTTAATAACATGATTATTCTTTTCATTATTTTTATTTTAATTAATAATTCTGAAATAAGATTGCAAAATTATCGTTTTTTTTATTACCTTTGCAAAAAATAACAAATTAAAAATTAAAGCTATGGAATACACGCAACAGTCTGGCTATCAACAGAATAAGCCAACAAACAACAAGAAATACGGACCAGTTATCCTGATTGGAGTTCTGGTTTTATTGCTCATCATTTTCTGGAGCCGCATCACGGTGACGATTCCAGCAGGTCACGGCGGAGTGCTTTACCGTCTGTTCGGCGGCGGTATCGACACGTCGAAAACTTACGAGGAAGGATTCCATTTCATCGCTCCATGGAACACAATGACGCTTTATGAGGTGCGCCAGCAAGTCGCTGACGAGGAAATGAGCGCTCTTTCTTCAAACGGATTGGAAATCAAGATAGAGTTCTCGACTTGGTATCAGCCGACATGGCAGGAAATCGGCGAACTCCACGCCACCATCGGAACACAGTATCTGACGAGAGCAGTCTATCCAGCCATGCGTTCGGCTGCGAGAAGCGTTCTCGGACGTTACACCCCTGAGCAGATTTATTCCACAAAACGTGACGCCATCCAGGAAGAAATCTTCATCGAGACAAAGAACCTTCTCGAAGGCAAACACATCCAGCTCAACCAAGTGCTCATCCGTTCGGTCACTCTCCCTCCTACCATCAAATCGGCTATCGAGAGCAAGCTGAAACAGGAACAGGAAGCTTTGGAGTATGAATTTAAACTCGAAAAAGCATCGCAAGAGGCTGAACGTCAGCGTGTTGAGGCTGAAGGTAAGGCAAGAGCAAACAACATCGTCAGCGCGAGTATTAACGACAGGATTTTGCGTGAAAAAGGCATCGAGGCGACATTGAAGCTCGCCGAATCGCCAAACACCAAGGTCGTCATCGTGGGCAACAGCAAGGACGGAATGCCTTTGATTTTAGGAGACATCAAATAATGGCGAACAAAGTCAAACAGGTAAGAATTAGCATTAAAAACAAGCGTGCGTCGTTTGAGTATTTCCTCATCGACCGCTACACAGCCGGCATCGTCCTGACAGGCACGGAGATTAAGAGTATCCGCGAGGGCAAGGCAAGCCTCGTGGACTCTTACTGCTCCTTCATCGGCAACGAGTTGTTTGTCATTGGGATGCACATCGCGGAATATGCTTTCGGGACATACAACAACCACGTGCCGAAACGCGACCGCAAACTGCTTCTCACTATGAAGGAACTGCGCAAACTCAAGGCGAAAAGCTCTGAAAAAGGCTTCACCATCGTGCCAATTGAGATGTTCGTCAACGAGAAAGGACTGGCAAAAGTGGAAATCGCACTGGCAAAAGGGAAGCATTTCTACGACAAACGCGACAGCTTGAAAGAAAAAGATTCGAAAAAAGAAATTAGAGAATTGTAGGGACAAGGCCTGCCTTGTCCGTACGGGATAAATTGAAAATGAAAAAATTATTAATTGCATTTCTGATTACAATTTCATTGCCGATTTTCGGTAACGCACAGAAAATCAATTGGATGACATTTCAGGAAGCCGTGAAGCTGAACGAGACTGCGCCAAAAAAGATATTCATCGACGTCTTCACCGACTGGTGCGGATGGTGCAAGAGAATGGATCAGACCACCTTTATTAATAAAGAGGTTGTCGACTACATGAACGAAAATTTTTATGCTGTGAAGTTTGACGCCGAGATGAACGACACCATTTTCTTTTCAGGCTATAAATTTGTCAATGAAGGGAACAAAAACGGTCGCAAAGGCACACACCAACTGGCAATCTCTTTGCTTCAGGGCAAGATGTCGTATCCGTCATACGTCTTCATGAACGAGAAAAACCAGCTCCTCACGGTAGCCCCCGGATACATGGAAGCGAAAGATTTTCTGCCTGTTTTGAAGTATTTCGGAACAGACGCCTACCTCAAACAGACATATCAGGACTTTATCAAGAAATAAATGCGTAAACTGTTAGTTTTCATAATATTAGCACTTGTAACGCTGACGATTTCCTGCAGAAAAAAACAGGTTTATTCAGACAGTCCGTCGATGAACATCAGCCTTTCGACTGATACAATAGCCTTCGACACCGTTTTCACATGCGTTGGCTCCTCGACAAGGACGTTGATGATTTACAACAAGAACTCTGAAAACCTGAAAATCAACTCGATACGACTCGAAAAAGGCGCATCATCGCCTTTCAGCATCAACGTTGACGGGGAGTCGGGACATGTTTTCAGCGACAAGGAGATTTATGCAAACGACAGCCTTTACATCTTCGTCAAAGTGACGATAAACCCCAATGACGCCAACAACCCGTTTTTTGTGCCCGACCGCCTGATTTTCAACACAAACGGCAACGAGAAAGTTGTAAATCTCATCGCTTACGGGCAAAACGCACACTATATCATAGGTCGAAAAGGCATCTTCCCTGACCAAAATGGCAATTACACAAACTATTACACCGCTATCACCGATTCGGTAAACAAAGACGTACATTGGACTTCAGAAAAACCTTATGTCATTTATAATGTGGCACTTATAGATTCTGATGGCACTCTCACCATAGAACCGGGAACACACGTATATTTCCACGGTGGCGCAGGACTTTGGGCTTGGAGCGAGGGTCAGCTTATTGTCAACGGAACAAAAGAAAATCCCGTTGTGTTTCAAGGTGACAGACTCGAAGACTTTTACGCCGACCAACCAGGACAATGGGACAGAATCTGGCTCATGGAGGCTCGCGAAGGTCATGGGCATATAATCAACCATGCAATTATCCGCAACGGCTTCATCGGCTTGCAGATTCAAAGATTGTTGAAAGACAATTTAGCTCCGACATACATAACAAATACAATCATCGAAAACCACACCGGAATGGGAATATATGCCAATTGTTACAACATAGGAGCGTCGAATTTTGTGGTAAACAACTGCGGGAACTATTGCGTGGCACTTACCGGCGGCGGCGAATACGTCTTCACTCACGGCACTATCGCCAACTACTGGAACAGCTCAACAAGAAAGACAGAAGCACTGTTTTTCAACAACTTATACAACAATCCGACAGACGGCAACACATACGTCATCCCATTCGTCTGTGAATTTAACAACAGCATCATTTACGGCAACAGAAGCGATGAGTTCGGCACCGACTTCTACCCTATCCAAGACACAAATTACATTTTCAGAAACAGTCTGATATGCACGACACGACCGCATAATAATATTAATTTTTACGAGTCTTGCATATTCAACAAAACGCCGAATTTCGTCAACACTTCTGAATTCAACTACCACCTTGACACATTGTCAGCGGCAATAGGAATCGGCAATCCGATTTATTCAACTGGCGCATTGCAGTTTGACTTGGATGGCGTTGAAAGAGGCGGCACGCCAGACGCTGGCGCTTACCAATATATTGAGATGCGATAAATCGCATCTTTATCTTTTATTATTTTGATTGTTCTCTGACTAAGTTGAACGTCTTGCGCGTTTCGTTGCCAACTACATCTGTTACAACGACTTCCATTTTGTTTTTGCCCTTTTTCAGATATTCGTCAACGTCATAAAACAACAGGTCGTTTTTCGCGTCATACGCCCCGACGACCCATTTCCCGTTGAGGTAAATGTCATATTTGTCAATTCCAGATTCCGAGTCTTTAATCTTGATTCTCAATCGTTTAGTGTTGACAATTTTTGAATTGTCATTAAAATTGACCGGATTGACTTCTGGTTTCACTGTATCTATAGCCAAAGCAAAAGTACCGCAAGAACGCGTCTTCGAACAAACCATACCGTCCGACATCTTGCCGCCTAATGGCGCGAATTTTCCATCTTTTGCAACAGAAACCATATACAACTTGTCGGAAGAAGCATATTTCTCTGCGGGACGAATCTTCAAATCAATGTTTTTCTGAACCGGAATCTCCTCAGAACCAAAGACATACGCAAAATCAGATGCAATATTTTCTATCGTGTCAAGCTGCCGGGCAAACACATATTCAAATTTGTAAAACGCCTTTTTAGGAATTTCAGCAGTAAATCCATCAAGACCCACTAGCACCTCATCGTTCCCATCAACACGATAATAACTTCTACTGTATTGATTATCAGAATATTCCGACAAAGGCTCATCACCAATCAACGTAAACTTCAACGTTGTCGTGTTGTTGTAATGGTCTTTGACAACAAATTTCATCTCCGCCCTGTCCCCTTTTTTCATCGTGACACTGCCATATCTTTCACCATACAAGTCAAGAATATTATACTCGTCAATTTCCGTTCTCACATACCTGATTTTATCGTTTATAAACTTTTTATAATCAATCAAACTGTTGATATAGCGTGTTTCATCATAAGAATATCTATCAAATAAAATATTGAATATCAGTCTGTTATCAGCAAAAAGCTCAATTGAACGAACACCGTTTTTGTTGGCAGAGCCATCCGCCTGGTCGTATGCGGAAATGCCAAAATAAACCGTCCCGTTCACCTTAATTTCACCATCTTTTAAAGAATATTTCCCGTTATTTTCAACAACCTCGAAAAACATTTCCGAATCAGAACCGTTGACAGAAGATAACTCCTTGGGATACAATGCAATACCATTGATTTTAGGCTTCTGGTTATCATTTATTTTAAAACCGAATAAGCAAGGATTTATCGGACGCTGACCGGCATCACGAAGCTCATAGTGCAAATGAGGACCACCAGAACCGCCGCTGTTACCGCTAAGTCCAAGAAAATCACCTACTTTAACTGGAATATCACCTTTTTCAAGAAATAAATTTTGGACAAAAGACTTGCTTTCGAGCTGCTTTTTCCTAACATACTTTCCAATCTTGTCGTTAAAGCTTTCCAGATGCGCATAAACAGACATAAATCCATCATTATGAGTGATATACACCACATTTCCATATCCAAAAGGCGACACGCCAATACGACTGACATAGCCATCGGCAACGGCATAAACCTTCTTGCCAATCTCGCCTCCTGTTTTTATGTCAACACCAGCATGAAAAGCGTTGTTTCGAAGCTCTCCAAAAGTCGCTGAAAGATAAATAGGTATCTTCACCGGATTCGGATAAACAGGATACTTGGGCTTATTCTGTGCACATAAAATATTGACAACCAATAAAAAAACAATCAAAAACCTAAATCTCATCTTCAATAAATTTAATTTACAAAGATACGATTTTTTTATTAAATTTGCAAAAAAAATTGAATGTTGTCTAATAGGGAAATCCCGCTTTGGAAAGTGTTTGTCATCCGCCTCTGCGTGATGCTGCTGTTGCTTGCCACAAGCCGTTGGCTGCTGTTCCTTTTCAACACAGGAAACTTCCCGAATCTCAGCGTTGGCGAGCAGTTTAGGCTGTTTTTCATCGGGATGCGATTCGACATCTGGACTCTAATCATCGCCAACATACCATTACTCGTCTTTTACGGCATTCCTTTAGAATTAAAATACAACAAGATATATTGCAAACTCGTTGATATTCTTTTTGTTATAACAAACATTTTGTGTATCACCCTGAATCTCATCGATGTGATTTACTATCGCTACATCGACAAGAGAATGACATCGGAACTCATTGGTTTTGTTACACATACCGACGACAACCAAGGCGGTTTGGTGAAGCAGTTTCTTGTGGATTTCTGGTTCATGATGGTGATTTTTGCGATATTCTTGATTGCAATCATCATTCTGACAAGAAAAACAAGAGTGAAACCCGCTGTCATTTTTAACAGAAAGTATTGGTACTCAACACATTCGCTTGTGTTTTTATTGCTTGTAGCGGTTTCTATTATCGGACTTCGGGGCGGATTGCAGAACAAGCCGATAAGTATCATCACAGCGGCAAGCTACACAAAAACGCAAAACATCCCGCTGGTTTTGAACACGCCTTTCACCATTGGACGCGGCTCCTCCGGCGAAGTGCTCAAAAAAATCGATTTTTATGATGATGAGGAACTTGAAAAGCTCTACTCTCCTATTCACAAAGATTTGAAAATCAATCGTTTTATCGATAACAACGCAAAAGACTACAACATTTTCTTGATTATTTTGGAGAGCCACGGACAAGAGATGGTGAAGTTTTACAACGACAAACGTGAGGAAACGCTCACTCCGTTTCTCGACTCATTGCTCGCCAACAGCTTGAGTTTCAACGGCATGGCAAACGGTCGCCAGTCAATCGAGGCACTCACGTCCATACTCTCGGGCCTGCCCTCGCTCATGTCAAAAGACTATGTGGAGTCGCGTTACGCCGCCAACCGCCTTGACGGATTCGGAAGCATTTTGAAACGACACGGCTACACCACTGCCTTCTTCCACGGCGGCAACAACGGCACAATGAACTTCAACGCCTCCGCCATCTCCGCCGGATTCGACAGCTATTACGGTCGCGACGAATACGGTAACGATGACGATTACGACGGCACATGGGGCATCTCCGACATGCCGTTCCTGCAGTTTACAGCATCGAAACTAAACGAGATGCACAAGCCTTTCGCAGCAGGAGTCTTCACACTCTCGTCTCATCACCCGTTCAAACTACCAAAAGGATATTCACTTCCCAATGGCAAATATGAAACCGATTTCGAAAAGACAGTGCGTTACACCGACGACTCGATGCGTAAGTTTTTCGAGACGATTTCGCAATACAGCTGGTACGACAGCACCATCTTCGTGATTGTAGGCGACCATGTCAACCCAGAACACCGCTTCGACAACTATCTCAACGGCTATGGACAATATCAGATTGTGACGGCGTTTTACGCTCCAAGCGTTATTAAACCATTGAAAACCAACATTATGGCGCAGCAAACTGACATCGGAATAAGCCTGTTGGCTGCTCTCGGCTGCAACGACACCATTTTCACATTCGGAAGAAACGTGTTCGACAGCCTGCAAGAGCCTTGTTTTTCAAGCTATCTCAACAACATCTACCAGTATTCCGATGGCAATTTCATGCTTCAATCCGATGGCAATAACACCACATCGGTTTTCGACATCAACAACGACCCTTGCCTGAACAACAATCTTTACAAAAACGATGAAAAAGAGAATTGGGACAAGCTAAACGACAAGTTCAGAATGATTCTCCAACAATACAATAACAGAATGATTAACAACAAGTTATATATAAAATGAAAGAAAAAATATTGTTTATTGTCAACCCCATCTCGGGTCATCACGACAAATCGAAGTTCCCATCGATTGTCGAGAATCTCATTGACAAAAACAAATTTGAATACTCTATTTCTTTGACAGAACGTGGCGGTCATGCTGCTGAGCTGACGAAGAAAGCCATTGAGGATGAATACGATATCATCGTGGCTGTAGGCGGCGACGGCACCATCAACGAGGTGGCGACAAATATGATCGGAGCGCGTCAGACATTTGCGATAGTGCCTTATGGCTCGGGCAACGGTCTCGCACGTCACCTGCATCTGCCTTTAAAACCAAATAAAATCATTACCGAAGTCATAAATAAAGGTGTAAAATCAAAGATTGACACCGCCACGATGAACGGAGTGCCATACATCAGCATCGCTGGCGTTGGCTTCGACGCGATAATAGCTGATTACTTCGCAAAAGACCCGAACCGTGGACTGAAAACGTATGTAAAACTCGTCACTGAAAAATATTTCCATTTCAAACCCGAGAAATATCACCTCATCATTGACGACAAAGAGGAATTCGACTGCGAGCCGCTGTTTATCTCGTTTGCCAACAGCAACCAGTTCGGTTTCAATGCCGCGGTCTCCCCTCACGCCTCGCTCAACGACGGACTGCTCGACGTATGCATCTTCAAAAAACCCAACATCCTTCAGGTTGCTTACGTCGCCGAACGCCTGCTGACACAAAGAATCGACAAGACACATTTTGTCGACATCCACAAAGCAAGCAAAATCAAAGTCATAAGGGAAAAAGAGGATTACGCCAACATCGACGGCGAGGCTGTAATGATGCCTAAAGACGTGGTGGTGGAAATCAATCCGTTGAGTCTGAATATTTTATTACCAAGCAATAATTAAATCACAACACTATGATTACCAAATACTTGTCAATTTTAGAGAAACTTTTTATAGGCATGCGCTTCGATGCCGTGCTTGCACGCGATTTTGCGCAAGGAATCGGCATAATAACACTTCTGGTAGTGTCGTTCGCATTGTTTTTCCTCGTGAAATTCATTTTAAGGAGATACGTCGGAAAAATCATTAAAAAGACAAAAACCAGATACGATGACTTTTTCCTCGGCAAAAAGCTGGAAAGACGACTCGCATTCCTCATTCCTGTTTATATGACGAAAGGTCTGCTCTACGTAGTGGCTCCCGACCTGGATTCTTTAAACTCATTCATTTATGTGATGGCAAGAATCGGTGAAGTCACCACATATTCTGGCATCATATTATCCATATTGGAATCATTATCAGACATTTACAGCTCTTTCGACATATCAAAGAACAAACCGATCAAAGGATTGATTCAGATTTCGAAAATCATCGTTATTCTGATATGCATCCTCTTGGTGGTGGCGGTCATAACGAACAAGGATTTGGGCAACATATTCATCGGACTGGGAACTCTCTCCGCCGTGCTGATGCTTGTCTTCAAAGACCCGATACTCGGATTTGTTGGAAGCATCCAATTGACAACCAATGACATGGTTCGTATCGGCGACTGGATTGTAAAAGGAAATGCCGACGGAAATGTCATCGACATGGGACTTACAACCGTGAAAGTCCAGAATTGGGACAACACCATCACAACCATCCCCACCTACTCTCTCATCTCCGACCCGTTCATCAACTGGCGCGGCATGACCGAATCTGGTAGCAGAAGAATAGCACGTTCCATCATCATCGACATCGACACCATCAAGTTCTGCACACCTGAAATGCTTGAGAGATACAAGAAATTCCAGCTTGTTTCAAAATATATCACCGACAAGGAAAAAGAAATCGAGGAATACAACAAAAGCAAGAATATCGACACTTCAACCCTTGCCAACGGCCGCCGTCAGACCAACATCGGCATTTTCAGGGCCTATCTGCAGGAATATATCAAGCAGAATCCAAATCTGAACCACAAAATGACAATGCTTGTGCGCCAGAGAGACGCCACAGAGTTCGGCGTGCCGCTACAGATCTACTGCTTCTGCAAGAAAACCGACCTGATTTCATACGAAGCGGTTCAAAACGACATCTTCGACCACATTTATGCTGTAGTGACACAGTTCGACCTCAAATTATATCAGAGACCGTCATCGCACTCGATAGAATTTATAAATGACAGGTAAGTTTTTTGAAACTGCAGGTTTTACTTCTTGTTCCAGAAAGTTGGAGTGAAGATAAGCAACACGGTGTAAATTTCAAGACGTCCCATCAGCATAAGGAACGACATTACCCATTTCGCTGTCACAGATAAGTCTGAAAATGTTGTGGCAGGACCTGTCGACTTGTAGCCTGGTCCCATATTACTGAGCGAAGTAATGGTGTTAAATATGCTTTCCTCAAATTCACATCCGCTAATTGTAAAAACAAGAACACCAACAATGCAAATAATCACATAGAAAAACAGAAAATTCAATGTTCTGAGAAGAATCTCATTCGACACCACTTCTTTTGAAATCTTCACAGTGAACACTGCATTGGGATGAAGAAACTGTTTGATAGTGTTGCGGATAGACTTGAGGCACACCATCCAACGGATAATCTTGATTCCTCCCGATGTGGAACCCGCGCACGAACCGCTGAGCATGAGCAACAGCGTTGGGAAAAGGAATAATCCTCCCCACAATGTATAATCATAATATGAACCTTGGAAACCTGTTGATGAGATAATTGTCACAACGTGGAATAAAGCGGCGCGAAAACGTGACTCAAACACAGGTTCAGGATAAGCAGAAGTATCGGTAGCCACAGTTTGAACACTTGGAGCATAGTAAAACAAGGCTAAAATAACAGTCACCGTAATTACAATAACGCCTAAAAACCACCTGAACTCCTCATTTTTCAAGAAATCTTTAACCTCACCTCTCGTAAGAAAATAATACAAGGAGAAGTTAACTCCTGACATCATCATGAATAATATGCAGAAATACTCCACATAGCTAGAGTTGAAATATCCTATGCTTGACTGATGAGTGCTGAATCCACCGCTGGACATGGTTGTAAGTGCATGACACACAGCATCGTACAGATTCATTGGACCTGCCCAATACACTAAAGCGCAACAAATCGTCAAAAACATATATATTAGGTAGAGATGACGGGCTGTGACAGCCATCTTCGGATGAAGCTTTTTCACACTTAAACCCGACATCTCAGCCGAAAACAATGTCGTTTTGTTTGAATTCTTGTTCAAAGCAGGGATGATGGCGAGGAACAAGACGATGATACCCAAACCGCCAAGCCATTGTGTCACGCTACGCCAAAACAATATTCCATGTGGCTGTGAATCAATATTATTCATGATTGTTGCACCCGTAGTCGTGAAACCTGACATCGATTCAAAAAACGCATCGGTGATGTTGTCAATTGCACCGGTAAAAATGAAAGGGAGCATGCCAAACACAGCAAAAAGCACCCAGGCCACCGTGACGAGTACAAAAGAATCCTTCATCGTGAGGTTGTCGATTTTTTTAATTCTCTCGTCACCTTTCTTCGCCTTCTCCTTGCCCGCCGAAAGCAGTATAAAACCGAAAATACCGGTAATCATCGTGGCGGCAAGCAGCGACACCACGTCCTTCTCACCGCATTGCACATTGTAATACATGGCGACCATCGAAGCGACAAACATGAAAAACGCCTCGACAAGAATAAAAACGCCGTAAATCTTTGCCTTCATATCTTACAAATGTGCAGGTTGCAAAAATAACTATTTTTTTAATATATGACACTTTTAATGATGTTTTTTATGGTTTCGAACATCGCTGTCCCTCTGAAGCAGGAATATATCCCGATGAACTTGCCAAATTCAAGTATGAAATTCAAATCCATTTGGATAAATGAAGTAATTTTGCGAACTAATATAATTATAGGTACAAGAATAAAAATTATAAATAAAATGTTCACAACAAAACGGGTTTTAACAACGGTTTTTTGTATTTCCTTACTGATGTCAGGACTTATCGGCAAAGCGCAACAGGCGCAGGATTCGCTCATCATAAGCTTGGATCAGGCGATTGAAATCGCAATGGAGGAAAGCAACAGTATAAAAATCGCTGACCTAACAATAGAAAAATCAGGATATTCAAAGAAAGGCACCTACGCCTCACTATATCCAAACGTCACTGCCTCAGGCAGTTACCAGCGCACTCTGAAAAAACAAATCATGGCAATGGGCATCGGCGGCCAGGCAATGGAAATCGAAGTCGGAAAATGGAACAACTTGAATGCAGGTATCAATGCATCCATGCCTCTCATTAACGCTCAGCTGTGGCAAACACTGAAACTGTCGGCATTGGACGTGGAACTTGCCGTTGAGCAGGCACGCTCATCAAAGATTTCTATGGTCTCGCAAGTAAAAAAAGCCTACTACGCCGTGCTTCTGGCTCAACAGGTTTATGATGTTTACAACAGCGTCTATGAAAACGCAGCGAAAAACCTTGAACGCACTGAGCAGAACTACAACGCTGGAAAATCATCTGAGTATGAATATCTTAGAGCACAGGTAAATGTCAAAAACGCCGAGCCTAACGTCTACAGCTCCTTGATGGCAATCGACCTCGCCATCTGGCAGCTCAAAGCCGTGATGGGCATCGACCTTAACGCGAAAATAGGAGTGCAAGGCAACATCGACCAATACAAAGACGACATGCTGTCATTCAACCTTTCAAGCAGTAGAATCAGTCTCGACAACAACAGCACTCTTGTACAGCTGGATTTGCAGAACAAACAGCTTGAGCGCACGATAAAAATGACGAAATACCAATACATCCCTACCCTATCGGCTTCGTTTTCATATAGCTACATAGCCATGGGCGATGATTTCAAATTCAAATGGAACCCTTATTCCGTTGCAGGGTTGAGCCTCAACATCCCAATCTTCGACGGTTTTTCAAAACGAAACAACATCCGCCAATATCAGGCGACACAAAACATTCTTGAACTCAACATTGAAGACACTGAACGCAATCTAAAAATAGCATTGAAAAACTACGACAACCAGATTGCGACCTATATGAAGAACTACGCGGCAGCCGAATCCACTCTTGAGATGGCGCAAAGAAGCTACGACATCGCCGAAAGGATGTACGAACTCGGAAAAGCCACGCTTCTTGAACTCAACGACGCCCAGCTCGCCTTGGTGCAGGCACAACTCACCATGAGCCAGGCGGTTTACAACTTTATGATAACAAAAGCATCAATCGACGAACTCGCCGGAATCGAATTCCCAACAGAAGAAAATTAATAAAAATATGAAAAGAATACACACATTATTAATTACAGCCTCCGCCATCGTAATGATGTCATGCGGACAGTCACAACAGCAAAACACGCAGCACGTAGCGGAAACCCCGAAAGTCACCGTTGCAACAGTCAACGCTGAATATGTATCACAGCTCTCGGTGTATCCCACAACAATAGAAGCCGACATCGTGAACAATATCGCTCCACAATCATCCGCGCGTATCAGCAAGATTTACGTGGAGATAGGCGACAAAGTGGAAGCAGGACAGACTCTCGCCAAGATGGACGAGGTGAATCTCGAGAAATCAAGACTTCAGCTGATTAACGACTCCATCGAGTTCGGCAGAATCGAACAGCTTCATGAAATAGGCGCCACTTCACAGTCGGATTACGAGGCAATGTCTTTGAAATATGACGTTTCGAAAAAGACTTACAAAAACCTTTTGGAAAACACCGTGTTGAAAAGCCCAATCTCCGGTGTCGTTACAGCCCGCAACTATGATGAAGGCGACATGTACGCCATGGCTCAGCCTCTGTTCGTGATTCAGAAAATAAACCCTGTGAAGATGCTCATCAACATCTCAGAAAGCAAATATTCTCAGATTAAAAAAGGCATGGAAGTTGACATCACCACAGAGGCGTATGGCGACCAGGTTTTCAAGGGTGTCGTTGACCTCATCCACCCTACCATCAACGCCATGACACACACATTCTCCGTGGAGGTGAAGTTTGCCAACAATGACCTCACCCTGCGTCCTGGCATGTTCGCGCGCGTCACGGTCAACTGGGGCGACAATTTCAATGTTGTGATTCCTGACAGGTCTGTGATGAAACAAGTGGGTTCAGGCGAGCAGTTCGTCTATGTCCTCAACCCTGACGGCACCGTGACATACACCGTTATCGAACTCGGTCGCAGAATGGGCAACAGATACGAGGTAGTTAGCGGTCTTGAAGACAATAGCACCGTCGTTCTGACAGGTCAGACAAGACTGAAGAACGGAATCGCTGTCGAGGTAGTTAAATAATTTTGTAAATTAAAGAAAATCATGAGTTTATATAGAACATCCGTAAATCATCCGGTAACGGTATCCCTGGTTTTCATCACGATTGCCATTCTGGGTGTTTTCGCACTGTCGAAATTGTCAATCAACCTCTTCCCTGACATGGGAACGAACTCAATCATGGTGATGACATCTTATTCTGGAGCCAGTGCGGAAGATATCGAGACGAACATCACCAAGACACTGGAGAACACTCTCAACGGTGTCAGTGATTTGAAGCACCTCTCGTCATCGTCAAAGGAAAACGTCTCCGTCATCACTCTTCAATTCGAGTATGGCATCGACATTGAAGACGCCACAAACAACGTCCGCGACAAACTCGACATGGTCAGGCAATATCTTCCTGACGGCGCCGGAAACCCGACCATCTTCAAATTCAGCATGGAGGACATCCCTGTCATGTTCCTTTCCGTGACAGCTGAAGAAAGCCTGTCGGGCCTCGACAAAATCCTTGACGACAAACTGACAACCCCGTTGGCACGTGTGGCAGGCGTGGGCACAGTATCAGTCTCCGGCGCACCGAAACGTGAGATTCAGGTGTTCGTCGACCCTAACAAACTCGAAGCATACAACATCACCGTTGAACAGATTTCCCAAGCATTGGCCTACGAAAACCGGAACACACCTGCCGGAAACATTGATATCGGCTCAAACACCTACGCCGTCCGCGTGGAGAAAGAGTTCAAATCAGCAAAAGAGATGCTTGACGTCGTGGTCGGAATATTCCAAGGCACTCCAATTTATCTTAAAGATGTGGCAAGAGTCAACGACGGCGAGCAGGAACGTCTGCAGAAGGTATTCTCCAACAAGATTCAGGGTGCCATGGTGACAATCCAGAAACAAAGCGACGCCAACTCGGTGAAGGTTTGTAACGGCATCAAAAAGGAACTTGAAAAAATCAAGAAAACACTGCCTTCTGACATCAAAGTCAACATGATTAATGATACCAGTGAAAGTATTGTCAACACCATCGACTCATTGAAAGAGACTATCTTCATCACTTTCATCGTGGTTATGTTGGTTGTGTTCATCTTCCTCGGCAGATGGAGAGCCACCGTCATCATCGTGCTTTCAATTCCTATTTCACTTGTAGCATCTGTCGTTTACCTTTTCGCAACAGGTAACACATTGAATATCATATCAATGAGTGCTTTGACAATCGCAATTGGCATGGTCGTCGACGACGCTATTGTGGTTTTGGAGAACATCACATCGCACATCGACAAAGGTGCGAAACCGAAAGAAGCTGCGGTGCATGCCACCCAGGAAGTGTCAATTTCAGTTATCGCCTCCACCCTCACCATGTTGGCGGTGTTCCTGCCTCTCACCATGGTCAACGGCACTGTTGGCGTGTTCTTCCATCAGCTCGGCTGGATTGTCAGTATCATCATGATTGTTTCAACGTCAGCTGCTCTGACACTTGTCCCGATGATGTGTTCAAAATTACTTGGGACAAAGCAGTCAATACATGCCTGGCATAAAATAGTATTCACACCTATTAATAAAGGTCTCGACGCGTTAGGACGCGGATATGGTCGTCTCATCAACTGGGCGGTCACACATCGTGCCCTTACAGTTATCATCGCCGTCGTTATCTTTGCCGTGACAATATTAACGACCATGCCTGGAATGAAAACCGAATACATGCCGAGCATGGACCAAGGCCGTCTGACAGTCAACATTGAAATGCCTGTTGGTACTCAGGAAGATATTACCGGACAGCTTGGCGCGGAACTCGCCGACAAATACATGCGCGAGATTCCTGAAATCCTGGTTATGAACTATCGTTACGGTGTCGCCGATGAAGACAACGCCTTCGCATCCATGCAAAGCAACGGCACACACGTCCTCTCTATGAGAATCAACCTCGGAAGCAAAGAGAATCGTAAGAGAAGCTGCCAAGAGATTGCGGAATATATCCGTAAAGACTTGAAAAACAACGCTGTTATCAAAAAATACAACGTCACTGAAGGACGAGGTATGGGTTCAACATCAAGCGTGTCAGTTGAGATTTACGGATACGACTTTAACATATCAGACAGAATCGCAAAAGAAATTGCCGCCGACATGAAAGAATGCGACGAGATTTCACAGGTTCTCATCAGCCGTGACGAATACAGCCCTGAAATCCATGTCGATTTCGACCGTGAGAAACTGATGCTCAACGGCATCAACATAACAACCGCATCACAATACGTAAGAAACCGCATCAACGGCTCTGTCATGTCGTATTTCCGCGAAGACGGCGAGGAATACAACATCCGTGTGCGTTACGCACCTGAATTCAGGACTGGCGTTGAAAACATCGAAAATATCGTGCTTTACGGCTCATCAGGACAGGCGGTACGCCTAAGCGAAGTCGCTAAGATTGTGGAAGGCCGCACCCCTCCTACCATTGAGCGTAAAGACCGTGAGCGTATCGTCACCATCACTGGTATTGTATCAAAAGGTTATGCACTTAGCGATGCTGTGGCTGTCTCTGAAAAATGTATCGACAAGGCGGAGATACCTGCAGAGTTCATGGTAAAAATCGCCGGTGATTATGAAGACCAGCAGGATGCCTTTAAAGACATGTTCACTCTCATATTCCTTATCATCATCTTGGTTTACGTTGTCATGGCATCACAGTTCGAGTCATTGCTCGACCCGTTTGTCATCATGTTCTCGGTACCTTTCGCCATCACAGGCGTACTTATCGGATTGAGAGTCAACGGTATGGCACTCGGTGTCATGGCACTTATCGGCGTTATGATTTTGATGGGTATCGTTGTGAAAAACGGTATTGTGCTTATCGATTACACCAGATTGTGCCTTGAACGCGGCATGGGTGTCAACGAGTCTGTCGTCACAGCATCACGCCAACGTCTTCGTCCTATTCTCATGACGACGCTCACAACAGTTCTCGGTATGCTGCCAATGGCATTCGGAAATGGCGAAGGCGCTGAGATGTGGAACGGACTCGGTGTGGTGGTGTCGTGGGGTCTGACAATTTCAACCCTCATCACTCTCGTGCTCATCCCGACATTGTACGCAATATTCATTTCAAGAAGAATCAGACGTAAAGAAAGAAAACTCGCAAGAATATGACAGCAATATTCATCGCCTATAATCAGGCATATTATGAAGAAATCTCCGAACTCCTTGAAAAACAAGGAGTTCGCGGATTCACCAAATGGAATGAGATAACAGGAAGAGGCTCTGAGACTGGTGAGCCACACTACGGAACCCACACTTGGCCAACATTCAACGATGCCATGCTCACCTTCGTCGATGACGAAAAAGTGGACAGCATCATGAATTCACTCCATGAACACGACCTAAAAACTCCTGAACTGGGTTTGAGAGCATTCTCTTGGAAAATCGATAAAACTGTTTAAGAATTATTTCTTTCTCGGCTTTTTCACGCCAAATCTGTAAATACAGGTGTGATGATATTCTTCCCCTGGTCTTAACACCACACTCGGGAAGTTTTCTTGGTTGGGAGAATCAGGAAACATCTGTGTTTCAAGGGCAAAAGACTCATGTGTACGCAACGGCTTGCCATATTTTCCCATAGTTTTCCCGTCAAAGAAATTACCACTGTAGAACTGCATTCCAGGCTGGTCAGTAAAAACCTCCATCACCCTACCCGACTCTGGTTCAAGAACCGATGCCGCAAAACCCATCTCACCAATAGGTTTGTTCAACACCCAGTTAAAATCATAACCATTGCCATTAGCCATTTGAGGATGATAAACATTGAAGTCCTTACCTATAGCCTTGCTTTGCATGAAATCCATCGGAGTGTCTTTTACAGAAATGAGTCTTCCTGTCGGAACAAGATTCTTGTCAACAACAGTGATAAGTTTTCCATTTATTCTAAGCAAATGGTCAAATATTGAACCATTACCCTCGCCTTTCAAATTGAAAAACGAATGATGTGAAAGGTTGCAGACTGTTGGAGCATCTGTCGTTGCCAAATAATCAACACGGAACTCATTATCAGGAGTTAGAGTGTAAGTCATTGTGATGTCAAGATTTCCAGGGAAGCCATCCATTCCATCAGGTAATACTGTATGAAGGACAATCGCATTATCAGTTACTGATTTCACATCCCATACGACTCGGTCAACACCAAACTCTCCACCGTGAAGAGTGTTTTCACCGGCATTTTTATAAAGCTCGTATTTCTTTCCGTCAAGCGTAAACGACCCGCCTCCGATTCTGTTGGCACAACGACCGACAACTGCTCCAAGGTATCTCTCACCTTTATTATTAATATATCGGTCAATATTGTCATAACCGAGAACAATATCATCATAACTACCTTTAAAATCTGGCATCCACAACGACACGACACGTCCACCGTAATTCGTCACCTGCATTGTAAGAAAACCGTTTTTCAAAGTGTAGAGAGACACTTTCTTACCATCAACCTCAGTATTGAAATCATTGACATTCATAAGTTTAACTTCATTTTTCTTTGTACAACCAATAAAAAACATAGCGCAAAGCGCAAAAATCAAAAACCTTTTCATAATTTTTTAATTAATAGTGCAAAATTACAAAATATTTCTGACACAAACTATTTTTTTAGTAATTTTGTCTCGATGAGAGAAGTTAAATTCATAAGGAAACACTATGAAAGACGCGTTCGTTGGGAAGCATTGGTGATCTATGTTTTGGCAATAATTATCTGCGCTTTCGTTATCCATTACATCTCTAATCTAAAAAAATCAATTATAAATCAACGAGTTACCATTGACCGTAACGAGATGGTTCTCAATTTTACAAATGAGCTCATTCAAAATGTTAACGAGGCGCAATCACATGCCCAACTTTATACAATTTCAGGAAATCCCGAACATCTGATTAAGTTCAACGAGAATCTGCAAATGACATCGTCGATAAAAGACTCCATCATCTGTTATTCTGACAACGATGACAAAAACAAACAGATTTTGAATGACATCGTCGTGCTTTTAGATCGTAAAGAAAACATTATCAAAGAGATAACCCATCAATATGATATTTTTAACCCATACGACGAGATAAATAAAATCCTTTCCAACTACAAGCCGAAAGAGAAAACAACGAAAATCGTAGCTGTCACGAAGCAAGACACCATTTATATTAAAGGTGACAAAAAGAGTTTTTTCCAACGTGTTTTTTCTTCTGAAATCCCACGCGACAGTGTCATTTTTGTGACTACTACAACCTACGACACCATCACGGAGGAGACGCCTGCCAGTAAAATCGACATAATGGAAGGCATCAAGATATACACCGACAAGGGCAAACAGGAATATCTTGCACGACTGAAAGAGATTGAAAATCAATACCAAAGCTTCATAAAATCCGACCAGGAAATTTCAGAGGAGATTTCGGGACTTCTCATCGCACTTCATAAGCAAACCCTGACTTCCGTTATGATTGCCATCCAAAAAAGCGAGTCGGTCATCCAGCGCAACTTGGATTACTCCATTTATGGCGGCACAATTGCATTGTTTTGTATCATGCTCTTTATCTTCCTGATTTTCAAAGATATAAAAAGAGTTTCAAGAGCCAGAAAAGCAATGGAGGAAGCCCAGAAACGCACTGAAGAGATTATGGAAAGCCGCCACAAACTGCTTCTTTCCGTGTCACACGACATCAAGGCGCCGCTATCTTCGGTAATCGGTTACATCGAGTTGATGTTAATGGAACAGCATAACAACGAAGACATCCAACGGCTTAAATCAATGAAGTATTCATCGCAGCACATACTTTCACTTCTTTCAAATCTTCTTGATTTCTCAAGTCTTGAACAAGGAAAGCAGTTCATCAAGCGTGCTGACTTCAATGTTTCCGAACTCTGCGACCAGATTGCAACCATGTTCAAGCCAATCGCAGAAAACAAACAACTTAAGTTTTTCTATCATAAAAACATATCCGACGACTTATACATCAACTCCGATGCACTGAAAATCAAACAAGTTGCGAGCAATATCATATCAAACGCATTAAAATACACCATCGAAGGCGAAGTGCATTTTGGTGTGTATCTGATAAACAACAAATTGGTTTTCAACGTATTGGATCAGGGAATTGGCATCCCGACTGAAAAAATTGACGAGCTTTTCAAGCCTTTTAGCAAAGCCGAAAACAACACAGGTCTCGCCGAAGGAAATGGTTTCGGACTTTTCGTTGTCAAAGGCCTTCTTGAACTTCTTGGTGGAAACCTTAAAGTGATGTCAGAACTTGAAAAAGGAAGCCACTTTGAGATTTCAATTCCAGTGAAAGTCGTTGAAAAGAATGAGGTCAAAGAACAAAATAGCACTGACAATCAAATTATTACGACAAAAAAGAAGCTCAACATCCTTCTTATCGACGACGACAACAGTCTGCTTGCCGTTATAAGCGCAATGTTGAAAAAGATTGGACATTCTTCCGACATCTGCCGTTCATATATCGAGTTCAACAAGTACATCAACGAACTCGACAAATACGACATGATTCTGACCGACCGCGAAATGGGCACTTTCTCCGGCAATGATGTCATGAAGACAATAAAAGCCGTTGACAAGGAGAAGAAAATCATCCTGATGACTGCCAGCGATGAATATTCCGAGAGATTCGCCATCACTGAAGGCTTCGACGGATATATCAAAAAACCATTCAGCATCAAAGATCTGGCTCTTCTTTTAAATGACAACTGGGTTGAAGACGATTGTCAGAAATGTGAGTTCAACGACGATTTCCCTCAGCTCTGCACCATGTTTGACAACGACAGCAATGCCATCCGCGACATCTTGCAGACTTTTGTCAAGTCCACTTCCGATAATCTCGTCACGCTCAACGATGCCATCACCGAGCATGATTTTGCAAAAGCACAGTCTGTCTGCCATAAAATGCGTCCGATGTTCATACAACTGGAGCAGAAATCCGCCGACTATCTCACAGAGATGGACAGCCGCCACGGTCAGGACTCCTCCACCCTGCCGGATTGGGAAGAAAAAGGCATCGAATTCATGAATCAATCCGATGCCCTTTTGGCGATGCTCGCCGAGAAATATGATATTTCCGATTAGTCGCTCACTTCCTCGCTGTGTCTGCCGCTTCTCTTCCTCTCAATCTCATCAAGTATGATTTTCCTCAAACGCAGACTCTTTGGAGTGACTTCAAGATATTCGTCGTCGCGAATGTATTCCATATATTCCTCTAGCGACATTCTTACTGGCGGGATAAGCACAATCTTATCGTCCGAACCAGAAGCACGGACGTTGGTCAGATGCTTTGTCTTATTGATATTCAACACAATATCGTTCGCGCGTGTGTTCTCGCCAATGACTTCGCCCATGTAAACGTCTTCATTCGGCATGACAAAGAACTTGCCGCGGTCTTGAAGTTTCCACAATGCGTAAGGCACAGCCGTTCCGGTCTCCATTGCGATAAGCGCACCAACCTCGTGAGTGTCCATCTCTCCTTTCCACGGCTCGTAATCCTTGAAACGGTGCGACATCACCGCTTCGCCTTCGGTTGCAGTGAGCATTGCGCTTCTCAATCCGATAAGACCTCTCGCTGGAATATCAAAATCAAGATTCATACGGTCGCCTTTAGGAGACATGTTTGTCATCTCACCCTTGTGCTGTGATGCCAGTTCAATGACGCGACCGGCAAAATTCTCAGGAACCTGCACGTTCATAACCTCAATAGGTTCGCACTTCTTGCCGTCGATTTCCTTCAAAAGCACCTTCGGCTGTCCAATCTGGAACTCATAACCCTCACGGCGCATCGTCTCAACAAGGATACTGAGGTGAAGGATACCACGACCATAAACCATCAAGGAATCAGGTGAATCCGTGTCTTCAACCTTCAAAGCGAGATTCTTCTCCGTCTCTCTGTAAAGACGCTCGCGCAAATGGCGTGATGTCACAAATTTTCCTTCTCTTCCAAAGAATGGAGAGTTGTTGATTGTGAACAACATGCTCATTGTAGGCTCATCGACATGAATTGGAGGCAGAGCTTCCGGATTCTCAAAGTCAGCGACAGTATCACCGATTTCAAAGTTCTCGAGACCCATCAAAGCAACAATATCACCTGCCATTACAGGCTTTTTCGTTCTCTCTTTGCCAAGACCTTCAAATGTGTAAAGTTCCTTAATCTGGTTTTTCTCAATCGTACCGTCACGTTTCACCAACGACACATTCATACCAGCCTGAAGGATACCGCGTTTCAGACGCCCCACTGCGATACGGCCCACATACGAGCTGTAATCAAGTGATGTGATAAGCATCTGCGGTGTTCCCTCTTCATATTTAGCTTCTGGAATCGTGTTGATAATCACATCCAAAAGATAAGAGACATCGTTTGTCACATGTGTCCAGTGATCTGACATCCAACCCTGCTTTGACGAACCGAAAACTGTAGGAAAATCAAGCTGGTCGTCGGTTGCGCCGAGGTTATACATCAGGTCAAAGACAGCTTCCTGGGTCTCTTCAGGTGTACAGTTCGGCTTGTCAACCTTATTAACAACCACGATTGGTTTCAGTCCGAGTTGGATTGCCTTCTCAAGCACGAAACGTGTCTGAGGCATCGGACCTTCAAAAGCGTCAACCAAAAGGAGAACGCCGTCTGCCATATTCAAAACACGCTCCACCTCGCCACCGAAATCACTGTGACCAGGAGTATCTATAATGTTGATTTTAACATCTTTATATCTAACGGAAACATTTTTAGACAAGATAGTGATACCTCTTTCACGCTCAAGGTCATTGTTATCCAAAATCAGATCCCCATTATCCTTATCCTCCCTAAACAATTTGGACTGGTACAAAATTCTGTCCACCAAAGTTGTCTTTCCATGGTCAACGTGTGCGATAATCGCAACGTTACGAATACTTGTCATTTATTTAAATTAAATTTAATTGTTTATCAATCTTTTACCATCTGTTCGCTTTCCTGAAGGTGCTGCATGTGCCGGTATTGCGGTAGAAAGGCATACCTATACTTATCATAACCTCCAACCCTCTATTGAATCTATCACCGGTTATGTTATACGCATTCACATTTTCTGCCACAGCAGACTCATCTTTCTCCATCTTAGAGAATGTATCTGTAAGACCGTAATTATAACCTGCCTCCAGTTTCAAATACAATGCGGTCTGTGGCATGTAAACATCAAAACGGAATCCTAATCCAAACAACACGCTAACATTATATTCCTTCATGTTCGCACTACCTATCTCTATCTCCTGGTTTATTGCTGTCACACCATCCTGCTTCATGCTTATCTCTCCACCCAACACGTATCCGAAATCAGGCGCGACAAACACATACGGTTTGAATGAGCGCGACATAATCATATATAAATCAATCGGAACACGGAAATCCACACACCTTGAATTAATCTTGTAGTCCACATTAGTTGCATTATTTGTCTCATACGACACCATACCGCCTCTTCCAATGTACATCAACTCTGGTGAAACAGACAACCATCTCGTTACCGGTATCTCCAGATACAATCCGAATGATGGTTTGATCGAATACGTCGAATTCAAATCCTTCAATTCTGTATCTGTATATGCCATTGTGGCATCGTTCACGCCAAACTTCACGCCCATTGACACAATCTTCGACAAGTTCACACGCCTGTCGTTACCGATTCGCATCTGTGCCTTCAAAACCCCGCCTGATACCAGGCATAATATTAGCAATATAATAGTCTTTCTCATCTCTTATCTTTTTAATTGTAGTACCAGTTATAACGCTCAGATAATTTGTCTTTGTCATAATAAAGGAAAAACGAACCTGCCGGATATAAGTCAAGGACACCATTTGATGAATCATAAACATCCATTATGATGCTCGCATATTTGAGATTTCTTATACCATCTTCGGTAATTCTACCTTTATATATTATTCCTCTCTTTACTCTAACATCGTAAATGCCATAATCCATCTTCTTGTTTTCAACATAATAAACAGTAAAGTAAGAATCATGACCCATTACATATACAGTGTCAATAACTGTTTCTGTCTCCTCATAATGAATTAATTTAGCCACTTTATTATGCTGATTCATGAACTTCAAATACACATTTGGCTCATAAACATCCAACGGCCATGTATTAATATTGACGTTTGAGGTGTCTCTCTTTTTGGGGGCAAACATAAACTCTCCCTCTATCTTTGGAGGTTTGTCTCCAGTATAAATCTCACCGAATCTCTGTTCAAAAACATCTCTCGCCTTCTTTGGAATGACTTTTACAATATCCTCAACATACTGTTCTTCACCCAAAAAAGTCAAAGTAGAATCATTGTTTTTCGTGCAGCTAACCATAGACAAAGCCGCCAGCGACACAATAAATAAACTTATCTTTCTCATAACTCAAACGTTATCTGTCAATTACTACTTGTTTGTAAATATTACCGAGTTTCGTCTCCACGAGAACCAAATATGAGCCTCTTGGCAGATTATCAACATCGATAAACACCTTGTTTTCATCGCTGTACTGTCCTTTCCAAACGGTCTGACCATACAAGCTTATAATCTTAATGCCTGTTATCTCCTCCGATTCGACAACCACCTTATCCTTCGCAGGATTCGGATAGACATCAGCCTCAATCATCGAAACTTCTTCAACGTCATAGAAATGACCATTGATTGTGATTTGTCTCTTATTGTCAGGGCTGCAAACATTCTCTGCTGCAACCTGAAGGATACATTCACCAGGTGTTGTCACATACAAAACGCATTCATTTCCATGAGGCTCAACCACCCACTTGTCGCTTCCGATAAGCGTCCATCTGTAATCGTTGCAATGTTCAACAGGATCAATGACATATTCATATCGTCCCGTCTGCAAGTTCGTTGATGCGTAAGTCTCTTTGTAGCCTTGAATCTGGCTTGGTCCGAAATCAAACACTGGAAGTATTGTAAGATTCAGCATCACGATACTGTCGCAGCCGTGAATTGAGCTAAGATTCAACGTGTCGTTAACAACTCCGACTTCAGGAGTTATGATGCTGAATCCGTTATCAACATAGCTCTCACCTTCACAGATCGATTCAACCAATCTTATGTTGTAAGTGTTGTATACTGTAAGATTCAGACGCACAATACTGTCGCAACCATACTGGTTAACAAGGTTCAAAACCTTATTGTGTACTCCAGGTGACGGATTATTTACTGTAAATCCGTGACCGATATAATCCTCACCATAACAGATATGCTCAGTGAATAAAGTGTCATTCACCGGATTGACTGTAAGTCTCAGATACACAGTACTGTCGCATCCAAATTGGTTTTCAAGGGACAATGTGTCAAATATTATGCCGACCGGAGGTCTTACAATATTAAACCCATTCTGGACATAGCTCTCACCATAGCACAATATCGGGTTCAAATATGTGTCATGCAACGGATTTACTGTAAGGGTAAGATACACAGTGCTGTCACATCCAAACTGGCTCTGCAGCATCAAACTGTCACTGTATGTGCCAACTGCCGGCTCAATATATTCAAATCCATTCTCAATATAACTTTCCCCGTAGCAAATGGATTCAACAAAACGTATCTCATAAATTGGCATTACCGACAATCTCAACTTAACAACGCTGTCGCATGCGTATTGGCTCTGCAGGAACAAAGTATCCTTATAAACTCCAACTTCAAGAGAATCAAGATAGAAGCCGTTTTGAGAATAAATCTCGCCGAAACAAATTGTATCCAAAATCAGAGTGTCATACACAGGGTTCACCGACAATTGCAAGAACACCGTGCTGTCACAGTTGTACTGGTTTGCCAAAACCAAAGTGTCGTAATGTAAACCAACCGGCAGATCATCAAAATAGAATCCATTCTGGTCATATATATCACCGAAACAGATTGCATCTACAATGAGAGTATCATTCACCGGATTCACCATCAGCTGCAGACGCACAGTGCTGTCGCATCCCAACTGCGTCTGTAATACCAATGAATCGCTATGCGGACCAACTGGCAGAGATTCAATATAGAATCCGTTCTTGGTATAGATATTACCATAGCAAATAGTATCAAAAATCAGCGTATCAAATACAGGATTCACTGTCAGATCAAGATAAAACATCGTACAACCGCTGGCATTGCTCTCCAAAATCGTGTCATAAACCTTTCCTACTTCAGGCTGCGGGATGAAGAACTCATTGTCAATATAATCCTCACCATAGCAAATCGAAGCCACAACAAGCGAGTCAACTACTGGATGAACGACAAGGTTAAGACGAATCGTACTGTCACAACCCATCACCGTCTCATATCTTAGGTAGTCATGGTACTCACCTGGAGCCGGATGCAAATATGTGAAACCATGTCCGGTGAAATCATCGCCAAAGCAAATAGACTCATTGTAAATAGTTTCATATTCAGGAAGAACAGTGAGAGTCAGATAAACCGTACTGTCACCTCCATATATATTCTTCAGTTTAAGGCTGTCAATCATAGTGCCGGCAGGCTGTCCGTGAAGAATCACAAAACCTTCAAGCAGATAATCAACACCTTGGCAGACTGTATCAGTCAAATATGTTGCAGGCTCAGGCATAACATAAAGATTAAGACTGACAAGACTGTCGCAGCCGTACATGCTCTGCAGCGACTGTGATGCTGTGTGAACACCTATTTTCGGTTGAATGAAATTGAAACCGTTCTCTGTATAGTCACTTCCTATTGTGATATATGCCGAAATCAAAGTGTCGTAAACAGGATAAACCATCAAATCAAGAACCACGATACTGTCGCAACCACCCTGGCTTGTGAAGAACAATGTGTCGTAATTCCAGCCAACTGGAGGGGCGATGACATTAAATCCGTTATCCGTGTAATCCTCACCGTAACATATTGATTCCCAAAGCACTTTCTCATAACCAGGATTAACAGTCAAATTAAGTACAACGATACTGTCACCACCATGAACATTGGTGTAAACAGCCGTGTCAACAAAATGACCGACCTCAGGTTGTATATAAACGAATGCATTATTTATATAATCTTCGCCATGGCATATCGAAACATCGAGCACCTTATCAGCATCTCGAATTTCGGATTTAACTTGGGAAAAGACAGAATTACCAATGAAAATCAATAATATAGCCAATGAAATCTTAGATAAATATCTCATAAAAACAATATTTTAAACACACTTTATAGTCATTATAATAAATCCTGCAAATATACGACATATTTAAATAAATATAAAATAAAAAGTAAAAAAAATAACAAAAAAAATCTTACAAATTATCAGCAACGACAACCTGTAAGATTTAATATGTCTTTTGAAGCTCCGAGGCTTCAATTACGATGGGGAAATTACCATCTGTTAGATTTCCTGAAATTGCTGCATGAGCCTGTTTCGCGATAGAATGGCATACCTATACTAATCATCACCTCAACGCCCCTGTTGTATCTGTCTCCTGTTATGTTGTATGCATTGGTATTACCCGACACAGCAGATTCATTTTTCTCCATTCGTGAGTACGTGTCAAGTAATCCGTAATTGTATCCAGCCGTCAGCTTCACATAAAGTGCTGTCTTTGGCATATACACATCAAAGCGGAATCCCAATCCAATTAAAGCACTGATATCATATTCCTTCATATTCGCACTGCCTATCTCTATCTCTTCAGAAACTCCATCCTTTTTCTGGCTTATATATCCACTCAACACATATCCGAAGTCAGGTGCGACAAAGGCGAAAGGCTTGAATGTTCTTGATAACTGCATATAGAACTCTACTGGAACACGAAAATCCACATACCTTGAATTTATCTTAAAGTCAACCTGTTGTGAGTTTTTGGTTTCATACGAATACATCGTGCCTCTTCCGACATACATAAGTTCTGGTGACACCGACAGCCAGCTCATTACTGGTATCTCAAGATACACTCCAAACGACGGCTTGATAGAATATGTCGGGTTCAGGTCTTTCAGTTCTCCATCTGTATATTTCATCATGGCGTCATTCACTCCGAACTTCACACCCATCGACACCACTTTCGAAAGATTGACTCGCCTGTCATTACCGATTTGCATCTGCGCTTTCAACAAACCGCCAGATAGCATGCATAATATCAGCAATATTATTGTCCTTCTCATCTCTATTCTTTTTATTCTTTATACCAGTTATATCGCTCTGCCAGATTTTCTGCGGACCCATCCTCATACATGAAGTATGTTCCTACAGGATATAAGTCGACCTCTCCTCCTGATTCATCTTCAATATCCATGATAACACTGGCATATTTCAAGTTCTTGATACCCGCATCAACCACTCTACCGCTGTAAATAATACCTCTTTTCATCTTCACCTCATACATGCCGTAGTCATACATCACATCCTCCACATAGTAAGCGGTAAAATAACTGTCACGTCCCATAACATAAACAGTGTCGGTTTTTGTCTCAACTTCCTCGTTATGAATAAATGTCGCCACTCTGTTATGCTGGTCCATGAATTTCAAATAAACATTAGGTTCTACTGCGGTCAAGGGCCAAACACCTTCAAAATTGGTGTACTTTCTCACTTTCGGAGCGAAAAGGTATTCCCCTTGAATGTTTGGCGGGACAGAGCCCCTGTAAATTCCAAATCTTTTGTTGAATTCCTTCACCATGTCCTCGGGTATCACTTTCAATATATCCTCGACATATTCTTCCTCGCCGAGAAGCACCAAGGTGGTTTCATCATTCTTGGTACAGCTTATCATAGCAGCACCTAATACAAGCATAAGGATTATTGCTCTTATTCTCATAGCCATTCCTTTATTTTTCAACAATTATTTGTTTGTAGGCATTACCTTTCTTAGTCTCCACAAGGACAATGTGCATACCTGCCGACAAATCGCTGACATCCAACACAACCTGTTCCTCGCTGTCATATTCAGCAACTTTTTCTATCTGACCAAGCAAGCCCATTATCTTAATGCCTGTTATCATCTCTGATTTCACTGTCATGGTGTTTTTGGCTGGGTTCGGGAACAGACTTGCCTCTATCATTGAATTTTCATCCACACCGAAGAAAACACCTGTTATTCTTAATGTCTTAAACGTTGTGTCGCACCTGTTCCATGCGCTGACTTTCAAATCATAATTACCTGCAGATGTAACATACAATGTGCATTTTGTTCCATCAGGTACAACAACCCATTTATCATTGTCAACAACTTCCCAATGATATTCGTCGCAATACTCAATTGGACGGATTGAATATTCATATTTTCCAGTCTGGACATTTGTCATTGCATAGGTGTTTTGATACCCTTCTATCCTGCTGTCTCCGAAATCAAACACAGGGAACACCTCAAGTGTCAGGTTAATAACACTGTCGCATCCATGAATTGACGGGAGAGTTATTGAAGTATTCAACGTACCGACTTCCGGATTTATGATATCGAAGCCATGCAGTTGGTAATTCTCACCATGGCAAATCGTATCATAAACAGGAGTCTCAAACAATTCATGAACTTTGAGTTTTATACTAACAATGCTGTCACATCCATAAATCGTATTAAGGAACAATGTGTCGAAATGCTCGCCAACAGACGGTCTTTCGAAATAGAAACCGTGACCGTTGAAACTCTCACCATAACAAATCTCTTCATTAAAATTGGTGTTATAGTTTGGATTCACAGCCAAATCAAGATACAAGATACTGTCGCATCCGAGATAAGTGTTAAAAAACAGGGTGTCGAGATATGTACCCACAGCCGGCTGAATGACATTGAATCCGTTTTCGGTATAATCCTCGCCATCGCACACTGAAGCGCTGATATATATGTCATACCTCGGATTGATTGTCAATGTGAGATATACCATACTGTCGCAGCCTTCCGCAGTGTTTGTCAACAATGAATCATAAATCACTCCGGCAGCCGGATTCTCAAAATTGAATCCATTGATAAGATAACTCTCGCCTTCACAAATAGTGTCAAACAACAATGAGTCGATACCTGCATCATAAATGTTAAGTTCAAGAGTGACAATGCTGTCGCATCCATACTGGTTCGGCACTGTCAGCGTATACTGGAATGTTCCGATATCAGGTTTGGTGATGTCGAATCCATTTAACTGATAATTCCTACCATGACAAATAGTATCATACAACAATGTATCTGATAACGGATTGATAATCAATGCAAGATAAACAGTGCTGTCGCATCCGAGCATGCTCTGCAAATGCAATGTATCATTAAATTCACCAACAGGAATTGAATCCAACACTGCACCACCCCACTCATAAGGTTCGCCAAAACAAATAGTGTCATTTACTGTTATATTGAATGTCGGGTTAACAGTCAGCTGAAGGTTCACAACACTATCTTCGGTAATTGGTATTGAATATTCCCATAATCCAGCGGTATCAGGAGTTAATGTTGTCGAGTTTATTAAATACGGATCGCCAAGACATATCGTATCCAACAGATTATACGTCACAGGATCTCTGTTAACATTCTGGCCACAAACTGGAAATGCAAGCAAAAGCAGCATAAAAATATGCAAAATTCTTTTCTTTATCATATCTTTAAATAATCTCACTTTATTAAAAATCAACATGTTACAATTAGAAAAACTCTCATTCCGAAGCACTGTTATGAGATTTTCCCTATTTAACAATCTGCAAAAATACGACATTTTTTGAAAAAATGAAATTTTATGTCAAAAAAATATTCAAAATATTAAAAAAAACTTTACTTTTGCAAAAAGCGCATACATGAGTGAACTTACAAGGTCGGTTTTGGTAAGATATTGGGGGTATCCTTCTTTCCGCCCAATGCAGGAAGACATTGTAGATTCTGTTATTGCCGGACGCGACACACTTGCGCTTTTACCTACAGGAGGAGGAAAGTCGATATGCTTTCAGGTTCCTGCGATGGCGATGGACGGCGTGTGCATTGTAGTTACGCCGCTCATCTCGCTCATGAAAGACCAGGTGCTTCATCTCAAAAGGATAAACATCGCTGCAGCAGCCATTTACTCAGGAATGCATCCGAGCGAGGTCGAGATTGCATACAACAAAGCGGTTTTCGGAAGCCTCAAGTTTCTCTATGTGTCACCAGAGCGTCTCATGACCGACACTTTCATTGAGGCAATCAAAAAGATGAAGGTGTGCCTGCTTGCCATCGACGAGTCGCATTGCATATCGCAGTGGGGCTATGATTTCCGTCCGCCCTATTTGAAAATTGCCGAAATACGACCATACATTCCAAACACGCCAGTACTGGCACTTACAGCCACAGCAACCCCAAACGTTGTCGACGACATACAGTTCAGGCTCGGCTTTAAGGAGAAAAACGTGTTCCAGACAAGCTACGAACGCAAAAACGTGACTTACAATGTCATAAAAACCGCTGACAAATACAACCTCATGTACCGTCTCTTCATGAAGATGGACAGAGGCAGCGGCATAGTTTACGTCCGTAGCCGCAAACGCACCAAGATTATCGCTGACTGGCTGCAGTCAGTTGGTGTCAGCGCCACGTATTATCATGCGGGCATCGACGCCAAGACCCGCGACGAAAGGCAGAAGACGTGGATGGAAGGAAGGATTAAAGTCATTGTGGCGACCAACGCATTTGGCATGGGTATCGACAAGCCCGACGTGCGCGTGGTTGTTCACATGGACCTCCCCGACAGCCTCGAAGCTTATTTCCAGGAAGCAGGAAGAGCCGGCCGTGACCTGAAACCGTCCGAAGCATTTCTGCTTGTTGCCGACAGCGACATTAAACAACTCAAAGACAACCTGCAACAGTCATATCCTGAACTCGAAAGAATTAAAACCATTTACAACGCGGTAGGCAATTATCTTCAAATTCCTAATGGCGCAGGTAAAGGTCAAAGCTATCCTTTTGACATGGCTGAATTCAGCAAAACATACGGATTCTCACTCATAGAAGTGTTCAACTCATTGAAACTCATGGAAAGAGAAGGATTCTTCGTGTTGTCAGAAGCCATGAGCACACCTTCACAGCTTATGATTAAGGCAAGCCGTGAAGACCTTTATCGTTTTCAGGTTGAATATGCTGAGTTTGACACCTTAATTAAATATCTATTAAGAAACTATCCTGGAATTTTGTCGGACTTTGTGAAGATACGAGAAGAGCAGATAAGCCAGAAGCTCGGAATTGATGTGACAAAAGTTGAAAACACGCTGAAAAAACTGGAGAGATACAACTTCCTTACTTATATTCAACGAAGCGACAAACCTCAGATTCAATATCTAACGGAGCATCAGGACACGAAACACTTCTCATTATCCGACGAGGTTTACAAAGACAGGAAAGAAGACGCCACCCGTCGTGTGCAGGCCGTGATTGACTTCGTCAACAACGACGACGAATGCCGCAGTGTTCAGCTTCTTCGATATTTCGGCGAAAAAATCAAGACAAGATGCGGGAAATGCGACGTGTGCAGCATCCGCAATCAGATGAAAATCAACGATGAGGAATACAAAAACATCAGTGAGATAATTCTCGGCGAGTTAAAAAAACGCATCGTTCCTCTTTATGAGACACCGTCATTGGCTAAAAACCATCTTGAAGAAAAGGTCTTGGAGACTGTGCGTTGGATGCTCGACAACGGTGTCATCGAGCAGGACGAGAACGGTAACCTGAGAGAGAAGAGGCAAGGCACGCTGTTCTAAACAAAAAAGGTCGCCTGATGGCGACCTTCTCAGTCAATAGAAATAACTCTATTATTTTACTAAATCCGCGCTGGCTTTGAATTTCACAACTGTCTTAGGAGCAATCGTGATCTTTGCACCAGTTTGTGGATTACGGCCATTACGAGCCGGGCGCTTTATTGTTGACAATGTGCCGAATCCGACCAATGAAATACGTTCACCATTACGGACTGCATCTGTTGCTGCGCAAATAAAAGCGTCGAGAGCTTTCTTAGCATCAACTTTTGTGAGGCCAGCTTTTTCAGCCATCACATTCACTAATTCTGCTTTATTCATTTTGTAAGTTTTAATAAGTTTAAATTCTTTTGACATGCAAATATATAAATAAAAAAAGAAACAAAACAAATTTTTTTGAAAAAAATTAAAAAAAATGCTAAAGCACAATTACTTGACGAGCTTCCAATCTTCTAAAATCCTCGTTCCTCTTAGGAATTCCGCAATAGGCATCTGTTTCTTTCCAGCCTGTTGTATTTCAATAATCTTAATGCAAAAGTCACTCAAAACGACCTCCAGAAACGTTTTTCCATCTGTTTTAAGCATATAAGGCTCACAATTTTCCGCTGATATTGACGCTATTTCGGTCTCAAATATCTTCAAATCAAGAATCTCGCCGTTCGGGTTTTGTATTTTTGCATGTGCCGCAGGATATGGCGACAGACCTCTAACAAAATTATATATGTCTTTTGCAGGTCGGCTCCAATCGATGTAACAGTCTTCCTTGAAAATCTTAGGCGCTGGTTTCAGCTCGATTTTCTCCTGTTCAATTATTGTATTCTGACTCAAGGCATTAACCTTCCCCTCTTCTATCATTTTGATTGTCTCGACAATAACCTTATTGCCCAATTTCATAAGCGTGTCATGAAGTTCGCCCGCGTTCATCTTCTCTCCTATCGCGACTTTTTCCTTCATTATCATCGCGCCCGTATCTATTTCTTTATCAAGGAAAAACGTTGTAAGACCCGTCTCCGTTTCACCATTCATTATCACATGATTGATAGGAGCCGCGCCTCTATACTGAGGAAGCAGTGATGCGTGAAGGTTTATTGTTCCCTTTGGCGGCATGCTCCACACCACTTCCGGAAGCATCCTGAATGCGACCACAACAAACAAGTCTGCATTGAATGTTCTCAATTGTTCGATGAATCCTTCGTCCTTTAGTTTCTCGGGCTGAAGCACCGGCAATCCGTTTCTCATGGCACACTCCTTAACTTCCGAGGCGCGCATCTGTTTGCCGCGTCCAGCAGGTTTGTCGGGTGTTGTGACGACAGCCGCCACCTCATAACCTGCCGACAAAATCGCCTCAAGTTGCGATGCCGCGAACTCCGGTGTTCCAAAATATATTATCCTCATAGACTTGTCATTTTATTAAAAATGCCTGACTCATAAGAATCAGGCATAATATCCCACATGAATAAAACGTATTTCCTTAAATTATTTTGCGAGTTTTGCCTCAGCGTATGCAATGTTTTTCTCAATACTGAAACCTTCATTGCTGTTAGGATAATCGGCCTTGATGATTTTGTACATCTCCAATGCCTTCTGGTAGTTTTCGACCATCTCGTATGCATAGCCGGCTTTCATGAGCATCATCGGGCTTGTGAATGAGTTGGCTGATTCTTTGGCGGCTCTCTCATAGCATTTTGCCGCTTCAGCTGCGTTGTCAAGCTCCATATATGCGTCACCCATAGCGCCTGTTGCCAATGGTTTTACAAGCTGGTCTTTACCCTTGAACTCGCCGAGATATTTAACTGCATTGTTGAAGTCGCCAGTGTTAAGATAGCAAATACCCGCATAGTATCTTGCGAGATTGCCGGCTTTTGTTCCACCATATTCTTCGATGATATTGATGAAGCCAAGATTGTTGCCATCACCATTGAGAGCTGTTGCGTAATCGTCATTCTCGAAAAGCTGTTCAGCATGGAAGATAGCTGTCTGAGCTTCAGCCTCACGAGGCTCATAGACAAATTTCCTCAATCCAAAAATAGCCATAACAACCAACACAATAGCCACGACAGCTATTAAAATTGGTTTGCGATTTTCTTCAACAAACATTTCTGTCTTTCCTAATGTCGACTCAATTGATTCGAGACGTTCTTCGTCTTTCTGTACGTTTTCTTTTGCCATATCAATAAAACATTTTTTCGAGCTGCAAATTTACGGATTTTTTATTTATGGAGAACAAAAAAAATAATTATATTTGTAAAATTTTTATCACATACACTATTTTAGTTTAACTCATTCATTTTGAACGCTAAAGAACATAAATTATACGAATTTCTCTCCAATTACATAACGGAAGAAAGGAAACAGCGCTTCGAGCAGGTGTTGAATTACAGGACTCGTCACCTCACAATAGTGCTTGAAGACATTTATCAGTCGCACAACGCGAGCGCGGTGTTGAGAAGCTGCGACCTGACAGGTGTTCAGGACATACACATTATCGAAAACAAATGGGTTTACGACATCAATCCGGATATTGTTGTCGGCAGCAGCAAATGGCTCGACCTCCACAAATACAACGTCAACGAGTTCAACACACCTGAAGCCTTTGATTTTTTGCATAGCAAAGGCTATAAGATAGTCGCGACATGTCCGCACCAGAACGACTACACCCTTGACACTCTCCCACTCGACCAGCCTATCGCGGTGGTGTTCGGTACGGAAAAAACCGGTCTCACCGACTATGCGCTCGAACATTCCGACATGTATGTGCAGATACCGATGCACGGCTTCACTGAGAGCTTCAACATCAGTGTTTCCGCGGCTTTGCTGATGTACACTCTGACGCAACGGCTACATAAAAGCGACATCAATTGGCATCTCTCAGAAGAGGAAAAACAAGAGCTAAGACTCGACTGGACTCGCAAGTCCTTGAATCGTGTCAGAACTTTCGAAAATAAATTTTACGAAATTTTTCCAGAATTTTCGAAACAATAAAAAATAATTTGTATTTTTGCAATCCAGTGTGGTTGCGGTTGTTATAATTACACACCACAAACAACAGATTCAACCGCTCCACACCTTTTTTATTATTCGGCTTATTATTCAGCGAACAATTTTATAATATTCATTATCACTTCCGATGCCTTCTCCATGCTTTCAAGCGGCACATACTCCCATTTACCATGGAAATTATGTCCTCCAGCAAAGATATTCGGACAAGGGAGTCCCATAAAACTCAAGTTAGCGCCGTCAGTGCCGCCACGGATAGGCTGCACTTTAGGCTTCACGCCAGCCATCTCTATCGCCTTGATGGCTTTTTCGACAATAAAATAATGTGGCTCCACCTCTTGACGCATGTTGTAATACTGGTCTTTCAGCTCCATTGTCACAATATTTTCGTATTTTTTATTGATAAACTCGACGATTGAAGTCAATAGCTCCTTCTTTGTTTCAAACTTCGTCCTGTCATGGTCACGGATGATATAGCCCATGTTTGTCTCCTCAACCGTTCCCGTGATATCTGTCAGATGGAAAAATCCCTCATAACCCTGTGTGAATGCAGGTCTCTGCTCAACTGGGAGCATTGCGTTGAGTTCCATAGCGATAAGCATGGAGTTGACCATCTTATCCTTACCATAGCCTGGATGGATGTTGCTGCCCTGAACATGGATTTTTGCGCTTGCCGCGTTAAAGTTCTCATATTCCAGTTCACCAATCTCACCGCCGTCGATAGTGTAAGCATATTTCGCACCGAATTTCTTGACATCGAACTTGGCGACACCACGACCAATTTCCTCATCAGGAGTGAATCCAATCTTTATCTCACCATGTTTGAATTCCGGATGTTCCATGATATACTGAGCCGCATACATAATAGCAGCCACGCCACCCTTGTCGTCAGCGCCAAGCAAGGTTGTTCCATCGGTCGTAATGATTGTCTTCCCCACATATTGCTGCATCTCAGGAAATTCAGAAACTTTCAGATACAATTCTTTTTCAGCATTAAGCAAGATGTCTCCACCGCCATAGTTCTCAATAATCTGAGGTTTGATATCCTTTCCCGAGGCGTCTGGTGATGTGTCGACATGGGCGATAAAACCTATAGCAGGTATTTCCTTATCGACATTCGACGGGATTGTCGCCATCACATAGCCATATTCATCCAAATCAGCTTTGATGCCCAAATCCTGAAGCTCTTTTTGCAACATTTTAAGCAAATCGAACTCTCTCATGGCACTTGGCTGTGTCTCTGATTCCGGATCTGAAGTCGTCTCAACAGCGACATATCTCAAAAACTTATCCAATAACTTTTCCATAATATTTTATTTTTCAATTTTTACACGTTTTGAATCCCAAATCATATAAATGATGATAGCGATATACATCACCAAAGCTATCAACGACGCCCATGGTGTTGATGCGAACAATGAGCCGTCAGCAGTCTTTGCCACCAAATCGACATTGGCGAACTTCAGTATAGCGCTCACCACGCCCATCAATGCGCCACCAGCAATAAATCCGGATGCGATAAGTGTTCCGCGGTCATAACGGGCTTTGTTAATCTTCTCATCTTTTGTGCGAGATGACACGAACCATGACACCGCACCTCCGATGAGAAGCGGAATATTCAGGTCAATCGGGATAAACATACCGAGAGCGAACGGCAGTGCCGGCACTTTGATAAACGTGAGTATCAATGCTATAAGCGCGCCGATGCCATACAACAGCCATGGAGCGTTGCCGCCCGACATCATCGGCTCGATTACTGCCGACATGGCGTTTGCCTGAGGTGCGACGAGAGCGCCGTCACCAACGAAACCGTAAGCTTTGTTGAGAATCATGATAACGCCCGCCACCGTTGCCGAAGCCACCGCGACACCGACGAACTTCCAAATCTCCTGGTTTTTAGGTGTCGTTCCAATCCAATAACCAACTTTCAAATCGGTGATGAACGCGCCAGCCACTGCGAGTGCGGTACAAACAACGCCGCCGATTATCAATGCCGCAGTCATTCCAGCAGCACCGTTGAGACCTGCTGCCACCATCACCAAAGATGCGAGAATCAAAGTCATGAGTGTCATGCCGCTAACTGGATTTGAGCCGACAATAGCGATTGCGTTTGCAGCCACCGTCGTAAACAGGAACGCTATCACAGCCACAACAAGGATTCCGATGGCGGCGTGCCCAAAGTTGCCAACGACACCGAAACGGAAGAACACAAAGGTAAGAAGCAGTATCACAACTATCCCGATGACTATGAATTTCATCGAAAGGTCATTTTGTGTGCGCTCAACGGTTTCGCCAGCCGACTTCTTGCCTTTAAACTCGTTGGCAGCCAGTCCAACCGACGACTTTATCACACCCCACGATTTGATGATGCTGATGACACCAGCCATAGCGATGCCACCGATGCCGATGTGACGGGCGTAATCCTTGAAAATCACCTCTGGCGACAACTCCCCTATCGTTGACGCGATTCCTGTATTCATCATATCGATGATGTCATTACCCCAAATCAGGTTCATGCCAGGAATAATGATAAACCACACCAACATAGAGCCGCAGCAGATGATGAATGCATATTTCAAGCCGATGATGTAACCGAGACCGAGCACTGCAGCGCCCACATTGACCTTGAACATCAGTTTCGCCTTGTCCGCAATTGCAGCGCCAAATGACACAACTCTTGTTGAAATCGTCTCCGACCACCACCCGAAAGTGGAAATAATAAAGTCATACAAACCTCCAATCAGTCCGCTTATCACGAGAAGAAGCGAGTCCTTACCCATTTTCTGTCCGCTGACAAGAACCTGCGTGGTGGCAGTGGCTTCCGGGAATGGGAACTTTCCATGCTGTTCCTTCACGAAATATTTACGGAATGGTATCAGGAACAAGATGCCGAGCACACCGCCGAGCAACGAGCTCAGGAACACCTGCATATAGTTAATCTCAATATCATAACCTTTGCCTTGAAGGATGTAAAGAGCAGGCAACGTGAAGATTGCGCCTGCCACGACACCGCCCGAGCAGCCTCCAATCGACTGAATAATCACATTTTGTGACAAGGCGTCGTTTTTCCTTGCCACATTCGACAGTCCAATAGCGATAATGGCTATTGGGATTGCGGCTTCAAACACCTGTCCCACTTTCAGTCCGAGATATGCGGCGGCGGCAGAGAACAGCACCGTCATCAACAGACCGACAACAACCGACCAGACCGTCACCTCTTTATATTTCTTTTTCGGCGACAATATCGGTTCATAAACCTCGCCTTCTTTCAGCTCACGCTGAGCGTTTTCAGGCAATCCAAATTTTTCATTCTCTTCCATAATGACAAACTATTTTTTACAATTCAATATCGTAAAGATGCATTTTGTTGTACAAAGTTTTGCGGTCTATTTGCAACAAACGTGCCGCAACAGTCTTGTTTCCTCTTGCTTTTCTGAGTGCCGCCACGATTTGCGCTTTCTCATCACCTGGCTGCAACGCCATATCATTTTCGCTTGGAGCATTTTGCGGACGTCTTGTCAAGACAGGCAGATTATCGGCGGTTATCTCCTGGTTTTCAGCAAATAAAGCCGAGCGTCTTATCACGTTCCTCAGTTCACGCAAATTACCGTCCCATCTGTGTTGTTTCAAAACGTTTATCGCTTCTTTTGAAATACTCTTCACATCTTTGCCAAGTTCTATATTAGCCTGTTCGAGGAAATGATATGCAAACTCCTCCAAATCGTCAAGTCTTTCGCGCAAGGGCGGAACTTCTATTGAGAACTCGTTGATTCTATGATACAAATCCTGACGGAATCTTCCCGCTTCTATTGCCGACTCCAAGTCTTCATTGGTGGCAGCCACGATTCTCACGTCAACGTTGATGTCCTGGGCAGAGCCGACAGGACGAACTTTCTGTTCTTGCAAGGCTCTCAACAGCTGTTTCTGCACCTCATAAGGCAGGTTGCCGACTTCATCAAGGAAAACTGTTCCGCCTTTTGCCTCCTCAAACACACCTCTCTTGTCGGCGATGGCTGAGGTAAAAGAGCCCTTAAGATGTCCAAAAAGCTCCGATGGGGCTAATTCCATTGACAGACTGCCGCAGTCAACAGCGATGAACGGCTTGTTTTTGCGGTTGCTCTGCTCATGAATCATTCTTGCAATATATTCTTTGCCTGTACCGCTCTCACCAAGGATAAGCACCGACATTTTTGTTGGAGCCACAAGAGCGACATGGGTATAAACCCTTTGTATCACGGGGCTTTTACCTTTAACAACGGTCTGCGACATCTCTTTTTCAGACGACTTACGGTCCTGCTTCACCTCTTTGTTTTCTTGTTTGAGAGCCAGCTCTATCTTTTGCTGAAGCAGTTCCGGATTGATAGGTTTCTTAAGATAATCGAAAGCACCGAGTTTTATGGCATTTACAGCAGTCTGAACGTCAGCGTATCCTGTCATTATAATAAAAGGTGTCATTATCTTCTTTTCCCTTAAGTAGGTAAGAAACATTATGCCGTCGCCGTCAGGAAGGCGCAAATCGCTGAGAATCAGGTCGAATTGTGATGTTTTTGAGGCATTAAGAGCCTGCTCCAGATTCGAGACCAGCACCGTCTCCCAACCGTTTTTCTGGAACCAGGTCCGCAGCATCACGCCGAAAGCCACATCATCGTCTACTATTAAAATCTTTTTTGACATAACAAATATTCTGCTCGTTCTGCAAAAATAAATATTTTATTTTTATCGTCGGCAAAAAATAGCAATAAAAAAATAGGAATCCGGCATCAGGCGATGTCGGATTCCCGTAAATATTGAAAACGAGCAGAAAAATTACTTGGTTTGTGCAACCAAATATCTTGATACACTCCAGAATGCCTCTGGACTTGTAATCTCTAATGTGACGATCTTCTTACCTTCCTCGTTTGTACCTGGGACGAGTTCGTAAGAATCATTTGGATGGCTTGTGAGGACGACGACCTTCTTTGCTACGAATGTGATTGTTGCAAGGTCACGTTTGTCTGACTTTGTGAAGCACTCTGTAGGGACATCGTTCTTCAGCACGCTCTTTGCATTGAGCATGATACCTTTTTCCTTGAGCTCTTTCTTTGTTGCGCCAATGTAATAAACAGTGTTCATTTCATTTGTCTGGGCAATCTTTTCATTGTTAAGAGTCTCAATCTGTGTGTTAGCGTTGCTAAGGTCATTGTTAAGGTTCTCGACCTGAGTGTTCAAGCCAGCGATCTGGCTGTCTTTCTCGACAATCTGAGCCTGGAGATTAGTAATCATCTCTTCTTTTTCAGCTATCTGAGCCTGAAGCTTCTTGATCTGTGAGCGCAAATAAGTGTTGTTTTTGTTTGCTTTGGCGAGGACGTCGTTCAATGAATCCAAACGAGCGTGATTTGTTGCCATGACTTCTTTGAGCTGGAGGAGTTCTGACATGATCTGGTCTCTGTCGCTGCCTTCCTGTTTGACCATAAGAATGCCTTCTGCGTCACGAATTGCCTGAAGATTGTTCTCGACCTCGTTAAGAATGCCTAACGTGGCATTGAAATCGTTCTCCATGTTAGTTTTTGCAACTTCAAGAGCTTCCTTTTCGGCCTTTAAAGTCTGATACTTCTTTGAACTCTCAACGCATGAGCTTAAAATAAGAGCTACTAATGCTACTGATACAATTGTTAATGCTTTTTTCATTTTTTATAATTTTAAAATTAGACTGTGCTAACGTAATGTGTTTGGTGCTAAAATCGTGCCAAACTGTTTTTTATTCAACAAATTCTATTAACTATCTGATAATCAATAATAATTAAATAATTTTCTCGTTTTCTCCATTGTAAAAATCTGTGGAAAAGTGTGGAATTGTTCTACAGTAATCCACAAACCCCATTTTTTACGGCGCAAATTTACAAAATATTTTGATATGTCAACAATATTTCTTTATTTTTGCATAAATTTTTTATTGTGAACCGCTCAATTTTAAAATTAGCCATCCCAAACATTATCAGCAACATAACAGTTCCGTTGCTGGGTCTCGTCGATATGATGCTCATGGGGCATCGCAGCTCCCCTGTTTATATAGGTGCCATAGCCTTGGGAGGGACAATTTTCAGCGTTCTTTATTCGTTTTTCAGTTTTCTAAGAGCAGGCACAACAGGTTTCACCGCCCAGTCGCTTGGAGCGAAAGACTTTTCTGAAATAAGCTTCTCTTTGTACAGGTCAGCGACAATTGCCATTTTGGCCTTCATATTTATAATATGTATACAAGAACCTATTGCCAGAATCAGTCTGGTTCTGTTAGACGGAAGCGATGAAGTGAAGAGTTTGGCTATCACCTATTTTTTTATAAGGATATGGGCGGCTCCGGCAAACATGCTGCTTTACTGCCTCAACGGATGGTTCATCGGGATGCAAAACACCAGAATTCCAATGATAATTGCCATTGTCATCAATGTGCTAAATATCGTTTTCAGCGTCTTTTTGGTCTTAATAATGCATCAGGACGTTGCCGGCGTGGCACTTGGAACCGTGATAGCCCAATATTGTGGACTCGCCACGGCACTTATTTTTCTTTTTATCAAATACAGACATTTCCTTATCAAAATTGACATTCATATCTTATTGGATATCAACAAGATAAAAAGGTTCTTCAAGGTCAATACTGACTTGATGATAAGAAGCATTCTTCTCGTTCTCACAATTGCATTTTTTACAAACCAGTCAGCAAGACTTGGAGACAACATATTGAGTGTCAATATGATACTACTGCAATTCTTCTATATCTTCTCATATTTCACCGATGGTTTTGCGTACGCGGGCGAGGCTCTTGTAGGAAAATTCATCGGTTCAAGAGATTCCGACAGTCTGAACAGCGTAGTGAAACATCTTTTCAAATGGGGAATGATTATCAGCATTCCTTTTTCGATAATATACGCCATCTTCCCCACCACTTTCGTGACAATCATATCCAACAACCCAGTTATCATCAGCGAAGTCAGACCTTATTATATATATATGGTCGTGATTCCGGTAATAACTTTCGCGGCGTTTCTTTGGGACGGCATTTATATTGGTGCCACGGCTTCCAAGGCAATCCGCAACACCATGATTATCTCTTCAATAATTGTGTTTTTGCCATTATGGTACATTCTCATGCCATTATTTGGGAACCACGGCTTATGGATAGCTTTTCTCGGCTTCATGCTTGCAAGAGGCGTTTCAATGACTGTCTCGGCTAAGAGGAGCATTTTACAACTACCTAAAAATCAATAAGATGCATATATTATCAAAATCGACATACATCAAAGGCGAGCAATGTGTCAAAGCATTGTATCTTTTCAAAAACAGACCGTTTCTGCGCGACAAGCTTAGCATGGAGCAACGCGCCAAGTTCAAACGCGGCACAGATGTCGGAATTCTTGCGCAACAATATTTCCCTGAAGGCATCAATATGACGCCGTCTTCGCCATCACAATTCGGAAAAAAAGTCGCGGAAACGATGCAGAATCTTTCAAATCCTGACATCAACGTGATGTATGAGGCTGTGTTTCAATACGATGACACCCTCATCATGCTTGACATCATCGTGCGCGACGGCGACAAATGGCGTGCAATAGAAGTGAAAAGCTCGCTCAGTCTGAGCCCGACATATTACAAAGACGCGGCACTCCAATATTATGTCTTGAAAGGATGCAATGTCCCGATTTCCGACATACAATTGATGTATATCAATGCGGATTATGTGAAAAACGGCGAGCTTGACTTGTCACAACTTTTTGTTTTTCAATCCGTTAAAGATTATGCCGAGCAATATCAGGAAGTTATTTCAAATAATATCGCCAACTTCAAAGACATCATCAAGCAGCCACATTCGCCGAAGATTCCCATTGGAAACCAATGCGATGCGCCATACAGATGTGAATTTCACGGACATTGCTGGAAAGATGTCCCTAATGAAGCAGACAAGCTCTACTCCATTGATTACAAGCCTCTTTACGAATTATTAGGCGATAGGAACAAGACAACAGCGTTTCTAAATCTTTTGTTTTATCGTCCAGCAGTGCCACTTTTTGACGGCGACAAGCCTTACTCCGAATTCATAATCGCGTTTTCAATATTGTCAAACAACGGCAGTTTCGATAAAATCTACAACTGGAGTTGCCTTGATGACATGTCGAGATGGAAAGAAAGTCTAAGTTTATTATCCGAGCAACTGGCTGGTTTTGAACGTGTTATCTGTTTCGCGCCGCAAAACATCACAGCATCGTTGCAAAAATATGACTTGATGGAATCAAAGGATTTGAATTACAAAATCTTGAATTTCAGGGAAGTCTTGCAGCAATCGGATTTCCATCATGAAAAAGTGAAGTACGACTTTTCTTTGAAAAACGTATTTGAAAGCGTTTTCCCGAACAAGACACTTTTCGAGCACAGCAGGATAATCTTGAATGCCATGAGCGAGAACGTCATCGAAAGAAATCTGATAACTAACGACTTAGAGCAGGAAAACCGCGCTTTGCGTGAGCTTTATTCCCATTTCGCGCATTAAAAACAAAAAAGTTATCAACATCTTTTAAACAAATCATCATTTGTACTACTTTTGTAGTATGAATAAAGAAGATATAAAAAGAACAGGATTTGTAAGGTCACAGGCGCAGTCGGCATCTGTGGATCTACTTAATAATCAAGGACGTATACCACCTCAAGCCGTCGATTTGGAGGAGGTTGTATTGGGTGCTCTGATGCTCGAGAAAGAGGCTGTGAACGCCGTCATCGACATTTTAACGCCAGAGGTGTTTTATAAGGAGGCGCACCAGCTTATTTTTGCCGCAATCAAGGATTTATTCACGAAGTCGGAGCCAATTGACATTCTTACGGTGACGAACCATCTGAAGTCGACCAACGACCTTGAAGCTGTGGGCGGACCGTATTACATCTCGCAGCTCACCAACCGTGTGGTGTCGTCAGCAAATATCGAGTATCACTCAAGAATCATCCTGCAGAAATACATTCAGCGCCAGCTCATCCAGATTTCATCCGAGACCATCAAAGACGCTTACGAGGATTCCGCTGATGTCTTTGACCTCTTGGACAGTGCCGAGAACAAGCTTTTCCAAATCAGCGAGAACAACCTGAGGCGCAATTACGACCAGATGCCCGACCTCGTGAAACTCGCCATCGACGATATCGAGAAGGCTAAGAACGCTGGTTCTGCCCTTCGCGGCGTGCCGTCAGGATACACCGAACTCGACCGCATCACGCAAGGATGGCAGAAGTCAGACCTCATCATCCTTGCTGCGCGTCCAAGTATGGGTAAGACAGCTTTTGCCTTGAACATGGCACGCAATGCAGCAGTAGACTTCAACAAACCGATAGCGTTTTTCTCGTTGGAGATGTCGTCGGTGCAGCTCGTGACACGTCTTATCTCTTCAGAAACGTCACTAACAGCCGACAAACTGCGTTCAGGACAACTTGCAGAATACGAGTGGCAGCAGCTTAACACGAAAGTATCGCCTCTCATCAACGCGAAACTGTATATCGACGACACGCCACAGCTCTCGGTCTTCGACCTCAGGGCAAAATGCCGCCGACTGAAACAGCAGCACGACATCCAGATGGTTTTCATTGACTATCTGCAACTTATGACAGCCAAGACTGAGAAAAACGGCAACCGCGAGCAGGAAATCAGCAATATCAGCCGTTCGCTCAAGAGTCTGGCGAAAGAGCTTAACATTCCAGTTCTCGCCCTTTCACAGCTGTCACGTAGCGTTGAATCACGTCCAGGCTCAAAGAAACCTATCCTTTCCGACCTTCGCGAGTCAGGAGCAATCGAGCAGGACGCAGACATGGTAATCTTCATTTATCGTCCTGAATATTACGGACTTAGCGAAGACGAAGACCATTCATCGACAAAAGGGAAAGCTGTTATTAATATCGCAAAGCACCGTAACGGAAAACTTGGCGACGTTGAGTTGCGTTTCATTGGACAATACGCGCGTTTCGAAGACCCTGAAAACGATTACAGTCGTAACATTGGTGGAGGCAATGACAGCGCCAACAACAACGAGCCGTCACAATTCGCACCAAACACCAATTTCAACACCCCGACCGAAAGAAGAATCGGGTCAAGAATGAATAACGACGACTTGCCGTATTAACCAATTAACCAGTTAGTCAGTTGGTCAGTTAGTCAGTTGTTGAATCAAGTTAACTGATTAACTGATTAACTGACTAACTGAACAACTGAACAACTGAACAACTATTTCACGATCCTTGTTCCAGCGTTAGGGTTGCCGAGGCTTGTTGCGTCGGTGATGACGGCATCATGGCCTGTCTCCTCGACGAACTTGATAGCGGCACGCATCTTCGGTGCCATTGAGCCTTCGGTAAACTGACCGTCAGCGAGATATTTCTTAGCTTCCTCGACAGTGATTCTGCCAAGAGCCTGTTCGTTTTCCTTACGGAAATTGATATATGCCTGAGGGACATCGGTGAGGATGTAGAACTCGTCGGCTTTCACCTGCACTGCCGCCAATGATGATGCGAGGTCTTTGTCGATAACTGCCTCAACGCCGACGTAATAGCCGTCTTTCTCAACGACCGGGATGCCGCCGCCGCCAACAGTCACAACGATATTTCCGCCTCTTGCAAGAAGTTCAACAAGCTCAATATTGTTGATTTCCAACGGTTTCGGTGAAGCCACAACTTTACGCCAGCCCCTACCCTTCGGGTCTTCCTTGAAAATCGCGCCAGTGGCTGCCGCATATTTCTCAGCCTCTTCCTTTGTATAATATGGACCGACCGGCTTTGTAGGATTCTTGAACATCGGGTCGTTACCATCGACCAACACGCGTGTCACAAAAGTGACGATGTTGTTTTTGAATCCGTGTTGTGTCAACACTTTGCGGAATCCTGTCTCAATAAGATAACCAATCGAGCCCTGTGTCTCCGAAACGCAGAAATCCATCGGCATCGGCTGAACGTCAAAAGTCTTGGCGCCAGCTTCATGCTGAAGCATCACGTTTCCAACCTGTGGACCGTTACCGTGACCGATAATGAGGTTATCGCCATTTTTCACGAAGCTCATCAAAGCCTCGCAAGTCTCTGTTACGTTTTCAATCTGTTCTTTGTAAGTACCTTTTTGATTGCTTCTCAATAAAGCGTTTCCGCCGAGAGCCACAACAACTAATTTACTCATGACTTTATTTTTTGTTTTCTATTTTTCAAAACTATCTTGCTATCAATCCGACGCCAAGCATCACGAAAAGGACGCCGACCCATCTCACGACTGGCACGCTCTCGCCAAGAAGAAACATCGCCAGAAGAATCGTAAAGATGTAACTTATACTTGTAAGCGGATAAACCACTGACAATGAATAACTTTTAAGCATAAACATATAAATAATCATGCCGACAATATACAAAAAAGCCGCAAGTCCGAGCTGCCAGTTCAGGAAACTCCTGTAAAAAGCCCACGACATGCTGTAATCGACAACCCTCTCCATGCCAACCTTCATGAAGTATTGGGCGACGGCAAGGAAAGCCGACTGTATTATCGCTGTGATTATCAGTCTAAACATAAAATTTTTTGCAAAATTACGACTTTTTTCAATCCAAATAGTAATCTTTTAAAAACTCTTTGTAATCTTTTGTAAACGAATGGTCGGGATTTCTAAGGACAAACGTTTCTACCTCAGTTTTATTCACCTGATTCACAACGAGTTGCATATTTATTCTATTTGGCTCTTTCCCTTCAATCGGCACGATTTCAAACACTTTTTTCAGATAAAATCCTTGATTTTCAGCCTCTTTAATAAACGTTTTCGACTCAATTGCGGGCAAAACAAGCGAGAAACGACCGTCCTCCTTCATCAATTTCTTTACAGAAACGAGCAAATCTCTATAGCTCAAAGTGTTGGTATGACGCGCCAGACCTTTTTTCGCCTTTTCAGGAATATTGTCACCGAAATAAAACGGAGGGTTCGATACTATCAGGTCGTATTTTCTGGTGCATTTTCCGGCATACGACTTTATATCGTCATGAATGGCGGTAAGTTTTGCATTCCAAGCTGAGTTTTTGAAGTTTTGAGCCGCTTCCTCATAAGAATCGTTGTCGATTTCAACAGCATCGACGCTGTTCAGACCTTTCTGCGCAAGCATGAGAGGAATCAGTCCGCAGCCGGTGCCGATATCAAGAACGTCGTCATTTTCGAAGACTTCAGTCCAACGGGCAAGCAAAATGGCATCCGTCCCGATTTTCATGGTCGAACGGTGATGAAACAAGCCGAACTTTTTGAAAAAAAACGGACGGCAATCCATTGCTACATATTAAGATACATGTCTATCAAGCCTTCTGGCGCCTTGATATTCAATGTCTTGGCTTTCTTGTTCACTTTTTGAAGAATATCCTCATGAACAGGAATCAGAATCTCTTTCCCGTCTTTCATAACCTGAATAACAGCCTGCGTAGGATATTCGAGGACATTTGAAATGATTCCGACCTCGCCTTTCTCCTCGTCAATGAGCTTGAAACCGACGATTTCGCTGTAATAAAACTCATCTTCTGCAAGTTCAGGCATCATTTCATTTGGCAAAAAGACCGCCTTTCCGACAAAAGTCAAAGCGCGTTCAACATTTTTCACATCCTGAAGCTGCACGAACATCTTGTCGCCGTTAATCTTATGATATTCAATAAAATAAGGAATAAGACTTCCGCCTTCCTCAATCAAGACATATCTCAAATCTTTGAAATCGGAAGGGTTAACGACATCAAGTTTAACGGTCAACTCACCTTTCAAGCCGTGCGTTTTCGTTATTTTACCGAAAAAGAAGCAATCGTTTTTTGTCATAATTTAATATCCTGTTAAAAGTCCTATTACTCCAACAACAATACCCAATGCGATTTTTATACCTTTTGAAAGCAGAAACGCCTTTCGTGACTCGGCGAGCAACGGCAAAGCACCGTGTCCGTCCTGAACTATCGAGTTGGCGAGCAAAATGCTGAACGGGATGGTTCCGCTGGCGAACAAAAGCACGAAAACAAGATGCGGTCCGGACTGTGGAATGATGCCTACCAAAATCGCCACAAGCAGCACCAAGTATAGATTTGAGCTCACAAGTTCATGAATATCAACATAATGTTCAAGAATTGTTATTGCCAAAATCACGCCGAAGCTCCACAAGAAAATCTTCGGAAGATGAACTTTTATTACGTGTTCCCAAAGGTGTTCCTGCAAGAAATGCTCTTTTGCCACCACCACGATGACGAGAATCACAGAAAACATCGCAATTAGCGAGTAACGTATCCACTCCTCGTCGCCGCCATGCTCGTGCCCATGCTCATGACCTTCATCAATCACACCGCCGAGAATCAGACCAAACACCAGAACGCAAATCGCTATAAGCAGAGCTCTCACGAAAGTGAAGTTTTTGAAGTTGTTCCTCACAGTGTGTTCATGATGGTGATGATGACACTCAGGCTCATCGTGGAGCGGGAACGATTTCTCAGACAGACCGATGAATTTGTCTTTCATCGCAAGCTGCAGTATGCCGCCAACCACGATAGCAGCCACAAACATTATCATGGTGATTGTCAGCGCCTTGCCCGGAAACATCGTGAACATGAAAAAAGCCTCATCGCCCGCTGTGGCTATCAGCGCCGCCATCAGAGCCGGGAAGCTCACGACCCTGTGGATGTAGAGCGACACGATGGTGTAAGTGCCAAGACAACCTGGGATGACACCCATCAGCGCACCTATTAATATCTGCACCCACGGCGAAGCCTGCAGCTTTTTAGACCACAAGCCGTCGGTTTTCACGTTGATAAACTCAATAATCATCATCATTCCGATGACGAAAGCCGTTATCGTAAGTGTTTGTTGCAGTATGCTATACAAATGTTCCAACATCGTTTTCAAATTTTAAGCAAAGATAAAAAGCTTTTACAGATATAAAAAACAATGCCATCGTTTCAGACGGCATTATTCAAATTGCGGAGAGAAAGGGATTCGAACCCTTGGAACGCAATGCGTTCAACGGTTTTCGAGACCGCCCCGATCGACCACTCCGGCATCTCTCCCAAACCATTTACAAAACAAAAGCAACCCTTCAGAGTTGCTTTCCCAGCGGAGACAGAGGGATTCGAACCCCCGATACATTTCTGTATAACGGTTTTCAAGACCGCCGCGATCGACCGCTCTGCCATATCTCCGCTGCAAAAATACAAAAGTTTTCAATGCTGCAACATTTTTTTACAAAATTTTTTATTTTCTCGGAAAAATCCCTTATCTTTGTTCCCGATTATGAAGTTGTTTATCAGAAATATAGCACTTATCACGTTGTTTTTCATGGCTTTATATTTTTCGGCCTGCAACAAGAAATCCATCCCTGCAGAGATAATGGATTTCAAAAACAACTATGAAAATTCCGATGAATATCTTCACAAATTATCAAAATTAGCAGACAGCTGTACCAAATTCCACGCCAGCGACCCGATTTTTCTTGAAAAAAAGTCAAATATTTTCTTTCAGAAAGGAAGAAACGAACACAAAAAAGGCGATTATCTGAATTCCACGACATCATTAATTGAAGCATTCAATTCACAAAAAGCCGTCATTTCATTGAAAAAGGAATGTGACAACGACGACTATCACTATCTCGGGCAGATTCTTGAAAACATAGGCGACATTTATTCAGACGTCAACGGCATAAAGCCAGCCTCATATTTCTACGACCATGCATTGTCAGAATTCGAGAACGCAAACCGCCACCATGAGGTAATAGACATCCTTCTGAAAATAGGAGACCTGTACCAGCAAAACCATATTACAAACATAGCGCTGCTCAACTACGAGATTGCCGAAGAGAAAAAAAACCTCACCGAAAAGCAGAATGATTTGATTCAAATCAAGAAAGGAATAGCACTTTACGACGTTTTTGACATAGCTTCCGCAGATTCAATTTATGGAAGAATATCGAAGAAATCTCTGCAATTTATTGAATATCATTATTTTGAAGCATATCATTTTTATTTTGCCAACAAATATGAGGAAGCCCTCTCTCCTTTGCAGAAATGTTTTGACGAAGGAGACATGAAAATGAAAGTGGCATCAGCTGAGATGCTGGCGAGCATCTATTTCTCACTCAACAATCATGACAAGGAACTGTTTTTCGCGCAATATCAGGCTAAAGCGCAGTCGGCGGAGGCAAGACTGACACCGGTGAAAATGGAACTTGACTCGGTTTATGAAAGCTTCATCAATAGCAACGACCATCAAAAAGCCAGTAAAGCCAAGGGATTTAACGGTTTAAGCAGCGTGCTTTCCATAATTATCATATCATTAATAATAGGTGCTACGGCAACAGTTTCCACATTAAAAAAGAAAAATGAGAAACAGGAAATTTCCGAGCCTGTTACCATCCCAAACAATGACACACATTCGTTTGACGACAATTTCAAAGCATTTGCAAGCACTAAAATATACAAAGAGATAAAGACTTCGCTTGAAGGCAAGGAGATTTTCATCAAAACCGTGAGCGATTACCCAAGGCTCGCGCTGACAAAAGTGGAAATCGTGTCGCTAACCATGAAGTTCAACGAGTCATTTCCAAACCTAACTCACACATTATTAGAAACTTATCCCGACCTCACCACCGCTGACATCAGATTTATAATCCTTAATCTGATGGGTTTTTCAGACATCGAGATAGCGGTTCTTCTGAAACAGACATACAGTTCAGCCAACAAAAGGAGCAACAGAATCAAAGACATTTTACACACGGAAGAAGAGCTTGAAAATTTTATTCCAAACTTTTTACGCTCGCTGAAATACCAAAAACAGCATGGCGCAAATAATTAAATATCATATATTTACAAGGATTTATTCCATATATTTCGATAAAATAGACAGGCAAAATCCTTGACAAAATTTTTCGCATGATGTAATTTTGCAACTGAAACAACAAAATTTTGCATCATGAAAAGAGTCATCACTTTCTGCTTAATGTTAATGCTTGGCGCAACAGCAGCCGCACAGAGCACAAAAACGTTAAACGCCTACATATCCTACGCGACATTCAACGTCCCGGGAGAAGAAGCCTCACAATACGTTGAGACTTACATGACTTTCGACAAAAGCAGCCTCGTATATGTAAAAGGTGAAAAGGATTTTACAGCCACAATTAGTATCACGGTGTTATTCAAGCAAGGCGAATCGATAAAGAATTACGGAAAATATTCGCTGACAAGTCCTGCGGAGGCTGACACTACCAATCTCAACGGATTCTTCATGGACATGCAACGTTATTCGCTTCCAAACGGCACATATTCATTAGAAGTGGTGCTCGAGGACGAGAACAACAAGGCGGCAGCACCATACAAAGTTGAGGACCAATTGATTGTAGACCTTCCTAACAAATTCTGCTTCTCAAGCATTATCGGACTTGAAAGCTATTCAAAAGTCAACAACGACTCACAAACCGCAAAGAACGGCTACGAGCTCATCCCTATGATAATGCCTTATTATCCTGAGACCCTCAACAAGCTCACATTCTATGCCGAGATTTATAACGCAAAAAAGCAGCTTGGCGACAATGAGAAATACCTTCTTAACACATATATCTGCGCTTTTGAGAACAACGCCAAGCTCAACAACTTCTTCTTTACAAAGAGGATGAACGCGAAAGATATCGACGTGATTATCAGCAGCATGGACATCACAAACCTGCCTTCCGGCAACTATTATCTGGTTCTCGAGGCGCGCGACAGGAACAACGAGGTTATCGGATTGAACCGTTATTTCTTCCAAAGAAGCAATCCCAACTACCAGATTGACAACAGCATGCTCGCATCCATCAACACCGACGAGGTCTTTTCCGGAAAAATCAATGATTTGGACACCATCCGCGAATATATCAGGACGCTCTCCCCTATCTCGACCGCTGTTGAGAAAGACTATGCGGCAGAGCTTGTGAAGACCGACGACCTGCAGACGATGCAACAGTATTTCTACACATTCTGGTCGAGCAGGAACAAAATCGACCCGAAGCAGGCCTGGCTTGATTATTACGCTCAGGTTCAAAGAGTTAACGCTTCGTTCAACACCCTCAACAACAAAGGCTATGCGACTGACAGAGGCATAGTGTTCCTAAAATACGGTGCGCCAGACAGGATAGTTCAGAGCTACAGCGAGCCAGGCGCCTACCCATACGAGATTTGGCACTATTACACTCTCGGCAGCCAGCGCAACAAGAAATTCGTGTTTATGACACTTGACATTGTGACGAACGACTTCAAGCTCATCCATTCGGACGCTGTCGGCGAGCTCAACAATTTCAGATGGACCACGGAGATATACAAGAGGACATACGGCACATACTACGATTACGGAGTTGACAACGCAGCGACGCCAGATTCATACGGCGACAAAGCCAAGGACTATTACGACAATCCACGATAACATACCACACATACTTTGTTTGATAACGGGGCTTGGGAAATCCAGGTCCCTTATCGTTTTGTGAGGCAAAAACGTATCATTTGTGTTTTTGTATCAAAAAATCACTAATTTTGCAGTGTTTGAATCACATGCGAAGGTTTTTTTTCATAATAACGGCGTTTTCCGCACTGCTTCTCTCCTGTGTGAAGCAGCCCGAGCCCGTTGTGGAGCCGCAGCCCCTGCCGTTTTCCTTCGACGAAAACCTTTTGCGCATAGACAGCCTGATGCAACACTATGCTGACTCGGCGCTGGTATTATTATTGGACAAGGCGTGCCTTGTCCCAACGGGATGTGATGATTTATCCGATAGCGCCAACGCATGCGTTGGCGCAACGGGATGCGACGATTTATCCCGCAGCGGCAAGGCATGCCTTGCCGCTGCAGATGCGAACGATGATTATCGTTCCCTTCTCCTTTCGGAGGCGTTGTATAAGACCGGCAATGCGCAGTTGAACAGATATCGTTGTGAGACGTTTCAGGAAACGTCTCTACAGGAGGCGGTGCGGTGTTTCGACAGCCTCGCCGCGCAATATCCAGGCAGCGACGACATTGTCGTCCTTTCAGCCCGCGCGCATTACATGAACGGCGTGGGATTCTATGAGAACGACAGCGTTGTGGAGGCGTGCAGGGAATACCTTAAGACGCTCGAGATAATGGAGAACCGTTTCGACGAAGACGAACTGGTCGGCTACAAGGCAAAATTCATGGGGCTGACGTATACTCGTTTGGGGGAAGTGTATTTTTACAATGGAATAGCCGATGCTTCACTTTACTCACGC
>JAFZKP010000048.1 GCA_017553625.1 Bacteroidales bacterium
GCACTTCCCGCCACTCGACTGCTACTACGCGGTTCTCACGGTGACAGGCGAGGACGGCGATGCGATAAACTTCGGACTCGTCGACAGGATAGGCGGCGGCATGAACTTCAGCAGCGAGGAGAGCATGGTGTTCGAGAAGAATGCCGTGGCAGGCGACATCGAGAACCCATACGAGGTGAGGTTCAGCACAGCATCGAACGCCCAGATGACGTTCAGCATGTACCCGAACCCTGTGGAGAAGGGCAGGACGACAACGCTTGACATCCCCGAGACCGAAACGGTGACGGAGGTCGTCATCACCGACATCCTTGGCACCGTCATCCGTCGCGACACCGATGGCGGCAGGGAAGTCAAGGGACTGACGACACGCGGCGTGTACGACATCCAAGTCTTCACCGCCTCAGGCAACGTTTATCACAGCAGACTAATCGTAAAATAAAAACTGACTAACTGATTAACTGATTAACTGACTAACTGACTAACTGACTAACTGGTTAACTGACAATATTGACTTCCGGTTTTATTTCAATACCGAACTTGTCTCTCACGGAATCTTGGATTTTCTTCATCAGATCCAAGATTTCTTTTGGTTTGCCGCCACCGTAATGCACCAGGACGAGCGCCTGCTTGTCCCACACTCCGATGTGGTTCTCGCGATAGCCTTTCCAACCCGCCTTGTCAATGAGCCAACCGCTGGGGATTTTTACTAATTCAGGAGATTTCTCCACTTCGCTTCGCTTCGTTGTATCGTTGTCATTCCGAGCGCAGCGAGGAATCTCGTTCTGTGTGGCAGATACTTGATAAGATGGCACATCTGGATATAATTCCTTGATTTCCAGATATTTGTCTTTTTCGACGATGGCGTTCTGGAAAAAACTCCCAACGCTCCCCACAACCCCGACTTCGGGCAGCTTCTCGGCACGTATCGCCTTCACGGTTGCAGCGACGTCATGAATTGTCGGGTTTGTTATGTTGTTTTTAATCAAATAATTGCGAATATTGCCGTAATCCAATTTCAATTCACCATTTTTTTCCAAAATGAAATCGACGGCAAAAATCAAAATATATTTTAATTTTTTAAAAATGGAATTGCGGTATGAAAACCTGCATTCTTCATTGCTGAAAATCTTGGTTTCGCCTGTTGTTAAATCAATCGTATGAACCTTATAAATTGTATCTTTGACCTCGGCGCCGTATGCCCCGATATTTTGAACAGGGGCAGCTCCGACCTTTCCGGGAATGTCGGCAAGGTTTTCCAAACCGTAATAATTCTTCGAGACGGTGTAATCGACGAAATCTTTCCATACCTCGCCGCAATAACACCGAATCTTGACGTTTTCGTCGGTTTCATCAATGGTTTCGATGCCTTTCAGATTCGGATAAACCACAAAACCGTCGTAAAATTCATCGGAGAAAAGGACGTTACTGCCACCACTAAGTATCAATATCCGTTGTAATTCCTGGTGATGTATTTGGTCTTCGGTATAGACGCGATTCATTGTGTCTCTGCACTGCACAAATTCAGGATTACGTATTAAATCAAGAACATCATCCATTGTTTTCAATTCCTGAAAATATTTTGCTCTCACGTCGAAACCGAATGTGTTTAATTCACGCAACGAAAAATTTTTCTCCATTTCCGAAATTTTTTTCAAAAATAAAGAAAAATTGTTAAACGACAACGGAAAATCTGTATTTTTATAGGTTGAAATTTAATCTGATTTGAAACGTGTTATAGTGTCGGTAATCAACGACTTAGTGACCGATCAAAGGGTCAACAAGTCGTGTCTCACCTTGCAGAAGGCGGGGTTTGAGGTGCTTCTTGTGGGTCGCCGGCAACGCAAATCGCCCCCGATGGATGAGCGTCCTTACAAATCGCACCGAATGAAACTGTTGTTTGAGAAAGGTCCGCTTTTCTATGCCGAATTCAATATCAGACTTTTTATTTTTTTACTTTTCCATCGCTGCAATTGCTTGTTGTCCAATGACTTGGATACTTTGCTGCCTAATTTCTGGATTTCAAAGCTGAAACGCGTCCCGTTGATTTACGACAGTCATGAGTATTTTACGGAAGTGCCAGAACTCGTGAGCCGCCCGAAGGTTCAGCGTGTTTGGAAACGTATCGAGGAATATGTTGTGCCGAAATTGCCCGAGATGATAACGGTTTGCCAATCGATAGCGAATCTTTTCAATGAAAAATACGGCATAAAAGTGCATGTCATCCGCAACATCCCGATGCGTAAGATGCTGCCGGCTCCGGCTTCCCGTGAAGAAGTCGGTCTCGACCCCCAAAAACATATCCTTGTGCTTCAAGGCTCTGGGATAAACATCCATCGCGGCTCCGAAGAACTTGTCGATGCTATGACTTATCTCGATGATTGCCAATTGGTTATCATCGGTGGCGGTGACGTGTTACCTATCTTGAAAGAGAAGGTCGCGGCAAAACATCTCGAAGACAGAGTGAAGTTCATGCCACGTATGCCGTACCAGAAAATGATGGCGATAACGCAGCTCGCAGAGCTCGGATTCACCCTCGACAAAGACACGAATCTGAACTATAGGTTCAGCCTGCCGAACAAACTGTTCGATTATATCCAGGCGGGTGTCCCGATTGTCGCGTCGCATCTGACAGAGATTGAGAGAATCATAACTTATTATAACATAGGCACTTTCATCGAAAATCATGCTCCTGAAGCCATCGCCGAAACGGTCAAAAACGCGTTGCGTGATGAAAATAAGTTGGAATTATGGAAAAATAACCTTATCTTTGCAGCGCAAGAGCTTTGTTGGGAAAACGAAGAGGAGGTTTTGTTGAAGATTTATGAGAAATACGTCTGATAATCATATACATATAGTGAGTTTTGACATTCCGTGCCCTGTAAATTACGGTGGTGTCATTGATGTGTTTTTCAAGCTTCAGGCGCTTGTCGAGCGTGGTTTCAAAGTTCATTTCCATTGTTTTGAATACGGCAGGGAGCATTCCAAGCGTCTTGAATCGTTGTGCGTTTCCGTTGATTATTACAAACGCGACATGTCGTTCTGGAAATTCTTCAGTGGCAAGCCGTATATCGTAACTTCAAGAATGTCAGAGGCTTTGATTCGGGATTTGCTCAAAGACGACTATCCGGTTCTGCTTGAAGGTCTGCACACTTGCGGCGTTCTTCTCGATGAGAGGATGCGCGGACGTAAGATTTTTGTGAGGGCGCATAATATGGAACACGAGTATTATCGTTATCTTGCAAAGACCGAGAAAAATCTCAGGAAAAAGCTGTTTTTGCGAATCGAATCCTCGAAATTGAAGAGATTTGAGTCTGTCTTGGCGAAAGCTATAGGTATCCTTGCCATCTCCAACAAGGATTACGAGTATTTCAAAAAGTCATTCAATAACGTTTATCTGATTCCTGCGTATGCCGGTTTCGACAAGGTCGACGTGCTTGAAGGTCTCGGTGACTACGTGCTTTACCATGGAAAACTTGACATTTCGGAGAATTACAATGCAGCGGAGTTTCTGATAAAAGAGGTGTTTAAGGATTCTGGCATCAAGTTTAAGATTGCTGGCATGAACCCGCCACGTCATCTGCTCGCGTGCGCTGAAAAAGAGCCGAATGTCGAAATTGTTGAGAACCCTGATGACGAGACGTTGCAGGAGCTGATTCGCAACGCCCAGATAAACATCCTTGTCACGGCGCAGTCCACGGGCTTGAAGCTGAAATTGCTGAACGCCTTGTTCAATGGACGTTATTGTGTTGTCAATGATAAGATGGTTGAGGGCTTGGATGTCAATGACTTATGTTATGTGGCAAACGACGCTGTGGAGATTAAGACCATCGTCTCCGACCTGATGACGAAGCCTTTTGTCGAAGAGCAGGTAGCCATCCGAAAGAGTAGGATGGAAGCTTTCTATAATTCATCACATTCCACCGACCGTCTCGTGGAGTTACTTGGATGATTCTTTTATCGTGCCGTCGGCGCAGCTTATCACGCGCGAAGGGTATTTCAAGATAAGGTTGTAGTTGTGTGTCGCCATCAGAATGGTGGTTTTGTTTTCACGAATCTTCATTATGAGTTTCATGATGTCGTTGGTGGTCTCTGGGTCAAGGTTTCCTGTCGGCTCGTCTGCCAATATGACACTCGGGTTGTTGAGCAAGGCACGCGCTATCGCCACGCTTTGCTGCTCGCCGCCTGAAAGCTGGTGTGGCATTGATTTTATCTTCCCTTGAAGTCCAACGAGTTGCAGAACCTCGTCGATGCGTTTGCTGATGCCGCTCTCTTCTTCCCATCCTGTGGCTTTAAGCACGAAAGAGAGGTTTTGCTCGACGTTTCTGTCGTAAAGAAGCTGGAAATCCTGAAACACTATTCCGATTTTCCTTCTCAGGAAAGGTATTTCTTTTCTTTTAATCTCATTGAGATTATATCCGGCAATGTTGAAGCTGCCGCTTTTTGCCGGTATGTCGGCGTACAAGGTCTTGAGCAGTGATGACTTTCCGGAGCCGCTGCGCCCGATGAGGTACACGAACTCGCCCTCGTTGATTTCGAGGTTAATATCTTTTAATATCAGTCTGTCGTGTTGGAAGACAGAACCATTTGTGATAGAGATTATTGGAGTCATTATTAAATGTGTTTAATGTGTTGCTTCGCAAAATGTGTTACTTCGTAAAATGTGTTATTTCGCAAATTAATCTGTTGATGATTTATATATGATATAACTCAATAGTTTTATTATATTTTTTAGTTTTTCTTGTAATTCTTTTGTTGATGGATAATTTTCAGATTTATCACATAATATCAACCAGTATTTTGTTTCAATAGATTCTTTATGTGCTATTTTCAATTTGTGAATAAAATCGTTTTTACTTTCAGGTGATTGGGCTTCATGAATATTGGCTCCAATTGATGTTCCTGAACGTAATAATTGTTTTGATATTACATATTTGTTTGATTTGTCTAATATTTCACAAAATTTTATTATCTCAACAGCAAATTCAATGCTCAAATTTAACAATACATTTTCTTGTTTCATATTTTTTTTGGTTTTTAAAACACATTATTACACATTGGCCGAAGGCCCGCATTCAGCCTTTAGGCTGCACATTCAGCCGATAGGCTGACACATTCAGCCTTTAGGCTGCACATTAATCACCACTTCCCGCTTGCGCCGCCGCCACCGAAGTGACCGCCGCCAAAGCCTCCGAATCCGCCGCTTGAGCTGCTTGAGCCGCCGCCCCAACTGCTTGAGCCACCGTATCCGCCGCCACGATAACTGCCGCTACCTCCACTTTTGCCTCCACCTCTGCCAGTGAAAACACTTATTATATTTAGGAGAATTGCGATGAGGAATATACCTGCGATGAGTATGAAAAGTGCCAAGCCAACATATGTCTTGGTAGTCCATTCCTCGTCATCTTCAGTATATTGAGCCGCGGTAAATTTGCCGGTTGACAATGCGATGATGTCGTCGCAAGCCTTGACGATGCCGCCGTAATAGTCGTTTTCCTTGAAAGCCGGAATCAACACATCATATATAATATGGTGACAAACCGCGTCGGTGAGATATTCTTCCATGCCGTATCCGGTCTGGATGGAACAATCGCCGCTTTCTTCCTCGGTCTTAGGCTTCACGAGAATCACGACACCGTTGTCTTCCTTGTTTCCAACACCCCATTTCTCGCCGAGTTGCTGCGCGTAGTCGTTGGAAGTGGTGCCGTCGAGGCTGGTGATGGTAACAACACAAATCTGTGTCGATGTGGTGTCGTTGAATTGCACCAGTTTGTTTTCTAGCGTTTGCACTTGCTCGTCTGTCAAAATGTTGGCGAAATCGTTGACAAGACGAGGCGGGTTAGGTCTTGCAGGAATGTTCTGCGCGAGACCGATGTTTACAAATAACAATAAACCCGTCAGGACAAGGCATACCTTGTCCCAACGGCTTGTTTTATGTTTGGTATTCATCATTAGAATTGGACTTTTGGAGCTGTTTCAGCACCGGCTTGTGCCTTGAAATAAGCTACTTTCTCGAAACCGAACATGTTCGCGATGATGTTACGAGGGAACATCCTGATGCTCTGGTTGTATTCCTGTGCAGTCTCGTTGAATTTCTTGCGTTCCACGGTGATGCGGTTCTCAGTGCCCTCGAGCTGTGACTGAAGAGCGAGGAAGTTCTCGTTTGCTTTCAAATCAGGATAAGCCTCTTTGACGGCAAGGAGTTTGCTCAATGCGCCTGACAACTGGTCTTGCGCGGCCTGGAACTGTTCAAGTTGTTCAGGAGTGATGTTGCTCGGATCAATTGTGATGCTTGTTGCTTTGGCACGAGCATCAACGACGGCAGTAAAAGTGCCTTCTTCGTGTGCCGCATAGCCTTTCACTGTTTCCACGAGGTTAGGGATGAGGTCTGCACGACGCTGATACACGTTCTCGACCTGTGCCCACTGTGACTCAACAGCTTCCTGTTTCTTGACCAATCCGTTGTACATGCCGAAAGTCAGCAATAATACTAACGCGATTACTACAATTGTGATGATGGTTGACTTTTTCATTTGTTTATTGTTTAAAGTTAATACCTATTTAAATTCCTCTTGATAAATTCAATTAACTCTTTGCCTTTCAACAAGTTCTTCGACAATCTCGCTAAGTCGTACAGCTGATTGATAACAGCCTTGCGTTCATCTTCAGTCTTGTCGAGAAGCGTTGCGATGGCTGCGTTGTTGGTGTTGAGCATCAGGGTGTAACTGTCTGGCATGTCGCCCCACATCGGCATTCCGCCCATCTGATTCATCTCCTTGTAACGGCGCATCCACTCGTTCTGGATGATTTCCACAGGGTCGTCATCCTCGCCCAGAGTGCTGAACTCAACGTTGAAATGCGTCTTGTCAATCACCTCCTCAAAAGCTTTTTTCACATCTTCCTTCTGCTTGTCGTCGAGCTTCGATTCTTTCTTGACATCTTCTTTTTCAATGAGTTTATCAATGGTGTTTGAGTCAACTCTGGCAAATGAGGTGTGTTCAAACTTCTGCTCAAATGTGCTGATGAAGTGCGAGTCAAGCATTCCGTCAAGCATCAAAACGTTGTAGCCGCGTTCCTTCGCCTTCTCAATATTCGCATATTGCTCATCGAGATTTGTCGCGTACAAATATACAACATTTCCGTCTTTGTTCTTCTGATTTTCTTCAATTAATTTTTTATACTCCTCAATGGTGTAATATTTCCCTTCCGTGTCTTTGAAAAGCATGAATTTTTCTGCTCTTTCGAAGAATTTCGGGTCGGCGATCATGCCGTAAACGATGAAAATCTTGATGTCGTCCCATTTCTTTTCGTAGTCCTCGCGGTCTTTTTTGAATAGCTCCTCAAGTTTTTCAGCCACTTTCTTCGTGATGTAACTCGAGATTTTCTTGACGTTTTGGTCATTCTGTAAAAATGAACGGCTCACGTTCAAAGGAATATCCGGTGAGTCGATGACACCGTGCAGCAAGCTCAAAAAGTCTGGCAAAATGCCCTCGACGGAATCGGTCACGAACACCTCGTTGCAATAGAGCTGAATCTTGTTGCGCTGGAACTCGTAACGGTTGGAAATCTTAGGGAAATAAAGGATTCCCGTGAGGTTGAACGGGTAGTCGACATTCAGATGGATGTGGAACATCGGCTCGGTGAAATTCATCGGGTACAATGTGTGATAGAACTCGTTGTATTCCTTGTCCTCGATTGTCGAAGGGGCTTTCTTCCAAAGTGGAGCCACATCGTTGATAATCCAAGGTTTTTCAACCTCTTTGGTCTTCTGTTTGCCGTCTTTGTCAGTCTCGCCTTCGATTGGTTCTTGCACCTTTTTCGTCCCAAACTGGATCGGCACCGACATGAATTTGCAATATTTGTTGAGCAATTCACGAATCTTGCCTTCTTCAAGGAAATCGGCGCAGTCGTCTGAGACATAAAGTATTACGTCCGTTCCGCGGCTGCCTTTTGCGATAGGGTTCATCGTGTACTCAGGCGAGCCGTCGCACTCCCATATCACGCCTTTTTCGTCAGCGCCCTGTGTGTAAGATTTTGTGATGAGTGACACTTTCGACGACACCATGAAGGCGGAGTAGAAGCCCAAGCCGAAATGTCCGATGATGTTGGCTGCCTCGGCCTCGCTGTTGGTCTTGAATTTCTCGACAAATTCAGTCGCGCCCGAGAAAGCGATCTGGTTGATGTATTTGTCGACCTCTTCTTCTGTCATTCCGATGCCGTTGTCGCGCACCATGATGGTCTTTTTCTTCTTGTCGACCTCCACTTTGATTGTCAAGTCGCCGAGTTCGCCGTTGAATTCGCCTGCGCTTGCCAATGTTTTCAGCTTCTGTGTCGCATCGACGGCGTTGCTGATTATCTCACGTAAAAATATCTCGTTTTCCGAGTATAAAAACTTTTTGATTACAGGAAAAATGTTTTCCGTTTTAACTCCAATAGAACCGTTTGACATATCTTTAATCTTTTAAATTATTCAGTTGTTAAGTTAATCAGTTATTCAGTTTTTTAATGCCAGGTTTAACTGAACAACTGACTAACTGATTAACTGACTAACTAATCAAAAACCATTCCGAAATATTTCATTCTGCCAAAATGTCACTTGTAAAGAAAATTTGTATTTTTGCAAAAATGAAATTCTGATGGAGAGATTCTTTGAGAAGCTTGAAAATTCGTTAAAGGAAGGCACAATAATTAAAATGACGCTTTCAAAGCCTGTTATTAAAAATAACGAGTTACGAAACGTTTATATAAAACCTATTTTATTGAAAAATAATAAGATGTGCCAATTCGTCTTTCGTTATGAGCGTCGCGACGAGACGAAGAATTTCGACGCTGCCCAGACGATGGGGCAGGTGAGGAGTCTTGTTCCGGAAGTGTTTCAGAACGTGTCACTTTTCACCTTGACGGAAGACGTGACGCTGCTTGTCAGCAAGAAAGGCAAGCCCACATTTATGTGCAAGCCTGTGAAGGAACAGCGCGCCCAGGATTTGAGTCACGACCACGAGAAACAACGTCTCATCGACCCGTCGAAGCCTTGGTGGTACCTGCTCGGTCTGACCACGCGCGAGGGCAAGGTCATAGCCGACATGCAGCACAAGTTCAAACAGATATGCAAATACGTTGAAATCGTCGACGGCGTGATGCGCCAGACCAAGTTCGACGACGAGATTCACATCGCCGACATGGGCGCGGGCAAGGGTTACCTGACGTTCGCCCTGTACGAATACCTGACATCGCATTACGACAAGAAAATCGTGATGGAAGGGGTCGAAATCCGCCACGAATTGGTGCAGAAAATAAATGATATAATACGTGACTGCGGTATTGACACCCGTAGAGACGCGATGAATCGCATCTCTACGGCAGAATCAACAATACGTTTTGTGCAGAATTCAATTGCGGATTACAAACCATCAAATCTCGATGTCCTCATCGCCCTCCACGCCTGCGACACCGCCACCGACGACGCAATATTAAAAGGTATACGCAACAATGCGAAATTGATTATTTGCGCCCCGTGCTGCCACAAGCAGATTCGCCGCGAGATGGAGAAATCTGGCAAGACGGACACGATGACGCGTTTCGGCATATTCCTTGAACGTCAGGCGGTTATGATAACGGATGCCGTTCGCGCATTGGTGTTGGAATATTGCGGCTACAAGACCCAGGTCATGGAGTTCATCGAAATAGACAACACCCCGAAAAACGTGCTTCTCGTCGGAAGAAAATCCGACAAACCCGTTGACAAAGAATCAATTGCGAAACAAATCAAGGATTTGCTCGACCAATACGGAATCGGGGAGCATTATCTGTGGAAGCACTTGTTTAGAGAACCCTCGCTTCGTTCTAAATGACACCTATCCTTCGTCATTTCGACTGAAGCGGAATGAAATGAAGCGTAGTGGAGAAATCTTCTAAAAATGAATAAACGAAAAATTGAAATAAAAAATATGAACTCTTTGAAAAAGATTTTTCTCAATGACAAGATAATCACCGCGGTGATTGTGCTGTATGCCATTGTGACGTTTTTGCTTGAATCGAATTATAAAGACAACGCCTTGGTTTTCCTGGACATCACCTGCACGTTGTTTTTCGCTGTCGAGATGGCGGTCAAACTCCTTGAATACGGATGGCACGAGTATTGGCACGACCCTTGGAACAAGCTTGATGGATTACTCGTCGTCCTGTCGATTCCAACGATAGTGATGCTGTTCGTCGACTTGGACATGTACGATTTGTCAATATTGCTGGTGCTGCGACTGTTCCGTGTGGTGAGGTTTTTCAGGCTTTTTCATTTTATTAGCAATATCGACAAGCTCTGGCGCGGTCTTATCCGTGCGATACACCAGTCGTGGGCTGTGATACTTCTGTTCCTTCTTCTGATATTGATTTTCGGACTGATAAACTGCAGCTTGTATAAGAATGTCGTGCCGCAGTATTTCGGCTCTCCGCTTGAATCGGTCTATACAGTGTTCAGGATTATCACTGTTGAAGGATGGTATGAGATCCCGGATTCTATCAGCATGGCGACCTCGCCGGGAATTGCCGCGTTGTCGAGGCTGTATTTCTGTTTCCAGCTGTTTTGTATCGGTATTCTCGGCCTGTCGTTGATAAACTCTGTTTTTGTCGATGCCATGGTCGAGGATAACAACGATGATGTCAAGAAACAGCTCCGCGAGATTGAGAGGAAGTTGGATGAGCTGATGAAGAAACAAGGTGCTGATGAGAATTGAATTCACACATTTCAACAAAAATTAACAAAATTTTTTTGATATAATAAAAATTTGTATCTTTGCAATCCAAACGTAGTAGACATCATATTATGGCGTCTCTACAAAAACGAACTGAACAATATTAACATTAAATAAAAAGTATCATGCAAAACATCGATTGGGGATCACTCCCATTTGGTTACTATCCAACAAATTACAACGTCCGTTGCTATTACAAGAACGGCGAATGGGGCGAGTTAGAGTACTGCTCAGAGACAACAATCAACATTCACATGGCTGCTACATGCTTGCACTATGGTCAAGAGGCTTTCGAAGGCTTGAAGGCTCACCGCGGTGCTGACGGCAAAGTGCGTATCTTCCGTCTCGACGAGAACGCAAAACGTTTGCAGTCGTCATGCGACGGCATCTGCATGCCTCGTTTCCCAATGGAGAAATTTGAGGAAGCCATGATAAAATGTGTGCAGCTCAACAAGGAATTCATCCCTACATACGAGAGCGGCGCTTCATTGTATCTCCGTCCGTTGATTATCGGTACAGGCGCACGCGTTGGTGTTAAACCAGCTGACGAATATCTGTTCATCGTGTTCGCAACACCTGTTGGACCATACTTCAAAGGCGGCTTCCAGGCTAACCCATACGTCATCACACGTAAATACGACCGTTCGGCTCCTCTCGGAACCGGTGTCTACAAGGTCGGCGGCAACTATGCGGCATCATTGCGCGCTCACACCGAGGCTTGCCATGGCGGCCAGTACGCTTGCGAGTTCTATCTCGACGCTAAAGAGAAGAAATATATCGATGAGGCTGGCGCAGCTAACTTCTTCGCAGTGAAGAACGACACATACATCACTCCACAGTCAACATCAATCCTTCCTTCAATCACCAACAAGAGCTTGATGCAGATTGCTGAAACTCTCGGCATGAAGGTTGAACGTCGTCCAGTGGCAGAAGAGGAACTCGCTACATTCGAAGAGGCAGGCGCATGCGGCACAGCAGCTGTCATCAGCCCTATCTCACGCATCGACGACCCTGAAACAGGCAAATCATACACATTCGGTGATGGCAAACCAGGTCCATGGAGCCAGAAATTGTACAACAAACTCCGTGGCATCCAGACAGGTCTTGAAAAAGACGAGTTCGGCTGGAACACCATCGTTGAGATATAAACTTTGATGAAATAGTTTTTTTGAGAAACACGTCATTTTTTTAGTGGCGTGTTTCTCGTTTTTTTTATATCTTTGCAAGGTTGAAATTTATTATTAACTAAAAATAGCACTTATGAAAAAATTTACATTCGCTTTGATTTCATTGCTGGCTTTGTCAATTACAGTAAAAGCACAGCAATATGTATCAACGGAACCGGCCAACAGAAATGTTATCCTTGAGGAATTCACAGGCCGTAACTGTGGCTACTGCACCGACGGTCACCGTATCGCCAACCAGATTATGGCAGCCAATCCTGGCCGTGTCTGGGCTATCAACGTGCATTCAGGCGGTTATGCCCCAACATCGTATCCTAACTTCAACACCTCAGTCTCTGCTTCAATTTTGGGCGGTTTCTCGGTTGATGGCTTCCCGTCTGGAGTGGTGAACCGTTCAACGTCTGCGGGACAGAACCGTAGCGCATGGTCAGGCCTTGCAACTCAGCAGTTGGCTCAAGCATCAGAATGCAATGTCGCAGGTGTCGCAAGAATCAACCCTGAAACAAGAGTGGCAACAATCACTGTTGAGGTATATTATACAGGAAACAGCACCGCTAACGAGAATTATCTGACAGTTGCGATGCTTCAGGATAGTATCCTCGGCTCACAGTCTGACTACGGCAACTACAACCCGACACAATGGCTTAATGGTCAGTATGTGCACATGCACATCCTTCGTGACATCGTCACACCAACATGGGGCGAGGCTATTTCTCCAACAACGGCAGGCACTTTGGTTACTAAGACTTATGAATATCAGATTCCGGAAGTCATAGGCAACCCTAACGGTGTCGACGTCGTCCTTGACCATATCATCTTCCTCGCATGGGTCGCTGAAAGGTATCAGGGAACACCTACACGTCCTATCTTGACAGCATGCGAACTCGAAAAGACTACAGTTACAGACCAGCCTATCTATCCTTCAATCATGGCTACAGAACAGGTCATGAATGCGTCATGCAGCCACATGAAATCATTCAGATATGAACTTGCTAACCTTGGAACTGAGACTATCACCTCTATTAAATATACCGCTGAAGTTGAAGGCTCAAGCCAGGATTTTGAATGGACAGGCGAACTCGCCTCGGGTGATAAGACCAAGCTCGAGTTTGATATGGAGATTCCTTTCGGAACATTTGTGGGAACCATCAACATCACTGAAGTCAATGGCGAGGCATACGAACGTTCTTTTGAATTCGACGCAGAATGCTCTGAATGGGCGGAAGTGGAAATAGAAGAGGAGACAACAAATGTTAAGCTTTATATCATTCAGGATCAGTTTGGAGAGCAGATTACATGGAATATCATCAACTCGACAGGTGCTGTAGTGGCTTCAGGAGGTCCTTATCAGCATCTTATGGGTTCGGGTTCAACACAGCCTAATGTGGAGATTATCAACGACTTGCCTGCTGACGAATGCTATCTTTTCAGAATCTTTGACTCTAACGGAAACGGCATCTGCTGCAACTATGGCGAAGGTTATTATTACATCAAAGACGCTGCTGGAAACAGAATCATCGAGGGTGACGGCGCTTTCGGCTCAATGGCATCACATCTCTTCTCTATAAACAAGAAACCTGATGTAGTAGGCGAAAATCCAGTCGCGGGTCTCATTATTTATCCAAACCCGGCAAACAACAAGATTTGTGTTGACGGTGAGGATGTGAGCGTCGTTGAGATTTACAACTCATTGGGACAGAGAGTCTTGATGGTTGAAGGCTCAGACAAGACTTCGGTTGACGTCGCTGCATTTGGCAATGGCGTTTATGTGGTGAGAGCCATCACAAACGAAGGAAATGTTACAACAAAGAAAGTGACTATAGCGCACTAATATATGTTCTCGTGCCCTATACAGATAAGAATGAGCGACCTCGACCCGTTTGACCATGTCAACAACGGAGCGCAGTGCAACCTCTTTGACTATGGCCGCAGCCAGTATTTTGAAAATCATTTCAAAAAGGAAATCAACTGGCTCACGTTCGACTTCGTGCTCGTTCATGTCGAACTCGACTTTAAGAAGCCTGTAAAGATTCACGATAAAATTGTTTGTGAGACAGAGGCTTACGAGGTGGGGCACACGAGTTTCAAAATGCGTCAATATCTGAAAAACGCTGTGACAGACGAGATTTTAACCGTTTGTCACAGCGTTATTGTTTGTATCGACCGCGAGAAAAATATCCCTAAGGAAATTTCAGACGATCAGAAGCTTATGTTTGGCTTCAACTCCTAAAAGAACGCTTCCATCTGTTTTTGAAGCTTCATGGCTTCTTCAGCGGCTCTCTCCGCGAAGTCTTCTCCGTTTGAAGCATAAATTATTCCTCTTGACGAGTTTACTAACAATCCGACTTGGCTGTTAAGTCCGTATTTTGCAACGGCTTGTAAGTCGCCACCTTGTGCGCCCACGCCTGGAACAAGCAAGAAATGGTCAGGCAGCATCTTGCGAATCTCACCGAGTTCTTCAGGATGTGTCGCGCCAACCACGTACATCATCTTATTATCATCCGCCCATTCCTTCGACTTCATGATGACGTTTTTGTACATCTCCATGCCGTCAGCATTGAGATATTGGAAGTCTTTCGAGCCTTTGTTAGATGTCAGAGCCAGCAAGATGACCCATTTGTCTTCAAAACCGAGGAAGGGCTCCACCGAATCGATGCCCATGTAAGGCGCCACCGTGATGGCATCGGCTTTCAAAGTCTCGAAGAATGCGCGTGCGTAGTTGGCAGAAGTGTTCCCGATGTCGCCGCGTTTTGCGTCAGCGATGACGAACATCTCAGGATAGTTCTCCTTTATGTAAGAGATGGTCTTTTCGAGACTTGCCCATCCTTTTGCTCCGTAAACCTCATAGAAAGCCGTGTTAGGCTTGTATGCGACCGCATACTTCGCTGTGGCATTGATGATAGCCTTGTTGAAAGCAAAAATCGGGTCTTCCTCCTTCAGCAGATGCTGAGGAATCTTCTTGATATCAGTGTCAAGACCCACACAAAGAAATGATTTCTTCGCTTTAATCTGATTAATAATATCTTGTTTATTCATAATATTCATAATAATTAATGTCCCGAACGAACAAGGCATGCCTTGTCCCTACTCTTCTAATCCCTCTTTGAGACGTTCAGCATTTTCTGCCATTTGCAGGTTTTCGATGAACGCTGTCAAATCGCCATCCATCACCGATGTCAGGTTATAAACCGTGAATCCGATGCGGTGGTCGGTGACGCGACCCTGCGGATAGTTGTATGTACGGATTTTCGCTGAGCGGTCGCCTGTCGAAACCATGGTCTTACGTTTCGAGCACACTTCCTCCATGTATTTGTTGTATTCAGCCTCGTAGATACGAGTACGCAGGATTTTCATTGCCTTTGCCATGTTCTTCGCCTGTGAACGCTCGTCGATGCAGCTCACCACCACGCCTGTAGGGATGTGGGTGAGACGTACCGCACTGTACGTCGTGTTGACACATTGTCCGCCAGGTCCTGACGCCGCGCAATAAACCTCTTTCTTGATATCTTTGTCAAGGAGTTCAACGTCGAATTCTTCTGCTTCAGGCAAAACAACGACTGATGCTGCCGAAGTGTGGATACGACCCTGTGTCTCGGTCTTCGGCACACGCTGCACGCGATGCACGCCTGATTCGAATTTCAGGATTCCGTAGGCGCCGTCGCCGATGACATTGAAAACTATCTCCTTGAAACCTCCGGCTGTTCCTTCGTTGGCATCGACGGTCTCGACCTTCCAGTTTTTCGCTTCACAGAACTTCAGATACATTCTGTAGAGGTCGCCCGCGAAGATTGCAGCCTCGTCGCCACCTGTTCCTGCACGGATTTCCATCACGGCGTTCTTGCCGTCGGTCGGGTCTTTCGGGATGAGCATCAGGCGGATGTCCTCTTCGAGCTTCGCCACTTTTTCAGTCGCCTCGTCAAGCTCTTCCTGCGCCATCTCGCGCATGTCCTCGTCTTTCTCACTCTTCAGCAATTCCTTGGCCTCGCTGATGTTTGCGAGATATGTCTTGTATTGGTTGAAAGCGTCTATCACTGGCTCAAGGTCTTTATAATCCTTGTTCACCTTGACGTAACGCTTCATGTCGTTCATCAATTCCGGGTCATTGAGTTGCTCACGCAACGCTTCCCAACGTTCTTTAATCGCTTCTAATTTTTCAATTATTTCCATCAGTATTCAAAAATTCCGTATTTACTCTTTATTGTGAGTTGTTTCTTGTCGGATGCTTCCACATGTCCGATGATTTGTGCCTTGATATTGAATGAGTTGGCTATCTTAATCATCTCTTCTGCCGATTTCTCGTCGGTGTAGATTTCAAGACGCGAGCCCATGTTGAACACCTTGTACATCTCTTGCCAGTCTGTGCCTGACGATTCCTGAATCATCTCGAACAAAGGTGGCAATTCAATCATGTTATCCTTGATAATGTGTAACTTATCAATGAAATGTGTCACCTTGGTCTGTGCGCCGCCGCTGCAATGTATGATTCCGTTGATTTTTGGTCTCAAATTCTCCAAAATCGGCACCATCATTGGCAGATAGGTGCGGGTAGGGGCAAGGATGAGCTTTCCTACGTCGACGCCGGGTACTTTTGTCGCCTCTGTAAGCGTATGATTGCCAGAGTAAACTAACTCCTCAGGTATCGAATGGTCGTAGCTTTCAGTATATTTCTCTGCCAGATAATGTCCCAACACGTCATGACGCGCGGAGGTCAGACCGTTTGAGCCCATACCGCCGTTGTAACAATCTTCGTATGTCGCCTGTCCGTGTGATGCGAATCCAACGATGACATCGCCAGGCTGTATGTGATTTTCAATGACTTCCGAGCGTTTCATCCTCGTCGTCACGGTGCTGTCCACGATGATGGTTCTCACCAAATCACCAACGTCGGCTGTCTCGCCGCCAGTAAGATAAATGCCAACACCAAGTGTACGCAGTTTTGCCAAAAAGTCCTCGGTTCCGTTGATGATTGCGGAAATCACCTCGCCAGGAATGAGGTTTTTGTTGCGCCCGATAGTGGAGGAGAGGAGCATCTTGTCGGTCGCGCCCACGCACATAAGGTCGTCGGTGTTCATCACGACGGCGTCCTGTGCGATGCCAGACCACACTGACAAATCGCCGGTCTCTTTCCAATAAAGGTATGCCAACGACGACTTCGTGCCTGCTCCGTCAGCATGCATGATGTTGCAATATTCGTCATCACCGCCTAAAATGTCCGGGATAATCTTACAGAAAGCATTGGGATATAAGCCCTTGTCAAGGTTTTTGATGGCATTGTGTATGTCTTCTTTCTCCGCGGAAACACCACGGAGCTGGTATCTTTTTTCTACTGGCATTTTATTTAAAAATCAATTTGTGTTCGTCGGTGTTAAATTCAAAATTACCAAATTTCTTCAGTGCTCTCGTACCAATAACCCAGTCGTATTTCTGGTTGTTGTATACTGTCACCTGGATGTTTTCAACAGTGCGGTCGGCAATACGCATCTCTTTTATAATGAACACTGCACGATCTTTCACAGCACCCGCGGTGATAATCCTGTCGATGTTGTCGCCAACAAAATCGTTCTTCGTGATGATGCCGTTGGTGAGAAGCTCCATCACCTTCTTCTGTGACACGCCGAAGTCATAGCTCTTGTCGTATGTCACGTTTTCAGTGTAAGTGTTGATGTAACATTTGAACGAGAACAATCCAGTCTTGTCTTGTACAAACGGCACCTTGTTGTCTTCCGGATTCATCTTGATTTTTGCCATCTGGTCGTCGTCAATCGACTCTCGCGGCTTGTAATCCCTGCTCAACACCCTGAATTCCGTTCTACGGTTAAGCTGATGGGCTCGTTCCTTCATCTCCTCAGTAGGCAACGAGTTGATGTATTCCTCGGTGAGCTTTTTGCCATCGACAATTCTTGGAACGCGTTCGCCGTAGCCTTTTGCGGTAAGTCTCAACGGGTCGATACCTCTGATAACCAGATAGTCGCACACTGCCTGCGCACGTTTCTGCGACAGCATGTCGTTGCTCGCTTCTGAACCGCGAAGGTCGGTGTGTGAGCCTAACTCAATGGTAATGTTCGGGTTGACTTGCAGAATCTCAATCAAACCCTGCAATGAGTCTTCAAACTGTGGCTGCAAATCCCATTTCCCGAGTTCATACTGGATTTCAGGCAAAACGATTGAGCCTGTAGGAATCATCGACATCTCATAAAATGGAGTGAAATCTTTGCTGAATTCAAGACCTACGGTGCTGATGGTGTCCGTCAGACTGAAATAGTTGTTTTTCTCAATGGTGAGAACGTAGATGTTTCCCACTTTGAATAAATCCTTGTTGAACTGGAATGTTCCCTTGTCGCTCGACAATGTCGTGGATCTTGTTCCGTCAGTTCCGGCGATGCTGACATTGGCGCCGTTGACAAACTGCAAGCTGTTGATGTCTTTGATTGTTCCGTTGATGGTGATGTCAATAGGCGGCTCCTCAAAATAATAGATGTCGTCGTCCATGCCGTTGCGGCTGTCTCTGTTCGACGCCAGAAATCCCTTTTCCTCAGTAGGGTGGAAAATGATGCTGAAATCGTTTCCTATAGAGTTTATTGGTGATTTCATGTTGACGGGCTCTGACCAGTAGCCTGCAGTGTCTATCGTCGTCATGAAGATGTCAAGACCGCCCATGCCGCCGTGACCGTCTGACGAGAAATACAGCGTCGAGTCGTTGCGCATAAACGGAAACATCTCGTCACCTGCAGTGTTTATCACGTCGCCAAGGTTAAACGGGCGACCGAACTTACCGTCCTCGCCTTTGATTGTTACCCATATATCCTTGCCGCCGAAGCCACCAGAGCGTTCTGCGGCGAAATACATGATGCTCTCGTCGGAATTGAGCGTCGGATGCCCCACAATGTCAATAGAGTCTACACCTGCAATCTCCACGACGGTAGGCTCGCTGAATGAGTTGCCTGTGCGTCTCGACTTCATTATCATACATCCCGACTGACGTTTCTTGTCGTTAGGACAACGTGTGAAATAAACATCCGAGAACGATTTCGTGAAAAATGGCATGCCTTCGCTGCCTTTGCTGTTGAGGCCGCCTTCCTCGTCAACGAGTTCCGGCTTGTCCCAAACGCCTTTCTTGTCTTGTCTCGTATAGTAAAAGTCCGAGAAATGCTGTCCGGTGATGCCGTCTTTTTCCTTTGCGATACCGCCTTCACGAGTAGATGTGAAGATGATGTCGTTGAAGCTGTTTGAAATCCATGCCACGCCGAAGTCGGAAGCCTTTGAATTCAAGGCTTTGACACGTGTGACCTCATATTTTGAAGGGTTTTCAATCCATTCTTTAATTTTGTCGATGTCGTCAGCTGCCCGCTGTCCGCGCGGGTCATCGGGGACGGCTTCGGTGTAAAGATTGTAGTTCTCAATCGCTTCGTCATATTTCTCAAGGCGTTTCAAGACATCGGCGTAATGCAGGTAGAAAATAGGTGTGCTTTTCGGGAAGTCAGTCTTTAAAACTCTTTTGTACTGCGCTGCAGCCTGTTTCATGTTTTCGGTAAGACGATAGCATTCTCCCATCTGGTAAGTGACACGCGTTTTCTCTGCCTCGAATTTCTTGTTGCGCAGCTTCTTGTAGGCCTTCTTGTATCTCTCAACCGCCAGATTATACTGCCCTCTCTCAAATGCGATGTCAGCATTCTTCGCGGGGTTACGTCTCTGTGCGTTGACAGGCAACGTTGCTCCGAAAACAATTATAAGAAGTGCAAATAACAGTTTCTTAACCATAAAAATCCTTTTTAAGATATAACGATAAGATCGTACATCTATTATATTAATAGTCAAAAGAGTTAGTCAATGACTATCTTTCTGAATGTTGTTCCCGATGGTGTGATGACACGCATCAGATAAACGCCTGACTTGTCAAAACAATCGAGTTTCTCTTCGTTGTTGAATGTCTTCTCGTAGATTTTGACACCTATGGCATTGTATATTTCGACTTTTGAATCTTCATTGTCTGTCGTCAGAATCAGCTTGTCGCCGATGTGCGCAGGGTTAGGGTAGATGCCGATGCTGATATTGTTGTCACTAACATTGTCGATGTCGTTGTATGAAATCTCAAAGCTGTTTATCGCTGAGCCGACAACCGAATTGTTATTGAAGCTTAACACATTGGCAGCCTGAACCGACACTATTTCTTCCTGCTCGTAGTCATAAAGCTTGAATGAAATCTCATCGCCTTGCTCTCCGTAAACTATGAGATACATGATGTATTCGTCGAGATGTTCAACGTAAACAGGTCTTGCGCTGCCGCGGCATTCACCGTCACAGAAAGCGCCGATTTCATAGCCCATGTTTCTTGGTCTTTCACCGTTGATGACAATCGTAGATGTTATGCACATGCTGTTGGCGTATTTGTGAATGTCCGGATGCCAGTAGTTGTTTTCAGTTGTGATGTTGCCGTCAGGATCTTCCTTGGCTGAGCTTTGGTAGACAAATGTCTTGTTGCCGCTTCCAACATTGTTGTACATGTAACCCTGTCCTGGGACTAATGTGTTGAGTGAGCCGATCCAGCCTGCGCCGTCAATGTATTCGGCATAGCTGTTCAACGACCTGATGACATCGCCGTTTGTGGCGTTGAGTCCTGCCAATGCTGTGTTGACAGCCACTCTGCTTGTCATAGGATAACCAATCCAGTTCCAATCTGGATTGACCGTTATCGGATGGCTGCTCGGATTGGCTATATTTCCATATATTCTAAGGGTATGATAACCATTCATGTAGATGCGGTACATCTGCTCGTTCACTACCGTTTCGAGAGATCCATCCCAAGCGCCGCCATTGTAAACAACACTTTGTGTCTGTGACATAATCGTAGTGCTTGACGTTCCAAGACCGTTCTCAATCATTGTAAGACCGTCTATGCCGTTCATCTCAACGAATGTTGAATACCAGTTCCAACCATTTGACAGACTGGTTTTCTGACCATTGGAGAAGTTGGCAGTGAATGTCAGTGATTCTGTGGCTGTGAATGAGAAAGTTGGGCTGGTCGACACAACGTTGCCGCCGCTTGTCCAGTTTACAAACACGTTGTTACCTTTTCCTGAGGCGGTCAAAGTAACTGTGCTTCCGTAAGGATAAATGCCGCTGCCTGTTGTGTTTCCTGCATTTGCGGGATATGCCAAAGTCTCAATTGTAACAGAAGGCTCCATGTTGATGACATACGGGCTTGTCGGGTTTCCGATGACACTGTTCGCCGAGAATGTCAATGACGTTGCTGAAACGTAGTCATATTCGATTTCATTTTCGTGGTCATACAATTTGAAGACGATATGGTCGCCGTTTGAGCCGTAAATCTGCAAGAAGAACAAGTACTTGTCGACAGATGCGATGTATGTTGGCATTGTGCTGCCTCTCACGACGTCGTTGCAGAAAGCGCCAACCTCAAAGGATGTGTTGCTCTGTTCCTCTCCTGAAATCTGCAGTAATGCAATGACATTCATGCTGTTGTTATACAACGCCGGATTTGGATTCCAGTGGTTTCCTGGCACGAAGTTGGCGGTCAGCACTCTGTTGGACATTGCTGTAAATGTATATGTTGCGTTTGTCGTGACAACGGTGTCGTTTTCCATCCAGTTGTTGAATGAGAAACCATCTGCCGGTGTCGCCACGAGTGTCACTTCGCTTCCTTCGGTGTATGCGCCGCCACCAGTCACGGTGCCGCTGTTTTCAGGATTCACGTTGACGGTGATAAACAACGCTGAAATGAAGTTCATGACCTGTGGATTAGCTGTCGAACCGATTATCTGGTCGGTCGTGAATGTCAGGTCTGTAAGGCATTTCAGTGAAAGTATCGAATCGTTTTCGTGGTCGTAGAGCCTGAATGTGATTTGGTCGTCGTCGTTGCCGTAAATTGTCATGTAGAACAGGTATCTTCCTGTCGCTTCAACGAGCTGTGGCTTCTGGCTTCCTCTGACTTCCTCGTTGCAGAACGCTCCGATTTCAAGCATGTCGGTGCTTTGCTCAACTCCTTCGATTTGAATTACACCAGTGAGCAACATTGTGCTCGATGCCGTTGTGTTTGGAACCCAGTAGTTGGTGTTCTGTGGGTGGTAGTTCGCCACAAGGTTTCTGTTGCTGTTGATGACGAAACTGAAAGCTGAGCTTGATGAAACAATCTCGTCGCCTTCTGTCCAGTTGTCAAATACGTAGAAACTGTTGGCGTATGTTGACATTGTAACGGTGTCGCCATGTGTGTAGATGCCGTCACCGCTGATTATCGCGGCGTCACCGAGGTTTGATGTGGCGGTAACGATGTAGTTGTTAAGTCCGAATACCGCAACGAGGTCTCTGTTGCTGTTGACGATAAAGCTGTAAGTCGGGTTTGTGTTGACTATTGTTCCGTTTTCTTCCCATCCGAGGAAAGTGTAGCTGTAGTTGTTCGTCGCTACCAATGTTGCTGTTTCGTTATAGCTGTAAATACCGGTTCCTTCAACGGTTCCTGCGCCTTCAATGTTCACGGTCGCATTGATTTCATAGTCATCAGGAGTGAACACTGCCGTCAGATTTCTTGGATTGTTGATGGTGAAGGTGTATTCTGCATTTGTTGACACCACTACGCCTTTTTCCTTCCAGCATGTGAAAGTGTAGTGCTCGTTGGCTGATGCTGTAACAGTGACTGAGGTGTTGAATGTGTAAACGCCGTCACCTGTTGTCGTTCCTGCACCAGGGATATTCACCAAAGTGGTGACGTTGTAGTTTGAAGGGGCGAAATGCGCCACGAGGTTTCTGTCGTAAGGCACTGTGAATCTGTACATCGCTTCTGTAGAGACCACGCTGTCGCCTTCTGTCCAGTAGTAAAAGTCATAATTCGGGTTAGGGAAGGCCTCGAGACGAGCCACTGCGCTGTATTCATACATGCCGCCGCCTGTCACTGTGCCGTATGCCGATGGCTCTGCGGAAACGGTGATGTTGTGTGTGCTGTATGTGAAATGCGCAACGATGTGTCTGTTTTCTGTCGCGATGAATGTGTAGCTTGGATTTGTTGAAATCACAACGTCGTTTTCTGTCCAGTTGACGAAAACATAATGGTTCTTTGGAACTGCGACGAGATTGACGGTCTCGTCTGTTGTATATAATCCTTCTCCGAAAATATTGCCGCTGTCGAATGGGATGGTACCTGTTGTGATGTTGATGTCAGGTGCGCAGATGACATTGAATGCCTCCCATGGTATGTTGGCTTTGTATGCGTTTACAGAAGGGCAGGGGACTATGACGTCCATTGCCGGATTGACGCCGTCGAAACAGTTGGCTGGTGCTGACGGCGGGACTTTAGCGAAACATTTCAACGTTGTGATACTTGAGCAGTTCAGGAATGCTTGTGCACCGACACCTGTAATGGTGCTCGGCAACAACGCGCTGGTAAGGCTTGCACATCCTGCAAATGCCAAATCTCCGATTGTCGTCATCGACTTTGGAAGTACTATTTGGCTTATTGCGCTGTTTTTGAATGAGTTCTGACCGATGAACGTCAAAACATTCGAGAACACGACATTGGTGAGGCTGGTGCAGTTTTCAAAAGCGTTGTTGTCGATGTAGTTGATTGCTGATTCGCTCATGTCGACGCTTGCCAGGCTTGTGCATCCGTAGAACGCCTCGATGCCGATTCTTGTCATTGATGCAGGGAAGTTGATGGTTGTAAGGTTGGCGCAGTCACGGAAAGCACGCACTTTTATTTCAGCGATGGTGCTTGGAAGGTTCACGGTGACAAGGTTGCTGCAGCCTTTGAAGGTGTCGTTGTCAACCTTCGACACGCCATTCGGGATTGTCACACTGGTGAGTCCTGTGCAGCCTTTGAAAGCGCCGTAGCCGATATACACCACGGTGCTCGGGATGCTGAAAGTGTCTGATGTCAATGAGACACAGCCTTCAAACGCTCCCCATGCGATGTTCATCAGTGAGTTTGTGTATGTGATTGTGGTTAAACTTGAGCAGTTTTTGAAGAACGCCTCGGGGATGTAGGCCATGTGGCGAGGAACGTCGAAGGTCTCAAGGCTGGAGCATCCTTCAAGGATATTGGTGCCATAGCTGATTGACACGTCCGGGATTGTTATCGAGACCAATGCGCTGCATCCTTTGAATGCCTCGTTGCCAATGTTGTTTATCGTCGATGGCATTGTCACTGCTGTCAATCCGTCGCAGCCCTCGAAAGCGTTGCCGCTGATTCCTGTCACGGTATATGTGGTTTCGTCGTATGTCACCACCTGAGGAATGTTCACCACACCTGAATAGCTGTTGACACCATCGTTTGTGACGTGTACTTTATTTGAAGGTTTAATGCTGTAGTAAATGGTTACACCGTCGCCGTTTTCCGCTTGAAAATCAAAGGCGTATGCGTTAAAAACACAGCAAATCAATGCAAATAGTACCAAAAAACTCTTTCTCATAAGAAATATTTTTTATCAAGTTTATACACAATTATTCAAGATAGCAAAAATACAAAAAAAATAAATATAAACAATATTTATTTATATTTTTAAATAAAAAAACGTAGAGACGCCATTATGACGTCTCTACAGATTTTAAATGACGTTATATGTTAAATAACAAATTATTTTCTCTTCTTGTCGGCTTCTTCAAGCATATTGGCATCGACTTTCTTGCCTCTGAAGAATATGTAAGCTATCGGAGAGGCGATGAACAGTGATGAGAATGTACCTGCGAAGATACCCACGAGCAATGCGAACACGAAGCCGCGGATGGTCTCACCGCCGAAGATGAAGATGGCGAGCAACACCACCAATGTTGAACCTGATGTGTTGATTGAACGGAGCAATGTGCTGTTGACACCGTCGTTCATTCTCTCATACCAGCTTCTCTTTGGATAGAGTGTAACATTCTCACGAATACGGTCGAAGATAACCACTGTGTTGTTGATAGAGTAACCGATGATGGTCAGAACAGCGGCGATGAACGACTGGTCAACCTCCATTGAGAATGGTAAGACATTGTAGAACAACGAGTACATACCAATCACGATGATTGTATCGTGTGTCAATGCCACGATTGAAGAGGCACCATACTGCCATCTCTTGAAACGGATAGCGATGTACACGAAGATTACAATCAATGAGATGATGACCGCCCAGATAGCCTTGCGTGTCACGTCGTCGGCGATGGTTGCGCCCACCTTCTGAGATGACATGATACCGAGCATCATATCGCTCTTCTCGCTGTCTGATGTGAACTGGTCGTATGTCATATCCTTGCTGTAGAAGCCTTTCAATCCTTCATAGAGCATGCCTTGGATCTTGGCGTCAATATCAGGATCGTTGCTGTTGATTTCGTATTTTGTAGTGATTTTCACCTGACGGCTTGGACCGAATGTCTTCACTTCCGGAGCGTCTGCCTTGAACTCGGGAACATTGGCGAGAGCCTCACGTACTTGGACAACAGACACTTCCTTGTCGAAACGTACAACGTAGTTGCGACCACCCTGGAAGTCGATGCCGAGGTTGAGACCGCGGACTGCCAATGAACCGAAGCTGATGACAATCATGATACCACCGATGATGAATGCTGTCTTACCGAACTTGATGAAGTTGAACTTGGTGTTCTTCAAGAAGTTACGTGTCATATTGGTTGAGAATGCAATCTCTTTGTTTCTGTTGAGCCAACCTTCAAGGATAAGTCTTGTGATGAAGATTGAGGTGAACAATGAGGTGCAGATACCGATCATCAATGTTGTTGCGAAACCTTGAACAGGACCTGTACCGAACTCGAACAGGATGAAACCTGTCAAGAACGTGGTGATCTGACCGTCGAGGATAGCTGAGTAAGCTGCCTTGAAACCGTCGGCGATGGCGAGACGGATGCCTTTGCCGGCAGCAATCTCTTCCTTGATACGTTCGAAGATGATGACGTTCGAGTCAACAGCCATACCCAAGGTGAGGACGATACCTGCGATACCAGGCAGTGTCAACACTGTGCCGAACGATGCGATGACACCGAAGAAGAACAGGATGTTCACGAGCAATGCGATGTCGGCTGCTATACCGGCTTTGCTGTAGAAGAACACCATGTAGATGAGCACGAGGCAGAATGCGATGATGAATGACCAGAAACCTGATGTGATAGCTTCCTGACCGAGTGAAGGACCTACGACGTTCTCTTCGAGGATACGTGCTGGGGCTGGTAACTTACCTGCTTTCAAGATGTTGGCCAAGTCCTGAGCCTCTTCCACTGTCATGTTGCCTCCAGTAATCTGTGAGCGACCGCCTGGGATTTCATCGTTGACGTTAGGGTAGGAGTACACGTAGTTGTCGAGGACGATGGCGACCTGACGGCCGATGTTGTCGCCTGTCAAGCGTTTCCATGCCTTTGCGCCTTCTGAGTTCATCTGCATTGTCACCTCGACGCGACCGTTCTGGTCGTAGTCCTGACGTGCATCTGTTACGACTTCGCCTCCGAGTGAGCATTTGTTGTCGCGGTTGGCTTTCAATGCCACGAGGTCGATGACTTCTTTGTCACTGTTTTCAAGTTTGTGTGGCTTTACTGACCATGCGAACTTTAAGTTGCGAGGGAAGATTGATGCTGTCAACTTCAACATTCTGTTGATGTTTGCAGTGTCTTTTTCCATAGCAACACCAACGCATGCAGTCTCGACTGGAACTATCTGACCTGCGTTGTTCCTGGCGTATGATGGTGAAAGGACCATGTACAACGGGTTGTTCTCCTGGTATGCCTCGAGTGCTTTGTCCTGTGCTTTCTTCAATGAGTCTTCAGCTGTCATCTGGTTGAGAAGAGCCACATCGCTTTCTTCGGTTTCTTCTTCAACTTTCTCTGGCTTGCCAGCTTTCTCGATTTCGGCTAAACGTGCGTTGGCCTCGTCGAAATGCTGATAAATCTCGTTGAATTTGTATGTCTCCCAGAACTCGAGTTGGGCTGTGCCTTGCAACAGTTTGCGGACACGCTTCGGGTCTTTGATACCTGGAAGCTCGACGAGGATACGGCCTGAGCCTTCCAACTTCTGGATGTTAGGCTGTGCCACACCGAAACGGTCGATACGTGTTCTCAAAATCTGATATGAACGGTCGATGGCGCTGCTTGTCTCATCCTTGATGGTCTTCAAAACTTCTTCGTTCGATGAGTTGACAGTGATGCCTTTGTCTTTGAATTCATATAAGAAAATTGATGCGAGACGTGCATTTGGATCGAGCTTTGCGTATGCTTCGCCGAAAAGGTCAACGAAATCTTTCTGGCTGTTGAGATGCTGCTCATTGGCGATGCGCATGGCCTCTTTGAATGTTTCGTCATTGCTGTTGCCGGCGAGAGCGTAGATGATGTCCGGAACTGACACTTCCAACATAACGTTCATACCGCCCTTGAGGTCAAGACCGAGGTTTAACTCCTGCTCCTTGCACTTGCGGTAGTCTTGCCACATGTAAACTTTAATTGTGCCGATTGAGTCGAGATAATAAGTCTCTTTTGCTGTCTTGATTGAGTCAAGATAGTACTCGTAAGCATTCTGGTCGCCTTTAGCCATCTCTGTAGCTAAAGCGACAGTCTTCGGACTTTCAGCATAGGCTTTTGCTTTACTTTCCATGTGCCTTGTCACGAACGTGAATGACAACTGATACACTGTGAAAAGAGCCAATAAAAATGCCAAAAGCTTAATAACTCCTTTGTTCTGCATTGTAAATCAATTTTTTATAATATTAAACTTTTTAATTAATTTCAACAAATTAATCACTAAAATTTTTAGCGTGCAAAGATACGATATTTTTCAATGCCGACAAAATATTTTTTTTAATATTTTATCCACTTGAAAATCTCCTTCCAGGAAACCTTTTTGCCGTACATCAGTATGCCTGTTCGGTACACCTTGCTCGCAAGCCATGTGAAAACGATAAATGTGGCGAAGAGCAGTGCCACTGACAGCACGACCTGCCATATTGGCACGCCGAAAGGTATCCTCAGCATCATTCCGACAGGGGAGGTGAACGGTATCATTGACATCCAAAGGGCGAAAGAGCTGTCAGGCGCTGTGGCGATGATGGATGAACATACCATCGGTATCACCAAAAGCAATGAAATCGGCGTCACAAACTGCTGGGTGTCGGTCTCGTTGTCGACGGCGGCGCCGATGGCTGCAAACATCGCTGAATACAGAAAATAACCTCCGATGAAGTAGAGGAGGAAGCACCATAAAATGTCCTTGAAATTGATGGAATGGATGATTTCAAAAACTTCTGTCAATGTGTCGGGGTCAGTAGTATTTACTCCAGTTTCCGCGATTTGTTCGCTCATTACTGTGCCTCCTGAGAAAACATCCTGTGTTGGCAGGAACGTTGACGCGATGCCTGTGATTGCCAGTGTCAGCACGCCCCAAAGCAAAAACTGCGTCAGACCAACCAAGGCGATGCCGATAATCTTTCCCATCATAAGCTCGAAAGGCTTGACGGAACTGACAATCACCTCGATGATACGGTTTGTCTTTTCTTCAATGACGCCACGCATCACCTGGTTGCCGAAGATGAAAATCACGAAATAGATTATCAGGGCGAGAAACAGACCGAGAAAGAACTCGAATTCGCTGAAACTCTTCTGTTCTCCACCTTCCTTTTCGCTCATTTTTATCTGCTGCACGTTGATGGTCGTAGCCGATGCTTTCACAATGGCTGGGTCTATGCCTGACGACATAAGCTTCTGATGCTCAACTATTTGTTTCATCGACGACCTGATGTGGGAGGTGAGCGTCATGGGTTGTTGTTTGATGCTGTAGAGCTCGGCATTAGTCGGCACAGTAAGTTTTGTGCCTGGGATATACAACACCCCGTCGTAAACTCCGTCTTTCACGAGTTGCTTCGCCTCGTCAATGCTTTTGTCTATATATATAAAGGTGTTGATGTCGGTGTTTTCCAACTTCCCGTTAAACAATGTGGATTCGTCGCAGACGGCTATGACTTTCTTGTTCTCGAATTTCTCTGAGTTGGTCATGAGAATTGCGGGCAGGAACATCAAAGCGGCGAAAAACAAAGGTGCAAGGAATGTTATGATTAAAAATGAGCGTTTCTTCACTCGTGTGAGATATTCTCTTTCAATAATGATGCCTATTTTCATGGGATTATTTGTTTGACGATGATACAAGGTTGATGAATATTTCGTTCATCGATGGCAGAATTTCGTTAAATGACACGAGTTCGCCTTTGTCGATAATGTCGCGAATCAGCTCGTTCGGATTCGTTGAGTTGGCTGTGAATCGTGTCTCGCCGCTGCCGTCGAAAGGCTTGTATACGACATCGTAGCTGTGGTTTTTGAAACGCTGTTTGATATCGTAAACGCTGCCCTCGAGAATCTTCTCACCTTTATTAATAAGCATTATGTTATCGCAAAGCTCTTCCACCGACGACATGTTGTGTGTGGAGAAAAGTATCGTCGAGCCTTTGTCGCGCAACTCAAGAATCTCATTTTTCAGAAGGTTCACGTTTATCGGGTCAAAGCCTGAGAACGGCTCGTCGAAGATGAGCAGCTTCGGCTCGTGTATCACCGTGACGATGAACTGCACCTTCTGCTGCATGCCTTTGCTCAACTCCTCGACCTTCTTGTCCCACCAGTTCGCGATGCCGAATTTCACAAACCATTGGCGGAGGCGCTTGTCCGCCTCTTTGCGGTCCATGCCTTTAAGTTGCGCAAGGTAAATGGCTTGTTCGCCGACTTTCATCTTCTTGTAAAGGCCGCGTTCTTCGGGAAGATAGCCGATTTGTGCAATGTCATTGGGACTCAACGGATTGCCGTCGAGCAACACTTGCCCCGAGTCGGGCATTGTGATTTGGTTGAGAATCCTAATCAGGGTGGTTTTTCCGGCGCCGTTCGGTCCGAGGAGACCGTAGATGCTTTGTTTCGGCACCTTTATGGAAATGTCATTGAGCACTTTTTTAGTGCCGTATGACTTGGAAACGTTGTTTATTTCGAGATAGTTCATAGTCTTTAGCTGAAGAAGTCTCTGATTTTATCGAACACGCCTTTGTCGTTGGCGCCTGGTTTGGGTTTGAAGTTCTCGCTTTCGAGGAGGTCTTTCATTATCTTTTCCTCTTCTTTCGAAAGCTTTTTCGGAGTCCACACGTTCACGTTGACGATCAGGTCGCCTCTTCCGTAGCCGTTGATTTCCGGAAGTCCTTTGCCTTTCACGCGGATTATGTCGCCGCTTTGCACTCCTGCAGGGATTTTGATGTTCACCGTCCCTCCGATGCATGGAGCTTCGAGATTGCAGCCGAGTGCCGCCTGTGGCACGCTGATGAATAGGTTGTGGATGAGGTTGTTTCCGTCGCGTTCAAGTTGCGGGTGTTTCTCTTCTTCTATGAGGATGAGCAGGTCGCCTGGCACGCCGTTATGTGCGCCCGCGTTGCCTTTGCCGCGCACCGACAGCTGCATGCCTTCCGCCACGCCGGCAGGGATGTCAAGCTCAATGACTTCCTCTCCCTTGATGATGCCGTCTCCGTTGCATGACGTGCATTTCTTCTTTATCACACGACCCTCGCCGCCGCAGGTTGGGCAGGTGCTTACCTGCGTGAAGAAGCCTGAGCGCATCACACGCTGCCCCTTGCCGCCGCAGGTCTTGCAGGTCTCAAACGTGCCGTCTTCCGAGCCGCTGCCCTTGCATTTTTGGCATGTCACGTATTTGTTGACTTTTATCTTTTTCTTGACCCCGGTGCTGATTTCGTCGAGCGTGAGCTTCACCCTGACACGCAGGTTGGAGCCTCTGTACACCGGACGCTGTCCGTTGCCGCCTCCGAAACCGCCGAAATTGAAGCCGAAGCCGCCTCCGCCACCGAACAGGTCGCTGAAGATGTCGCCAAACTGGCTGAAGATGTCGTTCATTGACGCACCACTGAAATCCTGGCCGCTCACGCCGGCATGACCGTAACGGTCGTAGCGCGCGCGTTTGTTCTCATCGCTCAAAACACCGTAAGCCTCCGCCGCCTCCTTGAATTTCTCCTCGGCTTCCTTGTCGCCGGGGTTCCTGTCAGGATGGTATTGCAGGGCTTTCTTCCTGTATGCTTTCTTTATCTCATCGGCTGTGGCGTTCTTTGCAACCTCCAGCACCTCGTAGTAATCACGTTTTTCTGCCATTTTGTTCTTTTTGATTTAAGTAAATCATCATTGATTATGAGTACAGACGCGATTAATCGCGTCTCTACAAGCATCAATTAATGTTTCAGCAACCAACAACGACTCTTGCATATCTTATGACCTTGCCATTCAATTTGTAACCTTTCTGAACCACGTCGATGACCTTGTCCTTCATCTCCTCTGATGGTGCAGGAATCTGTGTCAGCGCCTCATGCTCGTCGGTGTTGAACGGCTCGCCGACAGCCTTGATTTCTTCAAGACCTTTCTGCTCTAATGTCCGTTTCAACTTGTTGTAAATCAGCATGACACCTTCGTAATGTGTCTTGTCTTCGTCTTTCTCCATCGTTGGCAAGGCTCTCTCAAAATCGTCGAGGATAGGAAGAAGCGTCAGAATCGTGCTTTCAGCTGCGGTCTTAATCAGTTCGATTTTCTCGTTGGCAGTGCGCTTGCGGTAATTGTCATATTCCGAGTACAAACGGAGGTATTTGTCATTCAATTCGTTGAATTTCTCCTCGAAATTTTCTGCATTTTCCTCCTGTTTTTCCTCTTTTACCTCAATGTTGCCTTCTGCCTCGATTTTCTCGTCTTCGCCTTTAATCTCAGGTTCTTTCTTGTGTTTGCTCATGATATGTTTTGTTTACTTATTCTCAAAAGATTAATAAGGTATAATCAAAATACATGCCAAAACGGGCATTGTGTCATTTTGGCATGAAATCATTTTATGATGTCGTTACATTCGTTCTATCTGCGCTCCGAGCTGCCTCAGTCGTCCGTCGATGTCCTGATAGCCTCTGTCAATCTGGTCGATGTTGTCGATTATCGATGTGCCTTCGGCTGACAGTGCGGCGATGAGTAGCGCGACACCCGCGCGGATGTCAGGTGAAGCCATTCTGACAGCTTTGAGTTGGTGGCTTCTGTCAAGTCCGATGATGTTGGCGCGGTGCGGGTCGCAAAGTATTATCTGCGCGCCCATGTCGATGAGCTTGTCGACGAAGAACAGACGGCTCTCGAACATCTTCTGATGTATTAGCACGGTGCCTTTGGCTTGTGTCGCCACCACGAGCACGATACTGATGAGGTCGGGCGTGAATCCCGGCCATGGCGCGTCGGCGATGGTGAGGATGCTGCCGTCCAAAAACGTCTCAACTTGATAATGTTCCTGTGCCGGGATGTGTATGTCGTCGCCGATGAACTCCATCTTGATGCCGAGCTTCTTGAAAGTGTTCGGTATGATGCCCAAGTCTTTTATTCCTGCGTCTTTGATTGTGATGTCGGAGCCAGTCATGGCGGCGAGACCGATGAACGAACCGACTTCAATCATATCGGCGAGAAGGCGGTGCGTGGTGCCGTGAAGCTTCTCGACACCTTTTATTTTCAAAAGGTTGGAGCCTATGCCTTCAATTTTTGCGCCCATGGCGGTGAGCATGCGGCAGAGCTGTACCAAATACGGCTCACATGCCGCGTTGAATATCGTCGTCTCGCCTTTTGCCATCACAGCGGCCATCACGATGTTGGCGGTACCTGTCACTGACGCTTCGTCAAGGAGCATGTAAGTGCCTTTGAGTCCGTCTTTAGGTGCCACGAGACGGTAGACGTGCTCCATCCCGACAGTCTCCATCGTCGCGCCGAGGTTCATCAAGCCTATGAGATGGGTGTCGAGACGGCGGCGTCCTATCTTGTCGCCTCCTGGACGTGGCATGTAACCCATGCCGAAGCGGGCGAGGAGCGGACCGAGAATCATCACGCTTCCGCGAAGTTTGGTGGCTCTCTCGTGGAAGTCCTTGGTGTCGAAATAATCATGGTTGATGTCTTTGGCGTGCAATGTAACCTCGCTCTTGCTCTTCCTGTCGACGACAACGCCCATGCCTTTCAACAAGTCGATGAGGTTGTTGATGTCGAGGATGTCGGAAAGATTCGTTATCGTGACGGGCTCGTCGGTGAGAAGTGCGGCGCATATCACCTGCATTGCTTCGTTCTTGGCGCCCTGTGGGATGATGGTGCCGGCGAGTTTGTTGCCTCCTGTAACTTTAAATGATGCCATGATGTCAGTTTTTCTTGTTTGGACGGTTAGGGTTGCCTTGTTTGGCCTGCTGCTGATTCTTGTTGTTATTGTTGCTTTTCTTGTTGTTCTGTTTCTTCTTCTGCTGTTGCTGCTGCTGAGGCTGCTTGTTCAGAATCTCGTTGGTGGGCGTTAGCTTGGTGTCCATCGGGAGTGTCACTTCCTCGCCGGAAATCTTGTAAAGGTCGTCGAGGATGAGCAGGTCGTTGACGGTGTCGCGGTTCCAGTTGAGATAGTCGCGTTTCATCTGGTTCGCGATGTTGACGAGAATCGCCTGTTTCTTCGGACCGTCTTCCATCTCCTTCACTTTCTTCACAACGTCATAGATGTACTGCCCGTAATGGCCGTATTTGATGTTGTTCTTCTGGTATCCGACGTGCTCGGGCTTCTTCTTCTGCATCTCAGGTGTAGGCGGGTCGTAAGGGCCGTCCACGTCAAGCTTGTAATCCGAGATTATATAAAGGTGATCCCAAAGCTTGTGCATGAAGTCGTTTGACTCCTTGACCTGGGGGTTCATCTGCGCCATCACGTTGACGATGAAATATGCCGCTTCGGTGCGTTGCTTGCGGTCTTCAATCTCCATGAGATGACGAATCATCACCTGAATGTTTCGGCCGTATTCCGAAATCACTATCTTCTCCCGTTCTGTATTGTATTCCATAATTGAAAATTATCTAAATATTAACGTTGTTTAATCTGTTTTATTATTTAGACGGTCGACCGACCGTCTCTACAACCTTTATTGTCTCAATATGCTCAATTTCGCGAATTTCAGCATGAGCATCTTGTTTCCGTTCTCGTCGAAATCGACGGATGCTTTTTTGTTCGGTCCTGCTCCCTCTACGCGCACCACCGTACCCTGACCGAACTTCTGATGCAGGACGCGCATTCCGGCTTGGATTTCGTCGGCGTCAACAGGAATGAAGTCTGAAGCTGACGCTTTTGGATAAGACGCTTTCGGTGCTACCTGAGCGCTTTGAGGTCTCTGTACGTTCTGAGAACTCTGATAACGCTTGTCTCCACTGAACGTCCAGCCACCCTTGTTCGAACTGAACGGGTTAAATCCGTGCTCTTCTTTTATTGCGGTGCCTCTGAACGACGCTTTCTTTGTGCGTTCGATGAGGCTCGGGTCTATTTCGTCGATGAAGCGTGACGGCTCGCTGAGCGTCATGTTGCCCCAACGGTAACGGCTCTCGGCATAGCTGAGGATTAGCTTCGTCTCGGCTCTCGTCAACGCGACGTAGAACAGACGGCGTTCCTCTTCCAAATCTTCGCGAGTGCTTAAAGATTGTATTCCTGGGAAGAGATTTTCTTCAAGACCGACGATGTAAACGTAAGGAAACTCAAGGCCTTTAGCGCTGTGAATCGTCATCAGAGTGACGTAGTCGGAGCCTTCTTCCTCTTTCTGGTCCTGGTCGGTGAGAAGCGCCACGTCCTCCATGAATTTCGGCAGGTTAACAGCCATCTGCTCGCCAGTGACCTCGTCGACCTGCTTGTCGGAAAACTCCATGATGGCGTTGAGCAATTCCTCGATGTTCTGCACGCGCATCACGCCTTCTGGCGTCTCGTCTTCCTTCAAAACCTTGATGATTCCGACGGTCTCGGTGATATGCTTCGCCAACTCGAAGGCGTTCATTTTGTCAATTTGCGTCTGGAAGCTCTGAATCATGGTGACAAAGTTGCTAAGCTTGTTGACTGTGCCCATGTTGAACTCCGTCGACTGCTCGTTGAGCGATGTCAGGACGTCCCAGATGGTGCATTTGCGCTCGTCGGCTATAACTTGCAGCTTCTGTTTCGTGGTGTCGCCGATGCCGCGTGCCGGATAATTTACGATTCTCAACAGCGCCTGTTCGTCATGCGGGTTGATGACGACGCGGAAGTAGGCGAGGAGGTCCTTCACCTCTTTGCGGTCGTAGAATGAGAGACCGCCATATATTTTATAAGGTATGTCCTGTTTGCGCAAAGCTTCCTCAAGCGAACGTGACTGTGCATTTGTTCGATAAAGAATCACGAAGTCTTTGTTGGAGAGCTGTCGCGACATCTTGTAGCCGAAAATCGAATTTGCCACAAGCGTGCCTTCCTCGTTGTCGGAAGTGGCTCTCAAGAGCGTTATGAGTTCGCCTTCTTCCTTGTCCGACCAGACGTTTTTCTTGATTTGGTCTTTATTATTTGCGATGACGCTATTCGCAGCCTTTACAATGGTTTTTGTCGAACGGTAATTTTGCTCGAGACGGATGAGTTTCTGCTCCGGGTAGTCTATTTTGAAATTGAGAATATTCTGGATGTTAGCGCCGCGGAAGCCGTAAATCGACTGTGCGTCGTCGCCCACCACGCAGATGTTTTCGCGCATTGCCGCGATACGTTTTATAATAAGGTATTGCGCATAGTTTGTGTCCTGATACTCGTCGACAAGAATGTACTCGAAATGCCGTTGATATTTATATAAAATATCCGGGAAGTCGCGCAGCAAAACGTTTGTGTTAAATAAAATATCGTCGAAATCCATTGCGTTGGCGCGTTTCAGGCGTGCGTTATATGTCTTGAAGATTTCTCCGATGAGCGGCTTGTTTGCTCGGTGGTCCTGCTCCTGAATCTCGGCGTTTTCGCAATAATCTTCAGGGGTATAGAGCGCTGATTTTGCCATCGAGATACGATGCAAAATATATTTCGCCGGATACGCTTTCGTGTCGATTTCCCTTTCTTTCAGAATGGCGTTGATGAGTGTCTTGGAGTCGTCGGTGTCGTAGATTGTGAATTCGGAGGTGTAGCCGAGGTTTGCCGCCTCGATTCTCAGAATCCTCGCGAAGATGGAGTGGAAGGTGCCCATCCACACATTGCGTGCGGCACCCGGCTCGACGAGCTGCATGATGCGTTCTTTCATCTCCTTGGCGGCTTTGTTGGTGAACGTCAGCGCCATAATCGAGAACGGGTTGATGCCCTGCTCAATCATATAGGCGATGCGGTGGGTGAGGGCACGGGTCTTGCCCGAGCCGGCTCCCGCGATGACCATCACCGGACCTTCAATTGTCGTAACCGCCTCTCTCTGCGGCTCATTCAAATGTTCGAGTATTCCTGACACGTTTCAAAATTTTCGGTGCAAAGATACAAAATAGTTTGAAGTTTGGAGTGTGAAGTTTGAAGTTTTTATAAAAATATTTCCCCAAACCTATTGACAAAAGACAAAAAATGTTTATATTTGCAGTGTTGTTTTGATTGTTTTAGATTATTTGAAGTAGGTTAAAAGAGGAGGATTTATGCCAAAAGTCTTAATTTATGCAACCGCAAAGGTTATTTGGACATTTTTGTTTTACGGATCAGATAGTAACAAAAACAGAGCGCATGTCCATGTGGGGAAAGCCGGAAACAAGAAATTGTGCAAAATATGGCTCGAACCGGAAGTGTCAGTGGCGGATAATGGAGAACTGACTGACAAACAAGTTAACCAAGTTGTGGCTATTGCCAAAAAGTATCAAGAAAAGTTCTTGGATCAATGGCAAAAGTTCCAAAATGGTGATAAAGTTAGAATTATTAAAGTGAATGAATAAAATGTATAAAATTGAAGGATATTGGGACGTAATCCCGCAGATTAAAAATGTGTCTTTCCCTGCGAGAGGGAAGATGCAGGTTTTATTGGAGGATGGGAGAATTATCATTGTTTCAGTTTCCAAATTTCCTAGTGTCAAGAAATTAAGCATGGCGCAGCGTAAGAAATGGTACATTTTAGGAAACGGCTTCTCGTTTGAAGATTCTGATGAAGTAATTCACATCGAGCAGATTCTTGGAAATTTTAAGAATTATGCTCATGAATCATAATGATTAGTGCGATTTTATTAAAACATAACCGCCTTTGTAGTAGAGTAGCACCGTAATCTGGTTTGCAAACTACAAAGGTGGTTGGATTATGTGTTTTTTCAAATTGTCAGCCACTTTTTCACATTTTTTTTGTTTTTCTCAAAAAAATCCTTATCTTTGCAATGTCAAATTAAACAATTATATGAAGAAACAGACAGTTAAATAAAGTATAAAGACATATTAAAAAGGCGTTTTCGCTTTTCTTAGTTAAACCGAAATCTGGGAAATTTCAGTAATACCACTCAAGAAAGTAGAAACGCTTGCGGTGATTACCGTGAGCTTTCTTGTTAGTGGTATAGGTTATTCCCAGAACCTCGGCTTAAAACAGAAGTTCGCGGTTTTTTTATGCTTCGACAAATCGGACTAACAAGGACTAACAAGGACTTCTAGACAATAGAAAAACAAAGTTTATTTGCAGAGAAAAAGAAAATATAAATATAAATAAAAGTTGTGCCCGACACGAATTAGGGAAAACACCATGAAAAAGCAATTTATTTTATCACTTTTGTTGATGTTCTCATTTTTAATGTCAGCCCAAGAAACAGTAACATTAAAATTTACATCAAATTACCGTAATGCCTCCAATATGCCATTTGATTATGTGCTTGTTAAGGATATTACGCGGAATTGGCTTGAATGGTTAACACCTCCTGACACAACAATAACTTTGACTGTTTATGATGGTATTTATGAACTGGATAATGATGGTGGCACTTTATCCGAAGCATTCCCAAATCCTTTTTCGGGTAAAACAAATCTGATGTATATCATAGAGATGCCGCAAACGGTTAAAGCACAATTGTTTTCGTTCAACGGACAATTAATCAGCGAGTTTAGAGGATCTCTTGATGCGGGCACTCACATGTTTACCATTGAAATGGATAGACCACAAATGGCGTTTTTTGCTGTCACGTCGGGCAATAATAAATGTTATAAAAAGGTCTTGAATATTGGGGGCGGAAATAATAATAAGATAGAAGTTGATAAAATCTCCGGTCATAATCAGCCAAGAGATGTTAGAGTGGGTGATTTTGTTGTTGGAGATTTAATGGAATATGAAGCAGTAATATATGATAATGGCAATGATATTAGTAGAGTAATAACGCAAAACCAGTATGGTGACGAGGTTATTTCATTTACTTTTGATTTACATATACCGACTGTAACAACCTATGCCGTTGGAAACATCAGCCAAACTACAGGAATGAGTGGTGGAATTGTCACATCAAATGGAGGCGCAATTGTTACAGAACGTGGTATTTGTTGGAGCACAAGTCATAATCCGACCATTAATGACAACCATGCAAATAATGGTTCTGGGAATGGCGACTATATAATTACAATGACTAATCTTGTACCAGGTACTACTTATTATGTAAGAGCTTATGCCATAAATAATGTTGGGATAGCATATGGGAATGAAGTGAGTTTTACAACATCACAAAACAACACTGCTCCGACTGTGACAACAAATCAGGTGACAGATATTACACAAACTACAGCTATATCAGGTGGCAATGTTACATCAGATGGTGGTGCTGCAGTAACAGCTCGTGGTGTATGTTGGAGTACGAGTCATAATCCAACAACAAGCGACAGCCATGCAAGCAGTGGAACAGGAAACGGTTCATATACAGTAAACGTTACAGGATTGACAGCTAATACAACATACTATGTTAGAGCCTATGCAACAAATAATGTTGGAACGGCCTATGGTAATGAAATGAGTTTTACAACCGAATCCGAACAAATTTGGCCTAATGGTGTTCTGCCTGGATTGTTTTCTGTTAGTTCAACGCAGCAAGTCAATTTTTCACAGGGAAATTTACAATACCAAGCATCAACAAATACATGGCGATTCGCGGATAATCAATATGATTATATAGGTAATAATAACAGTAATATTTCATCAACATATAGCGGATGGATAGATTTGTTTGGTTGGGGAACAAGTGGATACAATCATGGTGCAGTGTGTTATCAACCATGGAGTACAAGTCTATCTAATAGCGATTATTATGCCTATGGTGATGTAACTTACAACCTGTACGACCAAACTGGAAAAGCAGACTGGGGATACAATGCTATTTCCAATGGAGGAAGTGCGGAAAATATGTGGCGTACATTAACTATGAATGAATGGGGTTATGTTTTACTTTCTAGAAATACAAACAGCGGAATAAGATATGCGAAGGCACAGGTTAACGGAATAAATGGAATTATCCTACTCCCTGACAATTGGAATAGTAGTACATACAGTTTAAATAATACCAATACAATTGACGCTTCATATACAACAAATATCATCAATTCAACAGACTGGAGTTCTATAGAAATGGCTGGCGCAGTTTTCATTCCTGCTGCAGGTTTTCGCTATGGTTTGACAGTTAATGTTAGCAGTTTGGGGGCATATTGGTCTTCTGGCGGATACCTAACTATCACTATAGCACCTTGCTTAAGCTTTTACGATAACAATTTGGTTGCTACTGATGGTGATAATCGAAGAAACGGTTTAAGTGTACGTCTTGTTTCGTGTGAAAGTGTTGATACTCCTACCGTTACGACAAATAATATCACAAATATTACACAAACTACAGCAACAGGCGGCGGAATTGTAACTTCAAGCGGCAGTACAACAGTAACCGCTCGTGGTATTTGCTGGAGTACAAATCATAATCCGACGACGAGTGGAAACCATACTACAAATGGAACTGGAACAGGAAGTTTCACGGCTGATATTTCAGGATTGACAGCAAATACCACATATTATGTAAGAGCTTATGCAACAAATAGTGTTGGGACATCGTATGGAAGTGAAGTCAGTTTCACTACATCTCAAAATGTAACTGCACCAATAGTTACGACAAGTAGTATAACCAACATTACTCAAACAACAGCAACAGGTGGAGGCAATGTAACATCAGATGGTGGAGCCACAGTAACAAGCCGAGGCATCTGCTGGAGTACAAGTCATAATCCTACGATTAGCAGTAATCACACTACGAATGGTTCAGGAACTGGAAGTTTTACAGCTAATATAACAGGACTAACAGCAAATACTACTTATTATGTAAGAGCATACGCAACAAATAGTGTGGGAACATCGTATGGAAGTGAAGTCAGTTTCACTACATCTCAAAATGTAACTGCACCAATAGTTACGACAAGTAGTATAACCAACATTACTCAAACAACAGCAACAGGCGGAGGTAATGTAACATCAGATGGCGGTGCAACAGTTACAGCTCGTGGTATTTGCTGGAGTACAAGTCATAATCCAACAATAAATGGTAACCATACTACAAATGGAACTGGAACTGGAAGTTTTACGGCTAATATGACAGGACTAACAGCAAATACTACTTATTATGTAAGAGCGTACGCTACCAATAGTGTTGGAACATCATACGGAAATGAGGTGAGTTTTACGACATTACAAAATGCCACTGTTCCTACTGTTTCGACAAACTATAGTGTTACAAACATTACTTCAACAACAGCGACATGTGGCGGTAATGTGACATCAGATGGCGGAGCAACAGTAACAGAACGTGGTATTTGTTGGAGTACAAGTCACAATCCTACTAATAGTAACTACCATGCATCAAATGGTACAGGTACAGGAAGCTTTACCGCTAATATGACTGGACTTAATGCAAATACAACATATTATGTTAGAGCATACGCTACCAATAGCGTGGGAACTTCTTATGGAGGTGAAATAAGTTTTACAACCCAATCATTGTCAACTTATACGATTAGTGTTTCAGCAAATCCAAGTTTTGGAGGATACGTAACTGGTGGTGGAAACTATAGTTATGGACAAACATGTACGGTTCATGCTATTCCATATGATGGATACGTTTTTGCTTATTGGACTATGAATGGTGTATATGCTTGGGATCAAGCTGACTTTACTATTATAGTATATGGGAATGAAACATTAGTGGCTCATTTTACAGGTCCAACTATTCCAACAGGCGCAATAAACGGGTTATTCTCTGTTAGTGCGACAAAACAAGTTTATTTTTCGAGAGGGAATTTACAATACCAAGCATCAACAAACACATGGCGTTTTGCTAACAATCAATATGATTATGTTGGAGAAGATAATAGTAATATCTCTTCAACATATAATGGTTGGATAGATTTGTTTGGTTGGGGTACTAGTGGTAATGATCATGGCGCAGTGTGTTATCAGCCATATGGCATAAGTACAACAAATAGTGATTATTACGCATATGGTTCAGCATCATATAATCTAAATAACCAGACAGGACAAGCTGATTGGGGCTATAACTTGGGTGGTAACATTGTTAATTTGTGGAGAACAATGACTGCTCAAGAATGGATATACGTATTGAACACAAGAAATACCGTATCTGGTATACGTTATGCCAAAGCGAGAGTGAATAATGTGAATGGTGTTGTTTTATTACCTGATAATTGGAGTACAAGCACTTACACTTTAAGCAATACAAATACGGGTAATGCGAATTATGACAGTAACATAATCTCGGCTTCTCAATGGATTACTTTACAAAATGCAGGCGCAGTATTTCTGCCTGCGGCAGGCGAACGTGGTGGAAATTCTGTCGGATGGGTCGGCTCAGAGGGTAACTATTGGTCAGCTACTCACTTTGATAACTACCAATCATATTCCGTTTCTATTGGCGGAAATGGATTCGCTCCTAATCAGAAAAGAAGTCGTGGTTATGGTCAAAGTGTTCGTTTAGTCATTAATGCTCAATAAATAATGATTGTTTATTAAATATTACAAATAACCATGAATGTCAAAGTAATACTTCCAACTAATCAGCCAGGAGATAGTTATATTAAAGATGACAAAATGTTTTTGAAAGACATATCAACTATTTCCGAGGCAGATGGTGACGCTGTCTTCCAAAGCAGTACTTATTCTGAAATATTTGGATTTACAAGAAAAAGGTCAAAAATTGGCAAAAAAAGGCTATCAATCGTAAAGATTTCAGCAAATGGAGAATCCATACATAGAGCCTTTAAATCCGAAGCTGTAAATGGCATAAAGAAAGATATGGTCGGCTTAAGCCCAAGTTCCATCAGGTTGTTGAGTGATAGGGATGGCAAAAATCCAACAGTAGTGGAAGTGGAAATAGGCGGGATGTTTCCTTTTTATTGGGAACATCCTGACAAAGCAATCCGCATTTCATTTAAATTAGGGCTATTGAGCTTGTTGTTAGGAGTGCTGTCTTTTGCTATATCTATCATAACATGGATGTAATAAACTATAATCACTTATATATTAATGAATTTCAATAAATAACGAAGAAATGTATTTAAGCAAAAGTAGAGTCTCAAATTATGGGTGTGATGATTTTGTTAATAACGTTATCGCAATAAAAGACATCAACAGAAACATCCATAAAGCTGTTAATACAGTAAGATCAAAAGTTAAAAAAGATCTACAAGAACCTGATTACACCGCCGCTTTGGCTATTGAATTTCCAAAGCTTATGAATGCAAGTGGTAAATATCCAACAATAAAATTTGGTGGCTGTTTTATACATCAATCACCAAGAGTTAAGTTTATGGGACGACAAAAGCAAGAATCTTGTGAATTGGGAGATTTATTAGTGCTTGTCCGTAAACAAACAATGGATGGGGAAAGATACAATGCAGCTTTACTCCAATTTAAAATGTCAGATAAAAGCCCAGAAGAATTAAAGAAAGATGGTGATTTTAAGCAGCTTTTCTTATATGAAAATTGGCCGGAGTTTGAAATAGGTAAATTAAAATCAAAATACGACATTCGACCTAAAGTCGTTAATCAGGGAGCGTTATATTGTATGATACAAGAAACGATACCACAGTTTTATATGGCAGAACCAATGAAAACAATGTCTTATTGTCACAATAATACATTCGGAAGGTTTTTGGTTAATATGATAAACAGGCAGGCAGGTCGCGCTATATCAGAAGAACCAGCTAGAAAAGATGACGAATGGTCCAAGCTTATATGGGATTTAATAGAAAATTCATTGAATACAAAGTTTAATAGGGAAAATGTTGACTATAAAAATGTAACAAGACTAAGTGATGGTTTTTTAATGCTTATTAATAAATTACCAGATATTGATTCTATTATTAATGGGAATGATTATAATGGCGTTAATGATGACGATAGCTCAGGAATATCTATACTATTCATCGATATTGATGATAGAGAGAAATAATACCATGTAAAATTTTATTGCGTGCCACTTCCCGCATTCTGTCTCTAAGGTCCCGCAAACACCTCGATAAGGGAATGCGGAAGTGGCACGCTTTTGGATTGTTTATCAGTACGGTTGAGTTTCCTCACCCTTTCAGGGTTCGGAATGACAAATCATAATCAATAATCATCCAGGCGCGGCATGTGGGTTCATATTCTTTTGTATGCTCCTTCATGCCGCGCTTGTTAGTGCCTCACAATGACTCTGTCATTCCGAACCGATAGGCGAGGAATCTCACCTTCGCTCCCTCAGGTTTTACAGCTCAGGCCTCTTGAAGTGCAATTTTTGCACATCAAAATTTTCTGAAATTTTTTAACAAAAAGGCTGTACTTTTGAAAAATAATTGTAATTTTGCCTGTTCTTAAATGATAAAAATATGCCAGAAATTTCAAGATTCTATGGAATCGCAATTTACATGTTTATTGGTGATCATAATCCACCACATTTTCATGTTTACTATGATGGTTCGTCTGCTTTGGTATCAATACAAGACGGGGCCATTTTAAAAGGCTCATTGCCACCCCAGGCTAAACGACTTGTAAAACAATGGCTTGGACTGCATAAAGATGAATTGTTGGATAATTGGAATCGTTTGTCAAGCAGCGAATCCGCATTTAATATAAAACCATTAAGATGATGAAAAACAATGAAGTTTTGGCTGTTACAGCTGCTGAATATATTGAAGATTACAAACTTCGCCTTACTTTCAATAATGGCGCGGTTCGTATGGTGGATTTTGTACCTCTGATGCAAAAGGGAATTTGCAAAAAATTGCAGAATAAAGACTATTTCCGTTCGTTTACACTCGACCCTTTTACCGTTGACTGGAACAACGAAATAGGTTTTGCTCCTGAATATCTTTATGAAATCGGAGCATATCCTGAAAGTGGGGAAACAACTCCATTAATTGCAGCCGAAGAACAAGCCGAATATGGTAAAAAATAAATTGACACTATGAAAAGGTTTTACACGATAATTGTTGCAGCGGCGCTGTTGCTGAGCGTGAGCCAGTGCAAGAAAGACAAGGAATCGCAGACATCGAATAACGATAACAACGATCATCCGATTATCACTAACTCGGTCGGTTTCTCTGTGAGCGATAGCGTCCAGGTGATGTTCGCGCCGGGTAACCTCAATGCCACGTCGTCGGACGGCTACACGTGGAGCTGGTCGTTTGCTTCGTCGCAGGATGCATTTATAGGAGACCATTACTCGAACAATTGTGTCAGTGGCGCACTTACCAGTTGCCCGGGCACTGTCGATCTTTTCGGCTGGGTTGGAGCCTCGGCGTTATGGGATACATACGGCATCAACAACAGCCAGGATTATCACCAATACGGCTTGTATTCGTACGACACGCTCAAAACCGAATGGGGCACTCTCGCCAACGAGGCCGCGCTCTGCGGCTACAATAACTGGCGTACCTTGTCGGATGGCGAATGGGCATATGTGTTCTATGGCAGAGCCGATGCGGGAAAGAAGCACGCTCATGGCAATGTCAACGGCAAAAATGGCATGATATTGCTGCCCGATGTGTGGACACTTCCCAGTGGTTTGGATTTTTATACCGATACAATTTGGAACGGAAATATATATAATGCCGACCAATGGGCGCAGATGGAGAACAACGGCGCAGTGTTTCTTCCTGCCGCCGGATACCGTGAGAACGCCGATGTCGAGGCTGTCGGCGAACAAGGATATTACTGGTCGAAGAGTGCCGACTACGCCGATCAGGCCAATACGATTCTTTTCGATGTGGTGTTTGATGAAGGGCAGTTGTTTACATGTATCAGCTCGTACAGATACAACGGATATTCGGTCCGCCTGGTCCGAAATATAGATGATTAATCGGCGTCATTTCCATTGTTGAAAAAATATTTGAAAAAATTTTAAAAAAAATGTCGGGTGTATTGAAAAATGTAGTAATTTTGCACCCGCAAAAAAGGTAGTAAATGTTGCCTCATTTACAATAGAAAGGGACCTGATAAGTAAAACGTTAGAGGTCCGTTCGCCGTAAGTCATTGGGACTCAAAAGATAGGACTTCGGTGTGTTTTGATACAAAAGTCGGTACCATGACTTGTCAAATCCCCTTCTATGTGTAGTTTCAGCATCGAAAATTATCTTTTTTATGGCAAAAAAAAGAAAGAAATTTCTGTATATAACAAAATAAAAAATTAATTAAACGCAATTAAAGAATGCCAACGATTCAACAGTTAGTCCGCAAAGGACGTCAGAAATTGGAAGACAAGAGTAAATCTCCTGCCTTGGATTCTTGCCCACAGCGCCGCGGCGTTTGTGTTCGTGTTTATACGACCACAC
>JAFZKP010000049.1 GCA_017553625.1 Bacteroidales bacterium
GCACTTCCCGCCACTCGACTGCTACTACGCGGTTCTCACGGTGACAGGCGAGGACGGCGATGCGATAAACTTCGGACTCGTCGACAGGATAGTCGGCGGCATGAACTTCAGCAGCGAGGAGAGCATGGTGTTCGAGAAGAACGCCGTGGCAGGCGACATCGAGAACCCATACGAGGTGAGGTTCAGCACAGCATCGAACGCCCAGATGACGTTCAGCATGTACCCGAACCCTGTGGAGAAGGGCAGGACGACAACGCTTGACATCCCTGAGACCGAAACGGTGACGGAGGTCGTCATCACCGACATCCTTGGCACCGTCATCCGCCGCGACACCGACGGCGGCAGGGAAGTCAAGGGACTGACGACACGCGGCGTGTACGACATCCAAGTCTTCACCGCCTCAGGCAATGTGTATCACGGAAGATTAATCGTAAAATAAAAAAATATGAAAAGGACATTATTATTGTTAACGATTCTTGCGGCTCTTGTGGGCGTTACAAAAGCTCAGAGCCATCACTGGACAGTCAACAGCGGACTGCCAAACAACATGACTGTTACTGGTGTGATAATCATCGATGACGTCACACAGACGGCAACCACACTGGAAATCGGAGGTTTCTGCGGTGAAGACTGCCGTGCGAGCGGCTTCCTCGGACTGTTCCCACCTACGGGAGCTTACGTGGTGACACTCACGATTCTCGGCGACAATAACGGCGAGGAGATAACGTTCAAGCTCTACGACCATTCGGCGGGCGAGGAGCTTGACCTTGACTGCCAAAGCACGGTGACTTTTGAAAACAACGGTGTCATCGGCAACGCCATCAACTGCTATGAGTTCACGTTTGTTACCCCTTCCATCGCGACGATTTCTGCAGGCAACTGGAGCAACGGCGCTATCTGGGCAGGCGGCACGCCACCAGGCACGGGCGCACATGTGGTGATAGACCATAACTGCACTGTTGACGAGAACGTGACAGTCGCCACACTCGAAGTGGACCCGACAGCCAAACTGACGGTGCAGGCAGGCAGAAAGCTCACTGTCACTGGCGAACTTGTGAGCACCGACGAGGACTGTATCCTAATAAAGGACACTGGCGAGATTATCAACGAGTCATCAGGTGTGAAGGCTACAGCCGAAAAGGACATAACAGCATACACCACCAAGGACAGCGACGGCTGGTATCTGGTATCATCGCCAACAAACAGCATGGCGATAGCGGGCAGCGATTTCATTGATAACGAGTATGACCTCTTCCGCTGGAACGAGACGACATGCACTTGGGAGAACTACAAGACTGGTCACCTCGACTTCACCACATTTGAAAACGGACGCGGCTACCTTTACGCCAACAGCGAGACGTTCTCGCCAGCCTTCAAGGGCGACCTTGGCTACGCCACCATGTCAAGGACACTCACCTGCACAACGAAAGATGGCATGAGCGGAGTGAACATGATAGGCAACCCGTTCCCGCACACGATATACAAGGGAGAGGGCGGCGCTATCGACAACAACAAGCTCGCATCTGGCTACTACACCCTGTCATTCAAGGGCGCATGGGAGACAAAATCATTCGACGACCCTATCAAACCGGGCCAGGGCTTCGTGGTTGTCGCCACAGAAACACTCAGCCTCGAAATCGAGAAGACCACAGCGGAGTCCACAGACGAGTCTGGCGCGAAGAAAGGCATAGCTAACAGGATGAAGATGACGATGACAAACGGCGACGTGGAAGACCGTGCGTTCGTGTACTTCAGCGACGGCATCGGACTGGAGAAGCTGGGCAACCTGTCAACTTCGATTCCGACCATCAGCGTGAAAAGCGACGACAAGGAATATGCCATCGCGCACATGGACACGGACACCGACACCATCGACGTGCTGTTCTGGAACACACTGGCGGGCGACTTCACGCTCTCGTTCGAGTTCATGAACGTAGACTTCGAGGACATCTATCTCCTCGACAACTTCAATGGTGAAGTCACCAACCTGAATATAACGCCGAGCTACACATTCCACGCCAATGGCGACGAGGCTGAGAACCGCTTCACGGTGATAGCGAGGGGCATCGACGGCATCGGCGAGCAGACCGGAAACGCCTTGTTCGCATATGCGACGATGGGCGGCATCATGGTCACAGGCTATGGCATGCTCGAGGTGTTCGACATGACAGGCAGAATGGTAGGCAGGGAAGAGGTGAGCGGCAGCAGCCTGGTATGCAACGGCATCGCAACGGGCGTGTACGTCATGCGTCTTGTTAACGGGGAAAGAGTAAACACACAAAGAATCGTGATAAAATGAAAAGACTACTGATAACAGCTTTATTATTGTTTGCGTTCGTGGGTTTGTCGTATGGGCAAATCAACAGGAACGACAACCTGTTCAACGATTGGACTGATGTCGGCAACGGACTTGACAAGGGTGGTGGCATCGAGCTGCCACCAGTCCCTGGCGGTCATGGTGCTAGCGGCGACATCCCTGTCCCGCTTGGCAGCGGCTTGCTTATACTCACCGCTCTCGGTGCAGGATACACAATAAAAAAATGTAGAGACGTTTCCTGAAACGTCTCTACATTAATGTAAAACCGCAATGTAACCTCGCGCCAAATCTTAAACCTTCTGTCTTAACAGCGGCATCGTCATGCATCGTGCACCGCCGCCGCCGCGTGAGAGCTCGTTGCCCTCGAACGCCACGACACAGCGTTTGTAGTCGTCGGTGTTAACCTTTCCAGATGCCACGTCGGCAGCCTTCAGAATCTCGAAACCGTTATTGCCCAACGCCTCGATGGTGTGGTAGTTTCTCGCATAACCCAAAACCTTTCCTGGCGCGAAGGCGAAGAAGTTCGCTCCGCTATGCCACTGCTCGCGCGGTCCGTAGTATTCGTCGCCGCCGCCGCAGAATATAGGCTCGAGATGCATGCCGAGTTTGTCCAAAGCTTCGATGAGGTTCTTTTCCTCAGTTATCTTGGTGTATTCGGTGCCTTCAACCTCATAATGTATCGTCTTGAAGTTCTCGTTCATGATAACTGGCTTGAACGCCATGCAGCGGTCTCTGTCAAGGAAGGTGAACACCATGTCAAGATGTATGAATGACTCTGGCTCCAGTGGCAGCTCCTGTGCGATGAGATGACGTCTTCCGCCGAGGTGGCGCAGATGCTCCAACAGCGCGTTGATGCCTTCCTGGCTCGTTCTGGCTCCGCAGCCGCTCAAGATGATGTCGTGGCGTGCAATCTCCACGTCGCCGCCTTCCACACGGCCGATGCCGTTAGGGGCGAAACGCTCGATAGGATGCACCGTCTCCACGTCGATAATCGATGAGTTGTTAAAGATCGCGTCAAGGATGATGGTCTCGCGGTCACGCACCGTGGTCGCCATCTTGCTTATCATGATGTTGTTGTACATCGTGAACGATGCGTCCCTTGTGAAGAAAAGGTTCGGGATAGGAGGGAAGAGATAACGCTCTTTAATGTTCGGGCTGTCGTAGCCTTCAATGAGCGCAGTGGCGAGGTCCTCAACACTGAGGTCTGCCAGCACACTCTCCATATATTTCATGTTCTCCCTGATCAGAACACTGTTCAGAATATTCTGCCTGACTTCATCTTTTTTCAAGACATCAATCAGTAAATCCTTGAAATACACCACGTTGGCAACTTTTTTAAGAGTCCCTTCAAAATTTTTGTAGTTCTCCAAGGCTTCACGATAATTCAATATGTCGCTGAAAAGGAATTTGTGGGCGTTTTCCGGTGTCATGTGCTCGATTTCCTTGCCCGGAGCGTGCAACATGACGTATTCTAATTTACCTATCTCTGATTCAACACACGGTTTTATGCATCGAAAATAATCCATAAAGTACTTTTTTTTAATTTTTTGCAAAAATACGAATTTTTTTAATACAACTCAATAAATTCGTATCCATTTCCCATAGCGTCAAGAAACTTGATTAAATCAGATGTTTTTATGACGCATGTTCCAGTATTGTCGTTCGGGTGGAAACTGATATACTCATGGTTGAGCAAGTTCTTGTCAAGATACAGATACACATGGTGTTCCGCGTCGTTGATGATGCCAAAAGGTGAGACGCTCCCGGGTTTCAAGCCGAGATATTTGTCCATGCGAGCCTCCGATGCGAAACTCAGCTTCCCCTGTTTCAGACGATGCTCCAGGTCGTGAATGGCGAGCTGCTGCATACAGTCGAAAATCACCAGATAATGGCGGTTTCCCTTGTGATTCCTGAAAAAGAGGTTCTTGCAGTGCGTCCACTCGAACTCGCCCCAATATGCCAAGGCATCCTCAATCGTCGGCAAAGGAGGGTGGAAGAGCAACTTAAAAGGAATACCCAACTCATTAAGCTTGTCAACCACCTTCCGCTGCCTCTCCGACAAATCATGTATAATTTCAGTCATAACCCCAACTGACTAACTGACTAACTGACTAACTGACTAACTGATTAACTGACTAACTATTTAAACATTTCCTTAATTCCTCCAATGCTTCCCAGCATGTTCGTCGCTTCGTAAGGGATGTAAACGGTCTTGTTGTCCTTGCCTGATGTCATTTCCTTCAGCGTCTCAATGTACTTCGTGGCGAGCAGATATGTCGCAGGGTCGGTCTTCGTCGCCTTGATGGCATCTGCCACGAGCTGTATGGCTTGTGCCTCGGCTTCCGCCTGCATGATTTTCGCTTTTGCAATACCTTCGGCTTCAAGCAATGTCGACTGTTTCACAGCTTCAGCCTTGTTGATAGCCGATGTCTTTTCACCTTCCGAATTCAAAATCGCTGACTGTTTCTCGCCTTCAGCCTTCAAAATCTCGGCACGGCGGTTACGTTCTGCCTGCATCTGTTTCTCCATCGCCTGACGTACTGTCTCGGGAGGTGTAATATCTTGAAGCTCAACGCGATTGACTTTCACACCCCATTTGTTGGTGGCGTCGTCCAACACTGCACGCAGCTTCGCGTTGATGGTGTCGCGTGAAGTCAATGTCTCGTCGAGTTCAAGTTCGCCGATGACGTTACGGAGTGTCGTCTGTGTCAGCTTCTCGATGGCGTTCGGCAGGTTGTCGATTTCGTACACGGATTTTATTGGGTCGACAATCTGGAAATAAAGCAACGCGTTGATTTCCGTTGTGACGTTGTCTTTGGTGATGACGTTCTGTTTAGGGAAGTCGTAAACCTGCTCGCGGAGGTCGATTTTGCTTGTTTCGTTCATCTTTACAATCGGTCTTCCCTGATAGCCTTCTACAACTTTGCGTGTTACAATGAGTTTCGGGCGGTCAACGATAGGCCAGATGATGTTGAGACCTGCCGGAAGCACCTTATGGAACTTGCCGAGGCGCTCTATCACACTTGTTTCTGACTGCGGGACGACTTTCAGTCCTGCCAAAGCGAAGATTATTACTATCGCTGCAATAACTATTACTACTACTAACATAACTAAAGTTTTTTAACGGTTAATATTATACTTTCAAATGCTACTATTCTCACTTTTTCGCCTATTTCGGCTGCTGCGCCGTCTTCGGTCTGCGCTTTCCAGTCGTCGCCGTCGATTTTCACGCGGCCGTAGCCGTTTTCCTCGATGCGTTCTGTCACCACGGCAATCTTGCCGATGACGTTGTCCATGTTCGTCTTCACGTTGCTGTCGTTGGTCTTTTTGTCAAGATATTTCATGACAACCGGACGTATTAAGACGAATGCCAGAAATGTCCCCACGGCAAACGCCACGATCTGCCATGTCAGCGACAATTCCAATGCTGCAATGATGGATGCCAATACGCAACCCACTGAGAAACAGGCGACTGCGAATCCGCTGGTGAAAATCTCAATCAGCACGAACACAGCCGCAATCAATAACCAAATCTGATAAACTGCCATAATTTTAATGTTTTAAATCTCCGCAAATATATAAAATAATTTTCAATATGTGTCGAAGACACATTATTTTATTTACCCCTCACAAGCGAAGCGCAGTGTGGGGTTTATAAAGCCCTCTATCTCGGTGTGTCAAAAGGAAACCCCGTCTCAAACTTCAAATCCTGCCCCGTAATCGGATGTACGAAGCACAGCTTGAAAGCATGCAGTCCCAAACGCCCGATTTTGTCGTCGCCGTCACCGTATTTCGGGTCGCCGACAACCGGAAAACCGATGTCAGCCAAGTGAACGCGAATCTGGTTCTTGCGTCCGGTGTCTAATCTCAACTCGACCAACGAATATCCGTTCGACACCTTTATTAATTTATAGTGCGTCACGGCAAACTTGCCACCGTTGTCTGTCCTGCTCGAATAGGTGATAAACTGCGCGTTGTCTTTCAGCCATGAGCTTATCGTGCCTTCTTTCTTCTTCATCTCGCCGTGCACCAGCGCCACATAACGGCGGTCATACACAGTGTTTTTCCAGTCCTCCTCGAATTTCAACGCCACTTTTTTGTCTTTTGCAAACAACATCAGCCCGGAGGTGTCTCTGTCAAGTCGGTGAATCGTATGCGCATGGCATTTCTGATGACTCGCTTCAAGATATTGGTTCAGAATGCTTTGCACCGTCTCGTCATCCGGATTCGGCGAGTGGCATATTATCCCGGCTTTCTTCTCAATCACAAAAAGATACTGGTCTTCATAGACAATTCTTACCCATTTGTTGTCAGTCTGGTAAATCTTGTGGTTCCTGCCGATTCTCACCTCCATGCCTGGAACAAGCTGGTAGTTGTGCTGCGTCACGTTCTTGTCGTTGACGTACACCGAACCGCCAGTGAGGATGTTTTTGGCTTTGGTGCGACTGATGCCGTCCATCTTCGCCATAATGAACGGTAAAAGCAGGTCTGATTCCAACACTTTGAAAATCAGCTCTTTACTCTTGCTGTCTTTGCTGTTTTGCATGGGAAAAATTATTTTCACAAAAATATTAAAAAAAATTGTTAGAAAAAACAAAAATCTTTAAATTTGCAAAAGAAAACGAATTAACTAAATTGCTTTGATAATATTATGACTATCAATGAATTAAAAGATGTTGCGTCGCAGGTTAGACGTGATATCATCCGAATGGTGCATGGTTGTCAGTCGGGACATCCGGGCGGCTCGCTCGGCGCCACTGACATCGTGACGGCCTTGTATTTCGACCAGATGCAGATCGACCCGAAGAACTTCAAGATGGATGGGGCAGGAGAGGACATGTTTTTTCTTTCCAACGGCCACATCAGCCCGATGATTTACAGTATCTTGGCTCGCCGCGGATATTTCCCGGTGTCTGAGCTCGCCACTTTCCGTCGTCTCGGCACACGTCTTCAGGGGCATCCAACGCCAGTCGAGGGGCTTCCAGGCATCCGCGTGGCAAGTGGCTCGCTCGGTCAGGGGCTGTCAGTCGCAATAGGCGTCGCACAAGCCAAGAAACTCAATAACGACAACCATCTCGTGTTCTGCCTCATGGGCGACGGCGAGCAGGAGGAAGGCCAGATTTGGGAAGCCGTGATGTACGCTCCCGCAAAGAACGTTGACAACCTCGTCGCTATCGTCGATTACAACAAGAAACAGATCGACGGTCCTACCGACGACGTGATGAACCTTGGCGACCTTCGCGCAAAATACGAGTCGTTCGGCTGGAAAGTGTACGAATGCAACGGCAACGATATGCAACAAGTTGTTGATACTCTGAATATTACGCGCAAGAATGCTCACAAGGGACAGGCACAGGTCATCCTCGCTCACACCGAAATGGGTATGGGTGTCGACTTCATGATGGGCACTCACAAATGGCACGGCACTCCTCCGAATGACGAGCAGGCCACAAACGCATTGAGTCAATTAAAAGAAACATTAGGAGATTATTGAATATGAAGATAGAAGTTCAAAACTACAAAGATACAAGAAGCGGCTTCGGCGACGGTCTGCTCGAAGCCGGCAAGCGCAACCCCAAGGTCGTCGGCCTCACCGCTGACCTCACTGGCTCGCTGAAGATGGGCGATTTCGCTAAGGCATTCCCTGAGAGATTCTTCCAGGTAGGCATCGCTGAAGCCAACATGGTAGGCATAGCGGCAGGTTTGGCAATCGGCGGTTACATCCCGTTCACCGGAACCTTCGCCAACTTCTCATCGGCGCGCATCTACGACCAGATTCGCATGGTGGTGGCATATTCAAACAAAAACGTGAAAATCGCCGCATCGCACGCTGGCGTGACATTAGGAGAAGATGGTGCTACACACCAGACACTCGAAGATGTCGGCATGATGAAGATGCTGCCGAACATGACGGTTCTCGTGCCTTGCGACTACAACCAGACCAAGGCTGCCACTATCGCTGCTGCCGAGCATGACGGTCCTGTTTATCTGCGTTTCGGTCGCCCGAAAGTGGCAAACTTCACTCCAGCCGACGAGCCATTCATCATCGGCAAGGCCCAGATGATTCAGGAAGGCACTGATGTGTCAATCTTCGCCTGCGGTCATCTCGTGTGGAAAGCCATTGAGGCACTCCCGATTTTGAAGGAGATGGGAATCAATGCAGAGCTGATTAACATCCACACTATCAAGCCGTTGGATGTCGAGGCAGTGTTGAAGTCAGTGGCAAAAACAGGCTGCGTTGTCACAGCAGAAGAGCACATGCGTAACGGCGGTCTCGGCGACAGCATCGCTCAGGTTCTTGCCTTGAACAATCCTCGTCCACTTGAGATGGTCGCCGTCAACGACGTCTTCGGTCAGAGCGGCACCCCGGATGAGTTGCTGAAACATTATCATTTAGACACTCCAGATATTGTTGAAGCAGTGAAGAAAGTTATAAAACGCAAAATGTAGAGACGTTTCCTGAAACGTCAAATCATAAGGATGTCGTTAGCGGCATCCTTTTTTTTGTAAAAAAAACTACCATATTTTAAATTTTTGTAAAAATAATTATTATTTTTGCAGCAAGAACCGTGACGTAAATTTTTTAGGATTGAAGTTATTAATGAATTTATGAAATCTTGATTATCATGAAAAAAGATATTGAAAATTTAAAATTGTCATCTGAGCTGAGAGGTGCTGTTGATGCCATTAAGAGTGCTATTTTAGAAAGCCGTTATAGGGCGGCTAGATTGGTGAACAAAGAAGTTCTTGCATTGTATTATGCAATAGGTGGATATATATCTTCTCAAAGCCGATTGGTAAGTTGGGGAGCAAACGCAATTGGCACAATATCAACGCTATTACAGCAAGAGTTGCCGGGGTTGCGGGGATTCTCTGAAACAAATATAAAAAGGATGCGTCTTTTTTACGAGGCCTGGTGTCGCCTATTTGAAAATCGTCCACTGATAGCGGACGATTTATCTGGAGATATAATTCCATTGGGAGAAAACTCACAAATTATAATTCGTCCACTATTGGCGGACGAATTGCCGGCAAATTTGTTGGATGCCTTTCTTGCTGTAGGTTTCTCACATCATTCAGAAATAATTGCTAAAGTTAAGGATATAGACCAGAGGCTTTTTTATATAGAGCAATGTGCAATCGGTTTTTGGAGTAAGGAAAAGCTTATTTACAATTTGAAAGATAATCTTTTCGAGAAAAAAGGCATGATGCCGAACAATTTCATTAAGACTATTACAAATACGGATTTGCGAAACAAGTCATTACTTTCTTTTAAAGATGAATATTTCCTTGATTTTGTTAATATTGAAGACCCTGATGAGATTGATGAGAGAGTCCTTGAACAGCAAATCGTCCATAATATTAAGAATTTCATTATGGCGTTAGGAGGCGATTTTTCATTTATGGGTAACCAATATAGAATTGTTGTTGATGAAAAGGAGTATTTCATTGATTTGCTTTTCTTTAACCGCAGATTGCAAGCACTTGTTGCAATAGAACTTAAACGAGGAGAGTTTAGGCCTGAATATGCGGGAAAGCTGAATTTTTATTTGTCAGCGCTTGATGAATATGTGAAATTGCCTAATGAAAACTCTTCAATTGGAATAGTTCTGTGTAAAAATAAAGATGAAAAGACTGTTGAATTTGCCTTCAGGGATATTCATAAACCAATGGGAGTTGCAACATATAGAACATCTGCAGAATTACCTAAACAATATCAGGGAATACTGCCCACACCTGAAGAATTGATGAAATTAATGTGATTTTTCACATAATATCTTGCAATTTAAAATAATTATTGCTATTTTTGCAGTCGAATCGTAAAACAAAACAATCTATGTAGGGAAAACATATCAACATACATAAAAAATAGCGTTTGTAGCTATTCCTTGAGTATCAATTTCCACAAGTCTTTTCGAAAACAATAACAACTTAATAATAACTGATTAAAATGAAAACTAATTTACTTGAAATGAAAAGAGTGCTAAGTGCCACTCTGTTGGTTCTGCTACTGAGCGTGGTGGGAATGACAAAAGCATTCGCATTTACCGTTGACAACTTGAACTATTCCGTTAACAGCGACGGCACAACCGTTACCGTTACCGGACATGCCAGCGGCACTGCATATTATGGATCTGTCATTATCCCCGATGAAGTGACATATCAAGAGACCAATTATACTGTGACTAAGATAGCCGCTTCAGCTTTTCAGAATTGTGTGGGTATCACATCGGTTACGATACCGAGTAGTATGACTAATATAGGTGACGAAGCATTTGCGGGTTGTAGTGGACTAATCACTTTGAACTACAATGCGATAAATTGTTCGTTGGTATCA
>JAFZKP010000050.1 GCA_017553625.1 Bacteroidales bacterium
GGAAAGTTCATGAGCTATCCTAACCGCGAGGATATTCCTGAAACCATCAATGAACAACTGATCGTTGAGTTGTATTCTAAATAATCGAATATAAACTGATATTATGGCAATATTAGCATTTCAAAGACCTGACAAGGTCGTCATGGTAGAATCGACAGACAAACATGGTGTCTTCGAATTTCGCCCGCTCGAACCAGGCTACGGCATGACAATCGGCAACGCTTTGAGAAGAGTACTCCTCTCATCGCTCGAAGGCTTCGCCATCACCTCAATCCGCATTGAGGGTGTGGAACATGAAATGGCTCCTATACCAGGTGTCATCGAAGACCTTACCGACATAGTGCTCAAATTCAAGCAGGTTCGCTTCAAACAACAGATTCCGGGTGAGACATTCGAGAAAGTCACTGTGGTTATCGGTGGACAGGAAGAATTCGTCGCAGGCGACATCAACAAGTTCTTGTCGGTGTTCCAAGTGCTGAATCCTGAACTCGTCATCTGCCACATGGACCCATCGGTGAAGTTGACTATCGACATGACTATTAATAAAGGTAGAGGTTATGTCAATGCCGACGAGAACAAAGTTCTCAACGCACCGGTCAACACCATCGCCATCGATTCAATCCATACACCAATCAGAAACGTCAGCTTTAAGGTTGATAACTACCGTGTCGAGCAGAAGACCGACTACGAGAAACTCATCCTTGACATCGAAACAGACGGATCAATCAATCCTAAGGATGCGATGACCGAAGCTGCTAAGATCCTCATCTACCATCTGATGCTGTTCTCCGACGAACGTATCACCCTGATGGATGAACAGAAGACTGTGTCGGAAGACTTTGACGAAGGCTCATTGCACATCCGTCAGCTTCTGAAGACCAAACTCGTCGACATGGATCTTTCAGTCCGCGCACTCAACTGCCTCAAGGCAGCCGAAGTGGAGACAATCGGTGAACTCGTCGCCCTCAACAAGGCCGACCTCCTCAAGTTCCGTAACTTCGGCAAGAAGTCACTCACAGAGCTTGAAGAACTGGTCAGAAGCAAGGGACTCGAATTTGGAATGAATATCAGTAAATATAAATTAGATAAGGAATAATAGAGATGAGACACAATAATAAAATAAATCATTTAGGAAGAAAATCAGCTCACCGTGGCTCGATGCTCGCCAACATGGCATCATCATTGATCCTTGAGAAACGCATCATCACCACGACAGCCAAGGCAAAGGCTTTGCGTCTTTTCGTCGAACCGATGATCACCCGTTCCAAAGACGACTCCACAAACTCACGCCGTGTTGTGTTCGCACAGCTCCGCAACAAATACGCAGTGTCGGAATTGTTCCGTGAGGTGAGCCAGAAGGTCGCTAACCGTCCTGGTGGATACACTCGTATCATCAAACTCGGTTTGCGCGCAGGCGACAACGCCGACATGTGTATGATGGAATTGGTCGATTACAACGACACATACACCAACGGCAAGAAAGCTGCAAAAGCAACCAAGACAACACGTCGTGGTGGCAAGAAGAAAGCAGAAGCCCCAGCATTGGAAGCTCCGGCAGCAGAAGAAGCTCCAAAGGCTGAATAAACAACACACAAATAATTGTGGTTATATGTAGAGACGTCATATTATGGCGTCTCTACTTTTTTGCCCCAACCAACGATGTTTCATTGGCTTAAAATCCCCAAATTCTTTATTCTCCGTGTACAAAATTTTATTCTGCACGTAAATCGTTTTAGTCTCCATGTATTTTAAATAATAATAATTTTTATATTAAAAAATAATACTACTTTTGCCGCCGTTTTAGATGGCCTTTGATGCTGTCTGTCAACATATATTCCTTTATTATTTATCAATCATTTTTGTTTTTTAAATCATATTCGCTTTCTTATTTTTTTATCGTAAAACAATTTGCAGATTTAAATTTGATTGAAATGAAAAAGTTTTCAGAAAAGACAAAGGAGTTTATAATGACTGCGGCAATAGTTATGACACTGCTGTTGCCAAAAACTTCCGTTGCACAAACCAAAATCGATGGATTCTTTTCAAACTACAGTGATGATACTTACTCTGATCGTGGCAACTTCTCGGCTTCTGGAGGTTTTATGAACGCCAACAATCAGACATTCGGTGATGCTCCACTCGGGGGCGGACTTCTAATTATGCTCGCAGCAGGAGCATGTTATGCGTTACTTAAGAAAAAAGAGGACTGATTATGAAAAGCACAAGATTTATCATTATTGCGCTGGCTTTCATCGTGGGCCTTGCACAATGCAAAAAAAACAATGATGTTTTTAATGCAATCGACGACAATATGATTGACATCACAATAAATGTTGCCGATGGAGCAAAGATTAACGTAAACACCAGCACTGGTGCCGTTACGTTTGAAAGATATGACGAACTGCACATCGTTAGCGATGGAAAATATTGCGGTTTCGTGTCAAAAACAACAGCCAATGGACCTTTTACAGGCTCAATAAAAAATCCTACGGAAGGTGTGCCTATGTACATCTATTACTTGGGAGTTCACAATAAACATTATAAAACTATAGATACCGGTTCTACATCATGTAAAATAGATATCACCGACCAAACAAGCAGTCTTCCTGTGATTTCATGTGGAAAAACTGGAGAATATACTCCGGATGTGACATCTTACAGCGTGAATCTTGACAACAAATGCGCACTTGTTAAGTTTAACGTGACAACAAGTGCTGGCGCAAAAGTGCCAACATGCTTAGCTGGATTAAGAAATGAAATGATTATCGATTTCAAGGGAAATACATTCACACCTGATACTGTTGGTGAGTCGATGATAAAGCTGGCTCCAGGTTCTGGTGAGCGCTGGGCAATTCTGTTGCCGAATGCGGCGGAGGTCTCGTCAAGCAGGGCCTATTCCGAGGATTATCGCTATGTTGGTACACGCTCGGCTCTGGGCGCTATCAATTACAATGATTTTATCACCAAAGGATATGATGTGACGGTAAATACATCAACGACAGTAGACCCAACTTACAATGATCATAAGTTCTCATTGAGTGCCACGAAACGAGTGTTGTTTGCATCAGGAAATGTTCAACATGTTTATAATGCTGAAAAAAGAACGTGGATTTGGAAATTTGCAGAACATCAGTACGATATGCTTGATAATGATGATGTCCAGATAAAAGAGGGAAGATGCGATCGTGATCGCTTTGGATGGGGTACAGGTAATAACCCTGATAATATGTCACATAGCAATTCCGATTACCCGCAGTCGACGAATGAGTTTGTTGATTGGGGTAGGAATTTCCCTGAAGGCGGAAGCTATCCTTGGTTTGCACCTAAATGTGTTGAGTGGAGATATTTGATGTTCCAGCGTACTACTACAGAACTCAACGGAGTTTATAATGCACGCTATGCAAGGGCGCGGGTCAACGGTGTGAAGGGTGTCATCCTTTTCCCGGATGTTTACAGTCATCCTGTCGGCGTTACTTTGCCAACCGTCAACAGCATAAATTACACCAATAATAATGGTAATGGTTCTTATTCTGATAATAATTACACAGAAGACGACTGGAATAAGATGGCTGCTTCTGGTGCAGTGTTCTTGCCAATCACAGGTCAGCGTGTTTATAGCGGCGGTTGGAATATCTCTTATTTGGAAAACGGCGACGGTCATTACTGGTCACAGTGCGACCTTGATGATCCGGTGCACGCCTGCAACTTGTATTTCACCGATTATCGTCCTTATGTTCAGGATAAAGATGACAAATGTAAAGGTTTTGCAGTGAGACTTGTTCGTGAATAGAAAAAAGTATTATCTTTGCAGTTTGAAAAATTCTTAAAAAAGTACGAAAAATGAGTAGAATAGAAAAAATTCATGCCCGCCAGATCCTTGATTCGCGTGGCAATCCTACAGTAGAAGTTGATGTTATCACCGAAGACGGCATCCTCGGCAGAGCAGCAGTGCCATCAGGCGCTTCAACAGGAGTTCACGAGGCAGTGGAGCTTCGCGATGGTGACAAGTCAAAATTCATGGGCAAGAGCGTTTACAAGGCAGTCGACCATGTCAACAACGAACTTGCAAAAGCCATCGAAGGCTATGAGGTGACAGACCAGAACGCCATCGATGCCAAGATGATAGAGCTCGACGGCACAAAGAATAAAGGTAACTTCGGAGCTAACGCCATCCTCGGCGTTTCTCTCGCTTGCGCAAAAGCAGGAGCTATCTACACCGACCAGCCATTGTACCGATATATTGGCGGTGTCAGCGCAAATACATTGCCAATCCCTATGATGAACATCCTCAATGGTGGCTCACATGCTGACAATAGCGTTGATTTCCAGGAGTTTATGATTATGCCAGTTGGCGCCAAGTCATTCCATCAGGCAATCCAGATGGGCTCTGAAATCTTCCATAACCTCAAAAACGTGTTGAAGGCTGCCGGTTATTCGACCAACGTCGGCGACGAAGGCGGTTTCGCACCAAACCTCAAGTCAAACGATGAAGGTATCGAGGTGATTCTCAAAGCTATCGAGAAAGCGGGCTATCGTCCAGGTGAAGACGTGTTCATCGCTCTTGACGCTGCTTCTTCAGAGTATTATCTCCCAGAAGAGAAAGTGTATCATCTGCACAAATCGACAGGCGAGAAGCTGAACGCCAAGGAAATGGTTGAGTTCTGGAATAACTGGGTGAAGAAATATCCTATCATCTCCATTGAAGACGGTATGGCGGAAGACGATTGGGACGGTTGGAAACTCATGACCGACACTATGGGCAGCAAGATACAGCTCGTCGGCGATGACCTCTTCGTGACAAACGTTGAGCGTCTTAAGATGGGTATCGACAAGAACGTCGCTAACTCAATCTTGGTGAAAGTTAACCAAATCGGTTCATTAACTGAGACTATCGCCGCTGTTAACCTAGCATATCGCAACCAGTACACCGCCGTCATGAGCCACCGCTCAGGCGAGACAGAAGATACCACAATCGCCGACCTCGCAGTCGCATTGAACACTGGTGAAATCAAGACTGGTTCTGCATCACGCACAGACCGTATCTGCAAATACAACCAGCTCATGCGAATCGAGGAAGAACTCGGTGATATGGCTTACTACCCTGGAAAGAATCACAAATTTACGAAATAATTTCCGACGAAATTTAAAATGAATATGATTGTAGAGACGTCATAATATGGCGTCTCTACATTTTTTTATTCAAAAAAATATTCGTCCTTGAAATTGACAAAATATAATTGTCTTTGTGCTCTTGTCACTGCTGTGTAAAACCATCTTATATCGCTGGTTTGTAACGGTTCGTTGTCAGGGAAAAACGGCGCATCGATAAACACCGTCGGCCATTGTCCGCCTTGTGTCTTATGGCATGTCAGCGCATAACCGAATTTAACCTGTAGCGCATTGAAAAACGGATTCTGTTTCATGGCTTTATAACGCTCTCGTTTGTTCGGAATATCCATGTAATCCTCTTCAACGGCCTTATAAAATCTTTCCGATTCCTCGTTAGTCAGGGCAGGGGAGTCGCTTGTCAGCGTCTCAAGTAATATCTTGACAGAAAGATTGGGCACCTCCTGATAATCAACAAGTTGTATTTCCACGTCGGCAAAATGAAATCCGTACATCTCCTCCATGTTGTTGATTCTCATCAATTCTATCATGTCGCCGTTAGCGATGAAGCTGATGTTTTTATTCTCGTCTGTCCAAAAATAATTGTTTTTCACCACCATCAGCTTGTCGCCAGTCGAAATTTCGCCTTCTTCCTGCAAAATCCTGGCTCTTATCGCCTGATTGAACATGTTGGCGCGTTTGTTGCTGCGACAGATGATAACAGCCTCGTTGTTGGTCTTGCCGTTGAAATTCTGCCATAACAATTCCTCAAATTCTTGTGGCTCAATGCGATGGACGTCGGAGAAACCGTTGGTGGTGAACAATGGTAATTGTAGAGACGTTTCCTGAAACGTCTCCACGTTTCGCAATGCGGTCGCATTGTACAAGATTCCCGATTCCACTTCTTGTCGCATCACCTCAGTTAGTTCATACGCTGCAACGGTGAGTCCGAATTCATTTTTCAGAACGTTGATATCGTTTGCTGGACTGTTTTCCAATCCCACAGGCGGCAGCTGGGCGTTGTCGCCAATCAAAAGTAGCCTGCAGTTCTCGCCGCTGAAAACGTAGTTAATCAAATCGTCGAGAAGAGAACGCCCATTGCTCAAATCATCGGAAATCATTGAGCATTCGTCGACGATGAAGATGGTGTTTTTAGATTTGTTTTCAGCTCTTGTCATGCGGAAGGAGCCGTCGGCGTATGCCTGAAAACGGTATAGTTTCCTGTGAATTGTCGAAGCAGTCTTCCCTGTATAGCCGCTCAGTACCTTCGCGGCTCGTCCCGTGGGCGCCATCAGCTGATAACGCATCCCTATCATCGGAAGCGTTTTCACAAGCGTGGTGACGAGAGTGGTCTTGCCTGTACCGGCATAGCCTTGCAAAAGATATGTCGGTTTTTGTTTTTCCGATAGGATGAAAGCTGCAAGGTGATAAAGCACAGTCTTCTGCCCGTCAGTGGGCGTAAAACCAAATGATTTTAAAAGAATCTGAAACAGCTCCTGCCTTGTCATATTAAAACGGATATCCGATACCAAAGTTCCAAACCAGGTTTTTAAACTGTAACTTGCTGACTCTCCAACGGTGTGCCTCGTCGTACGACGGGTCGCATAACGGGGCTGCTATGTCAAGACGGATGAGGAAGAAGGAGAAATCCAAACGGATACCAAAACCGGCGTCAACCGCTATCTGTTTGTAGAATTTGTCGAATTTGAACTGTCCTCCAGGGAAAGATCCATTGTTGCTTAAAGTCCAGATGTTTCCCGCGTCGCCGAAAATCGCCCCTTTAATCAGACCATAAAGCGGAAATCTGTACTCGATATTTGATTCTATCTGCAAATCTCCGATATGTTCGATGTCATATCCATATTGGTTGTTGAACTCGCCGGGACCGAGATTCCTGAACTGCCAGCCTCTCATTCCGTTGGCGCCTCCTGCATAAAAACTCTTTTCAAAAGGTATGTCGTTGGAGTTGCCGTAAGCAATGCCTTGTCCGTACATCAATCTCAGGGCAAAAACGTTGTTGCTCTTGAAATAATGGTAATATCTGAAATCGAGCTGGAATTTGAAATATTGTGCGTACCGTATCCCGGCAATCTCATGATAGTTGTTGTTTTTGTTGATGATAGGTGTGTTGTTCAGTAATGAGAGCAGGTTGCCTGAAGTCTCGAAATCAGCCTTGAAATAAAAGAAATCATTCGATTTCTTGACATTCTGGTTGTTATATATGAAAGAATAATTCAAGCCGAAAATCAAGTGGTCGGTGTACTGGTCCTTGATACGCTGGTTGGTCTCAAGATCGAGAAGCAATGCGAATAAATCTGATGGAAGCACCTTAACTGTGTTGAGGTTAATAGGGGTGAGGATGTGCTCTATAGTATTGGTTGTCTTCCAGTTATAACCATAAGTGGCGGTCATTATATATCTCATGTACAAAGGTCGGATCTGCATGTTGTAACCAGTGGAGAGAACAGTCTTTGGCTGATACTCAATCACGAAATTGTGCAGTGAGATGGGGCTTAAGAATCGCGGGAACATAATGCTCGCCTCAACGCCAAACTCTTGCGTGTTGAACAAACCTTCGTCAATGATGAAGTTTTCGACACGTTGCGCCTGAAAACCGTATCTCATTGAGATTCTTAGCAGCTCCGATCCTCTGAAAATGTTGTTGTTTCTGTAGGAAATGCTTCCTAGTGCCCCTAAATCGCCACCGGAGTTGGTGCCTTCAAGCTGGATGTTGTAGTGGTGAAGCTTGCCTTTTTGCAATGTGACGGTGCAGTTAAGAAGCTTTATTGTGTCATTTCCTCCAGAAATAGTGTCGAAACTGATGTTGCTGAGACTGTATAACCTCAAACCGCTTAACGCCCTGTACGTCTGGGTCACTTTCTTTTGGCTGAATAACTCTCCCTCATGTATCTGAATCACCTGATTGAAAGTCTTTAGGTTGACTTTCGGATTGCTCCCGTAAATGAAGTTGAACCTGTACTCGGGATTCTTTTTTCTTCCAATGTTAAATGAGAATGGAACGGTGTCGTTGACTGTGATATTTGCCGTCTGGATGTTGTAATCAGGATAGACAAACACCTTGTTTATGATAAACTTGTAATGCTTGTTCCCGTCGATGCGCAATGTGACATCCGCTTTTCTCTGTCTCAGATTTGTGTCAATTTCAAAAACGATAAAATCTTTGTTGAAGAAAAAATAGCCGTTGTCTCTAAGGTGGTTGTCAATAATGTCACGCTCCCTGTCCATCTCGAAAGCGTTGTAAATGTTGCCTTTCTCAACAGGGAAGTTGTTTTCAATCTTGTTGATTTCCCTGTGTACGGAACTGTCGTTAATCTTATAGCTGATGTCCCTTATTGTATACGGCTTGGTAGGCGTTATCTTGTAAGTTACTTTTGCCCTTTTGCGCTTTTCTGTTCTGCTTGTCTCAACTTTTGACTTGAAAAATCCAGTGTAGTCAAGATAATCCTCAATCTGTCTTTTTGAGTCGGCGGTGAGTCCGCTGTTGTAATATGTGGGCTCCACACTGAGGTTCTTGTTGACCCATTTATAGAATTTCCTGTCTGTTTTGTCTATTGTTTTATAATAAATCCAAACTCTTGGGAGCCATCCGAACAAACTTTTGTTGGGCTGCTGGACAATGTAATCAGAAACATCAGCTTTTGAGATGTCGTATTTGCTGGAATCGTTGACGATTCTGTTGTCAATCAATATTGCCTTGCCTTCCGGAACATATTTCCTTACGGCGCATCCCGTCAAGAACAACGCCATCAAAACAAACAATATGACCTTGACAATCCTCATCCCAACTGATTAACTGACCAACTGACTAACTGATTAACTGATTAACTGAATAACTTTCAAATAACTTCCGCTACCGTGAAATTGCTTCCTCCAACGAAAACCACATCATCGAAATGCGCGTTGTTGAAAGCCGAGTTGTATGCCTGTTGCACCGATTCGTAAACATTGCCATGCAGTCCCACCTCATAAGCCTTTGAAGCCAAAATGTTGGCGTCGAGACCTCTTGGAATGTCTGCCTTGCAGAAATAATAGTCCGCGTTATGTGGCAAAAGATGCAGGATGCCGTCAATATCTTTGTCGTTGACACAACCCAAGACAAAATGTAACTTCCTGTAACTCATCTCGCTAAGCTGCATCACAATCTCTTTGATGCCACCGATGTTGTGTCCGGTGTCGGCGATAACCAATGGCTGGCGGCACAAAATCTGCCATCTTCCCATCAGGTTTGTGTTTTTCACAACAAATTCAAGACCGTAGACAATATCTTTTTTGTCGATTTTGAACTTGTCTTTGAGTTGCTCAATAGCGCAAATCGCCGTGGCGAGATTCTTTTTCTGATAATATCCGAGAAGAGGAAATTCCACCGCCTCGATATATAATTCATTGTCTTTCCAAATGTCAAACTTTTGATAATCAAGCGATTCGATATGAATCTTGTCGCAGTCTATGATTTGGTCGGCAAAGAAAATCGGGGCGTTGCATTCCTTAGCTTTCTTGATGAATACGTCTTTTGTCTCCGATTGTGTCTCTCCAATGACAACTGGTGTGTTCGGCTTGATGATGCCTGCTTTCTCCACTGCAATCTCTGCCAAAGTGTTGCCGAGCATGTTCACGTGATCCAAGGAAATATTGGTGATTACGCTGAGTTCGGGTTTTATCACGTTTGTTGAGTCAAGACGTCCGCCGAGACCGACTTCGATGATGGCGATGTCAACTTTTTCCTTCGCGAAATAGTCGAACGCCATGCCGGTCGCCATCTCGAAAAACGACAGCTGCATCTCTTCGAACTTCTCTTTGTTGTTCCCGATGAAGTCTATAACGTTCTGTTCGTCAATCATCTTTCCGTTGATGCGAATCCTCTCGCGGAAGTCGCGCAGGTGAGGTGAGGTGTAAAGTCCCGTTTTGTATCCGCATTCCTGGAAAATTGACGCGAGAGTGTGCGACACGGTGCCTTTGCCGTTGGTTCCAGCCACGTGCACGGTCTTGAACTGATTCTGCGGATTGCCTAAGAAATCAAGCAGTTCGATGATGTTGCCAAGGTCTGGCTTATATGCCGATGCACCGACTTTCTGATACATCGGGAATTTATTGAACATCCAGTTGGTGGTTTCAGCGTAATTCATTGTCTTATGATAAATCTGTAAGTTATCGTTCCTTTTTGCTTTTCTGCAGCGTTCTTGTCTGGTGCGAACACTGACGATTTTGCAGCATTTAATGCAATATTGCGCATATTTGCGTTTGTGATGTCTGTGCCTTTTCCAATCTTTGCGTCTGTTACACGACCATCGCGGTCAACCCAAATGTCGACTACAATTTTACCTTCTTCGTTGAAGTCGGAACTTGGTCTGTGAAGACTTTTGGCATTTCTGCCACCGAGGTCAAATGACGCTCCGTCACCGGCACCGCCTTGTCCCTCGTAATTGGCAATGTCATTGCCGCCATTTGGATTACCTTGGTCGCCGGGAGTCATGGTGTTTCCTTCCGATGACGGCTCTTCCACTGGTTTGTTGACTGGTTTGAACAGTGCTCTCTCATTAACCTTTGGCTCCTCTTTTTTCTTGGGCTTAGGCTCTTCGAGTGCTGGCGCTTCTTCTGTGTCTTGAGTCACAGTCTCTTCCTTTGGCTGTTGCGGCTGAGGTTTCGGAGTGTTCACCACAGGTTTCGGCTTAGGTTGCTGCTGAACGCCCATGCCTTGGTTGTACATACCGAGGTTCACCTCAACACCCGCCTCGCCAGGCAATGGCAGGGGAGTGGTGAGAGCCATTTTTATTAACAGCCCTATTACAACAGCATGCACGACGACGGTTACAGCTATAGCTATTGTCCTATTTTTGTTTTCTCTTGTCATTTCTTTGCCGAGGTAGCTAAAAGAACCTTGTGGTTCTGATGTGTCTCGTTGTTGATGTTGTTTACTGCGTCAATCACGGTTACTACATATTGCACCGGCACGCTTTTATCGGAACGTACCACTACCGTGCCTTCTGCTGCGCCCTTGAGCGCCACCGTGATTTCTGACTGTAGCTGGCTCTCGTTAACAGGACGATCGCCAACGAAATAGTTCATCTTCTCGTTGATATACACTGTGACTGTCTGCTTCGCCATCGTACGGCTGTTGCTTTGCGGCAACAACAGCTTTATGGCGTTAGGAGCCACCAGCGTTGATGTCAGCATGAAGAAGATGAGGAGCAGGAACACGAGGTCCGACATGGACGACGAGTTGAAGTCGATTCTTCTCTGGTTTCTTCTCTTTAGTGCCATGGCTTATTGTGCTGGTTCGTTCAAAACATCCATAAACTCAATGCTCTTCGACTCAAGCAGGTTCACCACCTTGTCGATTTGCGAAACGAGGATATTGTAGAAAATAAAGGCGATGATACCGACGATAAGACCGCCCACGGTTGTCACCATTGCCTGATAAATACCTGTTGAGAGAAGCTCAATGTCGATGTTGTTGCCTGCCATTGACATGTCGTAGAAGGCACGGATCATACCGATGACAGTGCCGAGGAAGCCGAGCATAGGACCGGCGCCAGAAATCATGGCGAGGAGCGCGACACCTTTCTCGAGATTGCTAACTTCAAGATTACCAACGTTTTCGATGGCAGTCTGAATGTCATTCAAAGGCTTGCCGATTCTCGCTATACCTTTTTCAATCATCCTTGAAAGTGGAGTGGAGCGTTTCTGGCATAATACCTTCGCTTCGTTTAAGTTGCCTTCCTTCATGTAGTTGCGGATGGTGTCCATAAACATGTCGTCTTTTTTCGACGCTCTGTTGATGGTGATGAATCTTTCGATGAAGATGTAGACGGCAATAACAGAAAAAACTGCAAGCAAAAGCATTATCCAACCGCCTTGAACTGTCATTTCCCATAATGACATGCGAATCTCTGTCGCCTCTGTAACTGATTCAGCAACAGGGACTTGTAATAAAAAACTTGTTAAACTCATATACAATTATTTGTCATTTATTTTTATAAACATTCAAACGACAAATATATTATATTTCTGTGAATCTTTTAACAATTTTTTCACTATAAGTGCGAGAAACTGGAACTGATTCCAAACCCGACTGGTTGAAATCGATAGAATAACCTTCCGCTTCGTTGCGTATCAGCTTGATATTGTTGGTGTTAACGATATAAGTGCGATGGCAGCGCATAAGCGGAGTGTTGGCAAATGTGTCTTCAATTGCCTGAATTTTATTGCGAAGCACGAAAGAGCTGATGCCACCTTTATTATTATAGAACACATTCACGTAGTTTCCTTCCGCTTTGATGTAATAAACGTTATCAAGCTTTACAGTGAATTTCAAAGCACCTGTATAGTCGTGGAAGTTGATGATGTCAGGATTCTCCGTCACCAGTTTTTCTGTTGGGCTGCTTTTGGGTATGTTTTGAGCATCGTTATCGTTAGATTGTATCACTCTTCTTGCTATTTTCAATACTCGTTGGGCATCAAGAAGTGCGAAACTGAGGTCGGTGACAATGAATGGAAAACCTAATGCAATGAATGTCACCAGAATACTTTTTCCAACAATAAGACCCTCTGTATGCTCTTCTACATGCATGATTCCCAACGATATATATGCATGGAACAGTCCAATGAGCACTATCTCACCCAATGTCCAAAAGATATATTTAGGTAATGTAAACCTGATAAGTCTTTTTGACATGTAATACATCATTATTCTGCTGAAAATCAAGAAGATGGTTGAGAAAATGATGAAGAACGCCGTATATATGAATTTGTCTTGTTCTTCCAATGAGAACCACGCTGTCGTTGTATCAGATAATGGTATATATACAGCCAAAAACGCTATCGCGAAGAGCACGGAGATTGTCACCTGGACAATCAGATTGTTCTTCTCGATTAGGTAATGTGGCAATTTTTTTCTCTGCATAGCCGATTTTTTACGCTGCAAATATACAAATATTAATAATACGCAATGAATTTCGTCACAAAAATTAATTATTTCATCACAAAAAATAAAATTTTGTCACAAAATTGCATAATTTCGTCACAAAATGGCGTATTTCGTCACAAAACAACCGAATCTGTCACAATTCTATCATATTTCGTCACAAAAAATCCTCATGCGGTTTTATAAGAGTACTTTTGCATCGGTTTGAAAACGAAAATTAAAGTAAAAAATATTGAATAACTAAATTTAATTGTAATGAAAATTTCAGGAATAGGTAGTTCGCTTCCAAAGCAGGTCGTGACAAACCAGATGCTTGCAGAGATTCTTGACACATCTGACGAATGGATCACAACACGCACGGGTATCAAAGAACGTCGCGTTCTTTCTTCTGAATATGTGCTTGACCTTGCTGTTGACGCATCATTGAAGGCTCTTGCCGATGCAAAAATGGAACCGAAAGACCTTGATTTCGTCATTTGCGCCAACGTCGTAAATGAGTATGTGACACCGGCTCTGAGCTGCATCGTGAAAGAGAAGATCGGCGCCAAGTGCCCTTGCATCGACCTCAACGGAGCCTGCGTGGGCTTCATCTATGCCTGCGACATCGCGGAAGCATATTATAAAATAGGTAAAGTAAAGAACGTCCTCGTGGTGTGCGCCGAAGCTCCGGCACACATGCTTGACTGGCATGACCGTACTTGCGCAGTGTTGTTCGGGGCAGGTGCTGGTGCTGCTGTTCTCACACCAGGTGACAATATCATCGCCACACGCCTGACAAGCTCTGACGGATGGGACCGTCTCTATGAAATGCATGACTTGCAATGGTGCCCATACGACACAAAGGGCAGGACAAACTTGCCTCTTGTCATGCATGGACAGGATGTGTTCAAATTCGCAACCTCAACTTGCGTAAACGACTTGAAACACTTGCTTGATGAAGCAAAAATGTCTGCCGATGACATTGACACATATTTCATTCATCAGGCTAATTTAAGAATTATAAAATACATTGAACAGATGCTCAAACAGCCGACAGAGAAGTTCCCGACAAACATTGAGAAATATGGTAACACATCGTCGGCGAGCCTCCCAATTCTGCTTGACGAGACAAAACGTGCAGGCAAGCTCAAAGAAGGCGACATGCTCGCATTCAGCGCTTTCGGTGCAGGCCTCGTATCTGGTGCAATGATTATGAAATGGTAATTAATATGGAAAAAAGAAGAGTAGTTATAACAGGAATGGGTGTTGTTTCTCCAGTTGGAAACAATATTGAGACATTCCATAAAAATATCATGGACGGTTTATGTGGCATCGGCCTCATCACAAAGTTCAACACAGATGACCTTCCGTCAAAGGTCGCGGGAGAGATTAAAGATTTCAATCCTGCTGAGTATAATCTTGAGATACCTTTCGTTCGTCGTAACGACTTGTTCTCGGTTTACGCCATGGCAGCAGCCACACAGGCGATGCAAGGCAATGAGGATGGTTGGGATCCTGACCGTCTCGGCGTGTACATCGGCTCGGGTATCGGCGGCTTCGACACCATGATGCGCGAGATGCACAAACTTGAGACAGAAGGTCCGCGCTGGGTCTCCCCATTGATGATCCCTACCATGATTGCAAATATGGCATCAGGTAACGTGGCTATCCGTTTCAACGCTCATGGCGTTTGCATCCCAGTTGTTACAGCATGTGCAACAAGCACCAACGCTATAGGCGAAGCTTACCGCGCCATCAAGGACGGTTACGCTGACGGTATCATTGCAGGCGGTACAGAAGCACCTATTAATAGATTGTCGATTGCAGGTTTCGCCAACGCAAAAGCTCTGACAAAGTCAGAAGACCCGAATGCGGCATCATTGCCGTTTGACTCACGTCGTGCAGGATTCGTCATTGCGGAAGGCGCTGGCATCGTTTTGATGGAGGAATATGAACATGCCAAGAGACGTGGAGCTACAATATACGCTGAGGTTTGCGGTTACGGAAACACATGCGACGCGCATCATGTGACAGCTCCGCATCCTGAAGGAACATACGCTGCCAAGGCTATCAAGATGGCATTGGACGAGGCTGGTTATCAGGATGGCATAGACCTCCTTTACGTTAACGCTCACGGAACAGGCACTGCTCTTAACGACTCGTCAGAGACAGCTGCTTTGAAGAAGGCATTGGGCGAGGAAGAGGCACGCAGAGCCATGATAAGCTCAACAAAATCAATGATGGGACACCTTCTCGGTGCAGCGGGCGCAGTGGAAATCATCGCCTCAGTGCTCGCACTTCGCGACGGCATGGTGCCTCCTACAATCAACCTCAACGAGCCTGACCCGAATTGCGACCTTAACTACACTCCAAACAAGGCTGTGAAGGCTGACCTCACAATCGCAGTGTCGGAATCATTGGGCTTCGGCGGACATAACGGCGCAGTCGCATTAAGACCGATAAAATAAGTAATTGAAAATCATATAGCTATGACAAGAGAAGAATTAAAAAACTATTTACCTCATCGCGAGCCTATGTTGCTCATTGACGAGATTGAGATTGACGACCAGCATGTCGCCCATTCAAAATATCACGTCAGGGGCGATGAGTTTTTCCTCCAGGGACATTTCCCAGGCAACCCAGTGGTGCCGGGTGTCATCCTCTGCGAGATTATGGCTCAGAGCTGCGCTCTCCTAATGAAGGACGACCTTCCGGGCAAGCTCACATTCTACACAGGCATCAACAATGTGCGATTCAAAAATCAGGTTCTTCCTGGCGACACCATTGAAGTGGATGCAGTCTTGACAGCACACCGCGCAAACATTTATTTCTGTGATGCAAAACTCAGCGTTGCCGGAAAACAATGCGTCAGCGGAAGCCTGTCGTTCGCTCTCGTTCCAAGAACAGAAAAATAAAATCAGATATAATGCAGAAGAAAGATTTTCAAATAGTTGTGTTGGCAAAACAGGTGCCTGATACCAAGAATGTTGGTAAGGACGCCATGAATGCCGACGGCACCATCAACCGCGCGGCTCTTCCTGCCATCTTCAACCCGGATGACATGAAGGCTCTTGAGATGGCTCTGATGTGCCGTGATAGAATCAAAGCAGAAAACAACATCGATGTTAAAGTTACTGTCATCACCATGGGACCTCCACGCGCTTCCGAGATTATCCGCGAGGCTTTATACCGTGGTGCAGACAATGGTTTTGTAGTAAGTGACAAACGTTTTGCAGCATCAGACACATTGGCAACATCATACGCTTTGTCGATGGCTATCAAGAAGTTGGGTCATTATGACGTGGTATTTACAGGCCGTCAGGCTATTGATGGAGATACCGCACAGGTTGGACCACAGACAGCAGAGAAACTCGACGTGCCACAAATCACTTACGCTGACGAGCTTGTTGCAGTGACACCTGAGACCATCCGTCTTAAGAGAGTGCTTCAGCATGGCATCGAGGTCGTGGAAGCGAATCTTCCGGCTCTCGTTACAGTTCACGGTAACGCACACGAATGCCGCTCACGCCACGCTCATCTCGTAATCAAGAAGAAAAACACAGAAATCCCAATGTGGACAGCTGATGACATCAATCCTGATTTCGAAAGATTAGGACTGAAAGGTTCTCCGACAAAGGTTAAAAACATCGAGAACGTTGTTCTCACAAAGAAAGAAAGCATCACAATAAACAGCGATGACGAAGGTATCAAAGGATTGATTGAAGACCTTACAGCGTCGCATATTTTCTAAAAACAAACCCTTTTCTAAAACTAAAACAAATTATTAACATTAAAAATTCTTAAAATCATGAATACAAAAGAAAAAATCACTGAAATCATCGTTAACAAACTGAATTGCGATCCTGCACAAGTCACAGAAGACGCTGGCTTTGTCACAACATTAGGCGCAGACTCATTGGACATCGTTGAGCTTATCATGGACATCGAGCGTGAGTTCGAAATCACCATCCCGGATAACATGACAGAAAAAATCGTCACAGTGGGCGACGCAATCAAAGTTGTTGAAGAAATCAAGGCAAAATAATGAATAACATTATTGTTTATTGTGAAGTAAAAGACGACGGCAAGATCGCCGATGTGAGCTTGGAACTTTGTTCAAAGGCTCGTCATCTCGCCGACAGACTCAACGTCAATGTTGATGCCGCTGTCATAGGCAACAATCTCAAAGGTCTTGAGAATGAGTTGTTTACACATGGTGTGAACACTGTTTTCGTCCTTGAAGATTCACGTCTGGGATTCTATCAGACGTTGCCGCATTTCAGTGTGATGACAAAACTCATCGAGCGTGAGAAGCCGTATTCGGTGCTCTTCGGAGCAACTCCTGTCGGTCGTGACCTCGGTCCGAGAGTGGCGTCATATCTCCGTTGCGGTCTCACAGCAGATTGTACGGCTCTCGATATCGACGAAAACGGTAATCTGATGCAGATTCGTCCTGCTTTCGGCGGTAACATCATCGCAACAATCATCTGTCCGGACGTGCGTCCACAGATGGCTACGGTGCGCGAAGGCGTCATGAAACAGGAAGTGTTTGAGAAACAGAAGAATACGGCTGTTGTGAAACTCAACGCTGCCGAGTTCTTGAATGACGCTGATTTCGTGGTGAAAATCATTGAGCGTAAGCTTGAAGAGAAGAAAATCGATATCAAAGGCGCTCCTATCATCGTGTCAGGCGGTTACGGTATGGGCTGCAAGGAAAACTTCAAGCTTTTGCACGAACTTGCTGACCTTCTTGGTGGAGAAGTCGGTGCCACACGTGCCGCTGTCGACGCTGGTTTTGCAGAGCCTGAAAGACAGGTCGGTCAGACGGGTGTCACAGTGCGTCCGAAGGTGTACATTGCATGCGGTATCTCTGGCGCGGTGCAGCACCGCTCTGGTATGGAACAGTCAGCATTGATTATCTCTATCAACACTGACCCGCACGCTCCAATCAACTCTATCGCAGACTACGTCATCACTGGTGATGCCGCAGATGTTGTGTCGAAGATGATAAAATATTGTAAATCAAATAGTAAGAAATAATGAACTTTTATCAAGATAATAAAAGCCTCGCTTTCTATCTGAACCATCCTAAGATGGCTGAGATTGTCCGTATGAAGGAAAACGACTTCGTGGATGCAGAGAACGACGAGCTGGCTCCTAAGAGTGTTGAAGACGCTATCGACAACTACGACAAGGTCTTGGACATCGTCGGTGAGCTTTGCGGTGACGTTCTCGACCCAAATGCAGAGGCGGTTGATATTGAAGGTCCGAAAATCGTTGACAACGCTATCGTCTACGCAAAAGGCACACAGCAGAACCACGAGGCTATGCGTGACGCAGGTCTTTACGGAATGGCATTGCCACGCAAATACAACGGACTTAACTTCTCATACGTACCTTACGTGATGGCAGCTGAGATGGTTTCTCGCGCTGACGCTGGTTTCGCCAACATCTGGGGCTTGCAGGACTGCGCTGAGACAATCCTCAAATTTGCTGACGACGCTATCAAAGACGAATATTTGCCACGTATCTACAAAGGCGACACTTGCTCGATGGACCTCACTGAGCCTGACGCAGGTTCAGATTTGCAGTCAGTGCAGTTGAAAGCCACTTTCGATGAGAAATCGAATTGCTGGAGACTTAATGGTGTGAAACGTTTCATCACCAATGGTGACGCTGACATCAAGTTAGTGCTCGCACGTTCAGAAGAAGGCAGCACCGATGGTCGTGGTCTTTCACTTTTCGTCTACGACAGAAAAGAAAAAGCCGTAACAGTGAGAAGAATTGAGAATAAGATGGGTATCCACGGCTCACCGACAGCAGAACTCGTGTTCAACAACGCACCTGCTAAACTCATCGGTGACCGTAAGATGGGTCTTATCAAGTACGTCATGTCGTTGATGAACGGCGCACGTTTGGGCGTTGGTGCTCAGTCTGTCGGTCTTGCTGAGGCAGCAGTCCGTGACGCTGAGGAATATGCCGACCAGCGTGAGCAGTTTGGCAAGAAAATCAAAGAGTTTGTCGCAGTTCAGGACATTCTCGATTTGATGCGTGCCAAGACTGACGCAGCCCGATCATTGCTTTATGAGACAGCACGTTACGTCGAGACAAACAAGAAAGTTGCTGATATGTTGACACCTGTTTTGAAGATGTTTGCCAGCGAGTGGGCTAACCAAATCGCATACGACGATATTCAGATTCACGGCGGTTCAGGCTTCATGAAGGAATACAAATGCGAGCGTCTCTATCGTGACGCACGTATTTTGACCATCTACGAAGGTACATCACAGCTTCAGGTTGTTGCAGCAGCACGTTTCCTCGGGAACGGAGCTTATCTCAAATACATCGCTGACTTGGATAATTTTGAGTATGCAGAAGAATTGTTGCCGTTGCGTGACAAGCTTCGTGCCATGACAGAGAAATATAAAGAAGTTTTTGAGCTTTCAGGCAATAAAGAGACCCACCACAGACGTTTAGTTGAGGCGGTTGGTTTCATCATCATGGGTTACCTGATGCTTCAAGACACAACACGTTGCGCTGATTTCAGAAAATCATGCGAAAATATCATAAAATTAGGTCAAGGAGAAATTGCAAAAACTTACGAATATGTTAAAGAATAGAACAGCTATCATAACCGGTGCCGCTCGTGGTATCGGCAAGGCCATCGCAAAGCGTTTCGCTATGGAGGGCTGCAATATCGCTATCACAGATATTAATGAAGACAACATCAATGCCACCGTCGCTGAACTCAGCGAGCTCGGCACGATAGTGAAAGGTTACGTTTCTAACGCAGCAGACTTCGCTGATGTTGAGAAGACCGTTAATCAGATTGTTGCAGATTTCGGTCGTGTTGACATCCTCGTCAACAACGCTGGTATCACCAAAGACGGCTTGATGCTCCGCATGACTGAGGCTCAGTGGGATGCAGTGCTTACAGTGAATCTGAAGTCGGCATTCAACTACATCCACGCAGCGTTGCCTACAATGGCACGTCAGAAGGGTGGAAGTATCATCAACATGGCAAGCGTCGTCGGCGTTAGCGGCAACGCAGGTCAGGCAAACTACTCAGCATCAAAGGCAGGTTTGATTGGTCTCGCCAAGTCAGTTGCCAAAGAGATGGGCAGCCGTGGCATCCGTGCAAACTGCATCGCTCCAGGTTTCATTGAGAGCGACATGACACGCGCACTTCCAGAAGAGGTTAGAAAAGACTGGGCAACCAAGATTCCGTTGAGAAGAGGCGGTACACCTGAAGATGTCGCCAACGTAGCGTTGTTCCTCGCATCAGACCTCGCAGGTTATGTCACAGGTCAGGTGATCAACTGCTGCGGCGGTATGCAATGTTAATAATTGTTGAAAACGAGAGAGACGCAAAATTTTGCGTCTCTCTTTTTTTATCTGTTTGGATGGAAAATCCTGCCTGACGAAGAATCGGATTCAGCACCTGTCACGGAACGTAACACATTGATTTCATTGCGGCTGCGCAATAGTCCGAGGAACGCGAATACCAATGCCTCCTTGTAATCGATAATGTCGTCGGCAGGCACAACGACCTGATGTTTAGTGTGCGCCTGAATCCGTTCAACGAGATATTTGTTTTTCGCGCCGCCGCCGGTGATTAACATCTGTAGAGACGTTTCCTGAAACGCCTTTACAATAGAATTACCAACCTGAATTGCGATGTGTTCCACAAATGTCGCCATCATGTTGGAGATGTCATCGCGTTTTCCCAATAATGGTTTGATGTTATCCTCAAAGAATTCGCGTCCCAAAGATTTTGGATATTTTTCGGCATAAAACGGATGCGAATTCAATATGTTTAATAATTGATTGTCAACGGTTCCGGAACGGGCGATTAATCCGTCGCGATCAAATTGCAATGGTAGAGACGCGATTAATCGCGTCTCTACATCGTGTGTCGGATGGAATTTCCCTGCGAGATAGTTTAGTGCCTGGTTTGCGATGCAGATATCGTATGCGATTCGTTGACCGTCAACGTCGTATGAAACGTTAGCGATTCCGCCTATATTCAAGCAGATAGGGTAGTCGGAAAACAACAATTTGTCGCCAATTGGCACCAATGGGGCACCTTGACCGCCTTTGAGAACGTCTTCGGTGCGGAAATCGTTTATTACAGTGACACCGCATTCATTGGCAAGTGCCTGACCGTCACCGATTTGCAGCGTGTAATGTTCCTGTGGACGGTGAAAAATCGTGTGACCATGAGATGCGACGATTTCTGGGCAAAGATTGTATTTGTCGATAAAACGTTTTGTGACCTGACCGAGGAATAAACCATAATGATAATCAATTTCTTTCAATTGATTATCATTATAATAAAATGCATCGGACAATCGTTGTTTCCACGTTTCATCGTAATCGTAATTATCCTTGGCAACGATTTCGAAATGCCATTTGCCGTCGTGCCAGAAATCAACATCTACAAGGTCGATGCCATCGAGCGAACTGCCCGACATGATTCCGATAATATTGTGTTTCTCAACCATTTACAAAGAATCGATGATTTTGTTGAGGTGGATGCTGTTTGAGCCTTTTACGAGTATGTCGAAGCCTGAAACAGGATGGTTTTTAATAAACTGCGCGAGCTCTTCAACATTATTGAAGGTTACAAACTCTGAGTTTCCAGAGCATTTTGAAAACTCAGGACCAACTAAATACACGTTCTCAAATTTTAGTTCCTTCAAAAGCTCGATAATCATTTTATGCTCTTGCTGCGACTCTTCGCCGAGCTCGCGCATGTCGCCGATAATCAATAAGTTGTCGTCTTTGCAGATGTTTTTGAAGTTTTTTATTGCGTGGCTCATACTTGTCGGATTGGCGTTGTATGCATCCATCACAACACGGTTGTTTGGGGTCTCGATAATCTGAGAACGGTTGTTGGTGGGGCGGTAGTCTGATAATGCTTCTACAATATCGTTTTCATTGACCTTGAAATGCTTACCGATACATATCGCAGCCATCACATTTTCAAAGTTGTAGTCTCCAACCAATTGAGTGTCGATTTTATGTCCGTTCCATTCCACAGACAGATATGGATTTGATGAGAGTATTGTGCCTTTTGTTTCCGCTTCTTCAGTGTTTCCGTATGTCACCTTATTAATATTATGTGAAAGTTCCATCAGAAGAGCGTTGTCGCGGTTTACAAAAAGCAGACCGTCATGTGCCGAGATATATTGGTACATCTCGTTTTTTGTCTTGATGACACCTTCAAAGCCGCCGAAGCCTTCGAGATGTGCTCTTCCGATGTTGGTGATGATACCATAATTTGGCTCTCCGATATTGGTCAGTTCATCAATATCTCCAGGGTGGCTTGCGCCCATTTCTACCACTGCCATTTCTGTATCTGGCTTGATTCTCAGCAATGTGAGCGGCACGCCAAGCTGGTTGTTGAAGTTGCCTTGTGTGTAAAGGATATTATATTTTTTTGACAAAACTGCTGAAACGAGTTCTTTTGTCGTCGTTTTGCCGTTGGTGCCAGTAATGCCAATTATCGGTAAGCCAACTTTTTCCCTATGGTGTTTTGCCAGTTCCTGCAGACATTTTAAACTGTCCTCCACGAGAAATAATCTTTCATGTTTCGGAAGGTCTTTTCTGTCTGCAATAACACCGGCGGCGATGCCTTCTTCAGCTACTTTCAAGGCGAAGTCGTTGCCGTCGAAATGCTCGCCTTTCAGCGCCACAAATATGCAGCCTTTTGTGATATTACGGCTGTCTGTGGTGATGGTGTATGCTTCTTTATAAAGCCCGTAAATTCTCTTAATATCGTTCATGTCACGTTTTTTTACAAAAAAAGCCGTCAAATATGACGGCTAATTATAACATACCACAATTGATTAATAATTCATAGGTGCTATCATGTTCATCGCGCATCTGAAGCCAATAGTTGATGTTGACTTGCCTTCGTCCAAGAAACGACGTACTGATGGGCTGAGGTAGTAAGGACCATCTGCCCAAGAGCCACCTTTATAGACACGTGCGCGGTCGCTGATCAAGGTCACATCCGGGTCATACATTTTTTCTGTATAATTTGGTGTCATTTCACCACCTTCGAGAATTGTACCGCCTGACTTGAAGTCACCGTCGTTGAAATTCTTCTGATACAATGCATCTTTACTGATGTCATTGATAGTGTCCAGATTATTGTTAGGAATTTTGTCTGCGTATGAAGGTGTTCCTGTGCCTATTCTGCCGTCATTACCTCTAACAGCGTTCATGTCGGCAAAATCCTGGAAAGAAAGCGGACGATAAACGTCGTACACCCATTCTGAAACGTTACCTGCCATGTTGTAAAGACCGTAGTCGTTAGCTAAATAAGAGTCAATTGGTGCAGGGAATGCGAAACCGTCATTACGACTGCCTGCAATACCCATATAATCACCGGCGCCTCTCTTGAAGTTGGCAATAAACTGACCTCTGATTTCCTCATCTTCGGCGCGAAGTCCTAATGAGTTCCATGGATATGTTCTGCGTTCCACGATGCTTCCTTCACGATTGTTTCCGATAAGACCTAACGCGGCATATTCCCATTCAGCTTCGGTGGGGAGACGGTATCTTGGCAGAAGCAGACCGTTTTCCATAGAAATGCGGTCAACGACTTCTTCATCACCGACGTCGGTGAAACCATTTTCATCTATCTGACCTTTATAGTTGCCTGCGAGATATGCATCTGTGCTGAAGTTGTTATCCATGTTCTGATCCGGGTCGTAATAAATTTTACCGGCTTCGATAAGACGAATTTCGTTGACACGGTCGGTACGCCAGATGGCATAGTCTCTTGCTTTAACCCATGACACACCAACAACAGGATAATCACGGTAGGCAGGATGGCGGAAGTAAGCCTCAACCATCGGCTCGTTGTAAGCCATTGCATTACGCCATACAAGAGTGTCTGGCAGAGCGTTTTTCGCAATATCTGGAAGGTCTTTTCCATAAATAAGCTCAAGCCAATGCACATATTCGAGGTAATCCAAATTGCTGATTTCACACTCATCCATGAAAAAAGAGGAAACTGTGATTTGTCTTGGTGTATTGTTCCACTCAAAATACACATTCTCCTGTGTCGCTCCCATGGTGAAAGAACCGCCTTCAATCGGAACCAAGCCGGGACCAATGTCTTGTGGCCAATCTTCTTTTACAGTGATGTAGCTTCTCTCAGGATCATTGAACGCCCATCCTGTAGTTCTTGATTGCCCCTGATTACCAGAGAACATCGAGCAGGATGTCATAGCAATTCCACAACAAAAAACAGCCAAAAAGTTGATTAAACTTGATTTTTTAAGCATTTCCGTATTATTTTATTCTTTTCCTTTTTAACTCTAAATCATAAATATTATTGCATAATCGCATCAAAAAAATGATTTTGAGAATGCATAATTTTTCAAACTGCAATAATACGAAATTTTTTTATTTGCCTGACGTTTTTTTGTAATTTTTTTAAAATTCTTTTTTGCAATATTAATTCACCTTAAACGTTGTTATTTATAAATAATTTGTATCTTTGCGAAAAGTTTGAAAAAATGGAGTTTTTGGGGAATAAAAGAAGGGCTTTTTTGATGTTAGTGCTCATGTTTTTGGGTGCGGGAATCAAAGGTTTTGCAACTGATTCCGTGCTGAGTTCGGGCACATGGTATAAGTTGTCTGTTTCATCAACTGGAATTTATAAGCTGACATATTCTGATTTGGAGTCGATGGGTGTTGATGTGAGAAACATCGACCCGGGCTGCATACGTATTTATCATAATGGTGGTGGGGTGTTGCCGAAGGTAAATAAGGCGCCCTATCCGGATGATTTGGCTGAGATTCCGATTTTTGTGTCGGGTGAAGACGACGGCGTTTTCAATCAGAACGATTACATCTTGTTTTATGCAAGAGGTCCGGTTGTTTGGAAATATTACACGAAACAGAATTATTACTCGCATGTCAAGAACCCTTACACCGATTACACTTGCGTTTTTCTGACGGTTGGTGACGGGCATGGGAAACGTTTGCAGACAGCAGATACACCGAGTGCCGGCGCATCAGTGCCAGTGACGGAATTTGTTGACTATCAAGTTATTGACATTGATGAAGTTAACATCAATAATATGGGTTGCACGTGGTATTTCGATGCTTTTGACATTACAACGCAGAGAAACTATGACTTCTCTTTCCCGAACATGATTACAGAGAGAGATGTAAAGGTGAAGGCATCAATGGCATCGAGAAACGCGTCTTCGGCATCTTTTGTGGTGAGTTATAAAAATAAGGTGTTGTATTCCAAATCATACGGCCCGACATCAGCTACGATATATGCTAATGCTGACACTTCTTGTTTCGCGACCTTCAATGCCACTGCGTCGCCAGTGTCAGTGGACGTGAAATATGTCAGAAGCGCGACCTCGTCGGTGGGCTGGATGGATTTCATGTCGATGAATGCATGGCGTCGTCTTAAAATGTCGGGAAACGTGATGTTTTTCAGGAATCCTGAATGTAACGACGCGTCAAAAGTGTATGAGTATCAGTTGCAGAATGCTTCAAATGCGATTAGAGTTTGGGATGTGACAAATCCTATGGAGCCGAAACAGCTCAACACGTCTTTGTCATCGTCAACGCTATCATTCAAAGTCAATGGTGGTGAGATTAATGAATTTGTCGCATTCGATGGAAATGGTTATAATAGTCCAACTTTTGTGGGAAAGGTTGCGAACCAGAATCTTCATGCCAAGAAAGATATTGATTATCTTATAATTACGAATCCAAAATTCCAATCGCACGCTGAACGATTAAAAGAAATACATTCGCATATTGATGATTTGGTTATCGACATCGTACAGCCTCAGTATATTTATAATGAGTTCTCCTGTGGCGCACTTGATATCGCGGGAATCCGTAACTTTATAAAGATGCTGTATAAAAACAGCAGCGACGAGCATCGTTTGAAATATGTGCTTCTTTTCGGTGACGCTTCATACGACTACAAAAATCCTGATGTGTGCCTGATTCCTTCATACGAGTCATTCAAATCGACGGTTATCACAACATCTTTTGTTACAGATGATTTCTTTGTCTGCCTCGACGATGACGAAGGGGATTTGGAGAAGGATAATGTGGGTTCAATAATAGACCTCGCAATAGGCAGAATGCCGGTAAATACGACAGAAGAGGCGACCGATGTTCTCGATAAAATCGAGGCTTATATTGCAAAAGACAAAAAGGTTATGTCGAATTGGCGCAATGTTGTGACGCTTATGTGTGATGACGAGTCGACTGGTTTCATCAATAATTGTGAGACAATAGCTGACTCCATTTCAAGATGGGGCGGTGACGTTATCGTTGACAAGCTTTATCTTGACGCGTATAATCAGGTGGCAACGGCGAGTGGACAGCGCTGCCCGGAGATAAACGAGGCTTTGACCAACAGGGTTGAAAGAGGAACTCTTGTCTTCGGCTACAACGGCCACGGTGGCGAAATCGGTCTCGGAGATGAGCGAATTCTCACAATCGACGACATAAACTCATGGCAAAACCTGCCGATGCTGCCTCTTTTCATGACAGCGACATGCGAGTTCAGCCGTTTTGACGACCACACAAGAACTTCTGCCGGCGAGATTATGTTCACAAGTAAGAGAGGCGGTGCAATTGCCATGATAACAACGGCAAGGACGACATCTAACAGCCTCGAGATTCTGAAAAGGACTTTCAGGAACATGTTTGTTATGAGAAATGGCGAGTATCCTACGATGGGTGATATTTTTTATAAGGCAAAGCAAGATAACAAGCCGGATACTAAAGTGTTTGTCCTTTTCGGCGACCCTGCCTTGCGCCTCGCATATCCTAAAAACAATGTCGTGCTGACAAAAATCAACGGGAATGCGGCACTTGCCAATACGGACACTCTTAAAGCATTGAGTACCGTGGAGTTGCAAGGTGAGATAAGAGATAATTTTGGTGAGATTATGACTGATTTCAACGGGGAGGTGAGAGTGTCGGTTTATGACAAGGAGAACACTTATCGTACCAAAGGCGACAATGGTAGCCCGATAAGAGATTTCAAAGTCCGTAACAGCTTGTTGTTCAACGGAAGAGCGGTGGTCGATTCGGGGAAATTCGAGATTAGATTTTTATTGCCGAAAGATATAAACTACAGCTATGGCAAGGGCTTGATAAGCTTTTACGCTACAAATTATGAAACTGACGCCAACGGCTCGTTCGATGATATTATTATCGGCGGCTACGATGAAACGGCACTGCCAGACGTGGATGGTCCTGTTGCAAGGGTTTTTATCGACGACACTTTGTTTGTGAGCGGCGGAATCACTAACGAGAACCCGGTGTTTTACGCTTTCATAAAGGATAAAAACGGCATAAACACCACTGGCGCGGGTATCGGTCATGACATTATTGCAACTATAACTGGAGCCACAAACAAAACCTACACGTTGAATTCATACTATGATACGCCTTTTGATGCAAATGATTATGGCACAATAGTTTACAGATTCTATGGATTGAACGAAGGATTGCATCATCTTAATTTCCGTGTCTGGGACATTTATAACAATTCTACAAATGTTTCCTTGGATTTCAATGTGGTAAAAAGCAGCAATATGTCGATTGAGAACATATTCAACGCTCCGAATCCGATGAAGGATCAGACAAGATTCTGTTTCGAGCATAATCAGAAAGGTGCAATTGACGTGACGATAAGGATTTACAATATCAGTGGGCAGTTGGTTAAAACATTGAACGATAGCAGATATGGCACTTCAACACGCATTGAGCCGATTTATTGGGACGGCACCTCCGACAGTGGAAGCCCGTTGCCGTCAGGAGTATATATTTATAATGTCACGCTGACTAATTCGAATAATGAAAAACAGTCGGGGTATTCCAAACTTGTAATTGCAAGATGATGCGGCTTTTGCGAAATATATTTGTAATCTTGTTGTTAGTGGCGGTTTATATGGCTGCCAACGGTCAGACCTTTGCAGAAAACTCGGTTCTCAGGGACGGCACCATATATAAAATAGGTGTTACTGAGACTGCGATATATAGAATAACTTTCGAGGAACTTGAAGCTGCCGGTGTTGATGTGTCTTCGCTTGACATTGACAAAATCAGCATGTATGGAAACATAGCAGGCATGCTTCCTGAGGATAACAGCGCTGTTTTTTATGATGACCTTACCGAAATGAGCATTTCCGTTGATGATGACGGGATTGTTTTCTATGGTCAGAGTCCTGTGGAATGGACATTCACAAATGACAGGTATGTTTATGGCACTAATTATTATACCGATACGACATTTTATTTCTTAAAGATTGATAATCAAACGAATGGAAAGAGAATGTCGGTCAAAGAGCAGAATTCAGGCGATGCGGTTGGTGTTATTAATTCATTCCTTGACAAGCAGTATCACGAGATAGACCTCTCAAATTATTATCACAGGGGCAGAAAATGGTATGGTGAAAAGATAAATGGTGAGAATCAACAGGTTACGATACCTTTTGTTTTTAAGAATGTAGAAAAAAACAAGATTGGAAGCCTGAAGACGTGTTTTGTCGGGTCATCAAAAAAAGAGAATTTTTATGTGAGTCTGAAGGTCAACGATACGGCTGTAACTAATGATATTTTTATAAAAAAAGCTGGTGATTATTACTATGGCGAGGAAAAGAATGTTGAAGCGATGTTTAACCCCAATGATGACATTATTAACGTTTCATTGGAAGTGTTAACCGAGAACTCGTCTACATTCGTCACTTTGGATTATATTTGTGTAAATGCCTGGCGTTCAATAAAATACGCTAATGAACAGCTGCATTTTTCATTGTCTGATATGGGACATTCGGTTGTTAAGACAATAAAAGTCAGTAATGCTGTACAAGATATGCTGGTTTATGACGTGTCAAAAGCTCTTGAACCTGAGATTCAGAGTTTTGATTATGTTGGCGGTGAGATTAGCTTTAAAGATATGTCCGATTTCGGGAATTCATATATTGTAATGAAAAGTTCTGATATTCAAAGTGTTAAATCGATTTATCCGATTGAAAACCAGAACCTGCATTCGCTTTATGGGGGAGAGATGCTCATTGTTACAGACAAGATTTTCGCGGCTCAGGCGGAGGGAATAAAAGCGATTCATGAGGAAGAGGATGGGCTTTATTGTGAGATCGTTTTTGTAGATGAGGTTTTCAACGAGTTTTCATCTGGAGCGCCTGATATTACTGGTATTCGAAACTTTATCAGGATGATTTATCAAAGGTCGTCTGATTTGAAATATGTGCTTCTTTTGGGTAGAGGTGAAAATGATTACAAAAATATTGAAGGCTATGGAACCAATTTTGTGCCGCCATACGAAGCGTATAACAGTGTAAATGAGATACTTGCATACGTTACAGATGATTATTACGGGCTTATGGATGATGGCGAGGGCGCTGCTTGTGCCGGCTTGCTTGACCTTGGAATTGGAAGAATACCTGTGATAAATGAAGATGAAGCCGAAGTTGTCGTTGACAAGATAAGAAGATATATAAGATCAGTCAGGACGATGGGTGGTTGGCGCAACAATATTCTGCTTCTAAGTGATGATAAAAAGATGTATTCTGACGGCTGCGAAGCTATCGAGAAGATAGTCGACACCCTCAAGCCATTTGTGAATGTTGATAAGATTTATGCCGATGCATATATTCGGAAAGCCATGTCGACTGGTGGTTATCATTATCCTGATGTCACGGAATCGATTATTGACAAATACAATGACGGCATCATGATGATGTCGTATCTCGGACATGGCGGTGTTCAGGGGCTGAGCGCGTCGAATATATTCAGGATCAAGGATATAGGACGACTTACAAATTATTATCAACTTCCGTTTGTCGCGACGGGAACATGTGAGTTCAGCGCGTTTGACGATGCAACTTTTGTGTCGGCAGGTGAGAGGCTGTTTAAGATGAATGAGGGTGGCGCAATAGCGATGTTCACTACAACGAGACCGATGTCTTCACCTGTAAACCAAGCTGCTTTGAAGAATTTTCACAAGCAAGTTTTTACTGGCGATAACATCAGGACTCTCGCTTTTGGTGACTTTGTCAGATTGACGAAAAACAGTAACGGCTCAAATTCGTCAAATTATCTTTCGTATGTAATGTTTGGCGACCCCGCTTTGCGTTTTTCATATCCGAAAAGCGATATTTTTATTGAGTCGGTAAATGGAGTGGCATCTGATGAGCCATTGGTCGTTGCTCCTATGGATTCGATTCATGTGGAAGGGTATATCTGCAATGGCATGGATGGAGTTGATGATGGCTTCAACGGCGTGATTTGTCCGAAAATGTTTGATAACAAAGCGAAATACCAAACATTGAACAACGATGGCGCTAATGGAAACCAAATCACTTTCTCGTGCTATAAGGATGTCATTTATGAAGGTAAAGCTTCGGTGACTAACGGCAGGTTCTCTTTCACGTTTTGGGTTCCAAGAAGCGTTAACAACCAAAGTGGTTATGCGAGAATGTCTTTCTATGCGATGGACACTGTCAGAAAGATTGATGCGACTGGATTTTATAAAAAAGTTTCGATTGGAGGAACATCCGATGTGCCGATGGATAACGAAGGTCCTGTGATAGAGCTTCTTTGGAATGGTGAAAACGTTGTCGAAGGTGAAGTGCCGAATTTCGGGCAGCTTTCAGCAAATATTTATGACCCGCAGGGAATTTATCATTACAATTCTGTCATCGGGCGTGATGTTTTGATAACGGTGAAGTCGGAGGAGTCGACGAAAACGATGAATGTGAACAGGCTTTTTGAGCCTGAGTTGGATGATTTTACAAGGGGTACGCTTTCTGTTGATTTTGATGAACTCGCCGAAGGCCCTAATTTGATAACGTTGAGGGCTTGGGATACGCATGACAACAGCACCACCGCCTCGATTTTGGTGAATGTTGCAAGAACACATCATGAAAAGAAGATTTTGAATGTGAGAAACTATCCGAATCCGTTCAGAGACAAGACTTGTTTCACGATAGAATATAACAATTCCGACGTTGTGGCAGATGTCTTGATAAAGATTTATGACGTGTCTGGAAGAATCGTTAATGTGTTGGAATACAATGGCTTGTCTACTCCGGTTTTGAATATGGAGTGGAGCGCGAGTGATATGATGGGAAATAATCTTGGCGCAGGTGTATATATATATAAGGTGTATGTTTCTGATTCGGACGGAAACACATATAACACTGCTCAGCGGATGATTATTTTCTAAATCATAAAAATGTATGCAATAATTCAAATTTGTTTACGTTTAATTGAATAATTGTTTAATTTTGCAAGCTAATTTTAAAGTATATGATTAAAAGATCTTTTTTGGTTCTTATGAGTCTTTTGATGACGGGAGTCATTGCAAAAGCACAGATGCAGGAAACGGGTCAGGATATTGATTATAATGTCATTTCGACAGCTGTTCCATTTATGATTATAGCACCAGACGCACGTTCGGCGGCTATGGGTGATGCGGGTGTGTCAACAGCTCCGGATGTTTATTCAATGCATTGGAACGCTGCAAAATATGCTTTTATAGAAGATGATTTCAGCATTGGCCTTGCTTACAGCCCATGGTTGAGAAAGCTTGTCCCTGACATGAATATCGCTTATCTCGCCGTTTCAAAACGTATGAGCAACAGGTCAACAGTTGCTGGATCGTTGCGTTATTTCACTCTCGGTGAGATTAATTTCCGCGGTCCGGGCAATGAGGATTTGGGAACATATTCGCCAAATGAGTTTTCAATCGATGTCGCTTATTCAAGAAAACTCGGTGATTATTTGTCGGCGGCTGTTTCAGGACGCTTCATTTATTCGCATCTCACGCAGGGTGTAACGAACTATTCAAGAGCCGCATGGTCAGTGGCAGCTGATGTCGGCGTTTATTATCAGAAACCAATTAATATCGGAACAATCGACGGTGAGTTCTCATGGGGTGTCGCAATTACCAATATGGGTAATAAGATGAGCTACAGCAACGCCAACTCAAGAACAGATTTCATCCCTACAAACCTTCGCTTTGGTCCGTCATTGAAACTCAACATTGATGAATTTAACTCCGTTGCTTTGACATTGGATTTGAACAAGTTGCTCGTGCCAACACCACCAGAGTACGCTTATTATACAGACTCTCTCGGTGTTTTGCATCCACAATATGATGAAAACGGAAACAGAGTTATCGCCAAAGGTATGGACAACAACGTTTCGATGATTCAGGGTATGATACAGTCGTTCTACGATGCTCCTGGCGGATTCAGCGAGGAGTTGAAGGAATTTACGTTGAGCATTGGCGCTGAATATTGGTACAACAAGGTATTTGCAGTCCGTGCAGGTTTCTTCCATGAGGCAAGAGAGAAGGGTAACCGCCGTTATCTCACATTCGGTGCAGGTTTGCGTTACAATGTGTTTGCGCTTGATGTTTCATATCTTGTGCCAGTTAACAACACCGCAACATCAGGAACAAATCCTCTTGAAGGAACACTTCGCTTCAATCTCGCATTTAACATCAACAAGTGGGATGGAAACACCAAGTTGGAGAAAGTGGATTGATAGTTTAGAGTGTAGAGTTTAGAGATGGGACGTTAATTGTGCGTCCCATTTTTTTTATAATTTTTTGACATTTTTTGGTCGGTGTATCAAAAAATGTTTTATTTTTGCATTGTCAAAAACGTAAAATTTATGGAATGTTATTGTATTACATGCTATTTAGGTAAACAAACGTGTGAATTGCTGTTGATAATCAGTGGTTTGCAATTGTTTTTATTTGTCAAAAATTCAAAAACTGAAAAAAATGAAACTAACAAAAAGAAAAATGAAAGTCATGGCACTTTCTATGGCAATCGCCGTCATCATGTCGGTGCCAAAGGTAACAAACGCCCAAAGTTTAAAATCTGACGGCTTTTTCAGCAGTTGGAACGAAGGTTATGAGAACCGTGATGAAGGCATTACCCTGTCTGGTGGTATATCAAACAATTCTTTTGAGTCGCCACTTGGAAGCGGGTTGTTAGTCATGGTGGCTGCTGGAATCGGCTATGTTGTAAAAAAATGTGTTAAATCTAAAAATCAAGGTTTATGAAAAAGTCGTATTTATTAATTATGTGTGTGGCATTGTTTTTTATTCAATGCAAACGAAAAACTGAATTGATTGTGGCATCTGAAAAAACTGTTGCAATAAAACTTGATGTCGGTGATTCGAAAGTTAATGTCAATCCCAACTCGGGAGCGGTTTTGTTTGAGGATGGGGATGAGATTATCGTGTCAAATAATGGCAGGTATATTGGGAAACTGCTATATAATAACGGTACATTTGAGGGCGAGGTTACTGGTGCTTCGTCTGATGACTATCTTCATTTTTATTTCCTTGGCAATCAAAAAGTTGATGATTTGGTTGTTGGAAGTTCTACGGAGTGTTCTGTAACAATTTCGGATCAGGTTTTTAGCCTGCCGGTGATTTCGTACGGGCATTCCACATCAAAATACTCACCAGAATTGACGTTTTATACTGCGAAGTTGGATAATAAATGCACTTTGGTGAAATTCAGCGTGGAATCCGCTTCTGAATATGCTGGCGTGTGCATAACAGGTATGAACAACAGGGCTTCAATAGATTTTGCCGACAACACGTTCTCGTACGACACGGTTAATAACGGTAACATAACATTGTCGCCTAAAAGTGGCATTAAATACGCTATACTTTTCCCACAGGAAGAGCAGCCGGAAGGAGGGGTGGGAAGCGCTTTTGCCGGAAAATACAAGGGCACAAGAGGATATGTTCCTGAAATTTTGGTTAATATCAACATGGCGTTAGATGATTATGCCATTCCTGTGACTATTACAACTCCGACAATTCCGGAAGGTGCAATTAATGGCTTGTTTACTGTGGATAGTACAGGGAAGCAGGTTTATTTTTCCAAGTCCAATTTGTCATATAAAAAATCACAGAAAGAATGGAGCTTTTTGCCATATCAATATACTGTTATGGAGTCATACCCATTTAGTACTGGTGAGAATTGTTCCCAGATGAATGTGGTTACTTTGTTTGGTTGGGCAACGAGTGGTTATGATCATGGGTCTATATATTATAAGCCATACAATACGATAACAGATATGAACGGTTATAATGCCTATGGTGATATATATGGAAATCTTTATGATGAGGATGGGCGAGCTGATTGGGGGTATAATATGATAAAATATGGCGGTTTGGCACATAAACAATGGCGGACTCCGACGTATAATGAGTGGAAATATTTGTTTGAAGGAAGGACCGGTGCTGCGGAGAAATGGGGACTGGCAATAATTAATAATAAGTACAAGGGTTGTGTGTTGTTGCCAGACGATTGGACAGAGCCATATAGTAATTGTTTTGTGTCTGGTATGGGTAATGAACACGATACTAACAAATATACGTTAAATCAATGGGCTCTTATGGAAGCGGCTGGAGCAGTTTTCTTCCCTTCTGCAAGCAATCGTTTTGGAACTTCTATCGCCAATATAAATTACATGGCGTTTATTTGGTCGAGTACTGTGGCAAATAAAACTTTCGCCCAGAGCGTCCAAATAACCCCAACATTGCTCGATTTGGAACGACAGTTTACCAAGAGGAATGGTCTGTCAGTGCGATTGATTTGTGAATGACATGTTTGTCATCAAGTGAGACGACGACGTTATAGACACCGTTATTTAAACTGCTGCAATCGATTTGAATACTGGTGTCATGGTTGTAGTTGACTATGCTTCCGACTTTTTGTCCTAACATGTTGAAGACCATGATGTTGCTGATGTTAATGCCTTCTACATGTATTATGCCATTGGTTGGGTTGGGGTATATTTTGATTTGTTCGTTCTGGTATTGCTCGCCAATGCCGATGGTGTTTGACACTATGATGTAGCTTTCGTGACGATAGTGATTTTGTTTCGTGACGACAACCTTTAATGTGTCACCTTCGTCGTAAACGTTAATAAAATGCAGAGTTGCGGAACCGTTCTTTGAAATATTTTTGGAAATCAGATTATTGTTGAAAGACAATGCTATGGTGGCGCCGTCGTCAGCATTGATTGTCACGTCCATGATGTCTGTTCTAATGTGCTCGGGATGTTCGACCGAAAGCGTTTGCGGCATCTCTGTATATAACTGGAGAAACGCATCGCCGAAGTAATGGAACAGGTGATAAGTTATGGCTTTCATGCTTGCGTTGCTCGGGAATGATGACTGGTGAAGGAAGTATTTCCCATACGCATTGGCAAACGCCGGATATTGAAAACGGATGTCGTCATTGCCGTAATTTGGCATGAAATCGGGGTAAAGATAGTCGAAAAAGCCCCAGACGTAAGTGTCGTTTACGTATGAATAAGACAATTCTGAGGCGGCTATCACGCCGACTGCACCTTGTGGAATCCTTAAGAAACGCTCAGCAAAACAATCGGTTTTGTTGCCGTATCCGAAATGACCAGTCTGGCAGTTTGCCGACATTACGAATGTGAGTTTGTCGTTGTTGAGGTTGTTGATTAAGGTCGTGTTGTATGCTGGCTCGCCCCAACTCTCATATGTGCCGTGGTCACGATGTGCGAGCATGAATGTGCCGTCTTGAATGGCCTGTGTGATGTCATTGGCGTTGGCATCCCAATCGGTGAGATGCGACATTGTGGGTGGAATGTAGTCTAATCCGTCTGGACCGAAATAACTGATGATGTCATCGGTTTTCTGACCAGTGGACCAGACGGAATCGGGAGTGCCTTGATAAATGGCGTTGAGATGTATAACTTGTTTGCCTGTCTTGTGGAAATAACCTGCGACCACTTCGGTGCACAGTTGAAACCAGCGTTTGCGCTGATAGCCCATGGCAGTTATGACTTTGTCATAATAAGACGCGTCAGAGTAGGGCCGGCGCTCATATTGGATGGTCTTTTGAACCATCAGTCTGGCTTCGTCGTGGTTGGTGGCAGGCATACGCGCGATGACGATGTCGGGAAGATTGTCGTTATTGAAGTCGACTAATTTGTTGTCGGTCAGATACGGCTCGAATTGCTGACCTTCCGGATGATCTTTTAAAGCATAGGTCGTTATGCCTTGTGCCGAATTGGATTTGTAATCGCCAAGAAGCAGAACCGCAGAAGGTGACGGAGACCAGTTTTCGTAGGCGTTTTTGAGATATGACTTCAAGGTGTCGGGATTGTTGGCACCAACTTTTTCCATTGTAACAACTTTTGTCATGATTCCCTGAGTCTCACGAAAGTTTTTCAAGGTGTCTGCCCACTCTTTTATAAGCATGTCATCTGGTGTGATGATGAGATAATCGCAGCCGTCGCGTCGTGAGACAGTTGAGAATTCCTCATCGATGGGTTTGTCAAAGAATTCTGGATTTATGACGATATTTTTGAATAATGAGTTATCGCCGGTAGTTTCAAAATTTTTTGACTGGTCGAAATGGCAGGTGATTGTGGCGTTTTCGATGGATTTCAGTTGGTGCCGCACAGGGTTGTACTGCTCCAAGGCAATTCCGACAAGAATGATGTCAAAATCTCGGAAACTCATTCTTTCGCAAGTGATTATTTCTTTTGGAAAAAACTCGTCTTTGGAATAGATTGTTTTGTTTTCAACGGGTTGATAATCAATTGAATCGTAGTCATTTGGAAGACGTGAAGCAGGGGCGATGAAAATTTCATCGGTTGTCTTTAATGATATAGAATCAATTGTGAAGTTGAAAACCGAGTTTTTGGGGATGGCGATGTATCTGGCGTCGGTTTTGAGTTCTGGACAACCTTCGTCGGTGGGGATGAAGTTTGTTGCGCTTTCTTTTATACCGACTTGGAATGAGACGCTTTGTTTCTGGGCGTAGACACTGCTGATGACGGTCAGCGTCAACAGAAGCAGGAGCGATATTCTCAACAGTTTTTGCATGTCGCAAAGATACAAAAAAAGAGACAACGTAACATTGTCTCTTTTTTGTAACCTTAAATAATTTATCAGGTACGGCTTCGCCGAATCAATACTCGTCAGATACTGTGAGCTTCTTTCTGCCTTTTGCGCGGCGGGCTTTCAAAACCTTGCGACCGTTGGCAGTTGCCATTCTTTCTCTGAAACCGTGTTTGTTCTTGCGTCTTCTGTTCGATGGTTGGAATGTACGTTTCATTGCTTTATCTATATTTTATTTTTTCTAACCTAATTTTTCGGACTGCAAAAATACAAAAGTTTTTAATACGTACAACATTTTTTTGAAAAATTATTTTTCGGGTACATTTTTCAATGTTTCAACCAGGAATTCCCAGAAAGGAGTGACTGATTCGATGTTCAGAGCCTCGTCTGGTGAGTGTGGGTGAACGAGTGTCGGACCGAATGAAATCATATCCCAGTTAGGATATTTTGCACCGAGGATACCGCATTCGAGACCAGCATGGATGACCATGACTTTCGGCTCTTTGCCAAATTTCTCGTTGTAAACCTTTTTCATTGTGGCGAGGATTGGGCTGTCGATGTTCGGTTTCCAGCCGTGGTATGAGCCGCTTGACTCTGCTGTCGCGCCATGTTCTGTCAAGATGGCACGGATGTCTTCGGCGAGCTTGTCTTTGAGCTCATCGACGAGACCGCGTTGCAGTGAGCATGTGATAATCTTGCCGTCTTCGAACTTCACGAGAGCAAGGTTCGATGATGTCTCGACAGTGCCTTCAAAGTCTTTCGACATTCCGATGACGCCGTTTGGATATTTTGCTATGGCTTCCATCATGTTCTTGAAAGTCTTGTTGTCGATGACTTGGGCAGGCATCTCTGTCTCGACCATTGAGATTGCGAGTTCAGGCTCTGTCTCTGAGTATTGTTCTTTGACAGCGCTTTCGTATTCTTGCACGAATGTCTTCATTTTCTCAACTTTTTCAGCTGGAAGAACGACTGTTGCGAATGACTCTCTTGGGATTGCGTTGCGGAGGCTTCCACCGTTGATTGTGGCAAGGCGAACGCCGAATTTCTGTGATGTCATGATTAGCAAGGTGTTCATGATTTTGTTGGCGTTTCCTCTTCCGAGGTTGATGTCCATGCCAGAGTGACCGCCTTTCAATCCTTTGACAATCAATTGATAAGCTGCCATTCCGTCAACAACTTTCTCCATTTTGGGAGTCCAGCAGGCGTTTGTGTCGATACCGCCGGCGCAGCCAACGTAGAGCTCGCCTTCAGTCTCTGAGTCCATGTTGAGAAGGATGTCGCCTTTAAGGAATCCAGGGGCGAGTTTGTTGGCGCCTGTCATGCCTGTCTCTTCGTCGATGGTGAACAGGGCTTCGACTGGGCCGTGCTGAAGGTCTTTTGATGCGAGGACGCCCATCGCGGCAGCTGCTCCCACGCCGTTGTCAGCGCCGAGAGTGGTGCCTTTTGCGCGCACCCAACCGTTGTCGACGTAAGTCTCAATAGGGTCTTTCTCGAAGTCATGAACAGTGTCGGCGTTCTTTTGCGGCACCATGTCGAGGTGAGCCTGGAGGATAACGCCTTTGCGGTTCTCGTAACCTGGTGTTGCGGGCTTGCGGATGATGACGTTACCGGCTTCGTCGACGATGGTTTCAAGACCGAGGTCTTCGCCGAATTTCTTCATGAAAGCGATAACTTGAGCCTCCTTCTTTGAAGGACGCGGGATGCGTGTCAGGCTGTAGAAGTTTTCAAATACTTCTTTTGGTTGTAATTCGTTAATTGCCATTGTGTTAAGTTTTTATATTGATTGATATTTATTATTTTTAACGGAATTTTTCAATTTTTTCGTATCCCCAGATTTCTTCCATAATCTTAAGCGATTCATCTACTTTCATATCCTTGCGAGCTTCCATATTACGCTGGACGAAGATGCAGTCGGAGAGTTTGCAGCCGTTGCAGACAATGTCTTCGGCGAGAGCGTCGCATGAAGGTGCACCGCATATTCCGCAGTCAATCTGTGGCAGTTGGCGTTCTAACTCTTTGATTTTGTTCATCTTCTCGAGAGCTTTTGAGATGTCTGGGTCGAGGCTGATTGAACGTGCTTCTACCGGTCCGACATCGATGTTGTCAATCAGATAGTCGTGTTCTTCTTCAATCTCTTTGGCGCGTGTCAGCTCACCACGGCGTTCCTTGCCCGCCACGTATCTTGCCCTGTTGAACATGCGCTCGCAGGTGAGGAATCGGTTGTTGTACGTCAAGATGCCACCTGGGCAGCTTTGGTCGCAGGCACGCAGTTCGAGGAAATCGACGTTCTCAACCTCTTCATTTTCAACCTTTTCCAGAAATTCGATGGCGTTGTCGATGCCGTCAATTGACAAGGAATGCTCGGAGACGGCAAGTCTTCTTTCGCCATTTGTCAAAGAGGTTAAGATGCTGTCGGAAGTGAGCTGTGCGATTGGCAGTTTCACCTCTTTATAGTCGTGGCCTTGTTCTTTTATCTTTTTGTAAACGCGGTTATACAGCGAGTCCATGTTGATGACGCCGTCGACAATTGATTTCTCTTCGCCGACAGGGCTTTTCACGGCTGCTATCTTCGCTGCGCATGGCGTGACGTAGAACACTCCTATGTCTTCTGGACGCCAGCCGTCTTTCTCGAGTTTGCGTTTGATGTACATTGCGGTGATGTCGAGCGGCGCCTTGATTGGGATGATGTTGTCGACCAATCCAGGGAATTTCACTTGGATGAGGCGCACGATGGCTGGGCAGAATGAGGAGATGAGTGGCTTGGTGTTGCCTTCGCGCTCCAAACGGTTCTTCGCCTCGGTGTAGATAGGCGTCGTGATTTCCGTCTCGATGACATGTTGGAAGCCTATCTCGTTGAGTATGGCATAGATTCGTGACACGCTGATGTCGTCTTTGAACTGGCCCAGGAAGACCGCAGGCACAAGTGCGACGCGGCAAGGGAATTTGAATATCTCCTCGAGGTCGTCTTGTTTGACGAACACGGCTTTATGCGGACAAGCGATGAAGCAGTTACCGCAGTCGATGCAGCGGTTTTCGTTGATGTGCGCTTTGCCGTCGCGAACGCGGATGGCTTCGGTGGGGCATACTCTCATGCAGTGAGAGCATCCTTCGCAAACGTTTTCGTTTATCTGGAGAGCGTGAAAGAATGACATAATCCTAATTTTTGTTATTAAATGAGATGCGATGAATCGCATCTTTACTGTGCTATTATTGAACGTTTATCTTCTACGAGAGGTTGACCTCCATTTCGACGGTTGTGCCGACGCCAACTGTTGACTGCACGTTGAGGCGGTCGACGTTTTTCTTGATGTTAGGCAGACCCATGCCGGCGCCGAAACCCATGTTGCGGACTTCCGGAGAGGCGGTGCTGTTGCCTTCCTGCATTGCCCAGTCGATGTCGGGGATGCCGGGACCTTTGTCAATGACGCGAAGGAGTATCTTGCCGGCGTCGATGTCGGCGGTGACCACTCCGCCGTAGGCATGAGCAATAGCGTTGACTTCCGCCTCGTAGAGGGCGACCACGACGCGTTTTACTATGGACGGGTTCACGCTGAGTTGTTTCAAGGTCTTCTTAATCGAGCTTGACGCAGACCCTGCATTGACGAAATCTCCTTCAACTACTGTATATTCCAGATGCATAATCGTAATTTTTCGTTAATAAATAGGTTTTAGACCGGCTTCCCAGAGCAGACCGCATGTCTTGAACATGGAATATTCACATTCCATGAGGACCATGCCTTCGTCTTCGGCGAGTTCAATCATCTCCTGAGTCGGTTTTTTCTTCCTGACGAACACGACGATGTCGAGGTTGCCCATCTCGCATGTGCGGATGGTTTGCATGGTGCACAGTCCGGTGACGATCATCGGGAAGTTGTCACCAAGGGTTAGAATGTCAGACATGAGGTCGCTTGCGAAGGCTTTGTCCTGCTCTTCGTCGAGACGGTCTTGACCGCAAACTACCTTGGCGTTCAATACTTTAGCAATTTCACTTAATTTCATTTTGTTTATTTTTATTAGACGCAATGAATCGCGTCTTTACGATATTAATTTAATGTTTTCGTTTTTTTAATCGGGCGAATTCGTTTTAATCGGGCGAATGATGATTCGCCCCTACAATTATTCATTATAATGAATCTCTTCCAAATTTTCCTGAATCATTTCTTTCAGGTATTTCATGATTTTGATGTCGTTCATTGACATTCCGTCGAGGGCTTCTTTGATTTCATCGGTGTCGAACACGAATTCGCCTTCGTCGGTGATGTGTTTGTAGATGAAATGGATGTCTTCGTGGGCGGCGAACAGCATCACGAGGGTGCCTGCGAGGTCGCCCATAGGCGGGCGGTCGATGTTGTCGTGCTGAAACCAGAAGTTGAGCGTGGTGCCTTTGCCGACCTCGCTCTCAATCTTCATTCCGCCGCCGCAGTTCTCGGTGTTCATTTTAATAAGAGGTAACCCAAGCCCGACTTTTCGAGTGGTTCTTGATGTCGTCCAAGGGTCGGTGACCTTTGCCAGAAACTCCGGTGTCATGCCTTTGCCGTTGTCCTTGATGGTGAAGGCGTATATGTTGTCCTTCAGGCTGTCCTTGATGGTCAGCTCGACAAGGGTGGAGTTGGCTGCTGTGGAGTTCTCCATCAGGTCATATACATGTAATGCTAATTCTTTCATCCGAATAAAAGTTGTAGTTTTTCTTGTGGTTCAGTGTCGATGTAGCGGCCGTCCTCGCCATGGAGCGTCTTGCGGAACTCGTCAAACGTCTTGTCGTACATGTGCAGCACGCAGTGCACTTCGCCGATGATGTGCAGGAAATGCGCGTCGCTGCTCTTCGTGAACATGAACCGTTTCAAATATGCGAATTTCTTCAAAAACTCGTCTTTTTTCACGTGCTTGGAAATCTCGAGGGCATCGGCTTTGAGGTCGGGCGGGATGAAACCGAGCTGCGACATCAATGACGACGCAGGTTTGTTGACGTGCGCTGGCACGAATAGACCGCCAATTTCGTGTACCTTGTCGTATAGCGTGTCGAGGTCGCAGTCGAGGGCTGACCACAGCAGCCATGGCTCGTCGCCGATGATTTCCTCGTCCTTGTCGACGATGAGCTGGTAGCCGAATTTCTCTTCGTCGAGAGGGATATGCGGCAGATGCTCGTCGAGGAACTCTTGGAACTTGTCAAGCTGCTCGTCGTTTTCGAAGTAGGCGAGGGCGTGAGCCTCTTCCTGAGTCGTTATCTCCACGCCTCCGATGACGAGGATGCCCTGCTCGCGTCCTATCTCCTGCGTCACCTTGACCTGTCGGGTGGTGTTGTGGTCGCAGATGGCGATGACGTCGAGGTGCAGCTTCTTCGCCTGTTCCACGATGGCGGCTGGAGACATATAGATGTCGCCGCACGGCGATAGAACCGTGTGAAGGTGCAAGTCCGCTCTGTACTTTTGCAGTTCCACTTTTAAGTTATTCAGTTGTTCAGTTGTTCAGTTAGTCAGTTATTCGGTTAGTTAACTGAACAACTGACTAACTGATTAACTGAATAACTATTTATTTAAAAGGTTGTAAACCAATCCTGCGATTTCAAATGTCGGCAATGATGTCTGCAAAATCGGCAGTTCCTCCTCGTTTGCCTGGTTGATGGTGTCTTCGTTGGCGCCGAGGTCTTTGACGAGGATGATGCATGACATTTCTTTCAAAGAAGCCACTGCCATCACGTTTTTGTGTGTCTGGAGGGTAATCCAGATGTTGCCTTCCTGCGCGTTGCCCATCACGTCGCTAAGGAGGTCTGAAATATAGCAGCCGTCGATTTCGCGGTCGAGGCCGTTTTTGCCTGCGAGGACCTTAAGTCCCAGTTTTTCAACTAATTCTTGAACTTTCATATCAATTTTTGAAATTAAATTTTCACAAATAGGACTGCAAATTTATGAAATATTATTCAGATTGCAAAGGATTTTTTGAAAATATTTTAATTGTCGAGTTTTTTATTATCTTTGCAAGCGGAAATAATGAATCGCAGTATGAAATACATTGTTTTGTCTATGTTTTTCCTGATAGCAGGTCTTGGTGCAAACGCACAGAAGAATGATGTTTTTGGCTTGGCTGAGAAACGATGTCCGATGTTGCCGAAAGGTTTGCTTGAGGCCGTCGCATTCACAAACACGCAATGCCATCATCTCACTGACGCCGATTACAAGATGCCTGCCGACGACCCGACCGCCATGCCTCGCGCATACGGTATGATGGGCTTGGTGAGGGACGGCAAGGGCTGTTTCAGGGAGAATCTCAAGACTGTGTCGGAGCTGTCAGGTTTTACTGAGCAAGAGATTGTGGATGACCCAGCTGTCAACGTGCTTGCATACGCCAAAGCATGCGAGAAAGTCGCGTTTCGTATGGGTGTCAAATCGAAAGACGCCGAGGACTGGATGCCGGTCATTATGGAGCTGTCGGAACTCCCCATGAATGGGAAAAAAGACGAGCTGCCGATGAAGATGATGCTTTATTCGGTTTACGACCATCTGGGTTCGGACCTCAAAGCGCTTTTTGGCGATGATTATGGCGTTCTTTCGGGTGCCAACGTCTCGCTGACCAAGGAAACAGACTATCCCAACGCCATTTGGATTCCTGCACCAGAATGCAATTGGAGTGAGCGCACCAAGGTTGTTAGCGCGGTGGTGATTCATTATACAGAAGGCTCATACGCTGGATGCATCAGCTGGTTTCAGAACTGCGAGGCCGAGGTGTCGGCACATTATGTTGTTCGCTCGTACGACGGGCAGGTGACGCAGATGGTGCGCGAGAAAGACAAGGCGTGGCATGTAGGCAGCGCCAACGGCTATACCATCGGCGTTGAGCATGAAGCATACGGCGACATTATCAGTTTTTTTACACAGGCGATGTATCAATCGTCGGCTGATTTGATGCGAAATATCTGTTCTCGTTATGAGAATATTTTTGCTTATCGTACTTTCTGCACCGACACTCTCGACGACGGTACGGCTCTCGACTCGGGCCTGCATAACCTTGGCGGAGAGGGTGCTTGCATACAGATACGCGGGCATCAGCATTATCCCGACCAGACGCATACCGACCCGGGACCGTATTGGAACTGGAATTATTATTACAAGCTTATAAATAATGATGATAATCAGGTGGAGTTTTTGGGCGGTCCTGGAATCGAAGAGGGCGACTTGATTCATCAGGATTATACTGACGACGAGCGTAAGATATGGGTGATTCAAAGCGATGATGAGTCGTGGATTACACTTGATTTTTCATATTTTGAACTGGAAGAGGATTATGATTTTCTTTGGATTTATGACGGCGACAATGTTTTTGCGCCGCAGTTGGGGCGTTGGAACACAGAAAGTCCTGGCACGGTGACGTCTTCAGGCAATGCCTTGTGCGTGGAGTTCCGTTCAGATTGCGCCACTACGGCTGGCGGATGGAAAGCACATTGGATGGTGAATCATATTGCTGAAGTTGATGAAGTCCAAGACTTGGAAAAAGAGGGTTGTAAGATTGCGTTTTTTGACATTTTCGGAAGAAGAGTGCCAGAAAGTGAGATGAGGGAAGGGGTTTATATTATAAGATATACGATGAGCGACGGTAGGGTGTTGGTAAGGAAAGAGTTGAGGTGAAAATAATTGACAAAATCTAATTTTTTTGTATTTTTGCAGCCGTATGATATATCTGGTTTTAGCGATAGTTTTTTCGACGGGCGTGTTCGTCGCGATGCGGCTTTTTGAGCGCTTTAGGCTTGACAACCATCAGGCTTTGATGTGGAACTATGTGTTTGCATCAGCTACAGGATTTATTGTCTGCGAGCGTTATGAAACCATTCCGCAACTGGTTGCCGAGCCGTGGTTTGGGCTGTCGATTCTGACCGGATTCTGGTTCATTTTCACCTACCTGCTGATGACCGCCTCCACGCAGCGGTCGGGTGTGACGGTGACGTCGCTGTCAAGTAAATTGTCGGTGGTTTTGCCCACCTTGGCGGGGGTTGTTATGTTTAGTGAGACGTTGAATTTCGTGGCGACGATGGGAATCGTTTTGGCATTGGTGGCGCTGGTTCTCGTTGTCGGAGGACGAAACCCCCAATCAATCCGGGGTAGAGATGCGAATCGCATCTCAAAGGAAGGAGACGTGATGAGTCGCGTCTGTACAGAGGAAAATAAAAGCGGGAAAGGGAATAATTGGATAATCGCATTGTTGCCGGTTTTCATATTTTTCGGCACAGGCACCGGCGATATCCTGATGAAGGTCACGGAGCAGCAGCATACAGGCGGAGACATGGGTTTCATGATTGCGTTCATCTATTTTGTGGCGTTGATTTTTGGAATTATCATCGTCGTTTACGATATTATTCGAGGCAAATCGAAATGGCAGTGGAAGAGTGCCGCAGGAGGCATAATGCTTGGCGTAATCAATTATTTCTCAACGTTTTGCGTGTATAACTCCATGCGCTGTTTCGACAACGTGGTGCTGTTCCCGATTTACAACATCGGGGTGGTTAGTTTAACCGCGTTGACAGGATGGCTTCTCTTCAAGGAAAAGCTGACATGGAAGAACTATCTCGGCTTGGGAATCGCGATAATAGCAGTGATTTTGATAACCTTCAAACCATGATTTTTGAAAGATGAAGAAGAAGTTCGAGATTGAAGTGCCTGGCGGAGCGACGAAAGTGCTGCTTCACACCTGTTGCGCGCCGTGTTCCTCTGCAATTATCGAATGTCTGATGCGGCACGGAATAACACCTACTATATATTATAGCAACCCGAACATCTTTCCTTTAGAGGAGTATGAGATTCGAAAAAACGAGTGCACGCGTTATGCAAAATCGCTCGGTTTGGAGATTATTGACGACGACTACGACCATGAAAAATGGCGTTGTGAAATGGTTGGTATGGAAGACGAGCCGGAGAGGGGAGGACGTTGTCTTAAATGTTTCAAATACAGACTGTTACGAGCTGCAAAATATGCACACGAACACGATTTTTCTGTCATCACGACGACGCTTGCCTCGAGCCGTTGGAAGAGTCTCGAACAAATCGAGGAAGCCGGAAAATTTGCCGTCTCATTTTATCCTGATGTGACGTTTTGGGCGCAGAATTGGCGCAAGGGCGGACTGAGCGAGCGAAGGCTTGAAATCATCAGGGAATACGGCTTTTACAACCAGAAATATTGTGGTTGTGAGTTTTCAATGAGGAACCAAAAATAATTTTTCATTAATATTTTTTTATATAAAAATGATTCGTATATTTGCCAAACGTTTAAATCAGTGGGAAATATTGAAGAAATATTCATAATTCATTCATTAACATAATTTTACAAAATATGGCAAAAGTAAAATCATTGGCAGAATTGAAGGCTATGAGAGAGAAATTACAGTCAAATCTCGACCTTCGTGAAAAGAGCAACAACCCTGACTCAATGGTTCAGGTGAAAGTCGCTATGGCAACCTGCGGTATCGCCGCCGGTGCAAAACAGGTGATGGAACACATGATGGAGAAAGCCGACCAGCTGAAACTCAGCGTCGTTTTTACTCAGACAGGCTGCATGGGCTACTGCCACGCAGAACCTACCATCGAGGTTAAGGTTCCTGGCAAAGACCCGATCGTCTTCGGTCACGTTGACAACAAACGCGCCGACGAAATTCTCGAGAAGTATGTCATGAACAACGAACTCGTTGAAGGCATCATCCCGGTGAACTATGAGAAAATCTAATCATTCATTCTAAATTGGAGGACTTTATATGACAAAAATCAAAACGCACGTGCTTTGCTGCGGTGGTACCGGATGTAAGGCATCTGCAAGTGATGAGATCATTGCAACCTTTGAAAGAATCCTGAAGGAAAAAGGTTTGCAAGATGAAGTTCAGGTCATCAGAACAGGCTGCTTCGGCTTCTGCGAGAAGGGCCCTATCGTGAAGATGCTCCCTGACAACACATTCTACACACAGGTAAAGCCTGAAGATGTCGAGAAAATCATCAACGAGCACATCATCAAAGGTCGTAAGGTCACAGACCTTCTCTACCTTGATCCGGAAAACAAACAGCATGTCGCCGACTCAAAGCACATGGGTTTCTACAAGAAACAGCTCCGTATAGCTTTGCGTAACTGCGGTTTCATCAACCCAGAGGATATCGACGAGTACATCTCACGCGGTGGTTATGAGGCTATCGCCAAGGTTCTCGGCGAGATGACACCTCAGCAGGTCATCGACGAAATCACCAAGTCAGGTCTCCGTGGCCGTGGCGGCGCGGGCTTCCCGACAGGTGTGAAATGGGGTCTCTGCGCAAAGAACAAGGCCGACCAGAAATACGTCATCTGCAACGCTGACGAAGGCGACCCGGGCGCGTTCATGGACCGTTCAATCATGGAAGGTGACCCGAACTCAATCATCGAGGCTATGGCTATCTGCGGATACGCTATCGGCGCTACAAAGGGTCTCGTCTATATCCGTGCTGAATACCCATTGGCAATCCACCGTTTGCAGGTTGCTATCGCTCAGGCTCGTGAATACGGCCTCCTCGGCGACGACATCCTCGGAAGCGGCTTCAACTTCGATATCGAGCTCCGCTACGGCGCCGGCGCATTCGTCTGCGGTGAAGAGACAGCTCTTATCCACTCAATGGAAGGCAAACGTGGTGAACCTACTTTGAAACCACCATTCCCGGCTGTTTCAGGTTACATGGCAAAACCATCTAACGTTAACAACGTCGAGACATTCGCCAACATCCCGATCATCATCACCAAGGGCGCTGACTGGTTCGCATCAATCGGTTCAGAGAAGTCAAAAGGTACAAAGGTGTTCGCATTGGCAGGTCAGATCAACAACGTCGGTTTGATTGAGGTCCCTATGGGAACAACACTCCGCGACATCATCTACGAAATCGGTGGTGGTATCAAGGGTGGCCGTAAGTTCAAAGCTGTTCAGACTGGTGGTCCTTCAGGCGGCTGCTTGACAGAGAAACACCTCGACACAGCTATCGACTACGATTCATTGATGGCTGCCGGCTCAATGATGGGTTCAGGCGGTATGGTCGTTATGGACGACACATCATGTATGGTTGCTATCGCTAAGTTCTACCTCGAGTTCACATGCGAAGAGAGCTGCGGTAAATGCTCACCATGCCGTATCGGTAACAAGAGAATGCTCGAAATCCTCAACAAGATCACAGAAGGCAACGGAACAATGGACGACCTCCAGGAGCTCCGCAACCTCGCAGCTGTTATCAAAGACACAGCATTGTGCGGCCTTGGTCAGACATCACCAAACCCGGTTCTGTCAACACTCGACAACTTCTGGGATGAATACGTTGAGCACGTCGTCGACAAGAAGTGCCGCGCTGGTGTCTGCAAGAAACTCATGAACTACGTCATCGACAAAGATAAATGTATCGGCTGCGGCAAGTGCGCCAAGAACTGCCCTGCAGAAGCTATCTCGAAGACTAACTACATCGCCGAAGGTCACAAGCTTCCTTCAATGGAAATCGACACAACGAAGTGTATCAAGTGCGGTGCATGTATGAGCGGATGTAAATTTGATGCTATTTCTATCAAATAAATAGAGGAGGAGAAAGATATGATTAATGTAACAATAGATAACAAACAGATTCAGGTCGCAGAAGGCACAACAATTTTGAAAGCTGCCCGTCAGGCCGGTATTCATATTCCTACCCTCTGCTATTTCGAGTTGGCAGGAATGAACTTTGAGAACAAACCAGGTGGATGCCGTGTTTGCGTTGTCGAGATCACAAAAGATTTCAACGGCAAACCACGTCGTAACCTCGCCCCGGCTTGCGCAACAGACTGCGTCGAGGGTATGGAAGTGTTGACACACAGCGCACGCGTCATCAACGCACGCCGCACAGTGGTCGAGCTTATCCTTTCTGACCACCCGACAGACTGCTTGACATGCGCCAAGTCAGGTCAGTGCGAACTCCAGAAGCTCGCTCAGAACCTCGGTATCCGCGACATCCCATTCAAGGGTGAGCAGTCGACATACCGCAAGGATATGTCACCTTCAATCGTCCGCGACATCGACAAATGTATCATGTGCCGCCGCTGCGAGAACGTATGTAACAACATCCAGACAGTCGGTGCTTTGAGCGCTGTGAACCGTGGCTTCCAGGCCGTCGTCGCTCCAGCTTTCGAGCAAGACCTCATGGATTCACCATGCGTCATGTGCGGTCAGTGCGTCCAGGTTTGCCCTGTCGGCGCTTTGAGCGAAGTTGACGACACACGTAACGTGATGGCAGCTATCAACAATCCTAAGAAGACCGTCATCGTGAACACAGCTCCTGCAACACGTGTCGCTCTCGGCGAAGAGTTCGGCATGCCTGCAGGTACCATCGTCACAGGCCAGATGGCAGCAGCATTGCGCCGCCTCGGCTTCGACTATGTGTTCGATACAGACTTCACCGCTGACTTAACCATCATGGAAGAAGGTACAGAGCTCCTCGGCCGTATCAAGAAGTTCATGGCAGGCGACAAATCAGTGCGTCTCCCTATCTTGACATCATGCTGCCCAGGTTGGGTCAACTTCTTCGAGCACAACTTCCCGGATATGCTTGACGTTCCTTCAACAGCCAAGTCACCTATGCAGATGTTCGGCGCTGTTGCTAAGAACTACTGGGCAGAGAAGATGGGCATCAAGAGAGAAGACCTCGTCGTCGTTTCTATCATGCCTTGCTTGGCAAAGAAATACGAAAGCAAACGTAAAGAGTTCTACAAAGACGGTAACCCAGATATCGACTACGTCCTTTCAACACGTGAGTTGGCTCGCTTGATCAAGCAGTTCAACCTCGATCTTAAGGACATGCCATCAGAGGATTACGATGATCCGCTCGGCGAGTCAACAGGTGCTGCTGTCATCTTCGGTGCAACAGGTGGTGTTATCGAGGCTGCTGTCCGTACAGCATACGAGGTGTTCACCGGCAAACCGTTGCCAAAGATTGACTTTACAGAACTCCGTGGTATGGACGGTATTCGTGACGCTTGGGTTGACTTTGCAGGCACCCCAATCCACATCGGTATCGCTCACGGTCTGGCAAATGCCCGCAAGCTCCTCGAAAGAGTTCGCGAAGGCAAAGAGCAGTTCCACGCTATCGAAGTCATGGCTTGCCCAGGCGGTTGCGTCGGTGGAGCTGGTCAGCCATATCACCATGGCAACAGTGAAATCATCAAGAAACGTACAGAGGCTATCTATCGTGAAGACCTCGGCAAACCGATCCGTAAGTCACACGAGAATCCTTCAATCAAGAAGATTTACGCTGAGTACTTTGGTGAACCATGCGGCCACAAGTCACATGAACTGCTGCATACACACTATTTCGACAAGTCAGAACATGTTGAGATTAGCGAAAAATAATTGTTGGAAAATTAAAAATTGAATATTATGGCAGTTATTAAATTATCAGAAGATAAAATCAAATTCATCAAGGACGTTTGCAAATCGTTCCGTAATGATGGTGGCGAAGTTATCAACGTGCTTCACAAGGTTCAGGGTGAGTACGGCTACCTCTCAGCAGAAGTTCAGGAACTTGTCGCTAAGGAGTTAAACATCCCTGTATCAAGAGTTTACGGTATCGTTTCATTCTATTCGTTCTTCACCATGACTCCAAAGGGCAAACACCCGATTTCAGTTTGCTTGGGTACAGCCTGCTACGTGCGTGGTGCTGAGAAGGTTTTGGATGAGTTGAAACGTCAGCTCGGCGTTGAAGTTGGTGGCACAACACCTGACGGAAAGTTCTCATTGAACTGCCTCCGTTGCGTTGGCGCTTGCGGTCTTGCTCCAGTCGCTATGATTGGTGACAAGGTCTATGGCCGTTTGACACCGGACAAAGTCAAAGAAGTTTTGGCTGAATATAACGATTAATTTTGGTAGGGGCGAATCATCATTCGCCCTATACCTTATTAATTAATATATGTAGAGACGTGCCATGGCGCGTCTCTACGTGTTTTTTTATATGGTGTTCGGTGAATAAATCGGCTATTCGCCGAAAAATTTTCGGTGATTGGGTTGATTATTTGCCGAAAATATTTATTTTTGCAAAAAATTTGAAATTATGTATTTGCATGAATATGACAATTGGTGGAATTTCACATTCGACACATCGGCGGTGATGAACAGGCTGGCTGCAGTGAGAGCGTTGCAGGGGAGGTTACTTGGAGAGTTGTCATCTATAGGTTTTTCGTTACAAAATGAAGCCCAGTTGGCAAATATCTCTTTGGAGATTGTAAAATCTTCTGAGATAGAGGGGGAGATGCTGAATTTGGAGCAAGTGAGATCGTCTGTGGCACGGCGGCTTGGCATACCTACGGTGGGTGTTGTAAGTACATCCAGATATGTTGACGGAGTTGTTGAGATGATGCTTGATGCGACGCATAATTATACCGCTCTTTTGACGGATGAAAGACTGTTCGGATGGCATAATGTGTTGTTCCCAACTGGGATGAGTGGACTTTATTCGATAGATGTCGCGAAATACCGCACTCATGTTATGCAAGTCGTTTCTGGTCCGATAGGTTTTGAGACAGTTCATTATCAGGCGGTTGAACCTGAAAGAGTGCCTGAAGAAATGGCTCGTTTTATAAAATGGTTTAACGAAGATAATTCTAACGACCCGATATTGAAGGCTGCGATAGCGCATTTCTGGTTTGTTACAATACACCCGTTTGACGATGGGAACGGCAGAATTGCCAGGGCTTTGACGGAGATGCTGCTTTCAAGAGCTGATGAGACATCAAAACGTTTTTATAGCATGTCGAATCAGATACAGATCGACAAGAATCGATATTATGATGTTTTGGAAAAGACGCAAAAAGGTGAAGGCGATATAACCGAATGGCTGTTATGGTTCTTGGATTGTCTTGAAAATTCTATAAAATCCACGAGTGAGACGTTGTCTTCAGTTCTTCGGAAAGCGCGATTTTGGGAGTCAAATTCTGAAATGAAGTTCAACGAACGCCAGAAGAAACTGATAAACATGCTTTTTGACGGCTTTTTTGGTAAGCTCAACACGAGCAAATGGGCAAAAATCGCGAAATGCTCGACCGACACGGCTTTGAATGATATAAACGATTTGATAAACAAAGGAGTGCTAAAGAAAAATGTAGAGGGAGGAAGAAGTACGAATTATGAATTGGTGTGATTTGTGAAAAACTTATATATTTTCGCAATATCGTTGCGGATATTTTAAGAAAATCCGCAATCATATTGCAGATGTTTAATTGTTTTGAATCATAGAATATTTGATATAACAATACATCCGAAACGACTATTTCGGAAATGACGGTTTCGGAACAGACTTTAACTCAATTTTTTATTCCCCTATAAAAATGTTGTTTTATGCCAATTATTCCCCAATAAAAGTGTATGTATATAAGGCTAAGTCATTAAGAATCAGTTATAATGACTGTTTTTAATTACAATAAGTTTTTCAAGGCATTCGCTGATTATATTTCAAGCTTTTTGTGAAAAATAGTGAAATTATAATGAAATATTTATTATCTTTGCAACCAAGAACATAATTCATTATTTATAAAATCTTTAAAAAAAAATGTTATGAAATCTGATCAAAAAATTTTAGAAAAAATTGATTTAAATGAAAATCACGTTTACAATTCGGTGAGAGGTTTTGTTGTTGAGGCAAGGCAGCAGATTTACAAATCGGTTAATGAGGCTATGGTTTTGGCTTATTGGAACATTGGCAAAACCATCTACGAGGCTTGTGGGGAATCGGATCGTGCGGCATACGGTCAGCGCATTTTGAATTATATTTCGGAGAATATGACGAAAGAGTTCGGAAGTGGTTTTACAGTTCGTAATCTTCGGAATATGAGGCAGTTTTATTTGGCGTTTCCAAAACGGCACGCACTGCGTGCCGAATTGAGTTGGACACATTATCGGCTTCTGATAAGTGTTTCAAATGAAGATGCCAGGAACTTTTATGCCAATGAAGCTGTAAAATCCGGATGGTCGTCGCGACAACTGGAACGACAGATAAATACCATGTATTATCAGCGGATTCTTGCAAGCAGAGACAAGGAAAGTGTAGAGGAAGAAATTCAGAAAACTGAGCCGAAACCAGAATATGAGCACATCATAAAAGACCCGTATGTCCTTGAGTTTCTTGATTTACCGAAGAACGAACATTTTTATGAATCTGATATGGAGCAGGCGTTGATTGACCATTTGCAGAAGTTTATGATGGAGATGGGAAGGGGCTTCTCATTCGTGGCACGACAGCAGCATTTTAACGTAGATGGCAGACATTTTTACATCGACTTGGTTTTTTACAATTACATTTTGAAATGTTTCGTACTTGTTGACTTAAAGACAGGCGATCTGACGCACCAAGATTTGGGGCAAATGCAGATGTATGTTAACTATTACACTCGCGAAATGATGAACGAAGGCGATAATCCTCCGATTGGATTGCTATTGTGTGCGACAAAAAGTGACACTTTGGTGCGGATGACATTGCCTGAAGACAACAAACAGATTTATGCTGCGAAATACATGCCGTATATGCCGACAGAGGAGGAGTTGCGCCGTGAGTTAAATCTGGATGGTTTTAAGAAATTGAGTCTGTAAAATGAAAAAACTCCAAACTTCACACTCCAAACTTCAAACTTTTTGCGTATCTTTGCAGAAATTTAAACGACATATTATGTAGAAAAACGAAACATTGACATATAAATAGCGGTTCGAAGCTATTCTTGATACCCAAATTTCCACATTGTCCTATATTGGACACATCCTCAAGAATAAGTTCTCGAAATGCCGTATTCGTACGGCGTGGATAGACTTGTTAGAGGATGCGGGCGTGGAAACCCGGGGTATCGAGCAAGATTTACTTCCACGCCTTTTTTATGTTATGTCTTGATATGGCAACATTATGGAAACTCAGAACAAACTTCACATCGGGCACATGGTGAAATCCGTTTTCGACATGAGCGGGATGAGCGTGGCGGAGTTTGCGCGGAGGATTCATTGTGAAAGAACCAACGTTTATAAAATCTTTAACCGCCAAAGCATTGATGTTGAAATACTTGTGAAAATTTCTGAAGCATTGGAACATAATTTTCTTGAAGACGTGATGAAACATTATGGCTTGCAAGCAAAATATAGTACAAATCTGAGTTTTAATATAACTTTGGATGATTTAACTGAAGAGAATGTCGATAGTTTATCTAAATTATTAGCGTCTTTTAGAAATACTAATTAATCATGTGAATAATATTCACTGATTTGTGATTTATTGTCACGCATATTTTTTTTAATCTGTAATCATTTTCAATAATTTCGCACTTTCTAAACCAAGATCTGCGAAGGTGTAAGAGCAGAGTAAAATCATTAAAGAAATGCTAACATTTATTATTATTTTAGTCGCGTTATTCGTATTGTGGAGAACGACACATTACAATGATTCTCCTTATGTCAAAGAGCGTATAAAAGGACGTACCGATGACCAGATTGCTGTAATTCGTTATTTTTGTAACAAGCCTGGTTTTTTATGGAAAAAACCTATGTCTGATCAAGAGTATGATGATATGGTGCTGGCAATCTTACAAAAAAATGATTATCGCCAAAAAGCATTAAATAAAATCGGATTAGATGAAAGTCAAGTGAATGAAATTGAACCAGTACATTTTGAAGGATTTCAGTTCGATAAATATTCGTTTTCAAAAAAGGGTGAAGATAAAAAGTGGCGTTCTTCAAAATATCAAATCACATGGCTGTTCTTTTCATCAACTCAGGTTTTTCTTTATCAAAACACATTCAATCTTGATGAAGATGGGAAAAAGGAACAGACTGAGGAGTATTTTTACAAGGATATTACTAATTTTTCAACTTCAACGGATACCGTGGAGACACCAGAATATGATGATGAACAAAAAAAGACAATTCTTGTTAATGTTGATACCAATCGCTTTGCTCTAACGGTACCAGGTGATAAGTTTTATTGTTCAATGGAACAAAACGATTACACAGAAGCGGCAATACAAGGAATGAAAGCTATGCTTCGTGACAAGAAAAACTCATAATTAAAGATTTAAAAGCAAAATATGGGCTTATTCACTTGGAAAAACGAAAATGAATCTGCTTATGTTGGTGGCAGAAAACATTGGGTTGATGTAATTAAAAACTCTGGTGACGGAAACCTGCTGATATGGCGGCAGCCAGAAGAAGACTTTAATACAAATTCGACTCTTATTGTAATGCCGGGAGAACAGGCAATATTTATCAACCAAGGTAATATTGAACAGGTATTCACTTCGGGTACTTACAAGCTTTCGACCGAAAACTATCCATTCATTTCACGTTTACGGAATCTGTTTTCTGGCGGCATAAGTACATTTAATAGTGTTGTCTATTTTGTTCGCGAAGCGGACAGTAAGGAAATCGAATGGGGAACTATGCAACCCATTCGATATGGAGACCCAATGCTTGGTCCGGTGAACATCAAAGCAGGAGGAGCTTATAAAGTTCAAATTGCAAATCCGCAAAAGTTCTTAACAAAACTTATTGGCAACAACGTTGATTTTGAGACCCAATCGGGATTGAACCAATATTTTGCTAACGAGTTCTCTATGCACATTGCAGATGCAATAAACAAAACCCTTCAGAACCTGCAAGCACAAAACTACAAAGAGGTATTCCATTATGTAGGCAATCTTGTGGATTTTGCAAAATCTGTCGAACCACAAATACAGTCTATTTTTGATGATTATGGATTGAGACTTAAGGTTTTTTCTATATCGAGATGCAAAGACGAATATGAAGATCCCGGAGTCGAGAAGATGATGACCGACAAAAAACGTATGCAATACCTTGGCTCAGGTTGGGCTGCGCAACAACAAGTAGATATCATGAAGAATCTGTCTACAAATGAAGGAACAGGCGGAATCGCAGCAGCCGGAGCAAGTCTTGGTATGGGACTTGGCATGGGTGGCGTATTTGGCGGTATGGCACAACAAATGTTTGCACAAAGCCCTATGCAAAATCAAGCGCCTCCGACAGACAATCCAATCATGGCAAAATTAAAACAACTTAAGGAAATGCTTGATATGGGTCTTATATCGCAAGCTGACTTTGATCAAAAGAAAGAAGAACTTCTAAAACAGATGTAAAATGAGCACAAAGTCAAAAACACTTTTCTTGGTTTTGGATTCCTTGTTCCTAATTGTATTCAATGTTTGCTTCTTTTTGCTGACCAACCAGGAAGATCGAACAACGACAACATGGATTAATTACGGCTGCATTCATGCCGCATATATACTATTTCTATTGACGCCATTGCTATATCCAAAGAATGTAGCTAAAGATACTGCCATGCCAGTGTATTCCTTAACATTTGGTTTCTGGTGGTTTGAATTAGTATTGTCTGTCATATTAATGATTGTTGGCATCCAGATAAAATACAATGTAATTATTCAGGTAATATGTTGGGTGGTCGTACTTATTCGATTGATCATCTTGTCTCTTGTTAACATCAATACTTCTGAAAAACAGCAGCGACACCAACAAGAATTGTTTTATGTTAAAACGGCCGAAGGGTTGCTTCGTACGAAGTTGGATGGCATCACAGACAAACAAGAATACCGCCAACTTGAACAGGTGTATGATTATGTGCGGACCTCTCCTGTTAAATCAAATGCTTCAGCACAAGTTTTGGAATCGCAAATACTGCAAAAGATTAATTCTTTGGTTTTGGAAGGCGACGCATCGACAATATCAACCTTGTGCAAAGACATTTTGTATCTTGCACAACAAAGAAACCAAACCCTATTAATTAATAATTCATCACTATGACAAAAATTCTCGAATTGGAATGCCCTGGATGTGGGCGCCCTTTATCAACGGATATGAAGGAATGTCCTGCTTGCCATCGTCCTGTAGTCATTTCTTCCTTAAACAATGTTGATGCCTTATCAATGCTGGAAATTAACAAGTATGCAAGTGCTTATCAGAAAGCCTTGGCTACCGATCCTGCGAACAATAAAATCAATGGAGCGTTGGCAATGTGTTTTCTGAAACTAAAGCTTTATGATAAAGCAATTGCGGCGTTTGATAAAGCTATTGTTGATAATTTCGACAATTCGGAAACGTACTTTTGGGCTGCTGTTGCAATGCTAAAAGGAAGAAAGGCATTTGTGTGTCAACGATCTGAAATCGACAAAGCAGAAGAGTTTATAAATGCTGCAATAATGATTGAACCCAAGGGTATATATTATTACTATTGGGCTTATCTGCGTTACGATTATTACAATCGCAAATTCTTAAGGGTTCAACCTGATTATAAAACTCTTGTTGCAGAAGCCTGTCAGAACAATGTCTCAAATGGAGATATAAATCAATTGTTCACTGTTTTGGGTGTGGAACAGCCAGAGGCAATTCGTTTATGAATTTTGCATTTATTTAGAAAAGATTGGAATGGAATTAACCACCCAAGCCAATAATCCAATATGGAAAACTCAACAAAAAACCATATTGGAATATTGTTTTTGTGTTTAAAACATTTTCAAACGGTCGCAATTTGCGACCAGTTATTGTCTTTATATTGTAATCTTCTCCAAAATCATCTTCACCATCCACTCTTCATTAATTTGCGTCACTGCAAAACATCTCTTTCCTGCATCTTTTACAGAAGAACCGATAGAGTAGGCTGTTGATATGTTCGATTTTCTTGTCGTTCTCATTGAGATGCACATCAGTTTGAATCAAGTGCTGCTTGATATTGTCGATTTCAACAAAAAGTTTGGCGTTTTTATGCATGAATTGCCTCATTGCGACGAAAGCATCGATGATTTTGATGCTTGTTTGAACTGCGGTTTCGCTTTTAAGTACTGAAGCTAACATGGAAACGCCTTGCTCAGTGAAGGCATAAGAAAGATACCTGTTGCCACCTTTCTTTGAGGTCACAATTTGTGACCTTGAAGAATCATAATATTGCTGCTCTTCTTTTGTAAGTTGAAACCTATATCTCTCAGGAAAACGCTCAATGTTACGCTTTACTGCTTGGTTGAGAGCTTTCGTCTCGACTTTGTAAATCTCTGCTAAGTCCCTGTCAATCATGACCTGAACTCCTCTAATTGTGAAAATTCTGTCTTCAATTTCCTGAAGTGTGTCTAATTTATTGATGTTTGTCGCCACTATGGCATTTGAAATATTTAAAGATTCCATAAACAATGAATTTTTAGAAATTGACACTGCAAAGATAAATAAAAAACTTGAAGTCACAGATTATGACTTCAAGTTTTTTTAGAAAAAATTCAGACAAGCCTAAAACCTCATCTCCAAATTTACCTTCACATCCGGATGCAGCGATTTTCCAACTGGGCAGGTGTCAGCAGCTCTTTTGAGCATTGCTTTCTGCGCATCGGTGTAGTCGTTTTTAGGGAAAGTGATAACGATGTCGATTTGTCCGATACAGCGTGGGTCGGAAGCCATCGTTTTTGTTATCTCGTAGGTGGCACCGTCGATGTTGAAGCCTTTGGTCTGGGCAGTGATTCCCATGATGGTCATCATGCAGCCTGCCAAAGCGGCACAAGCTAAATCAGTAGGGGAGAACGCCTCACCCTTGCCGTGGTTGTCGGTCGGAGCGTCGGTGATGATGGTGTTTCCTGACTGCAAATGCGTCATCTCGTTGCGCAAATTGCCTTTGTATGTTCCTTTTATTGTTGTCATAATTGTTACTTTTTCAAATTTATTTTTTCAGTCTTGATACCTGCTTCTGTCTCAACCATCACCATGTAAATTCCTGATTCATAACTGCTTAAATCGATGACAGCGTTGCCGTTGGCGGTTGTTTCCACAATCTTCTGACCGAGAACGTTCATTACAGTAATGGTCATCGTTCCGTTGCCTTCTATTCTTAAAATGCCGTCGGTAGGGTTAGGGTAGAGGCGGAGGTCGTTTAAGGCTTCCTTATCATCGACAGCGTCTTCGCAACGGTTATCGTATGTCAGGAAATTGCCGTCCTGAAGCTCGTCGGAGGTGTAGAGAACCTCGTCGTTGGCGTTCTTTATCACGAATGAGCACTCGAAGTCGGTGTCGTATTCTTCTGTGTTGTGATACCAACCGTGATTCCAGTAGAAGTTGAGGTTTTGGCTCAACAACGGCATCACGATGGTCTGCTCCGAGCCTTCGTCCATTGTCACCACAGCGATGATGGTGTTGTTTTCGTCTGTCACGCTGATGGCAGCGCCTTTCCAGCCGTCGCCGCCTTCGTCAGCGAGCTCGAAAACTATGTCGCACTTGTCGCCGACAAGGATGTTGGCATATGCTTTGCGGTTGTAACCATAGCTGTTCTCGGCGATAACCGAATAATGATAAAGACCATCTTCAAGATCAGCGTCAACGATGTCCATTCTCTGTCCTTTCACGCCTTCTGACTGGAAAATCATTTCCCCGTTACGATAGACATAGACGGTGAAGTCGCCGAGAGGCTCGCCGTTAAGGCTGTTCTCAGGGTTGGTCCAGTTGATGGTGACGCTTGTCATGTCATCATTTTCAACGATTTCAAAGTCGGTGATGTTTTCCGGACGCAGGAAATATTCCTGTGATGCCGGTTGGATATGCCCGATGAATCCATTGCCGTCGTTGAATGCATATTTTGTGGTGTTGAGTGCGCCGATAGGGCACCATGCGTCGTCGCGGCCGCTCCATCCCCAGTTGAAGTGGAAATAGTCGTTCTCGTCGTAGCCGTCGCACACGAAGGCGTGACCGCCTGCACCGTTGTCGTCGGAACCGCTGTAATACAAAGGCATTCCCTCGTCGAGACCGCCGTCCTTCAACATCTGAATCCATTGCTCGTTGGTGTAGAAGTTAAATCCCCAGAAACTCAAAGTCTCGATGTCATCGCAAGTATAGCCGAAATAGGTCTGAAGAGCGACAGGCACTGCGTATGAATATGCGCCGCTGCCATGACCGCTGTACTGCATCTCGACAGAAATACCAAGGTGATGCAGGAATTGCGCGATATAGAAATAGTCGTTCTCCGTGCTTGTGGAATCGAGCGAATTTGGCATCAGCTCGAAGTGGTATTCGGTCTCGCCGAAATTGGCTGATTGTGTTGGGTATCCTTCAGGATTATAAGAATATGAGCCTGTGCCATGTTCCGGATAGTTCCAGTATTTCATCACCTGTCCCATTGCGGTGGCGACGCAGCCCGCATACACGTGACCGCCGTTGCCTTCCTCGTCCTCAGGGCACTGGCTGTTCCATGGGAAGTTCTGGTTCCAGATTGTCTGGCAGAGAGGACCAACCACACTGCGTGATTTTCTCTCCTTATTAATAAAGCCAGTCTCGGCAACAGATTCCCATTCGGCTTTGATGTCTGCAGTGGCTTCGATGTTGTTGTCTCTAATGTATTGGATCTCATGGCTGAAGCTGTTCAAAGTGAACTCAAAACCGTCGGCGATGTCGTTAGGGTTGAAGCTTCCAGTTGTCGAATAAGCCAGAATAGGCTTCACGCGGTCGTCACCGGCGATGATGACAAAACCGTTGCCGTCAGACACGTTAAACGCGTAATAATCAACGGCTTCACGTGTCGCTGAGGTGTAAACCAATTGAATATCAGTCTTTTGTGAGCCTGTGGCAGAACTCATGAAACGCTGACCAAGTTGCTGTGCGCGCTGAGCGTCGACAGGACCTGCAAAGATTTCGCCTATCGTCAAGGCAAAAACTGCAATGAATAATAGAGTTTTTTTCATTTTATTTGAATTAAATTGTTAATCACTGATTTTTAGACTTGCAAAGATAACATTTTTTTATAAAAGTTTTTCTAATATGTGAAAATATCTTTTCTGATGTGTTTCATGATACTGCTGCATTCTTCGGCATTGTCGTAGAAGAAAATCCAGAGCGTGAGGTTTTTGTCGTCGACGGCTGTCACGTAGCCTTCCTGACCATGCTTTCGGGCATCTTGAATTATTGAGACATCTGTTTTTACGATGGAGTCTTTGTGTTCCAATCCGTTGTTGCTCAATAAATCAGCCACGGCTTGAAGGATTCGGTTTATGGCGGTAGTGTCGCGGAATTCCACGCCGAAATCAAGGCCGTCTGTAAGATCGATGTTCTCGTTGATGGCAAACGACGCTTTTTCGACTTCGCCTTCGGAGGCGAGAAGCGAGTTCATGGTCTCGTTGAGCTGGGTGACGATAGCATTCGCAAAGAACATAATCTCATCATTATCAAGATATTCCTTCTGGAATACGTCTTCGTCAACGCTGAGGGATGTGTTCCATTCCATACCCATCTCTACGGCATAGTTGGCATCATGCTCCATCACAGCGAACTCTTTTTGAAGCCAGTTCCAGTTCTCGTTGTCGTTTGCCTGAATCATCACTGCGTTGATTGCGTGCTCTTCGATCATGAAGTCGCACAGATAAGCCACTGTCAGATTGTTGTTACCGGCATACTGACAGTAGAGCTCAAGCGCTGCATTTGTCTGATTGTCAGCGTGTTCGCGCAAACAGGCACTAAGCAGTAACGCGATGATTAGCAGGCTCGTTGATATTGCTTTTTTCATTTTTTATTGATTTATTATGTTTTTTGCCGAACTGATGATGTCATGTGCCGAGCAGCCCGAGTTGCATAGGAACTTTACTGTCTGTCCTTCGATGTTAACTTCTTGAGCCACAGGAAGTTTTGTCTTGACGTTTCGTATATTCCATCCAAAGACAATCATCCCGATAAGGAGACATGCTGCTGCGGAGTATGGTATCCATATCAGCTTTCTGTGCTGGCGGTTTTGAGCGCGGCGTGCCATCGCCATTATCATCTCGTCACTCGGGACGCTGTTTTCTGTGTCCTGCAGGGCTTGTTGGCGCTTTTGCCATTGTTTATCGAAATCGTTATTCATATTATCGTTTTTCATTGTCGTACATTTCTTTTAATTGTTTCTTAATTCTTGATATCCGCATTGCCACTGCACCTTCTGTCATATCAGTCATATCTGCTATTTCCTGATAGGTGAAGCCGTCGAGGTGGGCACGGATGACGATGCTGCTTTTCTCAGGCAAAGTGTCGATGAGCTGCAGCATCTGCTGATAGTTCTCGTCGTGCGTCTCTGATGGCATCGCATTCACTTTTTCTTGATTGTCAATTCGTTCCAATATCGGACTGCGGTCATCTTTGCGCCTGAGCATCAGCATGGTGTTGGTGGCAACGCGGTAAATCCAGGTCTTCTCGGAACTTCTGCCCTCGAAGGTGTCGAAGTATCGCCACAAGTTGTAAATCACCTCCTGCATGCAGTCCTCTACTTTCCATGCGCGGCCGAGGCTGTAGTCGGAGCAGACATGCCAAATCAAAGCCTTGTTACGCAGCAGCATCGCGTTGAAGGCGTTTTCCGTTTCTTTTCGGGTAACGGACTTTTTTCTGAAAAGATTCAGCATCGGCATGTCTGATATTTTCTTGTTAGGTGCAAAAATAATCATAAAAATAACTTTAGTGTTATGATTTTTGTTAAATTTGCACCTAACAAGAAAAAATACTATGAAAAAATACTTGTTAACTTTGTCGGTTTTGTGTCTCGCACTCATGGCGAGAAGCGGCAATGTCTTTATTTTTGAACAGTTCGACAATTCATATCTGCCTGCAGGCTGGTCTGTCGTCGGCTCCCAGGCCGATTATTGGCAGTTGACGGAGACGAGTCATGCGGGAGGCTCTCCGTATGAAGTCGAGTTTTATTGCAATGTCAATGGCACCTGGAGATTGACAACAGATGGAGTGGACCTCACCGGCGTGGAAAGCGTAAATTTCTCGTTTAAGCATTATTATGATATGGCGATGGGCGCCAGTCTGACGGTTGGAATCGCCACAAAGTCAGGCAATGAATGGCATAGCGGATGGTCCCAGACTTACAACTCAGGAGGGCAGTATCAGGTGAATGCTACGATTGCGACGGAAGATATGGGTAAGCCGAATGTGAGGTTCTGTATCTATTTCACAAACTCTAATGATATGAATTTCAGCTATATATATGTCGACGACATTTCGGCTTTTATAGAGCAAGATCTTGACTTGGATTTACAGGAAATCAATGTGGAAGAGGTGCAGGCTAATAGGGTTTTTGATGTCGGCATGCGCCTTTTTAACACCGGCAACTATGATGTCACTTCAGTGGAGTGTTCTTATCAATTCGATGATAATCAAGTTGTTACACAAACATTTAATGAGAGTATTCCTAGCGGAACGTTTAAAAACCTCACTTTCGATGTGCCGGCAAATATCATCCCCGACGATTACAGTCTGACTATTAATATAAATAAGGTGAATGGCGTCGTTGACGATAATACCACAAATAATACAATGACAAAAAAGGTGTCGGTGGCATGTATACCAGCGTCCAGAAAGCCATTGTTTGAGCATTTTTCTGCTTCGTCATGTGGCACTTGCCCGGTATTGAGCGAAGCGATGGATGCTTTCTGCAACAACAATCCAGGGACGTTCACTTACGTGAAATATATGATGAACTGGCCGCCACCGGGTGACCCGTATTACACCCAAGAAGGTAACATTAGAAAGACGTATTATGATGTAAATCAGATACCTTGGCTGTTTATGGATAGCTACGACTGTGGCGTCAATGCTCCGTCGCAGGCACTCTTTAATGAACATCTTAACGAATCAGCGACCATGGAGATCGGCGGCTCGTTCTATACCGATGGCTCTATGATTCACATCAATGCTGAGATTATGCCATATGCAAGCTTGGATGACGTGAGAGTATATGTGTCTGTAAATGAAAAGATTACGCATAACAACGCGACGACAAACGGAGAGACGTCGTTCCACCATGTGATGATGAAGATGCTGCCTGGCGGACAAGGTGCGACGATGTCACTTAAAGCCGGTCATCTGGAACGCTTGACGTTCGATTACGATATGTCAAGCACACATGTTGAGGAGATGGACGACCTTGAGGTGGCTGTGTGGATTCAGAGGCATGAGACGAAAAGAGTGTACAACAGCGGCTTCCTGTTTGAGACCGAAAACCACCCGTATCATCCTGAGAATCTGACGGTTGAGAAGACAGGCAACACCATTCAAGCCAGCTGGGAGGCACCTTCGTTGGTCACACCGACGGGCTATAACATCTGGCTGAATGAAGATTTGATAGCGGAGAATTTCAATGGTACAAACTATAATTTCAACGGCACCGACGGAGATTATTACTGCGTACAAGTGCAAGCGGTGTATCCGAATAATATAGTGTCGGTGAAAGCCGTGGCAACCACCAACGAGTATTGGACAACAGGAGAGTTGGATTGTGAGATGTTGTCGGTTTACCCGAATCCTGCAGATGGTGTATTACATGTAGAGACGTTTCCTGAAACGTCTCTTGCAACGTGTCAAATGTCAATTATGAATATTCATGGTAAATTGTTTAAAACATGTGTCTTAAATAATAATCAGATATACGTTGGCGATTTGCCGAATGGTGTGTATTTCATTGAAATAAAAGAGAATAACGACGCTCGCAAGATTGCGCGAGTCATCATAAATCATAAATAAAAGTCATGAAAAAGGTATTTATTGCAATTATTGCTGTTTTACTAAGTTTTACTGGCGTTTCAGCTAATCATTCTGACGGCAGAATAAAAATAAACATTGTTTTGAAGTCGCAGTCCGATGTGACGGCGTTGAGTCGTATGGCGGACGCTTTCCCGACAAAGGCGGAGCGTCGTGATTTTGTGGTTAACACTCTGAAACGTCAGGCGAAAGAGTCGCAATATGATTTGCTGAATTATCTTAACGCATTGGAAACCAATGGAGTGGTGGATGAAATAAGACCGTTGTGGATTGTCAATTCTGTGAGCTGCATGGCAGAAGCGATGCTTCTCGATGAGATTGCTCAACGCGATGATGTCTTGGTGGTTTACCAATGTGTGGAATTCCGATGCCTCGACGATGACGAGATGATTCCCGTCGAGCGTGGTGACGGCAGGGAAATCGCTGAAAACCTGTTGAAAGTCAATGCGGATAAGGTGTGGGAGCTCGGCTACACTGGCGAGGACGTGCTCATTGCGGTCATCGACACTGGCGTGAACCTTGAGCACGCTGATTTGCAGGGACGTCTTTGGGATGGAGGCGCGGAATACCCTAACCACGGCTACGATTTCTATTCTCACGACAACGACCCTTCCGACGGGCGCGGTCACGGCACCCATGTCGCCGGAACGATAGTGGGTACTGGCGCTTCAGGCACTCAGACCGGTGTCGCGCCGGGTGCTAAAATCATGGCGCTGAAGGTGTTTAACGACGACGAGCTGACGGAGACGACGATGTGGGTCGAGGCGATGCAGTTCGCGGTGGAGCATGGCGCTGATATCCTGAATATGTCGCTGGGGCAGCCTATGCCTGACGCCGCCGTCAAGCTGATGATGCGGCAGGCTTGCGACAACACCTTGGCAGCCGGAGTGGTCGCCGCCGTTTGCGCAGGCAACGTCCGCCAGATGCAGTCAATGATTCCGATACCTTATAATATATACTCGCCAGGCGATTGTCCTCCGCCGCATCTGCATGAAGACCAGCTTGTTAACGCGGGCGGGACAAGTTGCGTGGTGTGTGTTGGCGCTGTCGACTTCAACGACGCCATCGCCGCATTCTCGTCGGTGGGACCGTCAGTATGGACCGATGTAGCACAGTACAACGACTATCCGTATTCTTCGGGAAGCTCGGCAAATATCGGTCTCATCCGTCCCGACGTGAGCGCGCCAGGCGTGAACATCAAGTCATTGGATTACAGCAACAACAGTGGCTATTGCCTGAAAAACGGCACCTCGATGGCGACGCCGTGCGTGGCAGGGACAATGGCGCTGATGCTGTCGAAAGACCATGAGCTGACACCTGCCCAACTTGACGAGATTCTTGAACGCACCGCCATATCGCTGTCGACGCATAAAAGCAACGATTTCGGTTCAGGCCGCATCGACGCGCTGGCGGCAGTGAACGCCATCGGAGATGATGGAGTCGTTGAAAATGAAAAGGATATGGTTTCAATATATCCAAATCCAGCCAAAGATTTCATCACCATCGTAGAGACGTTTCCTGAAACGTCTCCTGAAACGTCTCAAATATCATTAATAAACATTGATGGTCAATTCGTTGGAATCCGTGTTCAAAAAAACAATCAAATCTATATCGGCGACCTGCCAAATGGTATCTATCTTATGAAAATAGAATCATCAGAAGGTGTTTTTTATGAAAAAATCATTAAAGAATAATTATGAAAAGATATTTTTTGACCTTGGCATTGTTTTTGAGTGCGCTTTTTGCAAACGCTCAAATTATTGATAATCAGCTATATGAAGAAATGAGTCGACGCTCAGATGACGAACAGATTGAAGTCATTGCGGTGCTGAAGGCACGATACGACCGCGATATTTTGAATCGGAAAGCGGATGCTTTTGCAACGCGCGCGGAACGCAGGGATTTCGTGGTGAAGGAACTGAAGTCATTCGCGGAAGCATCGCAGAAGGATTTGACAGAATACATCAACAGTTCAAAAGACATGCGTTTAGGCACTTCACTTTGGATGTCAAATTCCATCGCGTTTTCGGCTACAAAAGAGGCAATCCTGGTGATTTCGGGGCGAGATGACATAAAGATTATGGGGCTCGACAAAAAACAACATCTCGTCCCTGAAGTCATCTCAAGTGGAGACGCCAGGAACCACGTCAACACGCGGGAGATAACGCCAAACATCACGCAGGTCAACGTCGACCGGGTCTGGGAGCTTGGCTACACTGGCGCTGGCATCGTTGTTGCTGTCGTCGATTCGGGTGTCAACTACGAGCATGCTGACTTGGCCGACCATCTGTGGGATGGGGGCGAGGAGTTCCCGCATCACGGATACGACATCGTCAACGGTGACGACGACCCGATGGACGACAAGGGTCACGGCACCCATGTCGCTGGAATCGTCTGTGGCGACGGCACTTCCGGCACGCAGACCGGTGCTGCTCCCGAGGCGACTTTGATGTGTGTTAAAAGCACTGCCGCCGATGGCTTTGGAGGCTCCGTCAACATCGCGGGCGGCATGGAATGGGCTGTTGAACACGGCTGCGACATGATAAGCATGTCGTTGGGCATGGCGGGCGCTGCTGACACAGATAAGCTCGTGCTTCGACGCACTTGTGTCGCCGTCAACGATGCGGGAATCGTGGCTGCGGTGTGCGCAGGAAACGAAGGCAACAGCTTCCTTCTGATGGCGTATCCGATTCCCGACAACGTGCGCGTGCCTGCGAGCTGTCCGCCTCCGTATCTCGACCCCGACCAGCTCGCGAATCCAGGCGAGTTGAGCTGTGTGGTAGCTGTCGGCGCTGTCAATGGCAACGACGAGGCTGCTTCGTTCACGTCGCAGGGACCAGTGACGTGGCAGGGTATCGACGAGTTCGGTGACTACGCCTACGAGCCGGGTATCGGACTCATCCGTCCTGACGTGTGTGCGCCGGGAGTGGCAATAAAATCCCTTGATTATGAAAATGTTAACGGCTATACCAATATGGATGGCACCTCGCAGGCGACACCGCTGGTCGGAGGCATCATCGCACTCATGCTGCAAAAGAATCCCAACCTCATGCCTGCCGACATCTGCCGCATCCTTGAGGAGACATCCGTGAAACTGACACCGAACAAGAGCAACATCACCGGTGTTGGTCGTGTCGACGCCCTCGCAGCCGTCAACGCCGTGGAGCCATACGACGCAATAGTTGAAAATGAAAAGGAAATGGTTTCAATATATCCAAATCCCGCCAAGGATTTCATCACATTTCCTGAAACGTCTCAAATATCATTAATGAACATTCATGGTCAATTGATGGATATTCGTGTTTTAAATAATAATCAAATCGATGTCTCTGGTTTGCAATCGGGCATCTATCTGATGAAGATTCAAAATAAATTTGTGAAAATTGTTGTCGAAAGGTAATTTTACCTATCTTTGCACGCTTTTATAAATCAAATTTAAACACATCAAAATGAGAAAATTGACTCTGCTATCTATGATAGCTCTCTTGTCTTTCGCGTTCTCTGCGAAAGCCCAACAAGGCGTGCAAAATTACGTCTCCGCTTCAGGATACGTCATCTTCAACGCACCATTCTGCAACACAGGAACTGACGGCTATGCCTTCGATTTTGAAAACGACTACATCGAAGGGCGTCTCGTGAACTGGACCACAATCGATGCCGACGGCGACAGCTACAACTGGAACGTCTCTCCATTAGGCGAGGGCTACGGTCACAACGGCTCCGACGGCGCGGTGTTCTCTTATTCATACAGCAACTATTCTGGCGCTCTCAGTCCGAACAACTACCTCGTGTCACCGCAGCTTGCAATCACGGCAAACAACCATTATGTGTCGTTTTACGCCTGTGCCCTCGACGAGTCTTATCCGGCTGACCATTTCGGACTCGCAGTGTCGACAACAGGCACATCGGCGTCTGATTTCACCATGCTTCAGGAATGGACTATGACCTCGAAACAAGGCGGCTGGCATGAATATAATGTCGATTTGAACGCATACGTTGGACAGAATATTCACATTGCAATCCGTCACTTCAACAGTACCGACAACTTCTGCCTCGTCGTTGACGATGTCTTTGTAGGTCCTCAGGAAAAAGACCCGCTCACATCATGCAGCATCGCCCTCGATGGCAACGTGGTGGCTACAAACGTCACAGGGACACAGTATCTGCTTGACACAGACGGCTTTGCCAACAACTCGTCGCATAACACAACCGTTACTGCGACATATCAGTCGGGCGCCACTTTGACAAAATCAACAGATTGGACATTCCGCTCGAGCGACAATTTCCAGGGTTCTCCTTCAGGTCTCCATGCCAACAGCGACGGCAACTCTGTCAACCTCAGCTGGACTCTCCCGATGATGACTGCGCCATTCTCCGTCGACGAACTTTTGTACGACTTCGCTGACAGCACTTTGTCGGATTTGACTTTAATCGACAACAACCACGACGGTTTGAACTTCGTCGTTTATCCTTACGGCGGCTACGGCAGCGGCAATTGTCTTAAATCGGTGTCATGGTCGGGTGCTGCTGTAAACCCTGATAATTTCGTGGTTTTGCCACGCGTTACTGCCTCGGCTAACACAGTGTTCTCATTCATGTTGAGAGATGCTGACATGCCAGGCATCGCACCAGATCCAGAGCATTTCGGCGTGGCTGTTTCGACATCAGGCAACACCAACGCTTCCGACTTCACTATGGTTCAGGAATGGAACAGCACCGGAACGTACACGGAGTATTCTGTGAACCTCTCAGCATACGCGGGTCAGCAGATTTACGTGGCGATCCGTCATTTCAACACCACTGGCGAGACATATTATATTTATGTCGACGACATTAAAATCACTGGCGTTGAGGCAGAAATCACTCGTCCAGCGAAAGGTGCTATGGTTTATGCCAACGGCGAGCTTATTGCGGCGTTGAATCATGGCGAGGCAAGCTTTACTCACATGGTAAACCGTTATGAGTCAGAGTATTGCATCCGCATCATTCAGGAAGGTGGCAAGGATGACGGCACATATTACGCTTTGGCGGCTCCTCAGTGCGCTACAGCCGAGATTGAATGCATCGCCCCTTCAAACCTTTCAGCGGAATTTGACGGCGAGAAAGTTGTCATTTCCTGGGAACGCAATTATTTCACAAGCTTTGAGGAAGACCCGGTGTTTACTTTAATCGACGCTGACGGCGACGGCTCGACCTTTGGCGTATATGCGGCAGGCGGCATGAACCCTGACGGCAGCGTGAACACGGAAGACAATCCTGCTCTCGTGTCGTTCTCGTATATCAACGGCTACGGACCTCTTACACCAGACAACTATGCCTTTATGCCGAAAATGAAGATACTCGCAGGCTCTAAAATCGAGTTCTATGCCACAGGCTATGACCCGAATTATCCAGTTGAGCGTTTCGGCGTCGCCATAGCTGACGGAAACGGCGCTATCACCAATATCGCTTCTTTCCAAACATCGTATCCATATTCAAAATATTCTGTCGACCTTTCAAATTATGCCGGTCAGGAGATTTTTGTAGGCTTCCGTCATAACACTCAAGAGGCTGCATACGCTTTGTGCATTGATAATGTGACAGTTAAGAATGTGCTTTGGGTTGGAACGGAAAGCGTCACCGAACGTTATATCATCTATCGTTCAACCGATGCAGTGAATTATGAGGCGATTGGACATGCTGATGGCAATTCTGTAAGCTATAATGACAACGAAATCATTTCAGTAAACTATTATTATAAGGTGACTGCCATCAACACCGTTTCGGGCGGTCTGACATGCGAGTCTTTGTACGCCTTGACACCAGACAATCACGAATATGTCCATGTCGCGACAGACAACGTGAAGGAAAGCTTTGATGGAATCAGCATTTATCCTAACCCGACAAACGGCATCGTCAACATCGAAGTTGAAGGCTTGAAAGGTGTTGTCGTGATGAATGCTCTCGGTCAAAAAGTCTACGAAACCATTGAAAATCAAATTGATTTGTCAAAGTTCGGAAAAGGAATTTTCATGCTAAGAATTGAAACAGAAAACTGTGTCAGCATTCAGAAAATTATGGTGAGATAAAATTTTTCAAAAATTTTGTTTTTATTGAAATAATCCCTAATTTTGTAGTTCGTTATGAACTCAATTTTAGGGATTTAATTTTAAATTTTAATATTATGTATCTGATAGTCAATAAGAAAGAATTAGCACAGGACACTTTCATGATGGAAATCGAAGCTCCTCGTCTGTCGAGAGCGGCTCTTCCGGGACAGTTCCTTATCATTAAAATGACAGAAAAAGCTGAGCGTATCCCGCTCACAATCAGTGACAACGACCCGTGGAACGGTACCGTGACAATTGTTTTCAAGGCTATCGGAAAATCCACGCAGGAGATGGCGAAATACAACGTCGGTGACACATTCCTCGATGTCGTGGGACCTCTCGGCCGTCCGTCGGAGTTCATCCACATGTCATACGAGGAGCGTAAGACCAAGAAATACGTCTTCATCGGCGGCGGCGTGGGTATCGCACCTATCTTCCCGCAGGTGAAATGGCTGTATCACAACGGCGTGAAAGCCGACGTCATCATTGGCGCGCGTACGCACAGCCTCCTTGTCTACGAAGATGAGCTTTCCTCAATGTCGAATCTTTACGTCACCACAGACGACGGAACATCAGAATATAAAGGTCTCGTCACCGATATGCTGCAGCGTCTTGTCGACCAAGGCAACCACTATGACGAGTGCATCGCAATCGGCCCAATGATTATGATGAAGTTCGTGTGCCAGCTTGCGCAGAAACTCAACATCAAATGCACAGTGTCAATGAACGCCTTGATGGTCGACGGTACTGGAATGTGCGGCGCCTGCCGTATCAGCGTGGGCGGTCAGACCAAGTTCACCTGCGTCGACGGTCCTGAGTTCGATGGTGCTAAGGTCGACTTCGCGGAGGCAATGAAACGCCAGTCGATGTACAACAACGTGGTTGAGCACAAACAGCTTGAAAACGAAGAGAAGGCTGAAGGCCATAAATGCCATGTCGGCGGCATCCTCGACGAGCCGCGCGACAAGAAACATCGTGTGAAAATCACGGAGCAGGACCCGTTGGTGCGTGCACATAACTTCGACGAGGTGTGCCTCGGATACACCGCGGAAGAAGCCATCGTGGAGGCACAGCGCTGCTTGAACTGCGGTCGTCCTCAGTGTGTCACTGGCTGCCCGGTCAACATCAATATCCCGGGATTCGTCAAGAAGGTGGCGGAAGGCGATTTCCTTGCTGCTGCCCAGATTATCGACGAAGACTCGGCATTGCCGGCAGTGTGCGGCCGTGTGTGTCCGCAGGAGACACAGTGCGAAGGCAAGTGCGTGATGGGAGTGAAGTTCGAGCCTATCGCCATCGGAAAACTCGAGCGTTTCGTCGGCGACTGGTCGCGTGAGAACAATATCAATCTTGCCAAGCCTATCAAGAAAAACGGCAAGCGTGTGGCAGTCATCGGCTCAGGCCCATCAGGTCTGACATGCGCCAAGGAGCTTCTTGTACGTGGCTACGACGTCACGGTGTTCGAGGCGTTGCATGAGTTCGGCGGCGTGTTGGCTTACGGTATCCCTTCGTTCCGTCTGCCGAAAGAGACCGTCGTGCGTCATGAGGTGGAAAACGTGATGCGTCTCGGCGGCCATTTCTTCAAAGACGTGGTCATAGGTCGTACCGCTTCAATCGAGTCGTTGATGAAAGATGAGCATTTCGACGCTGTGTTCATCGGCTCTGGCGCTGGTCTTCCTAAGTTTATGAATATCAAGGGTGAGAACCTTTGCGGTGTCGTTTCTGCAAATGAATTCCTGACAAGAAACAACTTGTTGTTCGCTTATAAAGAAGGTTACGAGACACCTAATTACATTGGCAAGAAAGTGGCTGTCGTTGGTGGCGGTAACGTCGCTATGGACGCCGCGCGTACTGCCTTGCGTCTCGGTGCCGACGTGCATGTCGTGTATCGTCGTTCGGAGGCTGAGCTTCCGGCACGTGCCGAAGAGGTGCATCACGCCAAGGAGGAAGGAATCCAGTTCGACCTTCTCTGCAATCCTGTCGAGATTCTCGGCAACGAAGAGGGATGGGTCAACGGCATGAAGTGCATCAGAATGGGTCTCGGCGAGCCTGACGCATCAGGTCGTCGCCGTCCAGTCGAGATTGCTGGCTCAGAGTTCGTCCTCGATGTCGACATGGTTATCATGGCTCTCGGCACTTCACCTAACCCGTTGATTTTCAGAACGACACCAGGTTTGAATGCTGACAAGCACGGTTGTATCCTCGCCAACGAGAATGGTCGCACCACACGTTCTGGCGTGTACGCCGGCGGTGATGCCGTGAGCGGCGCTGCAACCGTCATCCTCGCCATGGGCGCAGGAAAGAAAGCTGCGAAAGCCATCGACGAATATCTTCATAATGATATGATGTAATCATGAAAAAGATTTTTGTAACTATATTGTTGTCAATATTTTGCGTGTCACTGTATGCGCAAACGATGGATAAAATCGTGCTGAGCGGCAAGCCCGACGGCGATTTTTCCCAGACTTTAAATGGTGTTAATATCTATGGTAAAGTGCTCGCCGAACAAAAGACGGGCACTTGGACCGAGACATACGCCAACACAGAACTGCCTCATTTCATCATCCAGTTCGATAAGAATAAGAAAAACGGTCTTTATCTGGAATTTGACAGACAAGGAAACATCATCAAAAGAGTCGAATATGTCAACGATAAGATGAACGGCACGCTTTTCAAGTACAAAAACTCTATTCTTGTTGAACGTATTGGTTATCAAGAAGGTGTAAAAAACGGCGAGTCCGTGATTTACTATGAGAAAGGCACCATAATGGAGTCGTCGAACTATAAAAACGACCAGCGTGACGGTGTGACGATTTGGTATGCCAACAGGGACAAGACGCAAGGCGAGATGGTCGCGATGTACACTTACAAAGAAGGCATTTTTGACGGTGTTCAGGAGACTTATTTCGAGGATGGTCATGTTAAGACTCATAAAACGTTTACAAACAACGTTCAAAACGGACCTTCATACGAGTTTTACGAGGATGGCAGCCTGAAAACCGAAGCCAACTACAAAAATGGCGAACAAAAAGGAAAAGTCAAGGAATACCCTCAAGGAAAAAAATTCTTGAAATAGTTTTCCCCGTCATTTCAACTGGAGCGAAGCGAAATGGAGAAATCTCATTAAAAAATGGGATTTCTCTTTTTTATTAAATAAAAATGTATCATATAAAAAAATATTGTATCTTTGCAACTGATTTCAGGTGCCTGAAGAAGGCTCAATAGGGAATCGGGTGAGAACCCCGGACAGTTCCCGCTGCTGTAAACTCTTGCAGCGCCTGCAGATGTCACTGTTTATCCCATATAAACGGGAAGACGCTGGCGTAAGGAGTGAGTCAGAAGACCTGCCTAAAATCGAAGACATTTGAGACTTTCGGGATAAGAGTCGGTCGAAATTCAGAGTAAAATGAAGAAATTGTGTGTATTGCTGTTTCTTTTGGTTTCCTATGCTGTCGTGGCTCAGGACACTATCGTTTTGCAGTCTGTCGAGGTCAACGCCACTGCGATTCGCAAGAATCAGGCGGAGGCTGCGATGGAACGCAAGATGGACACCGCTCTGCTGAAACGTCTCAACACCATCACCTTGTCGCAGCTGCTCATACAGCACAGCCCCGTCTTCATCAAGACGTACGGTCCGGGCGGGGTGGCGACGGCCTCGTTCAGAGGCACCACCGCGAGCCACACCCTGGTTCTGTGGAACGGCTTCCAAATCAACGCACCTACACTTGGGCAGGTCGACTTCAGCACTATCCCTGTGTTCATGACCGAGCAGGTGGCGCTGAAATGGGGTAGCGGCACGTCGGCGAACAGCGGCGGACTGGGCGGAACGGTCAACATCGAGAACACTCAGCACTTCGGGGAAGGACTCATCCTCGACCTGAAACAGACATACGGCAGTTTCAATTCCTTCGGCTCTTACATCACTGCCGGTTATTCATGGGCGAGTCACCTGGTGCGTGTGAAGGCATACCGTACTTCAAGCGACAACGACTTCGAGTACATCAACCATGCCGACATTGCGCATCAGGTGATGAAGCAAAAAAACGGCGAGTTCGTCGATTACGGACTCATGCCGGAATATCAGTGGAGATTTCGCAACTCGTTGCTGACCATTGTGTCGTGGAACCAGTGGAGCGACCGTAACTGCCCGCAAATCATGACGAACTTGAGCAACAGCGACAGGACTAAGGAATATACCGAAAACGGTTATTCACGAAACTTTATCTCATATAAAACATATTGGGAATCAGGTAAAATTGAGGTAAAATCAGCTTATTTTTACGAAAAACAGCATTATTATCTGAAGACCTACACCAATATCGGCACACCGGTGAATGATATAAACTCCAAGAACGATGCCAATGTGTTCCATCAAATCGTCGATTTGAACCAGGATGTTTATAAATCGTGGAAACTCAATGCAAAGGTTCAGTGGGATTATGAGCAGGTCAATTCCAACAACTACGACGAATCGCTCAACGCTGACAGACATGTGATGTCGTTTTATGCCGCTTTGACAGGTAAATTATTGAAACCAATGGATTTGCGTTTTACTTTGCGTAACGATTTGGTTAATTGGGTGTCAGCAGGATTTTTCCCGACGGCAACGTTGTCATACAGCTGTATATATCTTAAAGGATTGAAAGTCAACGTGGGATATAGTCACAACTACAGAAATCCAAGCCTGAACGACTTGTATTGGTATCCTGGAGGAAAGCTTGATTTGAAACCGGAAAAAGGTCGTACGCTTGACGGAAATATAATATATTCAAAGAAATTCGGAAGATTTTCTGTTGAATCTCAGGTGGGTGCGTATTATTCACAAGTTCAGGACTGGATTCAGTGGATTCCTTCGAAATGGAGGTATTGGGAGCCGGAGAATGTTGCGACAGTGCTTTCCTATGGGGCAGAATTGCATCTTAAGTTGAATTATTTCATCAACGACTGGAACTTCTCGGCGTCGGGCAACTACGTCTATAGCCGCACCACTGATAATGAGGACGGTTTGCAGCTGATTTACATACCAGTACATCATGCGAATTCATATATTGAAGTGAGATGGAAGACGTGGAATCTTAACTATACAGTGGAGTATACTGGAAGGCGCAAGACTCAGATGGATAACAATGAGACGCTTGCTGGCAGGCTTAACCCATACACTTTGCACCATGTGGCTATCTCAAAACAGATTAGAAAATTTAATGTTGAATTTAAGATAAATAACATAACTAATGTTGATTATCAGGCGGTTCTATGGCGACCGATGCCTGGAAGAAGTTATGAAATAGGTTTGAATTATAAATTATAAGTCATGAAAAAGAAATTGTTCTTGTTGCTTTTTACTTTTGCAATAGTGGTCTTTTCTTGCAAAAAAGATGAACCGGCAAATCCTTATGTGCCGCCGATTAATCCGGTCAAAAGCAGTATGTTCGTTTTAAATGAAGGTACGTTTATGTATGCCAATTCGTCACTTTCATATTTTGATATGGAGACAAATACTGTTGAAAATGATATGTTTTTCAGAAAAAATGGAATACCGCTTGGCGATGTCGCGCAGTCGTTGACGAAGATTGGCGATGATTTGTATATTGTGGTGAACAACAGTAATTATATTTATAAGGTGGATGCGAAAACCATCGAGTATAAAGCTAAAATTGAAGGATTTTCATCTCCACGCTACATGCTTCAAATCGACAATGACAAGGCCTACGTGTCGGATTTGGAGTCGCCTGGAGTTTATGTGCTGAATCTTAATACTTTGGAAAAAAGTTTCATAGAGACTGGAAGCGCAACAGAAGGGATGGTGAAGATTGGTGATGAGGTTTTTGTGGCAAACTGGTCAAATTATTATGTCGCTGGAGCTTCGAATAATACAATTCAAGTCATTGATTGTGTGAATGATGAATATGTCGGTGAGATTGAAGTTGCACAAGAGCCAAATGAGATTGTTGTTGACAAGTACAACCATATCTGGGTTTTGTGCAGTGGCGGTTACATGCCTCCTCAGGATCCAGCCTTGCTGTGTATTGACCCTGAGAGTCGTACTGTTATCAAGCGTTTTGACTTTGAAGCCGGTGCTGACATGCCTGATGGCATGTCAATCGATGGGGATGGAGAGAATCTCTATTTCCTGAATGGCGGCTACAACAGCCTTAGCGTGTATAAGATGAATGTCGACGATGTTCAGCTTCCTGACACTGCGTTCATTGCATCAGAAGGAAGATGGTTTTATAATGTGAAGATTCATCCGCAGAACGGCGACATTTACGTCACGGAGGCAAAGCCAACGTCAAACGGCAATCTTTTGCGATACACATCCGACGGAACACTTGTCGGAACTTACGAAGTCGGAATGTTTCCGAGCTATATGCTTTTCAATTAATATAATCCTAATTTGCTCGAGTGCCGCCCCCATCGGGGGCGGCACTCTTTATTTTGTATTTGTATACTTGTCATTCCGACCGAAGGGAGGAATATGTAAACATTTTTTATTAGAGAGTCATTATTTTTTGTATTTTTGTAGCTTATATTTAAAACATCCTGTAATGCGAAAAAAAGGTCTTTCCTCAATTACGAAAAAGCTGATAATGGCTGTCACTGGCGGTGCTCTGGTGTTCTTTTTGCTGTTTCACGGCGCGATGAATGTCGTGTCGATTTTCTCGGAAGACGGTTATCGTTGGATTTGCGAGTTCCTCGGCGCCAACTGGTACGCCATCGTCGGGACGATTGGTCTAGCCGTTCTGGTGGTGCTGCATCTCATCTATGCCTTCATCCTGTCATATCAGAATTTCAGGGCTCGCGGACGTCAGCGTTATGCTGTCAACGAGCGTCCTGATGGCGTGTCGTGGGCGGCGAAAAACATGCTCGCGATAGGCGCATTCATCTTGTTCGGACTGTGTTTCCATCTCTACGACTTCTGGTCGAAGATGCAGCTTGCAGAAATCAACGGCAACGCCCCTGTTGACGGCATCGACCAGATAAAATTCATCTTCTCGAGCAACTATTTCTGCATCATGTACCTGTTTTGGCTTGTCGCGATATGGTTTCACCTCTCGCACGGCATCGCCAGCGTGATGCAGTCGATAGGGTGGAGCAACATGCAATGGCAACGCCGCCTCGAATTCCTCGGCAACTTCTTCGCCATCATTATCGTGGCGATGTTCGCCTCCGTGGTAATATATTATTGGTTAATTGTTTAATGAGATTTGATGAATCAAAAAAAACTGAACAACTGACTAACTGACTAACTGATTAACTGACTAACTGATTAACTGAACACAATGAAATTAAACTCAAAAATACCATCCGGTCCTTTATCAGAAAAATGGACTAAATATAAATCCGAGCAGAAACTCGTTAATCCTGCCAACAAACGCAAACTCGACATCATTGTCGTGGGGACGGGCTTGGCTGGCGCTTCCGCCGCCGCCTCTTTCGGTGAGATGGGATTCAACGTCAAGGTGTTCTGCATACAGGACAGCCCGCGTCGCGCCCACAGCATAGCGGCGCAAGGCGGCATCAACGCGGCGAAAAACTACGCTAACGACGGCGACAGTGTGCAGCGTCTCTTTGTGGACACCATCAAAGGCGGAGACTACCGTGCGCGTGAGGCTAACGTCTATCGTCTCGCTGAAGTGAGCAATAACATCATCGACCAATGTGTCGCGCAAGGCGTGCCGTTTGCCCGTGAATACAGCGGACTGCTCGCCAACCGTTCTTTCGGCGGCGCTCAGGTGTCGAGGACGTTTTATGCCAAGGGACAGACCGGTCAGCAGCTGCTTCTTGGCGCGTATGGTGCTTTGAGCAAGGAGATAGAGCGTGGCACGGTGAAGATGTACGCCCGTCGTGAGATGATGGACGTCGTCATCGTTGACGGACGCGCACGAGGAATCATTGTGAGAAACCTCGTCACTGGCGAACTGGAAAGATATTCCGCCCACGCTGTCGTCATCGCTACCGGAGGCTACGGACGCGTGTTCTTCCTCTCGACAAACGCGATGTCGTCGAACGGCTCTGCAGCATGGCAGTGCTACAAAAAAGGTGCTTTCATGGCGAATCCTTGCTTCACTCAGATTCACCCGACGTGTATCCCTGTTCACGGCGACTATCAGTCGAAACTGACATTGATGAGCGAGTCGCTGCGTAACGACGGACGTATATGGGTGCCGAAAGACGCGGAAAAAGCACGGCTTATTCGTGAAGGCAAGATAAAAGCCACAGATATTCCTGAAGATGAACGCGACTACTACCTCGAACGTCGTTATCCGGCTTTTGGAAACCTTGTCCCTCGTGACGTGGCATCACGTGCTGCTAAGGAACGTTGTGATGCTGGCTACGGAGTCAACAATACCGGTCGTGCAGTGTATCTCGACTTCAAAGAAGCTATCCAACGTCTTGGAAAACAGGCGGTTGAAGAGAAATACGGCAACCTTTTCGAGATGTACGAGCGCATCGTCGACGAGAACCCATACGTCACCCCGATGATGATTTATCCTGCCGTGCATTACACCATGGGCGGTCTCTGGGTTGATTACGAGTTGCAGACAACAGTGAAAGGTCTGTTTGCCGCTGGTGAGGCGAATTTCTCGGACCACGGCGCCAACCGTCTCGGCGCATCTGCACTGATGCAGGGACTTTCCGACGGTTATTTCGTGCTGCCTTACACCATGCAGAACTATCTCGCAGACCAAATCAACGTGTCGCATGTCAGTACAGAACTTCCAGAGTTTGAAGAAGCAGAAAAGGCTGTAAAACAGAAGATTACAAAGATTCTGTCGATAAACGGCGACGAGACTGTCGACATGATTCACCGTCGTTTGGGACGCATCATGTGGGAGAAAGTCGGGATGTCGCGCACGGAACAAGGTCTGAAAGAAGCCATCGAAGAGATAAGGCAGCTCCGTGAGGAGTTCTGGCAGCGTGTCAAGGTGCCGAACACTGAAGGCATGAACAACGAGCTTGAAAAGGCTCTTAGAGTCGCCGATTTCCTCGAGATGGGCGAGCTCATCGCACGTGACGCGCTCATGCGCAACGAGTCGTGCGGCGGTCATTTCCGTGCGGAATATCAAACTCCAGACGGCGAGGCACAGCGCGATGACGAACATTACGCCTTCGTCGCCGCATACGAATACCAAGGTGCTGATAATGAACCGCTTCTCCATAAAGAAGAGCTGAAATTTGAAAACGTAGAATTAAAACAGAGAAATTACAAATGAATATAAAATTAAAAATCTGGCGTCAGCGCAATGCTACTTCAAAGGGCAAATTTGTTGAATATCAATTAAATGATGTCCCAGCTGAAGCGTCATTCCTTGAGATGCTTGACATCCTCAACGAGCAACTTGTCTTGAAAGGCGACGACCCTGTCACTTTCGACCACGACTGCCGCGAGGGCATCTGCGGAGCATGCGGATTATATATCAACGGACATCCTCACGGGAAGTTCAAGAACACCACGACGTGCCAGCTTCACATGCGCAAGTTCAAGGACGGCGACACCATCACGGTGGAGCCATGGCGTTCCGAGGCGTTCCCGATTATCAAAGATCTGATGGTCGACCGCTCGGCTCTTGACAAGCTCATCCAGGCTGGCGGTTACATCTCAGTTCACACTGGCGGAGTTCCTGACGCCAACGCCATTCCTGTCAACAAGCACAAGGCGGATTTGGCGATGGATGCTGCTGCCTGTATCGGTTGTGGTGCTTGCGTGGCGGCTTGCAAAAACGGCAGCGCCATGCTTTTCGTGGGCGCAAAAGTGTCGCAGTTCGCACTTCTGCCGCAAGGCGAAATCGAGTCGGAAGACCGCGTCCAGAAGATGGTGGCGCGCATGGATGCTCTCGGATTCGGCAGCTGCTCCAACACTTACGCCTGCCAAGCCGAATGCCCGAAAGGAATATCCGTGTCGAATATCGCAAGAATGAACAGACATTTTTTTGCGGCAAAAATCAAAAAATAATAAAAAAATCGTATTTTTGCAAAAATTGTCCAGATGAAAATAGCGGTAAATACTCGTTTGCTGTTGAAAGACAAGCTCGAAGGCATCGGATGGGTTGCATTTGAGACTCTCAGCCGTATCGTCAAAGCACATCCCGACGACGAGTTTTACTTCCTCTTCGACCGCAAGCCAGACCCGAAGTTCATTTTTGCCGAAAACGTCAAACCGGTGGTGCTTTTCCCGCAGGCAAGACATCCGTTTTTGTACATCATTTATTTCGAGATGTCAGTCAGAAGGGCTTTGCGTAAGATAAAACCTGATGTTTTCGTCTCAACCGACGCTTACCTGAGTCTGCGCTCGAAGACACCGCAAATTGCTGTGTTTCATGACATTAACTTTGAGCATTTTCCACAGGATTTCCCAAAACTGGCACTCTGGCATTATAAGAAGTTTTTCCCTAAATTTGCAAAAAAAGCTGAAAAAATCATAACGGTTTCGGAGTTTTCAAAAAAGGATATTATTGAAAATTACGAGGTTGAACCGGATAAGATTCATGTGGTTTACAATGGTGCCAATGAAGGCTTCAAGCCTATTTCTGAAGAGGAAAAGAAATCGGTTCGGGAAAGCTATACCTCTGGTTGTCAATATTTTATGTTTGTAGGCTCGCTTCATCCGCGAAAGAATCTTGCGCGACTGTTTATGGCATACGATATATTTAAGGAATGCACGGGCTCGGATGTCAAGTTGCTGATAGTGGGGGAGAAACGTTGGTGGACAGAGCAAATCCAAAAGGCTTACGAGACGATGCGTCATAAAGACGACGTGGTGTTTGTTGGACATCTGCAAATGGATGAGCTTCAACGTGTTACGGCTGCTGCTCTCGCTTCGGTGTATGTCTCGTATTTCGAGGGCTTCGGCATCCCGATAATTGAGGCGTACAAATGCGACGTGCCGGTGATTACGTCCGATGTAACGTCGATGCCTGAAGTGGCGGGTGACGCCGCTCTTCTCGTCGACCCGTTCAACACTGAGTCGATAGCAAGCGCATTGGAGCTGGTGATGGATGAAAATGTCCGTAACTCATTGATAGATAAAGGTCGTATCCGTCGAAACGACTTCTCGTGGGACAAGACCGCAGAAGGGTGGTGGAACGTCATTAAGTTAATCAGTTAGTCAGTTAGTCAGTTGGTCAGTTAGTCAGTTAACTGAACAACTAATAAAATTTGAATGAAATGAAAATTTTAGTATTAGGTTCAGGAGGTCGCGAGCACGCTCTCGCATGGAAAATCTCTCAAAGTGAAAGAGTGTCAAAGGTTTACATCGCGCCAGGTAACGCTGGCACCGCTTCGGTGGGTGAGAATCTTGCAATAAACGTCGTTGATTTCCAGGCTGTTAAAGTTGCTGTGCTGAAAAATCATATTGACCTTGTCGTCGTAGGTCCAGAGCAGCCTCTCGTTGACGGCATCGTTGATTTCTTTAAAAATGACGCTGAGCTTAAAAACGTCAAAATCATCGGACCTGATAAAAAAGGCGCTCAGCTTGAAGGCAGCAAGGCTTTTGCAAAGCAGTTTATGGAGAAAAACGGCATCCCGACAGCGAAATGCTTCACCGTCACTGCCGAAAACCTCAACGACGGATTGCGTTATCTTGAAACGCTCGATGCTCCTTATGTCCTCAAGGCTGACGGTCTCGCCGCTGGCAAAGGCGTGTTGATACTCAACGATTTGGATGAAGCCAAGTCGGAGTTGAAGGAGATGCTTTCAGGAAAGTTCGGCTCTGCTTCCACAAAGGTGGTCATTGAGCAGTTCCTCAAAGGCATCGAGGTTTCGATGTTCGTTCTCACTGACGGCGAAAACTATGTTATTCTTCCGGAAGCCAAGGATTACAAGCGTATAGGCGACGGGGACACTGGCTTGAACACTGGCGGAATGGGTGCGGTGTCGCCGGTTCCTTTTGTAACTCCTGATTTTGTTGAAAAAGTTGAAAAACGCATCATAAAACCTACTATTCAAGGTCTGAAAAATGAGAAAATAGATTATAAAGGTTTCATTTTCTTGGGCTTGATGAACTGTGGCGGTGACCCATACGTCATCGAATACAACGTCCGCATGGGCGACCCGGAGACCGAAGGCGTGATGACGCGCATCGACTCGGATTTCGCTGAACTTCTTGAAAAATGCGCGGAAGGCAGGCTCAACGAGGCTCATTATCAGGCAAGTCCTGACACTTCGGTCACAGTTATGCTGGTGTCGGGCGGCTATCCCGAGGCTTACAAGAAAGGGATGAAGATTACTGGTCTTGAAAACGTCTGTCCGTGCTGTATCGTGGCTCATGCCGGCACGAAACTCGATGGTAATGATATAGTTACGTCGGGCGGTCGTGTCATCGCGGTGACAGCTCACGGCAAAAACATCGAAGAGGCGAGGGAGAAAGCCTATCATAACGCGAAAATGATTGTGTTTGAAGGCAAAAACTATCGTCATGACATCGGTCTTGATTTAATGAATTACAATGCTTAAGTTCTTCAGACACAGTTATATAGCACAGCTCGTCGTGATAATTGTCATGGCATTGGCTCTGTGGGTTCCGGTGTTCGTGTATTCACTTAGCGATAACATTACACCCGATCCTGTGACGCCGATAACCAACCTGATAATAAGCATTTTCGGCTCTTCTCACCTCGGACTGCCAATTTTCACTTTTGTGGTTTTCATCACGAGTGTCTTGTTTTTTAACTCGATGCTGTCTGTAAATCAGTTGGTTACAAGAAACAGCAGCATCGGTGCCTTCGTTTATGTGCTGTGTGTCTGTTGCGTCCCCGTGCAACAGGATTACTGCCAGTTTCTTATCGCAAGTCCGTTTATCATGATGGCGATGCAGACCATCTACCTCATTTATATGGTTGAAAAACCTGAGATGTATCTGATGAACGCAGGAATATTCCTGTCAATAGCCTCGATGATATATTTTCCAGCTATAATATTGATTATCTGGGTGTTACTGTCAATGATGATAATGAATATCAGAGGCTCACGGTATTATTTCATTCCGATAATTGGTTTTATCACACCTTATTTCCTTTTGTTTGTCTACTTTTATTTTTCAAGGACTCTCATTGAGAATATTGAGGATTATCAATTGGCTTTCAATGACTTACAGCTGATGAAACTTGATTTGTCGTCGACTGATAAAATCATTTTAGTGGTCGCTTTTGTTCTTTCGCTTTTGTCAATTTTGAAAATAAGGTCGGGAAATACTGACAATTCCATAAGTACGAGGAAAAAAGTTACTGTTACGATAATGTTGATGGCTTTCAGTCTGATAATGCTTTTCATGCAAAAGCCTGTTATTAGTAACGGATTGATTTTCCTTGTGTTAGCGGTTTTTGCATCGATGGCGTTGTGTTATGTGAAGAAGACAAAAATCGTTGATATTGTCATTATTGTGATAATGGTTGCGGTGTTTGCCAACCAATATTTGCCAATGTTTGGGATTTACTGATGAATTTGAAGAGGTATTACACGGACAATCTCATTGAAGCCGGCTGTGACGAGGCTGGACGCGGCTGCATCGCAGGCCCGGTCGTAGCCGCCTCAGTAATCTTGCCACGTGACATGGACTTCCCTGAGTTCGATGACTCGAAAAAACTTACGGAAAAACAACGTGAGAGGTTGAGAGTCAAGGTGTTGGAAAACGCTCTCGCGTATGGTGTGGGCATCGTCTCCGCCGAGGAAATCGACGAGATAAACATCCTCAACGCCTCGTTTCTCGCCATGCACCGCGCCATCGACCAGCTCAAGATTCGTCCGGAACTGCTGCTCATTGATGGCAACCGTTTCAATAAATATCACGACATAAAGCATCAGTGCATCGTGGGCGGCGACGCTAAATACCAGTCCATCGCGGCAGCGTCGATTCTCGCCAAGACGACACGTGACCATATGATGGAAGAACTTGCCAATCAATATCCTGCGTATAATTGGAAGCATAACAAAGGCTATCCGACAATAGAACATAAAAACGCGGTGGCAGAACACGGAATCACACCATATCACCGCAAGACATTCAACATGTCGATTCAGTTGAAATTATTTTAGTTTTTGTAAAACAAACTTTGACCTTTCACGTTCTATTAAAAAATAATAGTTATGGCAAATACAAAAATTCTTTGGACAGACGATGAGATTGAGCTTCTTAGGCCTCATATTTTGTTTTTGGAACAGAAAGGTTATGATGTTGAGACAGCAAACAATGGCAGCGACGCCGTTGAGATGGTTAGGAACGGGCATTTTGACATCGTCTTCCTTGACGAGCAGATGCCTGGCATTTCGGGCGTTGAGACCCTTGAAAAGATAAAAGCCGAGTTCCCGAATCTCCCTGTGGTGATGATTACCAAGAGCGAGGAGGAGCGTATCATGGAAGACGCCATCGGCAGCAATATCGCCGATTATCTGATAAAACCAGTCAATCCTAACCAGATTCTGCTTTCGCTGAAGCGCAATCTTGAGAATAAAAAGCTTGTGGAGGAGAAGTCGACCTCGATGTATCAGCAGGAATTCCGTAAAATTGGAATGGATTTGAACAACAGCCTTGACTATAACGAGTGGGTCGGGGTTTATAAAAACATCACGAGATGGGAGCTGGAGCTGCAGAAATCGACGGACGAAGGTATAAAAGAGGTGCTTTTCATGCAGAAAAACGAGGCTAACAACCAGTTTTCGCGCTATGTGGAGAGAAACTACTGCGACTGGGTGTCGGGCAAGGGCGTTAACAAGCCTACGATGTCACATACCGTGGTGCGTGATAAGATTCTACCGCGTCTGTCAAATGACGATAAGCCGTTGTTTTTCATACTGATAGATAACCTCCGCTACGACCAGTGGAAGGCGGTGCAGCCACTAATAGAGTCGTATTTCAGGGTCGTGGATGATGACATTTATTACAGCATCCTGCCGACGACAACGCAATATGCGCGCAACTCCATCTTCGCAGGTCTGATGCCGCTTGAGATACGCCGCCATTACCCGAAATACTGGACTGATGAGGAGGACGAGGGCACGAAAAACCAGTATGAGGGCGAGCTTTTGGGCGAACAGCTGCGTCGTTATGGCAAAAACATCAAGTATTCATATAATAAGGTGTTGAATCTGGCGGCGGGCAAGAAGCTTCTCGACCAGATGAACAACTTGATGCAGAATAAGTTAAACGTCATTGTTTATAATTTCGTCGATATGTTGTCGCATGCGCGCACCGAGATGGATATCATACGTGAACTTGCCGACGACGAGGTGGCTTACCGCTCATTGATGTTGTCGTGGTTTGAGCATTCCTCGCTGTTCGATATGATGAAATTCATCGCTAACAAGGGCTGCGATATCGTGGTGACTACCGACCATGGCTCTGTCTGGGTGAAGAATCCTGTTAAGATTCTGGGCGACAAGGCTGTCAATACGAATTTGAGATATAAATATGGTAAATCATTGAAATACAACGCTAAAGAGGTATTTGAAGTGAAAGACCCAGAGAAGATTTTCCTGCCTCGTATCAACGTTTCCACTTCTTACGTCTTTGCCCGCAGCAATGATTTCTTCGCATATCCGAATAATTACAACTATTATGTCAATTATTACAGGAACACGTTCCAGCATGGCGGCATCTCCATGAATGAAATGTTGATTCCTGTAGCATATCTGAATGCAAAATGATGGAGAAAACTTTCATAATCAACAGCGTTGGCGAGCTCTCGCAGGTTTCTGAATTATTGATTTCTTGGCGTGATAAATCAAATATTATTGCATTTTATGGTCCAATGGGGGCAGGCAAGACCACTTTGATAAAGAATCTTTGCCATAAACTCGGAGTGACCGATGAAGTCAATAGCCCGACGTTCGCCCTTGTAAATGAATATCCTACGCCGATAGAAGGTTCGATTTTCCACTTCGATTTTTACAGAATCAAGAAGTTGGAAGAGGTCTATGACATCGGCTACGAAGACTATTTTTACAGCGGTCGTCTCTGCCTCTTGGAATGGCCCGAACTCATCGATCCTTTGATGCCAGACCATTTCATAAAGGTTGAAATCGCATTGGGAGATAACGATAACAGTCGTAGAATTAAATGTACAATTCTGTAGAGACGGATGAAAATCCGTCTCAATCACGGATAAATAAAAATGGTATTATATAAAAATGATATTGCCGAATTAAAAAATCTCATTTCGTCTCACACCAAAACGTTTTTGCTGTTGGACGAGAACACTGAAAAGCATTGCCTGAAAGTCTTGGATTTCATTGATTTTCAAAATGTTGTAAAAATAATTATCCCTTCAGGCGAGCAAAACAAAAACATAGAAACTGTTAAATATATTTGGGCGCAACTTATTGGGAATCTTGCCGATAGGAATGCCTTGCTGATAAATGTCGGCGGTGGCATGGTGAGCGACATCGGCGGTTTCGCCGCTTCATGCTATCAGCGCGGAATCGATTTCATCAACATCCCGACCACTCTTCTGGCAATGATTGACGCTGCCATTGGTGGCAAGACTGGCATTGATTTTCACGGACTTAAAAATCAAATTGGCGTATTCTCGCAACCTTTGGCTGTCGTGATTCTTCTCGAGTTTTTGGAAACTCTTCCTGAGCGAGAACTGCTTTCAGGACTTGCAGAAATCATAAAATATGGTTTCATTGTTGACAAAACTTTTTTGGACGCACAACTTCAAAAAAATCCTGTAAATCTTGTCAATCCTGTCTTTATCAAAAAAGCAATCGAAGTCAAAAATGAGATTACTTGTCAAGACACGACAGAGCAGGGGAGACGCAAGATACTTAATTTCGGGCACACTGTCGGACATGCTCTTGAGACGTATCTTTTTGATACTCGGGATAGTTTAAAACACGGGGAGGGCGTGGCGCTTGGTATGCTTTCCGCTTTGTTTCTTTCTGAAAAATATTGTGGGCTGAATCATGAAACAACATTATACTATAAGAATATTTATAGGAAAAATTTCAATAGATTCGACTTCGGCAAACTGCCAGTTGACGAATTGGTTGAGATAATGCGTCATGACAAGAAAAACACTGACGGCAACATCCGTTTCGTCTTGATTTCTGATTTGGAAAAACCTGTTTACGATGTTGTCGTTAAGCCTGAGGATATAGTTGAATCAATAAAATATCTCATTGATTATCTGAATGATGAAAATTATTGGGGCAAATAGTGATTTTGATGTAACTGTCAATCTTGTGGGCAGCAAGAGTGAATCCAACCGCGCCCTGATGATTTCCCATTATGGTGGCTTCACACCCCGAATCAATAATTTGTCCACCTCCGACGATACCGTTTTATTATCCGAAATCATTAATAACATCGATGTAAAGACGCGATTCATCGCGTCTCATAAATCAAATAATGAGGGGGCAATAATAAACTGCCAAAACGCCGGAACCGTCTTCCGCTTCCTTGCCACCGCATTGGCATTTCGTGATGGCGATTTTATTTTAACCGGTTCCGACCGCATGATGCAGCGTCCTGTCGGCGACCTCGTCGATGCGTTGCGTAAAATTGGTGTGGATATTGAATATGTTGGAAATGAGGGATTTCCGCCATTGAAAATCTGTGGAAGACAATTTGTAGAGACGGATGAGAATCCGTCTCAAATCAATGTAAATATCTCCCGCAGCTCGCAATTTGCCTCATCGATTTTGTTGGCATTACCAACCATAGAGACGCGCAATGGCACGTCTCTACATCTGGACGGCAACCTGTCATCCCTACCTTACATCGACATGACCATCGACGTGATGCGTAAATTCGGTGCCGGTGTTCATCGTGACGGACGTGATGTCTTTGTAAAACATTCTGATTATCAGGATGTTGAATATTGTGTTGAATCCGATTGGACGTGTGCGTCATATTGGTATGAGGCGGTCGCGTTATCTGACAACGGTCGTGCCCGTTTGCGTAATCTGAGGTTGGATTCCAAACAAGGTGACGCCATCGTCGCCAAATGGTTCGAAAATTTCGGCGTGAAAACCGTTCAGGACGACAACGATATAATTATCACCCACGTAGAGACGGATGAAAATCCGTCTCATGAAAAAATGGATTTTCATCCGTTTCATAAAAAGACGGATTTTCATCCGTCTCTACATTTCGATTTCATCGACAACCCTGACCTGTTTCCGACCATCGCCGCCACCTGTGCCGGGTTGCATGTCGAAGGGCATTTCACGGGTCTGCGCAACCTCGTGCACAAGGAATCGAATCGGGTGGCGGCGATGATTGACGAATTGTCCAAAATCGGCGTGAAATTTGAAAAAATATCTGATGATGAATTGATTGTCACACCCGTAGAGACGTTTCCTGAAACGTCTCTTGAAATCGTTTTCAATCCCCACAACGACCACCGCATCGCGATGTCCCTCGCGCCTCTCGCAATGAAAATCGGCGCCCTCGAAATCGAGAACGCCGACGTTGTTTCTAAATCATATCCGAATTTCTGGACGGAATTTCAAAAATCATTCCCATCCTGTTGTTAACACATCAACAATATGTATCACCTCAATAGGCAGTTTCTGCTTCTTGGCGTAGGAATCGAGGTGCATCAGGCATGATATGTCGTTGGTAATCAAATATTCAGCACCTGCTTCCATTGCTTCCTTCAGTTTCTTGTCGGCCAATGACGAAGAGATCGCCTCGTGTTGCAATGCGAACATGCCTTTTCCCATGCCGCAGCAAATCTCAGGATGCTTCATCTCCACAAGTTCCAAGCCGTTGACCTTTGAAAGAAGCTGCCGTCCTTCGTTTTTCAATCCTAATTCCCGCAACGACGAACATGAGTCGAGATATGCCGCTTTGTGAGGGAAAACAGCCTCGAAGTAGTCTTTATGTAATTGATTTACAAGGAAATCTGTCAATTCATAAATATTGCTGATAAGGCGTTTGTGCTCCAGGTGCAGACTTGTGTTGTAGAAAAGCTCTTTGTATCTTGTCTTGATGAATCCCACGCATGACGCGCTGATGCCAACCACAGGGCGGTTGTTCGGGAAATCGTGCAGAAACTTCTCGCCGAGGGCTTTCGCGTCCTCGATGTAGCCGCTGTTGAACGCGAACTTGCCGCAGCATGTCTGCTCAGGGTTATATTCCACCTCCACGCCTGCAGCTTTGAGCAGCTTCAGGGTGTTCATCGCCGTCATCGGATAAAACTGGTCGATGATACAAGATACAAAGAGGTCTACAGTCATGATACTCAGTGTTTTATGTTATTTTAAACCATGTCTCTTCAAGAACGGGTCAAGGCTCGGCTCCTGACCGCGGAACTTCTTGTACTGAACCATTCCCTCGTCGTTGCCGCATTCCTGCAAGCAGTTGATTCTGAATGATTTGGCAAGAACTGGGTTGAACAAGTCACCAGATTCTTTGAAGTAGTTGAACGCGTCGCTGTCGAGGACTGCCGCCCAGTAATAGACGTAGTAGCCTGCTGCGTAGCCACCGCCGAAGATGTGACCATAATACGTTGAACGATAACGTGGTATGATTTCATCGATGAGACCGATGTTGTCCATCACGTCTTTTTCGAACTTGTTCACGTCGATGTCCTTAACTTCCTGAATCTTGTGATATTCCATGTCGAGGATGGCTGCTGCAAGGAATTCCACTGTCTCGAAGCCTTGGTTGAACAAACCGCTGTTTTCGAGTTTGTTGATTAAAGAATCCGGCATGACCTCGCCAGTCTGGTAATGTTTTGCATACATCCTGATGACTTCCGGTTCGCCCGCCCAGTTTTCCATCACCTGTGAGGGCAATTCGACGTAGTCGCGAGGCACGTTGCCGCATGTCCTGGAGTATTTCCCTTCTGAGAAGAAGGCGTGTAGGCTGTGTCCGAACTCATGCCACATGGTCTCTGTCTCGTCCCAGTTGAGCAGGGAAGGAGTGTCGCCAGATGCCGGTGTGAAGTTCATAACCAATTGAATAAGAGCACTGTGGCGTACTCCTTTGATGTCGTATCCGCCTTCGCGGAATGATGTGCACCATGCGCCTGTGCTCTTGCTCGCACGCGGATAATAGTCGAGGTAGAGGAGACCCAATGTCGAGCCGTCATAATCCTTCACCTCGAATGTCTCTACACCGTCGAAATACACGGGGATGTCGGTTCTCTTTTCAAAAGTGACACCATATAACTTGTTGGCTGCCATGAACATGCCGTTGCGTACGTTGTCTAAAGAAAGATATGGTCTGAGGGCGTTTTCGTCGAAGTCGTATTTCTCCTTGCGGAGCTTCTCGGCGTAGTACCACCAGTCCCAAGAGGCGAGTTTGATTCCTGCGCCTTCTCTGTCGGCGATTGCCTGCATCTCCTTGAGTTCTTCTTTTGCCACTTTGAGAGCTGGCTCATAAAGCCCTTTCAGGAACTCGTCAACGGTAGGGACGTCCTTTGCCATGTTTTCGGCAAGGATATATGAAGCGTAGTCGGGATAGCCGAGGAGCTGCGCTTTTTGCAGTCTCAGGTTAACCAACTCGTTGACAATCTGTTTGTTGTCGTTCTCGTTGTCGTTGTTGCCGCGCATGTAATAGCCGCGGTACAGCTTCTCGCGAAGAGCGCGGTTGTCGGCAAACTGCAGGAACGGGATGAGGCTCGGCTTCGCTGTGGTGAACACATATTTTCCTGGCATTCCGTCAGCTTCAGCTTGCTCCGCCGCCGCCTTGATGTTGGCTTCCGGCAGTCCCGCAAGGTCTTCCACGTTGTCGACAACCATCTTGAACGCTGCGTTTTCAGCAAGCATGTTCTGGTTGTACTGCAGGTTGAGGAGCGACATCTTGCCGTTAATCTCACGCAGTTTTGTCTGTCCTTCCGCGTCGAGACCTGCGCCGCTGCGGATGAAGTCGTTGTAGTACTTCTCAACGACGCGGTTCTGCTGTACGTCGAGGTTCATCTCGGCACGGTGGTCGTACACATATTTTATTTTCTCGAAGAGAACAGGATTCATCGCGATGTCGTCGCCGTGGGTCGAGATGAGTGGTGACACCTCTTCGGCGATTTTCATCATCTCGTCGCTGCTCATACATTCCATCAGGTTGAAAAACACGCCCGCAACCTTGCTGAAAAGCTCGCCAGACTTGTCGTAAGCCCAGATGGTGTTCTCAAAAGTTGGAGTCTCGGTGTTGGCACAAATAGCCTCGATTTCGGCTTTCTGCTGCTTCATACCCTCGATGAAGGCGGGCATGTAATGCTCGTTCTTTATCTTGTCGAAAGCCGGCGCCTCGAAAGGCGTGCCGAAGTCAGAGAAAAATGGGTTGTCATTGCAACTCTCTGTGTTACAAGATGTTAATCCTATGACGCTCATAGTAATAATGATTAAAAAATGTTTAATTTTCATTGTGATGTTGAGTTTTGTACAAAATGCAAAAATATGAAAAAAGTTTTAAGTTTAGTTGTTGTAATGAACTATTTTAACTAAAAAACATTTTTCTTGTTTTTTATTTTAAAATATAATATCTTTGCAGTTCATAATTTGGATAAAAATTTTCTGAAAAATGGCATATATCTCTTTCGACAAACGGCAATTAGTGAATTTGGAGTTCACGATGAACAAGGAGATTCTGCGCTCCAACCGTTCGGGAGCCTTCTTCAACACGACCATAATCGGCTGTAACACAAGGAAATACCATGGCTTGCTGGTGCTGCCTCAACCTCAGCTCGACAATAACAACCACGTGCTACTGTCGTCGTTGGACGAGACGATTATCGCAAATAAGGAGGAATTTCACCTCGGAGTGCATGAATACCAGGACGGCACTGTGGCACCGCGCGGACACAAGTATTTGCGCGAGTTCACGGCAGAACCGATACCTAAGCTGAAATACCGTGTCGGCAGCTCCATCCTGACAAAAGAATATATCTTCGAGGAGAAAGAGGCACGAATCCTCATCCGCTACACCCTCGAGGATGCGATGCAGCCTATCACTCTGCGACTCACGCCTTTCCTCGCTTTCCGTAACGTTCACATGGTTACACATGAAAACTATGTCGCCAACAGGAAATACACGGCACTGAAAAACGGGGCGGCGTGGCAGATGTACGAGAACTACGACACTCTCTGCCTCCAGATTTCAAAGGCGACAGAATACACCCATTGCCCGCTTTGGTATAAGGATGTGTTCTACATCCGTGAGTTCGAGCGCGGCTACGATGCCACAGAAGACCTCTACGTGCCTGGTTTCTTTGAGGTCACGATGAAAAAAGGCGAGTGCATCGTGGTGTCGGCGGGCATCGAGGAGCGTAACCCTGCCTTGTTTAAGAAACAGTTTGAGAAACAGATAGAACACCGCATCCCGCGCGACAGCTTCGAGCATTGTCTGCAGAACTCGGCGGAGCAGTTCATTATAAAAAGCGACAAGGGAACGCGTATGTTCGCGGGCTTCCCGTGGTTCGGCTCATGCAGCCGTGACACATTCCTCTCGCTGCCGGGCCTCTGCCTCGCTAAAGGCGACGAAAAGACGTTCAAAGAGATGCTGAAATATTTCATCGAGAGGATGCAAGGAGCGTTCTTCCCGCACAAATATTACCAGAAGAGCCTTTATTACACCGCCGTCGACTCGCCGTTGTGGTTCTTCATGAACCTCCAGAAATACGAGTCGATGCTCGGAAAAGAGAGAAAGGCGATTTGGCACGAATACGGCAAAGTCGTCACCACCATCCTCGAGAGCTTCATCAACGGCACGGATTTCAACGTTAAGGCTCATTACAACGGGCTTCTCTATGCCGGCAATGAAAACCTCGCACTCACATGGATGAACGTGTTCTGTGACGGCAAGCCGTGGACACCGAGAACGGGTTATGCAATCGAGGTTAACGCGTTGTGGTATAACGCTTTGAGATATGGCGTGGAACTGCTGAAATCAGCAGACAAGAAGAATCCGCTTCTCGAAAAATGGCAGGATTACGCCGAAAGAATCGAGAGCTCGTTTGTGAAGACGTTCTACGACGAGAAAAACTGCATGTTCTATGACTTCGTCAACGAGAACGAGAAAAACGAGATGGTGCGCCCAAACATGCTTCTTGCTGGCTCGTTGCGTTATTCTCCAATCAGCGACGAGATGAAGAAACGCATTCTTGATATAACACGTTCTGAATTATTGACAATCAGGGGCTTGCGTTCTTTGTCGCCGAGAGACGTGCAGTATCGCGGCGTGACTATCGGCAACCACCGCGAGCGTGAGCAGGCTTATCACATGGGAACGGTATTCCCTTGGCTGATAATGCCTTACACCGATTTATGCGTACGACTTTATGGAAAGACAGCCCTTCCGTATCTTGAGGATTTGTACAACGGGTTTGAGAGTGCCATCTTCGAGAACGGCATCGGCAGCATTTCTGAAATCTATGACGGCAATCCGCCTCATGAGGCTCGTGGCTGCATCTCGCAGTCGACAAGCGTGGCGGCGTTGCTGTACCTGAATCACGTGATTAATTATCTTAAGAATGATGACCCGTTGTATGCGATTCATCATGTCTATGGTAATGATAGCGTTAACAACAATAAGTCTAACAGTAAAGATGCGATCCGTCGCGTCTCAAACAAAAATACAGAATTATGAGAGTCTTGATGTTTGGTTGGGAGTTTCCGCCTCATATCACGGGTGGTCTCGGTACGGCTTGTTTCGGCATGACGAAAGGTCTCGCCAAGAACGGTGTCGACGTGCTTTTCGTTGTTCCTAAGGCTCACGGCGATGAGGACCAGACAAATGTGCGTCTGCTTAACGCCAGTGACGTCACCGTCGACATCGACCATGAGACGGAGCGAAGTTATTGGGACAGAGTGCAATACATGGAAATCGGCTCCAATATCATCCCGTATGTGGGTCCGGAGCAGTATGAACTGATGGTCGAGGAGCAGCGTCATGCGACACGAGGCTTCCGCAGCTCGGTGTTCGCACCGAGATATGAGTTTTCTGGCAAATACGGCGCCAACCTCATGGAGGAGGTGGCACGTTACGCCCTGATAGGCTCGTCGCTCGCCACGAAATACGACTTCGATGTCATCCACGCGCACGACTGGTTGACGTATTCGGCAGGCATCGCCGCCAAGGAGACGACAGGCAAGCCGCTGGTGGTGCACATGCACGCCACAGAGTTCGACCGCTCGGGCGAGAACATCAACACTGACGTGTACGCCATCGAGAGACGCGGCATGGAGGCAGCCGACCTTGTGATTACCGTGAGCGACTGGACACGCAACATCGTCATCGAGAAATACGGCATCAACCCGGACAAGGTGATAACAGTACACAATGCAGTGGAGCCGAGCGACAAGTCTCTAGACGAATACGAGCGCAGCGGACTGAAAAACAAGGTGGTGACATTCCTCGGTCGTATCACCTACCAGAAAGGTCCCGAGTATTTCGTGGAGGCGGCATTCAAGATTCTGCAAGTCGACCCGAGCATCCATTTTGTGATGGCTGGCACAGGAGATTTGCTGCAGAAGATGATAAAACGTGTTGCTCAACTCAAAATCGGCTCCAACTTCCATTTCACCGGATTCTTGAAAGGCAACGACGTTGACCAGATGTTTGCAATGACAGATGTGTTCGTAATGCCTTCAATATCAGAACCTTTCGGCATTGTACCGCTTGAGGCGATGCGCCTGAAGGTGCCGGTAGTCATCTCGAAGCAGTCAGGCGTTTCTGAAGTGGTGGAGCACGCCCTGAAAGTCGATTTCTGGGACATCAACGGTCTCGCCGACGCCATCTACGGCATCTGTAAATACAAAGCAGTGAATGAAATTTTCCGTAAGGAAGGAAAAGAAGAAGTCGATAATCTGAAGTGGGAATACGCCGCAAAGAAAATCAAAGCGGTATACGAACGCGCAATGACTCTACGAAACTAAAAAATAAGAACTGTAAAGATGCGATTCATCGCATCTCATTGAAAATGAATAAATAAAAATTAGATATTATGAGAAATTTATGTTTTTATTTCCAGGTGCATCAGCCGTACAGGCTCCGCACGTATCGTTTCTTCGATATAGGGAAACGTCATTTCTACTATGACGACTACAACAACCGCATCACCATGCAGCGCGTGGCTGAGCGCTGCTATCTTCCTATGAACCAGTTGATGCTCAAGAAGATAGAAGAGCTTGGGAACAAGATGAAGTTCGCAATTTCGTTCTCAGGACCGGCAATAGAGCAGATGGAGGTGTATGCGCCATATGCTTTGGAAAGCTTCAAGAAACTTGTGGCGACAGGTAATGTGGAGGTGTTGGCCGAGACTTACTCTCATTCGGTGGCATCATTGATGAATAAAGACGCTTTCAAGATGGAAGTCGCCGACCATAAACGACTTATGAAAGAGATTTTCAATGTCAGACCTAAGACTTTCCATAACACAGAGCTCATTTATTCCAACGAAATCGGTGCTGACGTTGCTGAAATGGGTTTCGACCTCATCTTGACTGAAGGCGCAAAGCACGTCTTGGGTTGGAAGAGTCCTAACTATCTGTATGTCAACGCGATAAATCCAAAGCTAAAGGTGATGCTCCGTAACTGGAAGATTAGCGACGAGATTACGTTGAGGTTCAGTCACCAGAGTTACACTGTCGATGACTTCGTGAACTGGCTCAACTCGCTTCCAGAAGAGGAGGAGCTGGTGAACATTTTCATTGATTATGAGACGTTTGGCGAGGCTTTGGACGCTTCGACGGGCATCTTCGACTTTATGAGATATTTGCCTGATGCTGTTTTGAGAAAAACTGATTTCCAGTTGGTTACACCGCATCAGATTGTCGACAAGCTGCAGCCTACTGGAGTGTTCGATGCCCCGATTCCGCTCTCGTGCCAGGATGAAGAACGCGACCTCTCCAACTGGATGGGCAACGACATGCAGGACGATGCTCTCGCAACTTTATATGGATGCTTCAAGAAGGTGAAAGCTTCTAAGGATGAGGAACTTATGCGTGACTGGCGCGCATTGCAGGCAGCAGAGAATTTCTCGGCGATGTGCACCAAACATCAGGGAGGCACTCCGTACGACTATTACATTAATTATATGAACATTTTAACTGATTTTATTAACAGAATGAAATAAAGTTAATCAGTTGTTCAGTTAATCAGTTGTTCAGTTTATTCTGGCTAATTGGTTAACTGATTAACTGACTAACTGATTAACTGACTAACTTTATGAAAAAGAAAACGGATTATTTATTTGAAACGAGTTGGGAAGTTTGTAACATGGTGGGCGGTATCTACACCGTCATTTCCACAAAAGCTGAGGAGCTGAAGCAACTGCTTGATGATCATTATATTACGATTGGTCCAGACATCGTGAAAGAGGCTCATGAGACCATGTATTTCATCGAAGACCCGTCGCTTTTTGCCGAGTGGCGTGAGAAGGTGGCGGAGCAGCTGGGCGTGAAGGTGCGCGTAGGACGCTGGAAGATTTCGGCTAAGCCGATTGCTATCCTAATCGACTACACTTCGATGTATTCCATTAAGAATGAGATACTTGGACATCTCTGGGAGCGTTATCAACTCGACTCTATTCAAGGTCAGTGGGACTATATAGAGCCTGTCGTTTTTGGTTACGCAGCCGGAAAAGTCATTGAGAGTTTTGTGGAGTGGAATGTCGGTCCTGACGACAGCGTCGTGGCGCAGTTCCATGAGTGGATGACGGGGGCAGGAGTGTTGTACATCAAAGAGCATTGCCCATATATATCAACGGTTTTCACCACGCACGCGACGTATCTGGGACGTGCCATCAGCGGCAACGGACTACCGCTGTACAGTCAGCTCGGCTCGTACAACTGGCAGAACATGGCAAGCCGTTTCAACATCGTGTCGCAGCAGTCGATGGAGATGAAATCAGCGCAGAACGCCGACGTCTTCACCACTGTGAGCGAGATAACGGCGCAGGAATGTGAGCAGTTTTTGTTGAGAAAACCAGATTTCATCACTATAAACGGAATAAATTCGGATTTCAATAAAAATTGTAGAGACGTACGGCCGTACGTCTCAACGTCCAGAGAAAAAATATTCCATATCATCGATGCCCTTTGCGGAAAAGAGGTCTCACGCGATTCGATGTTTATTATCAACAGCGGACGCTATGAATTCCATAACAAAGGTATCGATTTGTATATCAAGATGTTAGCGAAGCTAAATCACGATGAGAACCTGAAACGTGACATCGTGGCGGTGATTGCTGTCCCTGGAAATATCGCGGGTCCTTCGAAAGATTTGCAGCATCGTCTCAATAAAGATGTCGAGTTCGTAGGTCACACTGACTTCCCATGTACGCATCATGTCCATGATTATCAATGGGATATGGTTCTCAACGCCTTGCGCGAAAACGGCTTGCAGAATAATGAGGGCGACCGCGTGAAAGTGATGTTCGTTCCTGCTTATCTCAACGGCAACGATGGCATTTTCAACATAAAATACAATGAATTCCTGTATGCTTTCGACCTCTCGGTGTTCCCTTCTTATTATGAGCCATGGGGTTACACTCCGCTTGAAAGCATCGCGCACGGCATCCCGACAGTCACAATGGATATATCAGGATTCGGAAGATATATCTTGAGCGAAAATATTGACAATGAAGCTGTTACAGTGATTCATCGCGAAGAGGAGAACAGCGACACTGTTGTCAACAAGATGGCGGAAGTCGTTGAAAAAATGTCAGCTCATACAGAAAAAGAGAATAAACAGATTTCTGAAAAGGCGATTGAGATTGCATCAAAATTAGTTTGGAAAGAATTGATTGTCAATTATTTAAATGCCTACGACCTTGCCATCAGAAAATCAGGAGGAAAAGAGTATATTAAACAGAGCAAAAAATATTCAGAAGTGTTAAGAAATTTTGACTATAAGAAACAAGATGCCCCTACGTGGAAGAAAATTTTGATTGAGCCGGTGTACTCGGATGGGATGAAGAAACTACAGGAGCTCGCCAACAACCTTTGGTGGTGCTGGAACGATGATGCCATCGAGTTGTTCGAAAGCATTGACCCTGTTGCATTTGAGCGTCTTGAACAGAACCCGATAGCTCTTATTAAGAGCCTTACCAAGTTCCAGATTGAGAGCCTTGAACAGGATGCGAATTTTGTCGAGAAACTGAATAAAGTTTACGACAAGTTCAAGAAATATATGTCGGTGAAGCCGGAAAACGACAATAAAATCGCGTATTTCAGCATGGAATACGGTTTGTTGAAGTCGCTGAAGATTTATTCAGGCGGTCTCGGCATCCTTGCAGGTGACTACCTAAAACAGGCTTCCGATTCTAATGCTAACTTATTGGCTATCGGTCTGTTATATCGTTACGGCTATTTCAATCAGGAGCTTTCGGTGTGGGGCGACCAGCTTTCGCAATATCTGCCACAGAAGTTCTCGCTGCTGCCATTGGAGCCTGTTCGTGACGAAGAAGGCAACTGGGTGACAATCAGCATCGCTTTCCCTGGCAGGAGCGTGTTCGCGAAAGCGTGGAAAGTCAACGTGGGAAGAATAAGTCTGTATCTGCTTGACACTGACATCGAGCAAAACTCGCCTGAAGACAGAGCCATCACAGGACAGCTTTACGGTGGCGACAGTGAGATGCGTATCAAACAAGAATTGTTCCTCGGCGTGGGAGGTATCAGAATGCTTAACGCATTGAATATCAAACCAACAATATTCCATTGCAACGAAGGACATGCCGCGTTCTGCGGTCTTGAGCGACTTAGCCACTACGTCACGAAGCATAATCTTGACTTCGACGTGGCAAAGGAGCTTGTGAAGACTTCAACGTTGTTTACAACGCACACGCCGGTTCCGGCAGGTCACGACGCTTTTGAGGAGAACCTAATGAGGACATATCTGTCGCAATTCCCAGGCAGAGTCAACATTTCGTGGGAAGACTTCATGAATCTCGGACGCATGCGTCACAACGATCCGAACGAGAAGTTCTCGATGAGCGTCTTGGCAGTGAACCTCAGCCAGGAAGTCAATGGAGTGAGCCGCATCCACGGAAGAGTCAGTAGAGAGATGTTCCAGCAGATGTGGCCTGGCTATTTCGCCGAAGAAAACCACATCGGATACGTCACCAACGGCGTTCATCTCCCGACATGGGCAGACAAGAACTGGCAACGCTTATATAATAAGGTGTTGGGCGAGGATTATCTTGCAAACCAGTCAGACCCGACAGTCTGGGAAAAGATTCAAAACGTTCCTGCAAAAGACTTCTGGGACATTCGTAAGGAATTGAAACACAATTTGATAGAGTTTATCAAGGTAAAGCTCGCCGATGACATGCGTCGTCGTTCTGAGAGCCCGAAACTCATCATTGAGACTATCGAAAAACTCAACGAAAACGCCTTGATTATAGGCTTTGCGAGACGTTTTGCAACTTATAAACGCGCACATCTGCTGTTCAGAAATCTTGAACGTTTGGCAGAGCTCGTTAACGATCCGAATCGTCCTGTAATCTTCCTCTTTGCAGGAAAAGCACACCCTAACGACAAGGCAGGTCAGGATTTGATTAAGAATATCATTGAAGTTGGAAGAAGAAAAGAGTTTATCGGTAAAGTGGTGTTTATCAACAACTACGACATGGAAATCGGAAAGCTTCTTACTTCGAGTGTCGATATCTGGATGAACACGCCGACACGTCCGTTGGAGGCTTCTGGAACATCGGGAGAGAAGGCCGCTATGAACGGCACGCTCAATTTCTCGGTCCTCGACGGCTGGTGGGCGGAGGGTTATCGTCCGAAGGCAGGCTGGGCAATCAAAGAGGAACGCACCTACGACGACCAGCGCTATCAGGACGAGCTTGACGCTGAGACGATTTACAACACCTTCGAGAATGAGATTATCCCGTTGTATTTCAACAGAGACAAGGACGGTGTGCCGTGTGAATGGATACAGTGCATGAAGAACGACATGATGCAGATTGCGCCGTTCTACACGATGAAACGCATGCTCGACGACTATTTCGCGCAGTATTACAACAGGCTCATTGAGCGAACCAACTGGATGCGCGCCAACAGATACGCCAAGGCGTTTGAAATCGTCGACTGGAAGCGCAACGTGGAGGCGAACTGGGACAAAATAGAGGTGGAATCCATCAAAGTGCCTGACCCAGATGTGCGTCCGCTGACGTTCGGCGACGTGTTTATAGCTGAAATCACGCTTAGGACACCTGGTCTACAGAAGGGCGACGTTGGCGTTGAATTGATGATTGCTGACAAGACTAACGACGTGATAGACAAGCTGTTACGTGTCGAGACATTGAAGCTGGTCGATTCTGGCGAAGGCTGGTCGAGATATTACATCAGCATGCCGATAACATACGCAGGAATATTCAACTACACATTCAGAATCTTCCCGACGAACGAGATGCTGCCGAACCGACAGGATCTGCCGTTGGTTAAATGGATTTAATTATGAAAAAGATAGTGTATATTCATGGTTTCGGAGGCTCGCCGTTCACACAGACGGTTGGCTTCCTGAACATGTATTATCCTGATTATGAATGGTGTGCGCTTGAGGTTGACCATCATGCGGCGGCTTCCATCAAGAAGATAAACGATTTTGCGAAGGAAAACGACGTTTTTGCGATGATGGGGACATCATTGGGCGGTTTTTATGTGCTTTGTAGCGATTTCACCGGTCCGAAGTTGGTGATAAACCCAGTCATCGAGCCGATGAAGTCTTTGAAAAGCAGTGTCGGCACTGTGCAATACCATGCGAGGAGAAGCGATGGCGCTACCTCGTTCAAGTTCACGATGCAGGATTTGTTTGAGTTCAAGAAATTCAAATTCACTGTAAATGAGAATGTTACGTGTCATCATTGCGAGCACGACGAGCTTTTGGGCGATGACATAAAGCGCGACTACGCCAAGATTTTCAAGAACCGCAAGATGTGCCCGAAGAAGACGTTGCCGTCGCATATCATCAGCGAGAGCTACGTGAAACATGAGGTCGGGGAGTGGCTGCTAACGATTAATTAAACACCTCCATCGCAATCATCGCGCACGCCTCCGCGTCGGCTAATGCGTTGTGATGCTTTTTCTTTTTGTCAAAGTCGTAACCGCACTCGGCGGCAATAGTCTGTAATTTGTGGTTTTCCAAGTCGGGGAAGACGATTTCAGAAGCACGTTTGGTGTCGTAAATCTTAAAGCGTTTGCGACCCATTTTGTAATACTCAAACAGGGAGTTCAGGCAACGCTTTTCGAACTCGTAGCCGTGCGCCACAAACGGCAACCCCTTGATTTTCTTCTCTATCTGATTCCACACCTGTGGGAAAATCGGGGCGTCGTCGGTGTCTTTCTTCTTTAATCCGTGAATCTTGGTGGTGTAGAAATCGTAATAGTTCGGCACAGGCTTCACGAGGCTGTAGAACTCCTCCACAATCTCGCGGTCACGCACGATGACGATGCCGACGCTGCACACGCTGGTGGTCTCGCCGTTGGCGGCCTCGAAGTCGATGGCGGCGAAGTCGGGGAGGTCGGGCAAGATGTTGTCGTCAGCCTTTGATTTCGCAGTAGTAGATGTCGATGCCATCGTCTTCAAACATTGCTTCACTGAGACAGTACTGGCCAGGACGGTCGTCCTCCTGGAAAAGATACACTGAAGCCTTGTGGAATGTCAAAGGCTGCTGATTGTCAGAGAGCTGCTGCACCTTTTCGTATGACAGACCTTCAATCTTGCAGAGCCTCATCATCGCCGCAAGGTCGAGGTCGAGGTTCAAGAACATGTCCTTTTTACCTTCTTTCCACGCAATGCTGATGATTCCCGTGGTGTAAAGCTCGAAATCCTTTATTTCAATTTTTTTCATGGTTTTACTTATATTGGAGATGCGATGAATCGCATCTTTACATTGCTCATATAACTGATTAACTGATTAACTGATTAACTGATTAACTGACTAACTGACTAACTGATTAACTATATTTTAAGTTTGTGCCAATTGGCGTATTTGATGTAAAGTATTGATACTATTGCGAGTAGGCCGCCATAGATGTATTCGCACGTCCAGACCCATTCCACGTGGGTGGTGATATTCGTGAGCATCCAGATATAGGCGATGTACAGCAGAAGTATGCCGAACTCGAGCCATAACGCGGCGTTGGTCTTGCCTGTTCCTGATACCGCCTCGAATGACACCGCTCCAAGTGCCTGGAAGATGATAGCTCCACAAATCACGAAGATTGAGGGGATGGCGGCGTTGGCGAGTGTCATGTCGTCGGTGTAGATGCTCATCACTGCGGTGGGGAAGAAGACACAAATCAGAATCAGCGGGATGCAGCACAGTATGCAGTTGAAGATGATTTTGAACAGCGTCGCCATCACCTCGTCGGCGTGTCCCGCCCCGATGATGCGGCTCGTCAAGGTGTTGGAGGTGGCGAGGAAACCGAAGACAGGTATGAACAGAATCATGTAGACGCTGCGTGCGATTGACGAGATCCCGATGGCTTCTTCGCCCATTTTTTCCACAAGGATGAAGAAGATGAACCATGTGGTGAACGAGAACAGCTTCTGGAACATGGTCGGGGTGGCGATGCGCACGATATTGCCCGCCAGCTCCTTGTCATACCCGTGCGGCTTGAAAAGCTCATACTCGCTTTTGCCCAATTTGATATAGGTGTAGACGAGGAAGAACGTCGTCGCGGTGACCTCGGCTATCAGTGAAGCTAATGCCGCGCCGCCGATGCCCATTTCAGGGAAACCGAACTTGCCGAAGATAAGGCAGTAGTCGAGGATGATGTTGACAGCCGCCATGATGACGGTGGAAAACGTGATGACTTTTGTGTTGGAAAGCCCCGTGTACAAGGAGCGGAAGAGGTAGTTGAAGCACACGAAAACGATGCCGAACTGGCGGAATCCGATGTATTCCATCGCACCGGTGTAGATGCCGTCAGACTCGATGATGAAATCGAGGAGCGAGCCTGAGAAAATCCTCATTATCGCGAACAAAAGCAGTCCGAAGATTAGAATCGATGCAGCGCCGTGCTGGAAGATGCTCCCGATTTTGTTGTATTCTTTGGCGCCGAAACGTCGCGCGATGATTATCTGGATGCCGATAGCCAAGCCCATCGCCATGGTGGTGAACACGAAATAATACATTCCCGCCATCATCGAGGAGCCGAGCGCGACGACGCCCAGATGCCCCAGAAACGCCGTGTCTGTGAACGTGATAAGCGTCTGCGCCAGGTTGCCGATCATGATAGGAACCGCAATGCGCCAAATCTCTTTTGTAGAAATACTTGTCTTCATAAAAACGTTGCAAAATTACAAAATATTATGATGCTATCTCCGTTAAAAATATTATATTTGTAATTTGAAAAATTCTGTCGCCGGGACGGGTTTTTATTATGTAAATTATTGAAAATAAAAGATTTAATAAAATTGTTATGAAAATATTGAAAAATGTTGCCGTGGTTTTCGCATTAATGTTGATGTCGTCGTTTTGTTTAAATGCACAGAATATTGACAATTCAAGATGCCGTGATGAAGATTGTGTGCTGGAGATTCTGAGAAGGCTCGATACAAATGACGAGGCGGTGATTGCAGAGACTGAAAAAAAATTGGAAAAACTTGCCGAAGAAGCTTGTTATTATGATGTTTATGAAATTAAAAACGCTCTGAAAAATTCGATATTTGCTTTCGTTGAAAAATTTGAGGATTGCAAAAGCAACGCGTTTCTTGTTTCTCTTTTGTCAAAACTGTATTATGCAAATGAGAGCAATGAGATTATGAAACTTGTTGAAAATGAGAAGCTTGCTGATGCTGCGATAAGAGCTGTCGCAAATATTCCGGGCACGAATGACATTATTAAAAAATATATCGTCAAGCATCATGATGATTTGAGATACAAGGCGGCGCTGGCGTATGCCGTTGGAAAACTCAATATCCAAAGCATGGAAGATGAGCTCATTTCCTGGCTCAAAGACGCTGATGACGAGACAAAAATTGAGATTTACAACGCGCTTTTGGTGGTCGGAAGCAATGAAAAGACGGCTACGATAGTTGAAAAAGGCGCGAAAAAACTGTATAAAAACAAGATTGCTGACAATAAAATCGCGGGAATGAAGCTTTTATCGGCAACTAAAAGTGAAAAATGTCTGCCGTATCTTTATAAAGCATTGAAAAACAATGATAAACGTGTGAGAGTGGCTGCTTTTGACATCATGAAACCGTATGCAAATCAGAAGGTTTGCGCGAAAGCGGTGAAGATTTGCAAGAAAGGCGATGCTCTCGTTGACGTTCTGAACTGGCTCGGCGAGATAAAGAACGATTCGCAGATGGAGTTTGTCATCAAGCAGCTTTCTTCTGAAAATCCAAAGGTCGTAAAGGCTGCCATTAAAGCCGTTTTCAACATTGACAACGCCCAAGGGATTGAAGCGGTCAAGCCGATGTTTGGCGGTGAATATCAAGAGGTTATCAAAGATGCCATGATGTCTTACGAAGGCAATTACGCAGGCGTTTTAAACGACGTTGCAAGAGGCGGCGACCAACAGAAACTTGCGGTGCTTCAAATATTGGAAAAACGTCCTGTGGTGGCGCTGAATTTACGGGTGAAAGAGTTTCTTAACTCTGGTAATCAAGAGGTTAGAGATGAGGCGTATAAAATACTCAAAGACGTGGTCGTCGTGGCTGATGCCGGTTTTTTAAGCGGTCTTTTGGAAAACTGCGCCGACAAATATGTTGAAGATGTGCAGCTTGCAATAAAAAACGCGATGGCAAACGCTATTGAAGAGAGAAAAGACACTTTCGCATCGACACTGAAGCATGTGAAACCTGCAATAATGCCTCGTTTTTACAAGGTTTTCGCGTATTTTGGAACGGAGCTCACGGTGAACAAGCTGATTGAGGCGTATGAATCCGGGGATTATAAAAATGAGGCAAAAGAGGCGCTTCTGATTGTTGAAGATGAGAAATTCGCCCAACAAATAAAAGATGTTTTAAAATAATCTGAAAAATTCTGATGAAAGCTTGTAAGTCGCTGATAATCATTGTGCTGATGCTTGTCTTTTCTCCCATGAGGGGACAAACTTACGATCCTTTTCTTGACAAAATCGACTTCAGCGACACCACTTTGATTGAAAGCGATTTCATGATAAAAGCCTTGACGGATTATCTGACGCAGGAACAGGAAAAAGACTTGGAGCCGAGAGCCCAGATGTACAATCTGATATTGGCTTCTGACAATATTTTGAGCCGCAGCGTGACTTCATTTGCGATGTATAAGTTTGTGTATCAATATCTTATATATGGTTTTTCTGAGCTCGGCGCAAATTTGGTTGTCGATTATATGATGCGCCTACCTTATTTTGAGTTTGTCAATGCCAGTGAAGAGCAGCGAGATGAGATTATGGCGTTGGCAGCGAAGTTTGAACGAGTTAAAATTGGTTCGAAAGCTCCTGAGATTCAAAATGTTACGGTTTTTGATAAGAACCTTGACCTTTATGAAATTGACGCGGAATATGTTGTGCTGTTTTTCTGGTCGTATTCTTGTCCGCATTGCCGCGAACTGATTAAGGAACTGGCAAGGTTTTCAAAGAAAAACAAAAATGTTGAGATTGTAACTGTTTGTGTGTCAACTGATTTGAAAAATGTGAAACGTCTTTTGAAGAAATATCGTCTCGACAGGCATTATAACATTTGCGACGGAAGCGGATGGTATACGCCGATTGTCGATACATACGCTGTCGATGAGACACCAGCTATGTTTTTACTTGATAAAGATAAGATTATTTTGGCAAAACCTTTTGATATAGAAGAACTTATAAAAGAAATGGAGTGATGAAGAAACTGTTTTTACCGATAATATTTCTGTTTTTATGTTTTGTTGCCAAAGCCCAGTCGGATGAGGACCGTTGGGTCGACTCTGTTTATAACACGCTGACTGTTGAACAGCGCGTAGGGCAGCTTATTAACGTGCGGGCGAATCTGCCGAATAAGCCGTATTTTGCTGAGATCCAAGAGCTTATCAAAAAATACAATATCGGTGGAGTGACGTTTTTCCGCACTGATGCCGAGCCTTTGTTGAAGCAGGTTAACGAATGGCAGTCGATGGCGCAAACCCCGTTGATGGTCGGCATTGACGGAGAGTGGGGGCTTGGGATGAGACTCAACGACGGGATTTCGTATCCGTTTCAGATGACGCTCGGAGCCATTCAGAATCAATCGCTTATTGGCGAGATGGGGGCTCAGATTGCGGAGCAGTGCCGTCGTATTGGCATCAACGTCGACTTCGCGCCTGACGTTGACGTGAACAACGAGCCGACGAATCCTGTCATAGGGATGCGCAGTTTCGGCTCCGACCCGAAAGCTGTTGCAGAGCGCGGACTTCAGTACGCTATGGGACTTCAGAACAACGGTGTGTTGCCGACAATCAAGCACTTCCCGGGGCATGGAGACACGAAGACCGATTCACACGAGACACTTCCTAAAGTCACTAAAAAGCTCAAGGATTTAAAGAAAATAGAACTGTATCCTTTTGATTATCTGATAAATAAAGGTGTAGCGGGGGCGATGGTAGGACATCTTTACATGCCAGCATTGGAACCGCAGAAAAACCTCTCGTCGTCGATTTCAAAGAATGTGGTTACGGGTCTTTTGAAGAAGGAAATGGGTTTCGACGGTCTCATTTTCAGCGACGCGATGGAGATGAAGGGCGCATATCAGGGTGTTCATCCTGATAACGTCGGTTTGTATGCGATATTGGCGGGCGTTGATGTGGTTTTGATGCCTATAAACCCAGAAATGACCATCTTATACATTGTAAATCAGATGGATAGAGAAGATGTTGCAAATAGAGTGGAGGAGAGTTGCAAGAAAGTTTTGAGATATAAATACCGTCTTGGAATTGCAAAATATAAACCGCAATCGGAATTGTTAGTAGATAATGATTTGCATCAGGCAAAGTATTATAATTTGAGACAAAGGCTTTATAATGAAGCAGTTACGATGCTAAGAAACGACAGGGACGCGCTCCCGCTCGACAAATCGCAAAAAATAGCTGTGGTGACTTTCGGAAAGAAGGACAATGTTGTTGAGAAACTCAAAAAAGAAGGTTATGACGCGAGCAGCTATTTGATTGCAGAGAGTTGCAACAATGCTGAAAGACAGCGGATTCTCAATGAATTGAAGAATTGCAAGCAGGTTGTTGTCAATATCCAAAACACCTCGATTTATGCAACAAAAGACTTCGGCATTACGAATTATGTTGTTGATTTTGTGAAGGATATTAGCAAGGACAACAAAATCATTTTCAATCTTTTCGCATGTCCGTACGCTTTGAACAAGTTCTCATTCAAGAAGACTCCTTCAGCTGTCATAATAGGCTACGAAGACAAGGAAAATGCAATAAATGCTGTAGTTGACGTGATGGTAGGCAAGCTTAATCCTGTAGGAAAACTGCCTGTCACGATTAACAAAAAATACAAGGTTGGCGACGGCTTGGGTTTTGAAGACATGCTTACACCTGAGACGCTTCCTGTTTCGTTGATAGACAATGAATTCACCCGTAAAGTCGACTCCATTGCCCTGAATGGTATAGAAATCGAGGCGTTTCCCGGTTGCCAGATCCTTGCCATGAAAGACGGCAAGATTATTTACGAGAAATGTTTCGGGCATTTCACATACGACTGCGGGCATGAGGTCCAGAGCCATGATGTTTATGACATCGCCTCGCTGACTAAGGTTTTTGCCACCACTTTCGCAATCATGAAGCTTTACGACGACGGCAAAATCAGTCTCGAGAACACTCTCGGAGATTTTTTTCCATACCTAAGAAACACTGATAAAGCCGAAATCAAACTGATTGAAATCATGACGCATCAGGCGGGTTTCACGCCTTGGGTCCCGATATATCAAACCTTGTTGGTTGACGGCAAGCCTGACCCGGAGTTTTTCAGAAAAAGCATTGACGAGGAGCATACCGTGCGCGTGGCGAAGGACATGTATATCTCGAAAGACTTCAATTTCGATGTCTTTGACTATGTGACGGCCTTGAAACTGGGCGATAAGAAATACACTTACAGCGATTTGGGCTTTTATTTCCTTCCGAAAATTGTGGAAATGGTGACGAATATGCCGTTTGAGAAATATCTCGAGGACAACTTCTACAAGCCGCTTAATCTGAATCATATTTTCTATAAGCCGTTGAAACACATCGCAATAGAGAATATCGCCCCGACCGAGAACGACAATTATTTCAGGATGCAGCTTCTTCGCGGCGACGTGCACGACCAGGCCGCTGCATTGTTTGGCGGTGTCGCTGGCCATGCCGGACTTTTCGCTAATGCCCGTGACCTTGCCGTAATGATGCAACTGCTTCTGAATGAAGGATATGCGAACAACAGGCAGTTTTTGTCGTCATATACGATAAAGAAATTCACCTCGGCGCCGTTTAAAGACAATATGAACCGTCGCGGAATAGGTTTCGACAAGCCAGAAGTTGACCCTTCAGTGCCTTATTACACGCCGGCGAAACAATCGTCGATGAAGAGCTTCGGACACACTGGGTTTACCGGCACTTTTGTGTGGGCAGACCCTGATAATCAATTGATTGTGATTTTCCTGTCGAACAGGGTTTATCCGGATTCTTCGAATAATAAGCTGTCGAAACTCGACATCAGGACGCACATACACGAATATTTTTACAAGGCCGTTATGTAGGGATAAGGCATGCCTTATCTCTACGGAATGTAATAAAAATGAATGATGAAGATTTTTGTTGGGAATAACGTTTTTATGTATAATTTTGTAAATCATTAGAGATAATATGTCAAATCAAGCGAAATATGATTCTTTGAGGGAAAAATTTGAGTTTTTCTGTTATGATGGATTCCATTATTCGGTGGAAAACGGGAATTTTATTGCAAAATTTGACTTTGTCGTAAATGATATTGAATTTCACCCTTGTTTTGAAATCCCTTCGCGTTCATTTTATAAATGGAATGAAATCCCGAAGCCGTTGCTTGATAATCTCGTATTCCACATCGGAATGATAGAATTGATAAGCTATTGGAAAATCACATGTCCTAAGAAGGTGATTGTCAAGCCTTTTGCTTTGGATGATGAACAGATTAGATGGTGGAAGAAGCTGTATTTCAACGGCATGGGCGAGTTTTTCTATGTCAATGGAATTACGTCGAATATCAACGATTTCATGACTGTTGAGTGCGCGAACGACGCTCGTCATTCCGAGCGAAGCGAGGAATCTCGTTTTCTTACCGAAAAAACATTGATTCCTGTCGGCGGCGGCAAGGATTCCGTTGTCACTCTTGAACTTTTGAAGAACCGGATTCCAGCCATCCCGTTGATTGTCAATCCGAGAGGTGCGACAAGAGAATGTGTCGCAGCTGCGGGATATGAAGAGAATCAGGTTGCGGTGGTGAAACGCACTCTCGACCCGACGATGCTGAAAATGAACGCTGAAGGTTATCTCAACGGCCACACTCCGTTCTCTGCGCTGCTGGCATTTTACACAATTCTGATAGGATTCGCGACGAAATCGAAATACATCGCGTTGTCTAACGAGTCGTCGGCAAACGAGCCAACGGTCCCTGATACCGAGATAAACCATCAGTATAGCAAGTCGGTGGCGTTTGAAAACGATTTCAGACATTACGTGTCAAGATATATTGACACTGATATTCAATACTTTAGCTTTTTGAGACCTTTGAATGAGCTTCAAATCGCGAAGCTTTTCAGTCGCGCCAAAGCCTACAAAAAAGTGTTCAAGAGCTGCAACGCCGGTTCAAAAACCGATTCTTGGTGCGGAAAATGCCCGAAATGCCTCTTCACGTGGATGGCGCTGTCGCCTTTTGTTTCAAGAGCTGAACTGACAGACATTTTTGGCAAAGACTTGTTGAAAGACAACAACTTGCGCCAGATTCTCGACCAACTTGACGGCTTCGTTGACGTCAAGCCGTTTGAATGCGTCGGAACGGTGGGCGAGGTGCGCGCATGCGTCAACAACATCTTGCAGACAGATGAAGATTTGAAGGGAACAATTCTCGAAAACATTGAAAAGACTGGTGATTTGACGGTATCAGACTATATCTCGCAGTTCGATGATGGCAACAACCTGCCGGAATTGTTCAAAAACATCTTGAAGGAGGGGCTGAATGGTTAAAATCAACACCATATTCAAACGTCTTCGTGGCAAACGCATCCTGATTTTGGGTTTCGGACGCGAAGGACGCTCGTCGCTGGCGTTTATACAGAAATTACTGCCTCACGCTGATGTTGGCGTCGCCGATAAAAATGAGTCGACCTTTAAAGACCTGTACGCCACGAATATGACAAATCCGATTGCCACTTATTCCGGCGAGAATTATTTCGATGCCATCAACAACTACGATATCGTTATTAAAACTCCTGGTATCTCGTTGAAAGACAGGGATGTAGACCTTTCAAAGATTACTTCGCAGACGGATTTGTTTCTTGAAGAGTTTCATAATCAGATAATCGGCGTGACCGGAACCAAGGGCAAAAGCACCACGTCAACGCTGATTTATCATCTTCTGAAAGAGTCAGGGAGAGACGCCATTTTAGCTGGAAATATTGGACTTCCCGTTTTTGACATCATTGAAGACATCAATGAGAAATCGATAATCGTGTTTGAGCTGTCGGCGCATCAGCTGCAGTTCATCCATCGCAGCCCTCACATCGGAATCCTGCTTAACGTTTTTGAAGAGCATCTCGATCATTTTGGTACTTTTGATGCATATCGCAATGCTAAGATGAACATTATCAGGTACATGGGTGAAAAAGACTGGGCTGTCACCATCGACGAGTTTAGCTATTTCGCCTCCGAGATGATGATTCACACCATAAACTATCAGTATTATGATTTTGATGTCGATTGGGATAGGATTCCGCTGAAAGGTGAGCATAACAAATTGAATATCAAGGCGGCTTTGTGCTCGATTCAGGCTTTCGGCGTGCCAGTTGATGAGGTTTTGCCTTATTTGAAAACTTTCAAGCCGTTGGAGCATCGTCAGGAGCTTGTCGGCACATTCCGTGGCGTGACGTTTTACAATGATAGTATTTCCACTATCCCGCAGGCGGCGGTAGCGGCCTTGCAGACCATTAAAAATGTGCGGTTTTTGCTTCTCGGCGGCTACGACAGGGAGATTGACTACACTCCACTTGTCGATTATCTTTTAAAAAACCCCGTTGCTCATATTTTGTTTACCGGCAAGGCAGGGGAACGAATGCTTTCTATGCTTGAAGCCAATGATTATCAAGGAGATGTGAATAGATATAAAGACCTCGCCGAAGCCTTTGAGATAATCAGGAAGAAAGCAAAAACGGGTGACACATGCCTGCTGTCTCCAGCGGCTGCCAGTTATGACCAATACAAGAATTTTGAGGAACGCGGTCGCGTTTTCAAAGAGTTCGCAAGGCTTTTTTAATAGGCTTGGCGTTTTCTTCGTCAAGTTTTGCGTAGAAAAGGAATGTCTCTTGCCACTCGTTGCCAGACGGATACCTGCCGCAGATGATGTTCATGTCCGAGTTATGTCTGTAAATCAACGCGTCAGTGGAGTCGGAGATGTTTGGATTGTAAACCTTGATGGTATCGGTGAGAATGAAATTGTTGTTGAGGTAGTTATTCAAGAGATTGTCAAGGTTTTTCCTGATATAGACGTCTGCCTCGACGTATCTGCCGCTTTCGAAGAAAAAGTCCATCTCGCCGCAAGCGTATGAATAGCCCTCGTTGCCGCTGTAAACATAAACCAAGTAGCCTTCGGCGTTATAACCAGCGTTGTAAGGTGTGCCGAACTGTGATTTTATCTCTTTTGGCGAGCATCCGAAATCCAATGACGGCTCTTTGAACAGGTCCACATTGACGTCTACGGTCTTGTTTTCATAGCTGTTGCTGAGCGTTATCTTGGCTTGCCCGACGTTTTTTCCGTAGATTGTTCCCGCGTTAAGAATGCTTACGACATTGTTGTTTGAGGAAGAGTATGCTATATCATATTCCGATGTGGCATTGACCTGACGAGTCTCCCTGAGGACTATTGACAAAGGGTCTGAATCATTGTAATTCAATGATTTGGATTTGTCTTTCTTGCAGCCTGACATGGTGATTATCAATGTCATCATTATAAAAATGAATGTCTTTCTCATAGTTTTAAAATTTATGATGCAAAAATATAAAATTCTTTCGGATTTTTCAATAAAAAAATATAAATTTGCACGTTTTGAAATTAATAACTAATCAAAATATAACTGTATGATTAACAATAACTTCATTAAACGTCACAATGGCCCGACAGAAGCAGATGTTGAGAAAATGCTTCAAGTCATTGGCGTGAAATCGACCGAACAGCTCGTCGATGAGATTATTTCTCCGGATATTCGTCTGAAAGAAGACCTGAAAATCGGTCGCGGAATGAACGAATACGAATGTATCAGCCATCTCAAGGCTCTCGGCGCAAAGAATAAACAGTTCCGCAGCTACATCGGAATGGGTTACTACAACGTGATTACTCCTGGCGTCATCACACGTAACATCCTTGAAAATCCAGGTTGGTACACATCATATACTCCTTATCAGGCTGAGGTTTCACAGGGTCGTCTCGAGGCTTTGCTCAACTTCCAGACTGTTATCAGCGACATGACAGCAATGCCTTTGGCAAACGCTTCGTTGCTCGACGAGGCTACAGCAGCAGCTGAGACAATGCTCATGTTCTATCACGAGCGTACACGTGCTCAGGTGAAAGCCGATGTCAAGAAGATTTTTGTGGCTAACGACATGTTCCCGCAGACTATTGAAGTCATCAAGACAAGAGCTCATTTCCTTGGAATTGAAGTCGTTGTTGACGATATCAAGAACTTCAGCGCAGGTGAGGAATACTTTGGCGTCATCGTCCAGAATCCTAACCAGTTCGGTGAAGTCATCGACTACCGCGAATCAGTGAAGGTATGGAAAGAAAAAGGCATGCAGGTTGGCGTCGCAGCCGACTTGATGAGCCTTGCTCTCATCACACCTCCAGGTGAGTGGGGTGCTGACGTGGTGTTTGGCAGCAACCAGCGTTTCGGTCTCCCGATGGGCTTCGGCGGTCCACACGCAGGCTACTTCGCAACAACAGAAGCTTACAAACGTTCGATGCCAGGTCGTATCATCGGTATCTCAAAAGACGCCCTCGGCAATCCTGCATATCGTCTCGCACTGCAGACACGTGAGCAGCATATCAAACGAGAAAAAGCAACTTCAAACATCTGCACAGCTCAGGCCTTATTAGCCATCATGTCAGGATTCTACGCAATCTATCACGGACAGGATGGAATAAAGGAAATCGCACATCATATCAACTGCCTCGCCGGAAAACTCGCAAAAGAGTTGGAGAAATACGGCGTGAAACAGCTTAACAAATACTTCTTCGACACATTGTTGTTCGAACTTCCGGAAGGCGCTTGCACATGCAAAGTGAAGGAAGCCGCTGAGAAACACTGCATGAACTTCCGTATCATCGACAAGCAGCACTTCGGCATCAGCATCGATGAGACAACATGCCGCGAAGACCTCGACGAAATCGGAA
>JAFZKP010000051.1 GCA_017553625.1 Bacteroidales bacterium
CAATGGAATAGCCGATGCTTCACTTTACTCACGCAAAAAGGCTTTGGCTTGTTTCAAAAGACTTGAGAATTATGATTTGGCAAACACTTTCAGGAGTGTCGGCGGAGCCTATTTACTTGACCATCAAAATGACAGTGCTTTATTTTATTACAGGAAAGCCATTGATTTGTCTTTAAAACAAAACAATCTTATGGTTTATTGTTATTCTTTGTCTGAAGCGGCAAGTATATATTACGATTTGGGCTACACAGACAGTGCTTTTATTATGATGAGGAAAGCATTGTCAATACCAGTGGAAGAGGAACATCGTTGGATACAGTATTTCACATTTGGTTTATTGTTTGAAAAAGAAGGATTACTTGATTCCGCCATAGTTTATTATAAAAATAGTTTGAACAGCAACAATTATAACACACGAACAGCCTCGGAAGAGAAATTGGGAGATTGCTATCATGCTTTGGGCGATACAACAAGCGAACTGTTCTATAAATTGCGACATAATGAAAGTTTAAGACAATTTGTCGACCTTACACCTGATAGGATTAAAATCACAACTTTATTTGAAAACTATAAACTGAATAAAATTGAAAAACAGAATCAACAGAATCAATTGTATATTAAACAAAAGAAACGTTTCGTTTATTTATTGTTGTCTTTCATCTGTCTTTTTATAGCATTTATTCTGGCTTTGTCCCATTATAATCACAGAAAGAAAAACAGGACCATATTTACCATGAGACAAAAAATAAAAGCAAACAGTTTTATTGATGAACCGATTTGCAAATATATTTTGAAAATTATCGATGAGAACAATTTTAAATCACACGTGGATTATAATATATATTCTGATTTTGCTTTACAATCAGAGCAAATAAAACATTTGCGAGAAGCGGTTGACACACATTTCAATAATATAACTAAATATATTAAAGAACAATATGATCTTTTGAACGATGATGACATCAATTATTGTTGTTTGTACATTTTAGGAATTAAAGATGCCGATATTTCAGCTTTGATGCAACGTTCATATAGGGCTGTTTGCGACCGAAATAAAAAGTTAAAAAGTGTTTTTAAGACAAAAGAATCGGTCAATAGTTTTCTTTGTGGTATGATAAACAAGCAGCAATTGCATTGATAATAAGCGCATTACACCCAACCGCACAAAACCGCACCCTATTTTTCTTGACTTAATACTGCTTTGCACATAATTTTGCGACGATTATAAAATCGTCAAATTATGTTCAAAAAAATTTTTATCGTTTTCAACCTGTTATTAATAATGGTAACAGGTGTCGCCAATGATTATTTTCAAAGAGAAAATATCATTGTTATAATTGCACAAAATCATGGAAGTAATGACAGATCCTCATCAATTTCCGCCCACATCAACGGACATTATCTGAATGTGGCGTTTCTTGCCGACCTCGGTTCGGTAACCATAAAGATTCTGGACGAAAGCTATACCATGTTGGAGTTGTCTTACATAGAGACTCCATCAGGCTACCAGTATTACATCCCTTTGGAAGGCCGTTACACATTGCTCATAGCGTTGGAGGACGGCGACGAGTACTACGGGGATTTTGAAGTTAGCGAATAACAAGAATCAATTATACATTATTTATTAACAAATTAAAATCAAAAAATTATGGTTAGAAAAACTAAGATTGTTGCCGCAATGGCAACGCTGCTCATCGCGGCGGCAGGCGTTATCACATTTGAGGCCTGCAACAAGAAAAACGAAGTGGTCAATAGCATCCCTGAACTGAATGTGTCGGAATTGCCTGCTATGGACATGGAAATGATAGCTTTTGGAGAGAAGCTGAAGTCGGCTACAAAAGGCGGTGAGACAATGTCTCTTGGCGAAGCCATCAGAAACGTCACCAACTATCAGAATTACAGGCTATGTGACGCCGGAAAATGTCAGAAGGACATTACAGAAATAACGATTGAGAGCAAGATTGCAGTAAAAGATGGCTCTGTTGAATTGTCAGATCTGAATTTCTTGTATAATAATAACAGAAAACGCATTTTAGCCGAGTACAACTCTCTGGGAATGATTAGCAAAAGCATTTACTCTATATATAGTAAAGTTGATGGTGACAGTAAGGATGGCGACAGCGTGATGATAACGACAAAAGTTGTCATCAGAAGTGGTGATGATATGCCAGAACCAACATCCTTTATCGTGGGTGACGATTGGTATGATTTCAATGGGGCAGGAAAATGCGATGGTACATGTTCGGGTAGGGATGCCATAACGGAACTGCTTAGAAAAATCCGTATGAGTTTAAGCAGACCAATGTGTCCAGTTGGAAGACCTTATTTCTACGATTATGTCGATACCATGTTGGTGTCCGATTATTATTTTGATACTCTTAGTCCCAATGGTCAGTATGGTATGGTACACCATTTTGGTGATTGTGACATGTTTGTTCCCGTATGTATACCATACTATGACATGAATTATTATTTAAATAGTATTTTAGCGAAGATTCATGATTGGGAAGTCTATTATAATAAAAGTGTTATAAGTGTTGGATACTGGGAAGTCTGTCCATTTAGTATTTTGGATGCCGAATTAGCTTCATACCAATGCTCACCACACGGCAATGACTATTGATTGTTTGAAAAAATTCCAATAATATTGATGTTATTGGAATTTTCTTTTTATATTTGCACCGATAATTAACCTTAAAAATTAAAACCATGAAAAAGTTCCTAACTCTAATTGCGCTCTTATGCGTATTAATAAGCGGAAAGAGCCAGAATTATTTCGAGAAGATGATAACATCATCGGATGGTGGCTTATGGGAAGGTATGTACAGCCTGGAGACTCCAGACCATGGATTCATAATATCGTGCAATGTGGCGGACCAGTGTTCAAACACCGGTCTTCTTCTGCTGTTGTCTTCGGATGGTGAGACCATAAAAGAGCTAAAACACCAAATCAGCGATAACAATCTGAATTATATCGGACTGTTCAAAATACCTGGGGAGGAATGGAGATGCCTGGCTGTGGCGGTCATCACGAAACATGACACCAACGTGCAGAACAGCCTCGCATTTGTCGAGTTTGACGAGAATCTTGAAATAACAGGCGAGAATATTTGTGAGTTCGGGGATGATTATACAAGCATGTCGGTGGATTGCGTATACCCGAGGAGTGTCATGAACTCGGACGGCACCATAACCATGGTGGCGTGTTGCAGACGTTCTGCCAGTGAACATTACTTATATGCCAATATGAACACTGAAGGCGAAATCATAAAGATGAAAGAGGAAGCCGTTACAAATCTCACCTATTTGTCGAATTTATTTGCAAGAAACAACGACAGTAAAGACTGTGTGGTGCTCAGATATGAAGAACGGGGCAGTGAGTTTTGCAATCGTCTGGATTCGACAATGTCAACAAGCAGAATGTTCAGGTTATCAGGAACGGATGTTAAAATTGTGGAATATGCTCCCCCGCAACCATATCCATACAACATTGACACGACATATCGTTATCGTAGCTTTCCAGGAAATGGCTTGAGTTGCGACGACAGCACATTCTTCATCACGGGAAGGTGCCATTACTTTAAATCGTTGGGAGGCATTACGGGGGATTGCAGTTTTATCGCCAAGGTGAATGATGACGGCGATGTTATGGACAGCCGGATATGGGATATCCAAAAAGAAGACGGACAAAGTGTTTGGAGCGCATTTCGCAAGGCTTTGGCAGCCACAGGAGACGCGGTATATCATGCGGGGGTGATAGGAATCCAAGACCACAGTCATAAACCAAAGCCATCAGTTGTCACAATAACCAAGTTCGACAAGGAAATGAATGTGAAATGGCACAGGTATATTGGGCGTGATGGTGCCTATTATGACATCAATGTAATAGAGGGCACGGAAGACGGTGGCTGTATATGTACCGGCATATATTCAAGAAAAGGCAATTATCATGATTTTAAAATATATGCGCTTAAACTTGACGCCGAAGGCTTCGACTCGGCAGGTGAACTCGGCGAGGGCATGGTGAAGCCGTACTATTGTTTCCCGAACCCCGCCAATGAGTCCCTGAACATCGAGTTCTCGCCCGATGTGAACTGCCGTTCTGTCGAAATCTATTCCATCGATGGCCGCCTCGTAGAGACGTTTCCTGAAACGTCTCCTGAAACGTCTCCCGCAACGTCTCAACCGACGACAATCGACATCTCCAACCTCACCCCTGGCATCTATATTTTAAAGGTGAAAACGACCGACGGCAAGGAATACACCGAAAGAATCGTGAAGGAATAACCATCTTGTAGAGACGTGCCATGGCGCGTCTCTACATTATTTTTTACAATTATTTCCTCACACCGTTTTCAAATTCCACCACGAAAGCGCCCTCGTAGCCTTTCGCGATTACCTCTTTGAGGTAATTGTCGGCATCTTTTCTGTTTGAGAAACAACCTGCGGTGTACTTATACATCCCGTTATGTTCATAAAAATCAACGTCTTTCAGATTGTTGTAAACATTCTGCGGGTTGTCGACCTGACGGCTCTTCGTCGTGAATTGGACTTTGTAAACGACACCTTTGTTTTTGTCGGCTACAGGCTCCGGAGCCGCTGAAATTTCCTGTTTCAGGTCAACAGAGTCTTTCTCGTAGTTGGTCTTATAGGTGCAGAAAGCGCGGTAAATCGCCGAGGCAAGATAAGCCTGACCGTCGTCAGACATCATAAACTGCTCTTCGGCAGGGTTTGAGATGAAGCCGAGCTCCACGAGGATTGAAGGCATCGCGGTTTTGTAAAGCACCAGAAATCCGGCCTGCTGCACTCCCCTGTCAGCGCGTTTCGCTTTCGTAACCAATTCATTTTGAACATATTCAGCCAGCTCTAAAGAACGTTGCTTGAATTCGCTCTGAATGAAACTGAAGGCGATGTAAGCCTCGGTGCTGTTCGGGTCGAAACCGTCGTAGTCGTCCTTGGCATTGCTCTCATAGAGGATGGAAGCGTTTTCCCTTTTCGCCACGTCGAGATTCGCGCTGTTGCGGTGCTCTCCCATGATAAACGTCTCAACGCCGTTGGTGTTTTTCGAACTTGCCACAGAGTTGCAATGTATCGAGATGAAAACATCGGCATTGTTGCGGTTTGCGATACGCGCACGCTCCATCAGCTCCACAAAAACATCGGTGGTGCGGGTATAGACAACATTAACCTCGGGATATTTCTTTTTTATGTATTCGCCTGTCTTTTTCGCCACAGCGAGTGTGATATCCTTCTCTTTTCCTTTGCTTCCCACAGCTCCAGGGTCTTTCCCGCCATGTCCAGCGTCGATGACGACGGTTTTTATCTTGGTCGATTGAGCCTGAGTTTCAGGTATGACCGCCAAAAAACTCATTAATATAATAAAAAATATTAGTTTAGAGTTCATAAAAAAACGTATCTTTGCAATTTGAATTTTTTACAAAATTAGATAAAAAACTTGTATACAAGGCCAACATATCGTTTTTTTATTGTTTTTTTCTTCTGCCTTATGCTTTTTGCGAAAGCCGGCAGGGGGCAAAACACATTAGACAGCCTTGATAATCAAAAGAAAAAGTCATCAATCGAGTCGCAGATTGACAGAAGCTGCAACGACTCAACCATTCAGGATTTCAGCAAAAACAAGATTTACTATTATGGCGGCGCAGTCATAAAATACGACGACATAGAGATTCAAGCCGATTACGTCGAGTTTGACTTCGAGAAACACACCGTCTTTGCCAAGGGAATGCCTGACTCCACCGGAAAAATCGTCGGGAAGCCGGTGTTTTCGCAGGCGGGACAGAAATATCTCACTGACGAGATGACTTTCAACTTCGACACCAAGAAAGGAGTCATCAGGAAGGTCTTCACCGAAGACGCCCAAGGGTATCTTCACGGCGACCGCATCAAGAAGATGGACGACGGCAAAATCAACATCAGGTCGGGCTCGTTCACCACTTGCAGCAACCAGGACCATCCGCACTACGAGTTCCATTTCAACAAAGCCATCGTCATCCCCGACGACAAAATCGTTGCCAAGATGATGTTCGTAAAACTTGAGGAGACGCCGCTGCCCGTCGCGATACCTTTCGCGCTGATACCCAATAGCAAAGGGCAGCGTTCGGGCATCATCATTCCGTCGTTCGGCGAGTCGGCAAACCGCGGATTCTACTTTGAAAACGGAGGTTATTACTGGGCAATCAACGAGAAAATGGACCTCCAGCTCATCGGCGACATCTACACGCGAGGCAGCTGGGCGGTCAAACCCACATTCAGATACGTTAACCGATACAAATTCAACGGCTCACTGGCAGCGAGCTACGCCATCAACAAGGTGGGCGTGGAAGGCTCCGCCGACTACACCGAGAGCACCGACTTCAAGATAAGATGGGTTCACAAACAAGACGCGAAAGCCAGGCCGAAGTCATCGTTCTCCGCCGACGTCTACATCGTGAGTAACAACTACAACAAATACAACGCCATCTCGACGACGGAATATTTGAGCAACACCTTCCAGTCGAGCATCGCATATCAGACGAATTTCGCAAACAAGCTATACCTCACCGTCAACGGAAGCCACAGCCAGAATACGCTGACACATCAGATGACCATCACCTTGCCGGAAATAACGCTCTCGATGAACCGCCTCTATCCATTGAAGAACGTCGGGAAGCCAGGCAAGAAACACTGGTACAGCGAGTTGAACCTCAACTACACCGGTAACGCGAAAAACTATATCAGCATGGCAGACAGCCTGTTTTTCGTCAACGGATGGCTGGACCACATGCAGAACGGAATGCAGCACCGCGTGCCAATCAACCTGCCGATAAAGCTGTTCAAGCACTTCACCTGGACCACATCCGTCAACCTTACGGACAAGATGTACCTGCAATATTATGAGAAAAGCTGGGACATCGACACTGCAGGCGTGGGATATGTCAGAACCGACACCATCCCGCATTTCAGAAACGTGTTCACCTACGACGCGTCGAGCAACATCACGACAAAGCTTTATGGAATGCTGAACTTCAAGAAAGGCCCCATCAGAGCCATCAGGCACGTCTTCACCCCAACAATCGGATTCTCATTCAACCCTGATTACAGCGACAAGATGTGGGATTATTACTCTTCATACATCGACGGCAACGGCGTTGAGCAGATATACAGCTATTTCCAAGGCAGCATCTACGGAGCCCCACCAGGACAGAGATCGGGAAGGATAACATACAGCTTAAGCAACAATCTGGAGATAAAAGTCCCTTCAAGAAAAGACACCATCACAGGATTGAAGAAGGTTACGCTCATCGAAAACCTCACATTGTCAGGCAATTACGACCTCGCAAAAGACTCCTTGAACTGGTCATATCTCAGCATAAGCGGACGAACGACACTCTTCAAGAACCTGAGCATACAGTATTCGAGCACATGGGACCCGTATGTCCTCGACTCCACAGGACAAAAAAACCTCAACAAATTCGAATTCGACGTCAACAACAGGCTTTTCAGAAAAAAGAGCGTGTCGTGGAACTTCAGTGCGAGTTACAGCCTTAACAACAAGACTTTCAAGAAAAAAGACAAAGGCAAGACGAAAGAAGAAAAACCGATTGTCTCGGCGCCAAACGCGTCAGAAGAAGAGCTCAATGACATCCACAACAACCCCAACGGCTACATCGACTGGTCGACAAGCTGGTCATTGTCATTGAGTTATAACCTGCGAATATCAAACACGCCGACTTACATCAACTATATTCTGAACGACTACCGAACGACGGTGCAGACTATCAGCATCAGCGGCGACGTAAGCCTTTCACCGAAATGGAAAGTGTCGGCGCAAACGGGCTGGGACTTCGAGACGAAAAAGATTTCATACACTTCCTTGACAATTTACCGCGACCTGCACTGCTGGGAGATGCGATTCAACGTGATACCTTACGGAACTTACAAGTCGTGGAACTTCCAAATCAACGTGAAGGCGGCGGCATTGCAGGATTTGAAGTTGACGAAGAAGAAGGATTACCGCGATAATTATTGATTTATTTTGATTATTTGAAAAAAATTATTATTTTTGCAGAGATAAAATTTAACACTATGAAAAAGATACTATTAATCGCATTGGTTTTATGCTGCCATGCTGGTTTCTCGCAGGTGGATTCGGATTTTGCAAAATATCAGAGAGAGCAGGATTCGATAATGAAAGCCATGCAAAAATCCAACGACGAAGGCATCGCTAAACTTCAAAAAGAATACGACGACTACGTCAAGGCGGAGACCGAGGCCTACAACAAGTTTGTGAAAGAAATGGAGGTGAAATGGGGCAAGGGCAACGTGAAAGAGAGTACACAGAAAGACTGGGTCGAATATTCCGACAACGGAAACACCAGAAGCGTCGTGGATTTCGAGAAGGGCGAGGCTACCATTGAAATCATACAAGAGCCCAATCAGAAGGTCGACAACAAGGAAATCGAGAAAAAACTCAAATTCTTGCTGACAAACAAGGGAAAGACCAAGGATTACGATTCGGAAGTCGAGAAAGCCGTACCGCTACAGGAGAAGCCTGTGCTTGAAAACCAGGTGAAGACTCCTTCAGGCGAGACCGTCACGGAAAAGAACATCGACAAGGACGTCAAAGAGATTGTGGAGAAGACCAAGCCCGAAGTGAAGGTCATCAAAGGCGAGGACAACAAAGAGCGCCAGGTCGTGACCATCAAGCTTGAATTGGCTCCCGACCACATCCGCACACGTGCCGAGCAATACAAAAACGAGGTCCAGAAATACTGCCAGAAATGGGAAGTCGACCCTGCTCTCGCCTACGCCATCATGCAGACAGAGTCGTCGTTCAACCCTAAGGCGAAGTCTTTCGTCCCTGCCTACGGTCTGATGCAGATCGTGCCAAAGACAGCAGGCGCCGACTGCGCCCAGAGCCTGAAGAAACCGTTCTCCGCTCCTACCGCCAACTATCTGTATGAGCCGGAAAACAACATCGAGATGGGTGTCCATTATCTTTACATCCTCAAAAAAAGATATTACACAAAGGTCACCAACAAAGACAGCCAGAACTTGTGCATCATAGCGTCGTACAACACCGGAGCCGGCAACGTGGCGAAGTCACTACGCGGTGACTACAACATCAGCAAGGCCATACCGCAAATCAACGGGATGACGTATGACCAGCTGTTCAAGCATTTCGAGAAGAAACTCCTTCCGGAGACGCAGAACTACATCAGAAAAGTAACTGAAAGAATGAATAATTTTAAAACTTGGATAAAATGAAAAAAGCAATCGCAACAAACAATGCTCCAGGAGCAATCGGCCCTTACAGCCAGGCTATAGCAGCCAACGGATTTTTGTTCATCTCCGGTCAGATGCCGGTGAACCCAGCCACAGGCAACGTGGTTGACGGTGGTATCACCGAGCAGACAGAGCAGGTGATGAAGAACCTCGACGCCATCCTCAAAGAAGCGGGATGCACTTTCGACAACGTGGTGAAATCGACATGTTATTTGAGCGACATCGCCAACTTCGGCGCCATGAACGCGGTGTATGGAAAGTATTTCAAGCAGGACCCGCCAGCGCGCGCCGCATTCGCAGTGAGAACACTGCCTAAAGAGGTGATGGTGGAAATCGAAATGATAGCAGCATTGTAATGTTAATCGTAATAATAAAACCATGAAAAAATTAGCATTATTATTAGTAACAGCGTTTATTGTGATTTTGTTCACAGTATCGTGCTCTAAGAAAAAAGAGGATCCGAAACCACAGAAGACTTATTCCGAGCTTATTGTCGGACGTTGGAAGACTGATGCCGAACAGCCATATCATGAAGTCTATTATTCAGATGGCACAGGTAAGTTTTGGGATGAAGCCGACGATGTGACAGAAGAAGAGGCTACAACATTTGACTGGTCAATAGATTCAAACAACAAACTGACCCAGATTCATCACATGCAAGAAGGTCAAGGTGACATTCCACAATACTGCAACATCCTAACCTTGAATGAGACGACATTCAAGTACAACAACGATGGTTGGAGAGCAGAATATACGCTTTACAGAGAATAATTTATAAACAGCATCATGAAAAAAGCTTACAAGGTCACATGGATAAGCCTTGCCTCGGTGGTGGGCTTGGTTTTAATCGTTTTGTTAATAGCGATGTACTTGATTTTCAGTCCGAAACGCCTGACATCGCTCGTCAACAAATACGCCTCGAACTTCATCACCTGCGATTACAATATCGGCAAGGTCGACCTGACATTATTCAAGTCTTTTCCAAACGTGGGACTTGAGATTAATGACCTTGTGCTTATCAACCCGACAAAAGGCTGGACGACAGACACTCTCGCCGCAATCGACGAATGCGTTGTGTCGTTGAACATCAAGAGGCTGCTGCGCGACGATGAGATTATCATAAACACCTGCCGTCTCAACGGAGGTGAAATCAACGCTTTCTTCGACGTGGAAGGCAACAACAACTTCGACATCTTCCCGCCGAGCGAACCGACACAAGAGCCCGTCGCCGAAGAAGAGACAAGCTCATACTTAATCGACCTCGACAGATTGAAAGTCAGCGACATAAACCTGAGATACACCGACCTCGCTTCAAACACTTACGCCAGCATCAACAATCTCGGACTTGATTTGAAAGGCAACGTTAACAACGACATCATCGCCGGCGACCTCAAACTGAATATCAACAAAATAAACTTCAGAATCGCCGACACCACCTCGATGGACGCGTCATTGGACAACGTGTTTGTCGACGGCAAAGTCAATCTCTCCGGCAACGACATCACTGCAAAAGTGACCATCGGCACCGACGCCACCGACTTCCTCATGACAGGCAGCGACAACATAGCGGCAAAATTCAACAACATGGCGCTAAGCTACAACGGCGCGGTCAACAACTACGAGTTTTTAAAAGGTCTTGCCAATCTTACAATAAACGGCTTGACTTTGGTGATGGATAACGAGAAATACACCGACAACGCCAACGTGTTTTTCAACTCGCCTCTCGAACTTGACATCAATAAATATGACGCGAAATTCGACCAGTCACAGATAAAATACAACGACATAATCGTTGATTTCATCGGCGAGGCAGCCATGAGCGACGACATCAGAATCAATATGGATGTAAATACCAACACCATGATTATCAACGATTTGATTTGTCTTATCCCAGAAAGCATGAGAGAAGAGCTGCTCGCCGGTATAAAAGTCAACGGGAAACTGCTGCTCAAATCGCATATTGAGGGCGTTTACAACGACAATCAGATGCCGGTCATCAATGCCGATGTGATTCTCAACGACGGCTACCTTATGATGGACGATGTCCTGCCCTACCCGCTCACCAGTCTCAACACCTCGCTTCATACGAATCTCAACCTTAACGGAAAGTCTGACTTGACCATTAACTCATTGAGACTCAAGATGAACAACACCATTTTAGCGGCAAGCGGAAGAATCAACGACGTTCTCGACAAGATGATTTGCAACCTCAGCGTCAAGACCGATGTCAACTTCGACGACGTGAAATCGTTTTTGCCTGAAGAGCTCATCGCGCAAGGTGTCATCAACGCGGATGTCAACATAAAAGGCACCGCCGACCAGTTCAGCGAACTCGACCTGATGAACACCAAGCTGAACGGCAAGATAAAATGTAACGGGTTGAATATCAAATACTGCGACACCATCAACATCAAATCTTCAGATTTGAAAATCGACTTCGTCTTGCCGAATCCGTCGGACAACAACCTGAAAAACGGTCTTGCGCAGGTCAAGCTCAGCGGCTCGGATGTCAACGCCGACATCACGAATATGATGACGGCGACGCTCAACAACTTCAACATCGACGCGCAGGTGTCGAACGTCCTCGACAGCACGAGCGTGATGGCGGCAATCGCCGATTTCGACTTCTCAAAGATTGATTTCAAGATGGACGACATGGTGTTTCAGACCAATGACGCCGCAGGTAGCGCAATGATGCTTCCGTCGGCAAACGAAGGCAACACCTCGTACGCGGCGGTCTACAGCAGCGACAGCCTCGTCTTCGCCTTGGGCGACGAGATGTATTTCGCCACCGAAGCCCTGGTTCTTGACGTTAACGCCGACTACAACGAGAAAGAAGAGGATATCTTCCTTCAGTGGAACCCGCTTCTCGACATCGATTTGAGCAATGCCGTTTTTGAGATGAAAGACCTTGGCGAGCAAGTGGTCGTCCCGAGTGTCGCGTTGACATACAACGAGAAAGGTCTGCAAATTGGCAACAGCCAGTTCGTCCTCGGCAACTCCGACTTCGAACTCGAAGGCGCGCTGACTAATCTTTACGACCATTTCAAAAACGACGAGCTGCTTAAAGGTGAATTCACTTTCTCGTCGAACTACACCGATGTCAACCAACTCATGGATATCGTAAACGGCATGGGCTCAGAGGAAGAGACAGCGCAAAACGAAGCTGACACCACAGCCACCAACGCCGCCGTCAAAGAAGACGACCCGTTCATGGTGCCTTACGGTGTCGACATCAAGCTGCATACCTTAATTAATAGCGCCATCGCCGGTGAGATGCAAATCAACAACGTGGGCGGCGACCTCACCATCAAAGACGGCATCCTCGTGTTGCAGGAAATGGGCTTCACCAGCGAGGCAGCCAAGATGCAGCTGACAGCCATCTACAAGTCGAAACGAAAGAACCATCTCTATGCCGGCTTCGACTTCCATCTGCTCGACATCGACATTGCCGAGATGATAAAAATCATGCCCGACCTCGATACAATCGTGCCGATGCTGAGCTCGTTTGCAGGCAAAGCGGAGTTCCATTTCGCAGCTGAAACGAACTTAAAATCAGATTATTCGCTGAAATATTCGACTCTCAAAGCAGCTTGCTCCATCGAAGGCCAAGACCTCGTAGTGCTTGACAGTGAGACATTTAACAAGATAAAGAAGCTGCTTCTGTTCAGCAAGAAGACCGACAACAAAATCGACAGCCTCGACGTGCAGTTTACGGTGTTCAAGAACGAAATCGATGTCTATCCGTTCGCTATCTCGATGGACAAATATTCGGCGATGCTTTACGGACGGCACAACCTCGACATGAGCTACGACTACAACATAGCGGTGCTCAGCCCTCCGATTCTCAACAGGTTGGGAGTCGAGATTAAAGGTCCTGACTTCGACAACATGAAGTTCAAAGTCAGAAGAAGCAGACACAAGAACATGTTCAAACCTGAGAAGCGCGACTACAAGGAGGAAAAGATTGCAGAAATCAAGAAGATTATCTCTAACTCTTTGAAAGACAATGTCAAACCGCAATAATTCAAGCGTCATAAACCTTACGATACGGCTGTTGCTCGGTGTGTTTTTCATCGGCACAGCCGTTTTGAAATTATTGTCAATCGACAACTTCGAGATTTACATCTACAGTTTCAACATTTTCAGTTACATCACCACCACTTTCTTTTCCAGATTATTGATTTTCATTGAGTTAATCATTGGAATCAGTCTCATTTTTAAGATATGTTTCAAGCAAATATGGTGGCTCACGATGCTGATGATGGTATTTTTCACCATTTTTTTGATATATGCGGCGATTTTCAGAAACGACAGCAACTGCCATTGTTTTGGAAGCCTCGTCGAACTTGACCCGAAGCAGTCTATCATCAAGAACATCATCACTTTAGCGTTGCTTATCATTATAAAAAATGAAAAAAGCCATGACTATAAACCTGTTTTGAAAAGATGGCTTGCGGCTTCAACTATATTGATTTCCTTGGTAGTTTCGTTCGTTTTGCTCCCGATGGACGTGATTTACAACAGGATTTATTCCGAAAAAGAAAATATAAATACCGCTGCTTTTTACGAAAGTTTGAATGACTCAACTTATGTTGAACTTCAGCATGGCAGATACCTTATTAATTATGCGCTCGCGGGATGCAAATATTGTCGTCTTGGCACCGAGAAGGTCACTATGATGATTGACAGGCACGGCATCAGCCATGACAAGTTGAAGTTTTTTATTGGTGGCAGCGACGAGGCGATTGGCAGATTCATTGAAATTACTGGCATTTACGATTACGAGCACTGGAAGATTCCAGCACCAGAATTTATGGCGATTACATATGGACAGTTCCCGCTATATGTTTTTGTTGAAGATGGGAAGGTGGTTAAGGCTGGAGATTTCAGGATGGTTGATGATAAACTGATAATGTTGTTGCAATAAAAAAACCGCCTGATACATAGATCAAACTTTCCAAAAACTCAGCCCTTTTCAAAAAAAAATCTAAAAACGGCTAACTTTTTTTGATAAATTATAGGTGTTTTTTTGTATTATGACAAAAATTTGTATTTTTGCAACGTCAAAAACTAATAACGGTAAGACAAAATAAACTAATAACAGTAAGACAAAATAAACTAATAGGAGTCAACCGGTATGGCAACATTACAAGAAAAATTAGCTGAATCATTGGCGGTTTTGAAGGCATATCAAGATGCCCATAGTGACAACTTGGTGATTCAAGGAGCAGATACCCTGGGGCGCACTCACACCGAGAGGCTGGTCAACAGCGGATATCTGCAAATGGTCATCAAAGGTTGGTATATCCCGTCATCACCAGGCAGTGAAGGCGACTCCACCGTGTGGTATGTGTCATACTGGAACTTCATAACAGCATATTTAGACAACAGATTCAACGGAGCCTGGTGTCTCACACCCGAACTATCACTCTATTTCTATAGCGGCAAATCTGTTATTCCAAAACAACTTATTGTACGAAGCGAGTCAGGGGCTAACAACATCCTGCAGCTGCCATTTGGAACTTCACTTTTGGACATAAAGTCACCTCTGCCGCCAGAGGTGATACAGGAATCACGTTATGGTGTTCGATTGTATCCTATGGAGTATGCCTTGCTGATGGTCGGACCTGACTATTACCGCCGCAATGCTTTGGAAGCCCGAACATGTCTGGCAACCCTGAAAGATGTTGCTCCGCTCGTCTCTGCCGCTATCGACGGCGGTCACACCACAAGAGCAGGACGTGTGGCGGGTGCACTACGTTCAATCGGTCGTGTTGAAATGGCAGATAATTTGCTGCATATGATGCGTCAAGTTGGATATACAGTAACTGAAGAGAACCCGTTTGAAGAAAATGTGTGTATCGATACTGTTGCTATTTCACCTTATGTGTCGCGAATTCGCTTAATGTGGATGCAGATGCGCGAGGTGGTGCTAAACGTTTTGAAAGTAAAACCCGTCCAACAGGATGTATCATCAATTATGGCCATGATGGATGCTACTTATGTAAAGGACAGCTACAACTCCTTGTCTATTGAGGGTTATAAAATCACTGAAGGTCTGTTGGAGCGTGTTCGCAGTGGCAACTGGGATCCTGAACAAGACGAAGCTGACAAGGAACGCATGAATGCTCTTGCTGCCAGAGGTTATTATCAGGCATATATAATGTTGAAACAAGGCATACATGGATGTTTTTATGGTCAATCGCCAGCACAGTTATATGTTAAAAAACATCAAGACTGGCACTTCCAACTTTTTGAGCCTTGTATAAGGGCAGGTATTGTAAAGGCTGCTGATTTGGTAGGATATCGCCGACATCAAGTTTATATTCGTAATTCAATGCACACGCCATTGAATCCCGATGCTGTGCTGGATGCGATGAGTGCATTATCCGATTTGATGGTCGAAGAGCCGAACGCCTTAGTACGTGCTGTTTTAGGGCATTTCTTCTTCGTTTACATCCACCCATACATGGATGGCAACGGCCGAACAGCACGTTTTGTTATGAACAGCCAGCTGGTGACAGCCGGATACCCATGGGTTATAGTTCCAGTTGAACGCAGAATGGATTATATGTCAGCACTTGAGCAAGCAAGTGTTGATGAAAACATTGAGGCTTTTGCCAGGTTTATTAGTAGTTTAATGTGATATATAACAAAATAACCTACTGATATTCAGCAGGTTACAACTTGGGATTGTGGAGCATAGGAGAATCGAACTCCTGACCTTTTGAATGCCATTCAAACGCTCTACCAACTGAGCTAATACCCCTTTGTTTTGCGGTGCAAAAATACTAAAAATTTCATTACCGCAACAATTTTTTTAAAATTATTTCCGACGCCCTTTCCTGCGGCCTTTTCCCGTATCTTCAACCACTTTTATCTCCTTACGGAAAATGTCATTTTTGTCGACAGGACGAAGCTCCTCCTTCCACTCAAAGCCCTTCAGAATCTCCATGCCCGACTTCAGTTTCTCAATCGGATACAGAGTTTCTGTCGTCTTTTTGAAATATTTTATCCTGACAATCTGGTTCTCACGAATGGTGATGTCCATAGCTGTGCTTTGCGACACGTTGATGCCAATAATCGAGCCGTCCTCCTCGCGCAGCCAGTAAACCGTCTCAGCATTGCCGTCATCAAAGACATGATCGAGCTCGTTTTTCTTGAAATAAGCCGTCATCACCTTGCCTTTGATCTGGTTGAATCCTTCAATCGTGTCTTTTTGTATGATGAAACCATTCGGATAAAGCAACACGCTGTCAATTGCCCTGTTTGCAATCACGATGTTGATGGAATCGCCGCGAAGCTGACTGTTTTCAGCCCAAATGATAGGGTCACGACGCATCTTCGCAGTTGAATCGGCGACGTAATAACTCAAAGAATCGCATTTTCCCTGAATATCTCTTCGATAGAAACGCACGTTGTAATAAGCCAAAACGCGCTCAGCCTTCTGCTCCACCGTATCCATGAAGAAAAACAATGTGTCTGAATGCAGGTAAAGAGTGTCTTTATCAGCAAAATAACGCGCTCGCACACTGTCCGTGACAAAACTTTTGCCTACTTTTTTCAACATCTCGGCGTAATTTCCTTCAATAATCGCCTTATTGACAGTGTCTTCGATAAAAACGTTGCTCATCGCCTTCGCAAAATCGGCTTTCTTATCGTAAAACATTGAATCAGAAGTGATTGAGTAGCCTTTATTGCTTAAAGTAGCTCCTTTGTCAAGAAATGCAACATCATTTTTCGCGTCGTACCAGCCATAGTTTCCGACAAGGACATTATCATCATAATAAATAGTCGTCGGACCATAGAAAAACATGCGTTCTTCCTTGATTTTATACACTAAAGTGTCAGTAATCATTCGGCTTTTCGGCGTTGTCACGACCACATCCTTACGGAAATACGCCACCTGGATGTCATCGCGGTAATAGCCCTTTTCGGAAACGAGATTTTTGTCATTTCTGGTAATCGAACCATGACGCGGATAGGTCGCAAGATGCTTGTTGCGGTCATACGTCATGTAATTGGTTTTCAGCGTGGTAGAGTCATCCTTCAAAACCACATTGTCAAAAAGTTCCGCAAACCTGATGTCGCCGGAATACTTGCATTTCTCGCTGAAGATGTCAGTGCTGTCGTTCACCTTGATATGAACGTGCCCGTATCCGTCGAAGTAACGCGTCTTCTCGTTGAAATGCGCGCTGTCGCTGTAAAAATACGCCGAATCCTGTCTCAAAACCACGTTCCCGATAAGGCGTTCCACGTCCTTTCCATATGATTCATCATAAATCTGATAATCCGCATGTTCGATATGGACAAACGTCTTGTTTTTCTGTTGGGCAGTAACACCGCAACAGATAAATGCAAAAATTGTCAGGATTATGTATTTAATACTACGCATTTACAACGGATACGTCGTAGAGACGTGCCATGGCGCGTCTCTACACGTATCAATTAATGTTTATCGTTAATACAACGAATTATTCGTATTTTTTGTTTTCTGTCTCGCCTGAAAGCACCATGATGCCATTCAATGCGAGAGCGAGCATCTCGTCTTCACCTGGGTAACGGTAGACAGGAGCGATTTTCTTCACGTGTTCAGTGATGATTTCGCAGAATGTCTTGTCGTAGGCCATACCGCCTGTGATGAAGATGCCGTCGACGTTCATATCGAGAGCTGCTGCTGCCACGCCACCAATTTCCTTGGCAATCTGGTAAGCCATGGCGCGATATACCTTCTCCCATTCCTTGTTGCCTGCCTTCACTGCATTTTCAACCTCGAGAGCGTCGTTGGTTCCGAGATATGCAACGAAACCGCCTTGTCCCTTAAGCATCAAGTCGACGTCTTTCTTGGTGTATTTGCCGCTGAAGCAAGCCTTCATCAATGGACCTGACGGAAGAGCGCCAGAACGTTCAGGAGTGAAAGGACCGTCGCCGTTCAAAGCGTTGTTGACATCAACAACACGACCTTTTTTATGAGCGCCCACAGAGATACCGCCTCCGAGATGAACACCGATGAGGTTCAAGTCTTCGTATTTCTTGCCAACAGTCTTGGCATGTTCACGGGCAATCATCTTTTGGTTGAGAGCGTGGAAAATAGAGATACGTGGGAACAACGGGTGACCCGAATAACGTGCCACGTCTTCCATCTCGTCGACGACGACAGGGTCAGCGATGTAAGCCTTCACGCCATATTCCTTGGCGATGTCGTTAGCGATAAGACCGCCGAGGTTGCAGGCATGTTCGCCGTATGTTGCAGCCTTGAGGTCACGAAGCATGACATCGTTCACCTCGTAGACACCTGATGTAAGCGGGTGAAGCAGACCGCCGCGGCCAACTACTGCGCTAAGACCGTTGATATCAACGCCTTCATTTTTCAACTCATTGAGAATCATATCTTTACGATATGAAAACTGATCAGCGATATGATCGAATTTTGCCAAATCTTCAACAGAATGCTTGATATTCTTCTTGAAAACCTGTTCTTTGTCATTGAAAACAGCAACCTTCGTTGATGTCGAGCCTGGATTGACGATTAATAATTTGTAACTCATATTTTTCTTTTTTTGAGATGCGATGAATCGCATCTTTACGGGTTATTTATTAATGTTTCGTTATGCGATTAATCGCGTCTTTACTATCATTATCTAATGCCTTATGCAATCAAAGCTGCCAATGCGATTGAATACAGTTTTGTGAGCGAGGTGTCGCCGCGTGATGAGAGGACGCAAGGAACCTTGGCGCCCATGAGCATTGCACCGATTTCGGCTTTGTCGAATTTCGAGCAGCATTTGTAGAACACGTTCGATGCTTCGAGGTTCGGGAACACGAGGCAGTCGGCATCGCCAGCCACTCGGCTGTTCATACCCTTAATCTGTGCTGTCTCAGCGTCGCAAGCGAGGTCGAGAGAGATAGGACCTTCAACGAGGCAACCCTTAATCTGACCGCGTTCGGCCATCTTCGAGATGATAGCTGCGTCGACACATGCCGGGATACCGGCGCTCATCTGCTCGGTAGCTGTCACGAGAGCTACTTTTGGAGTCTTCACGCCGAGAGCCTTCGACACTGTGGTCACATATTTCAAAATTGTCTGTTTCTGCTTGAGGTCAGGCAACGGGATGATAGCGCAGTCAGAAGCCACGAGAAGCTTGTGGTAGTTAGGGTTTTGGATAACTGCGACGTGTGCCAATGTGACGTTTGGTGGGCAGAGACCGCGTTCCTTGTTGAGGATGGCGCGCATGTATTTGTCGGTCGGGAGAAGACCCTTCATGAGGATGTCGCCTTCGCCGCGGTTGATGAGGTCACATGCCAATGCAGCAGCCTTCACGTCGTCTTTTTCCTCAACGATTTTGAACTTGTTGATGTCGATGTTTTCTGCCTTGCAGATCTCAGCGATACGCGCAGGGTCACCTATGAGAGTGGCGTCGATAAGACCGTTGTCGACAGCATCGTTGACAGCGCAAACAGTGTGGTCATCCATAGCAAAAGCTGCTACGAGACGTTTTTTGGGACGGCTCTTCAGCACGTCGAACATTTGATTTAATTTGGTGATTTCCATTTTTGTTAAATATTTTTGTTACTAATAAATTATTTGTTTCGTTTTTTTATGAGTTTCCTCGCACTTTGTGCTCGGAATAACAAATCTTTTTTATCTATTGAGGCGCGGCTTGTTGGATTCTTTTAATCAGTATGTTTCGTATTGCCGCGCCAGATTATTTTCCCAATTGAATTGTCATTCCGAATGAAGTGAGGAATCTCATCAGCATCCGATATATCTTGATATAACCAATTTCAGAATCTCACTCGTTCCCTCTCCTATTTGCAGGATTCTCTGGTCACGATAGAAGCGTTCCATGTTGAAATCCTTCAATAATCCGTGGCCTCCCATCACTTGAACGGCTTTATCGCAAACCTCGGCGGCAACTTGTGAACAATACAGTTTCGCCATCGCGGCTTGTTTTCCGTAAGGCAGATGAGCGTCTTTCATGCGGCAGGCCTTGTAAAGCAGTTCGCGCGCCGCCTCGATCTTCATCGCCATCTCGGCAAGCATGAAGCTGACAGCCTGGAACTTGCACACCGGTTTGCCAAACTGCTCGCGCTGTTTCGAATATTCGAGAGCCATCTCGAAGGCACCTTGAGCGCAACCGAGGCCCATAGCGCCGATGGAGAGACGTCCACCGTCGAGCGTTGCAAGCATGATATGCGAGCCGTCGCCTGGTTTTCCGAGGATGTTCTCATCGTTGAGTTTCACGTTGTTGAACTTCAGCTCGCCAGTGTTCGAGGCACGCCACATCATCTTGCGGTCCATCGGACGCTGAGTGAAGCCAGGAGTTGTGTTTTCGATGAGAAACGCTGTAAACTCAGGCTTTCCGTTGCTCTCGCCGGAGATTACCTGGATGGTGCTTCCGAGCGTCATCGGGGTGGCGCTGTTGGTGATAAATATCTTTGTTCCGTTAATAACCCATTGATTATCAACTTTCTTTGCAGTCGATTTTGTTCCTCTCGAGTCGCTGCCAGCCGTCTCTTCGGTGAGACCGAAGCCCCAGAGATGGTCTTTGCAGAGTTTCGGGAGATATTTCTCTTTCTGTTCTTTAGTTCCGTATTCTTTGATTGGGCCGATACCGAGCGAGTTATCTGCCGCAATGGTAGCTGCCGTAGAGCCATCGACACGCGCAAGTTCCTCAACAGCAATGATATA
>JAFZKP010000052.1 GCA_017553625.1 Bacteroidales bacterium
AGGATAAATGTCGGTATAAAAAGTATAACAGTTGTCTTTAATGGCAGGTTGCTCGAACACGTGGCGTATCAGCTGGGTTTTGCCCATCCTTCTGGGCGATGTCAGCAGTATATGCGCCTTGTTTTTAAGTGTTTGCACCATCCATGCTGTTTCTTTTTTCCTGTCGCAAAAATACGGTTCTGGGATAATGCCTGTTATATAAAAATGATTTTCCATATTGTTATATTTTGGGTGCAAAGATACAATAATTTTTTAATTATACAAATTCTATAATAGAAATTCTATAATTTTAGTCGAAAGTGACATGGAAGGTGGTTGGTGTCAGGCTAAGAAAAAGTTTAATAAAATAGACTTTTTATGATGAAATCAGGAATAATCAATAAGAAAGCTTTAAAGTTGCAGTCTCGACCAGCAGAATGGCACTTGATGTTCAAGGTCATAGCGGTCGAAAATATCGCTGTAATCCTCAGTGAAATCTAAATGATTGAAGGCACTTTGTAACTCGTAATCATTCGCGTTTCCTTTTGTATAAGATACGATGAGATTTTTAATATTGTAATCTTTGTTCATTGTAAGTTATTTTAAAACCAGATGTCTAATCCACAAGTACATCAAGTAAATAAACACTATGCCTAATTTTATTACAATCTCAAGCAAGTTATAAAATATGTCAAATGCTTTTGTTATCGTTTTCAATATATTCATAAAGAATCCTTTTATATTTTTCATCGTTTGTCTTTAATCACGATGCAAAAATACTGCCGTGTAAAATGCTTCAGTATAAAAATATGTATTTGAGTTTTAAAATTGTTACAAAATGTAAGCGTTTCCATGTTTAGTACGAAACACAGACAATTTTATATAAGTTTTAAGAAATTATTTTCCAATAAGTGCTGTCTGTTTGAAAGGTTTGTATTATATTTGCACTTGAAAAATTGCAAAAATGATTGATTCGGAAAGACCTAAGTATCTGGAATGGCTAAACACAATAGCTAATGCTCGTTTGATTTTCAACACATTGGACGAGTTGGAAGATTATCTCGACAATCACAACATTCGAACCAACGGTGTTAAACGATGCTACAATACTGAGCAGAAGGCGAGGGCTGCGTTTGCTGATGTCTGTCTGTATGTCGGAGAAACAGCTAAAATGACGAGTGCCGATTTTTGCATAATGATGGAATACTACAAGAAAACATCAGAGTATTATCGTACAAAACTTTCAAGAAAAAAAGATCAAGAAGAGATAATCAGAACTATTCTAAGAAATTATTTCTTGGAACTCAAATCAAGAAATTGTACGCCATCAATGAAAATTATCTTAGATGAGCTTGTCGATAAAGACATAGACATCCCGATACTGGTCTTGTTGTTGTCAAAGGGATGGAGCGGATATGATTCAAAGGATGGAGATGTCACGAATTTTTTGCAGACATATAACCGAGTGATACAAATTCTTTCGGAATATGCAGAAGAGTGTGCTTGCATACAGCCATTCCCTCCAGTTATTGCGGCAAAGAAAGAGGCTAACAAATCAAGACTTACACTTGCGATACATGTTCGAAATATTATCGAAAAAATACGAGAGTTCAGCAGTCCCGATGCCATATTTCAAACCGTTCACAAAGAGAAAAATCTCGATTTAAACATTGAAGGCTATTGGAATGAGTGCGGTGGAAAAGCAGAAAGAACGGATTTTTGGCATATTGAACGGACGCCAAATATAGGTCTGTATTATGCAATAAGATATGACAAAAAAGAAGGTGGCAAAGTCGAAAGAACGCGGTATTCAATTGATTTTGCCGAAGATGATTATGGAAATGTTACTGTATTGATCGTGCATCCAAAAGCAGGAAGGCATTATATTGAAGACTACGAATACGACGAGAGCGAACATTGTTATTATAAAATGGCGATGCCGGATAATCTGTCAAATGTTGATGTGTTAAATATGACAGAAGCACTAAACTTTCCGAGTTGGCCGAAAAAACTAAACCTTACAAGAATAACTGACAAAAAACTGATTGATTATTGCGATGGCCTTTTAGAAAACTGCCAGATAATCAACAGATACAAAAAATGGGAGACGGAATTTGTCAAATGTCTGTACGCAATAACCGACAAGTTCCTGTACATTAAATCTGATATTGAGGGCAAGTTTTATAAAGTTCCCACAGACATAATGGATTCGTTAAACCAAGTTGATATGAATTCCAGAATTGGTTTGCTGAAAGTTGGAAATATCGAATTTATAGCATTGGATGATTTCAACGTTTACATTCCAATAAAGGAGATTAAAGAGTTCGGCATTGAGGTGGTTGAGAGGGTAGAGTAAAAAAGATTTGTGGATTTTGATGATTTGATTTGATAAAAAATAGTATCTTTGCAGTTGGGAATTATATAATGTTTTATGAAAATAACATCACAACCAATAAGTCGTAACGAATTAAATGAAATGTTGTCGGGTTATTTTGGTGACATGATAAAAGCGGTTGTTGACATCCAAAAGAATATAATCGGTTTGGATGCCGAGCTTCATGCTGACATTGAGAAAGAACTGCTTTCACAAGGTTCAGAGCAAGCTGATTTATGGGGTATAAACCTTTATCCTGAGATGGAAGGGGAGGACTTCATTGAGTTTGACTCATTGATTAATATTCGCCCATATCAAGGCAACCGCAGCCGTGATGTGCAAGATCCTGCAATTCGTAAACGTATTGTTGATGTTGTTAACACGCTAATCAAATGAGTAATTATCAGCATACAGAATTAGCGGCAGGACGTTGGGCGTCGATGACTTTGGCGGAGCAGATGCTGAATATAGGCAGTGAGGTGTCGCGTGCCAACCGTTGGCAAAGCAAAGGCAATATGGAGCAATGCCATCGTGCCGCTGACAGAGCCTTGGAATTACTGTCTCTCACAATCGATGCACAGCGAAACAAGCACGACCTTGGAGAATTCTGCCGCCTTTACGAAGTCCTTGCCGACTGCTATTATGGCGACAATTTCTATCAAACCGATCCTGCTAAGTTGCAAAAGTATTTTGATGATTTTTATAATTGATACCTGGCGTTCTCGGCATCAGCTCGTTACCTTGGTATTTCGTGGACTATCAGGAGAAACTGTCATCAGACCCGATGCTTCGCTGGACTGACCGACTTTACCCTGATGGCACTTGGGAAGCAAATCTCTTCCAATTTTTCTATAGGACATACGGCAAACTTGCGCAGCTGTTGCCTACGCCTTTTATGCTGAAAGGCACGGACAGACAGGAGGAAACATCAGCACATGTCGCATTGAGGGAAGCTCTTGCCAATTGCCTGATTCACTGCAACTATGCCCAGCAAGGGAATATACTTGTCGTTGGTCGCAGGAATGAAATCACGATGCGCAATCCTGGTTGTATGCTTATCTCTGTTGCTGACTTTTATGCCGGTAGCCGTAGCATTTGCAGGAACCCGTTACTACAGAAGCTTTTCATGTTTTTGGGGAACGGCGAAAAGGCCGGCAGCGGTGCAGACATCATCAAGAAAGGCTGGGCTGATAACAAATGGCAACAACCGATGCTATCGGAAAGGGTGCAGCCCGACGAGTGTTTGATGACACTTGCGTTGTCAGGTGCGGAAGAAGATGTCGGAAAAGAACAAAATGACACAAAAGATGGCATAAAAGATGGCACAAAAGAACTATCTGATCGTCAATTACTTATATTGAATATGATTAAGTTAGATGACACAATAAAAACCCATGATTTGACACAAAAGACAGGAATGTCACAAAGAACTCTGATGAGAGAGCTTGCGGCACTTCAAGAGAGAGGCATCCTTACCCGTGAAGGTGGGCGCAAAGAAGGCCGTTGGGTTATCAAGCAGGCAGCTAATTAAGTTAGGTTAATTAAGTTACTTTCTCAACTTTATTTCCTCGTCGCTGCAAAGCTTGTAAACCCTGTTGTGGATGAAATCTTCGAGGCTCTGGATGTTCTTTTAATTCGAATCACCAATAACATGGATTTGTATTTCTATAAACTTAAATTGTTATCTATATTTGGCATTGACATTGTATTTAGGATGGGAGTCTGCACAATAATCATCAGAGAACAGCTCCCTTATGGAAAAATATAAATCTATTAACAAGCCCAGTACTTCTCCTCCTTTGTAAAACTTATATGGTATAGAGTGTTTCTCACCTCTTTTATGACCTATATGAAACTTACCACAAGTACTGCATTTGTAAGGTCTCATATCCTCGTTTTCATCCCATAAGCGAGTACAAGCTGATTTTGCTTCATCCAGACTGTCAAATGGCACTTTGCTCTTACCGTCACAACGATAATGTTGCCTCTTGTTATTGCTGCATTCTGATTCTTTACCAAATGTTTCATAAAGCATTCTAGTAGAACTTTGAATAAAAGTCGGCACGACTTGTCCCAACTCCAGTATTTGATATAAACTATTTTCACTCGTATCACTATGGCCTCTAGAATTACCTTCCAGCTGAACTTTGACAACTCTCCTTTCGATGTCTTTTCTCTTTTTCATTTTATTATTTTTATACTGTATTATCAATGAACGTACCAAAAAGCCAGAATGTGACATTTTGACATAAACTATCCAAATTAACTTCCGTAACATAGACATTTTCCATGAAGGTGTGTCTTCGTAGAAGATACTATAAAAGAAGCTTGCCGAAGAAGTTCCCCAAAAGTCAACAAATAATAAACACGCTAATTGAAACGCCATCTGATAGAACAAAAAAGCGGAGAAACTCCGCTTATATATAGATATTAAAGATTTTCAGAGTGGGGGATTCGAACCCCCGAGTCCGCAAAGGACTACTTGATTTTCAATCAAGCGCAATAAACCGCTCTGCCAACTCTCCATCGTTTTATAATCAAACTTTATGCCAGACATCATTATTCTGCCATTTTGTCACTCAAACAGATTGTAATTTTCTCGTTATTATTTAATAAAGTTTGGTCAAGAATTCAGAAATCGAATTGGCAACAAACTCTATCTCATCAGTTTCATGATGCCATAATACCACTTTGTTTTCTTTAAGACAAATCATATTGCCAGCAGGGTCGTCCCCGAAAGGGAAAAGATTAACATCCACATCCTTCAGAACCGATAGTACAGAATGAATATTCTCAACATCGCTTTTGTAATAGGATAATAGAGTTTTCCATTCGTGTCCTTTTGCAACTTCAGAGTCAAAATACCTTTTAGATGGCACCCCATTATTGCCTTCCTTTAAGATGGTTTTTAAATCATTTGGGAGTTGTACATTATAATTGTTTTCCACCTCCGAAATCAATTTGTCGCTTATAGGTGTAGCATGTATCCACGTGATTTTCATAGTATTATTATCTAAAGATTATTATTCTTTTTTATTCATCTATTTTCAATTCCACCACCCCAGATGGCTTTGCCTCCTGTGTGACGAGTATTCCAATGAGTGATAAAATCGACAAGCTGCATTTTCCCCTTATTTTCATTATGATGCCAAGTGTAGCCGCATGGCGTTCTTCCCGAATTGATATCGTCTAATTGAATTGAATTAAATTGAGATTTGAATCCAGGATCATTCTCGCATTTTTCCTTTAGCTGACGGTTGCATTCCGCAAACTGTTCTCGGTCTGAAGCCTTTTCCAAATTCTCAGGCAGTTGCACATCAAACTTGCTATCAAACTCTGGAAATGTTCCAACAACCTTTTCTCCTGTGTCGGTAGTCACTGTTTTCTCTATATAAGCGACCTTTGTCTCAGGGTGCAACTGACCAGCAAGGTCATCATTGATAGTTTTTATCCTTTTCGGAGAATCTGCGTCTTCAAACCCCTCAAGGCTTTTCGTTTTAGTTTCATTAGGTTTGTTTTCCATTTTCTCCCTAAATGAGAACTTTTCTTTCCCATCTGTTAAAGCAGCATATTGCGAATCTGTAGAATTCTCGTATGTGATTTTTGCGAACGGTGAATTAGCAAAGGCTTCCTTACAATTCTCGATTGTTGGTGTAATGCCTTTTTCTTGAAAACCGCGAACCACATCCCTTCCAAATTGTATCGCTTGAATTCTAAGGCTACCAACAGGATGCGTTACGGAACCTGTAGTAGATGCAAGCAACTTTTCAAAATTACTAGTCGGCAAACCTAACATTTCAGACCTTACACCAGAGAAGAAGTCTGCTCCCAATTCTTGTGTCCATGATTCTTTAAACTCTGTAAACCTATCTCTAAAGATTCTGTGACCACACTCATGTGCCCAAACCTTGGTCATATCTTCAAAAGAGAGACATTTCATGTCCTTGAATTGGTCAAGACTATATTCAAAAACATCTTTGTCCAAGAGAATGTCACATCCTCGATACACGCCTATTGCATCACCCTCTATCACATCTATATCTGGAATGCCGAAAAATTTGTTTGCACTATGCGCAGCAGCTTCTACTCTGGCTTTTAGCGCCTCATCAGACAAGCCTTCCTTAAAATGCATCGAAGCATTTTCAAACTTCGAAATGGCAGAAATATCTTGGGATTTTGCAGTCTCCTTTATCTCAGAGGCAGTTTCTGCAGCTTTTTCCGCAACTTCTATTGCTTTTGCAACAAACTTTATCATCTCATTTGTTTTTAAGTGTTGTTTGTAACCAGCCCTCATAGAATGGAACATCTGCCATTAGGCTGCATCCTTTCATATACATATTGACAAAACCATTGATTCTATCGTTATTGGTAATGTCTAATTTGAGAGACAGGGCTCTTGATATCCTTGCATTGAAAATTGCTGTATCAGAAATGAGTTTCGCTGACTCGAAAATTTCAGAGCCAACAATCGTGGCAAAAATATAGGCAATGCTATCAATATAGGCAATGTCATCAGTTTTGACATTTGACATTATTTCCAGCTTTTCCTTTGCTTTATTATAACGCCCAACTGGAATTTCGGCACCAACAAGTAAATCTAACAATTCTTGATGGTTTAATTCAGCATTATATGAAGTGTAACAATCTAGCAATGAGTAGCAGGCTTTTTTCAAGGACCTTTTTGAATGATCAACAATTATCTCAGGAAGTGAATATTTCCAGGGTTGTTCATTCTCATCTTTATACTCATCTATCTTTGCTTTCACTGCTTCTTCCCATCCCGTCTGATAGACAATGGCTTCTCCTGTTTTCAATCGAGAGATTTCTTCAATATGTTTATCATCCAAACCTATAGATTTTCCTGCCGTTTCCCTGTCGTCTTTTTCAGGCAACGCCATGATTATCTTTGTGTTTGTGTTTCTGATAGTCGCAAGGTCGAGCATAGACGGTGATTGGTCTGCAATAATAAAGCCCTCGCCATAAGTGCGCATTTCAGCCATACTATTAGCAATTTTTTCAACAGCCATTCCTGCGACATTGGAAGATTCTGCATTTTGAGTCGTTGAAGTGCGTTTTAACAGATGGTGTGCTTCTTCCAGTATTGTCACATGTCGCAAGGGCTGGTTCATACCCTTTCCTTCGGAACTTCTAAATTCATCCAATTTCAAAACAAGCAAGCCCATGATGAGAGATTGGTTTTCCATCGACCTGACTTGCGATAAATCAACAATGACATTTTCATTAAACAGCTCTTCATTTGAAATAGATGCTCCTCTAAGCATTCGTCCGACAGTTCCATCACATAATGACTGAAGTCGGGTTTCAAGAGAACCAATGTAATCTCCTTTCGTGTCAGAAGAATAATCTGATGAGTTAATGTACTCCTTTAAACTATCAAGAACATCTTCAACGATCGGGAACTGCTTGTTTGGATTGAAGGAACGTTCCATATCCCAGCCACAATTCTTGTATGCCTCAATGATGGAATGGCTCAACACCTGTGGCATTGCAGCATACATGGGCCAGCAAGCATTAAAAACTTCAATAAGCGAATCAATATGCTGATATACATCAATACTTTCCGGAAATTCAAAAGGATTGATATGTAACAATAGGGTTTGTTTGGGATTACTTCCGTAAACACTTACACCCTCTTTCCCTCCAAACACATGCTTATATTCTCCCTTTGCAGGTTCTATCACAAGACACTTTTTCCCATTTTTTATCAGTCTTGAAATGAGGCAATAAAGCGTATTCGACTTTCCGCTTCCAGTCGTTCCTGTAATAAAAGTATGCTTGGATAGATTTTTAATACCTAATGGTACTCTTTCCTCTGTTTTTTCTCCTAAATGCATTATTGAGCCAATCTCAATAGTATTGGAATCCTGATTGGTGTTTTCTGAAATGACATTTCTGCCAAAAGATTGTTCTTCTCTAACGAGAATACCAGGAACCGATGATTGAGGTAACGACAAATGAATGGCAAGTTCTTTGCTGTTAACAACCGAACCAGCAGAAACATTTAGCGAGTTAAAATCGAATCGTGGATGAAGGCTATTCTCTAAATAATGGATAATTGCCTTAACTTTATCGTTGTCCGTCCATGTATTCACCGCACATGTCTCTAAACCGCTTTCTTCTCCGATTATAGAACCTCTGTAAATGTTTGACAATTGTTGAACTGTAGTTGGATCATTAGCGACAAAATATGTGGCGACTGACCACAGTCCAAAAGGTCTGCCATTTTGCAGTCTTTCAAGCTGTTTATCAAGAATGTCAAGATAAAACTTTACAGTACGGTTTTTATATGTGATTTGTTTAGAAGCCCCTTTTGTAATAGATTTGTTTGATCCTTTTTGATTAGCGGTACCTTTTGTCGTGTTTGTATTGGAACCCTTTTGGTTGGCCTCTGAATCCGAAAAATTTTTTCCTATGGCGTTAGAACGTGTATAGCTGCTACCCTTGTTTTTACCGTCTCCTGTTCGACCACCAAAAAATTTAGTCCAAATAGACGCTATTATATTTCTACTGTAATTTTCACTACTGCCTTCTGATACCGTTTCGCTTTCAGTTTGATTATCAGAATAACCGTCTGTATGCGTCACGGTTTTGGATATAGATTCACCAATTGTTTCTGAAAAGTTTTCAGTAAAAGATTCAGAGATTCCTTTTGTTTTGCTTTCATTAAAAGTCATTTGCAGAGTTTCTGCTGGTGAGAGGCTTGAAAATAATTGATTAAATGCATTAATCATATCAGTCGCCTCTCTATTCCCCACACTATCAGCAATAAAATATGCTCTGAATTGACGGATTGATGATGTTGCATTAATCAATCTTTCTATACCTTGAACGAAGTCTTCTTTCTTATCATCACGCAAAGATGCAATTGCAGAAACAGCAGAAACAGCAGGTTTAGAAAACGTCAAATCTGGAACTCCTTTTTTGGGCTTAAAACCAATGCCAGGAAAATACCCTTTAAGTCCTGCTTCTAAAATCTCTCCAGACACCCTGCTATTACCAGAAAAATCTCGAGCACCAAGATACAATTCAATATCTCCTCCATTCTGTTTGTTTAACACAAGTATAACATTTTTTGCACTTTTATGGAGAGACATATAAAGCATGGATAGTTTATCGGTAAAGAAAACATCTTTCTCAATGATAATCTTATCCACACGATACCATCTCACCTCAGAATACTTGGAATCCATAGGAAGCGGTTCTACATCGCATGTGCTTAATTCATGCAAGAAATTGCGCGTTACCATACTATCAAACATCTGTTGGCATGCTTCATCTATTTCTACTTTTTCAATTTTTTCATATCGTATTGGCTGAGAATTATTTGTAACCTCTCCTTGGGGTTGCGGCACAACCTCTTGGTCATGCTGTCCTTTATTTTTGTAGTTAATTTTTCCCATGGTCGTTAAACTCCAAATTTTGAAATAACATTTTCCGAAAATTGTTCTGCGTTATCAAGCCATTTTTTTAAGTCTTTAATAAGCCCATCAACAAGAAGAGCCTTTTCTTGCTCAATTTGCATTTCGTATTTCTTTACTTTAAATGCATGTTCTTGATCTCTCGATTCATTGCTTTGTTTATAGATGTATGTGGCAACGCCAAGAACAAGTAACTCGGCAGCAACAGCAATCCATGTTTCCGTAAAGATAAATAAACCGACAGCTATAAGCGTTCCTATCCCTGCAATAACTAATGGCTTTTTAATAATACCTTCAGATTCTGGTTCGAGATTCATGAGTGTTGGCGAGACCTTCATTTCACGTATGATAATTTCATTCTCCTTTGCCCATTTCTTCATTTGTGCACGATACCCATCATGAAAATCACTAAATCTATTGTAAATTCCGTTGTCACAAATTTTGAGTGCCCCATTTGTAAAAAGGTCGTCAACACTTAAAATAAAATTCTCAAGCACAGATTGGGCTATATATTTAGTTGATTCAGCAAAAGCTTTTAAATTATCTTCAGTTATATCGTCCAAATATTCTTTCGCTTTTTGACGGACTTCTGTTTCTAAACGCACAAGATCCATCGTGATTTTTGTTTTAGAATTCATATCCATAATCTTGAGCAAGTTTTATTAGTTCCTTTGACGCATCGTATGATTTTGCTATAAATATATCATTCTCAGCTTTGAATTCTTCTTTTCTTGACAATTGCGACTTGAGTTTCTCAAGACGCGCTAATTCTTCTTTGTTTTTGGCGTCAAGTTCATCAAAAACTTGATTTCGCATATTGTTCACTTTTTCGGTTAACTGTGGTAAAAATATGTCTCTATTACTTCTAGCGCGTCTTAAGGCAAGTGTTTTGAAGTTTCTCAGTTTTTCAGCAGGGTTTGTTCTTGTATCATATTTTGCAGGGATTATCTCATCGTCATCGCTGATATGAGTGATTGTTTGCTGTGGTGAAATCACATATTTTTCTTTACTTCTATTAGTAGCCTCTCTTTCTATTGCGGCGAAATCAATTGACTCTATGATTATGTCTTTTGAGTCAAAATCCTTAAAAAAATCAGAAAAAGAGTTTATAATACTTTCAATAACTTCTTTTTCCTTTTTTTGGACACAATCAAACAGATTGGTAATAGAGGTTCTTATGGCAGAGATACTATTTAAATTGTCGAAGGATTGTAATTCTTTATTGATGAAATCAAACTCTGCGTTGATTTTGTCAATTTTTATTAAATTGTCAGCTTTTTGCGCAAGAACATTGTATTCTTTTCTTTTTTCTTCAACGGCATTAATCTCTGTGTTAATGGTTTTAAGATCTCCGTCAACAAGCTTTTTGTCTCTGGCAAGTTGATCTCTAAAACTAAGATAATCTGAAGCTATCAAACTAACAAGCTTAAGCAAAGTCTTTTCTTTCTCGTTTTTTACGAAATGGTTGATTTCTGTTTTCAGATCGTCGAAATGTGCCCAATCTTGGATGGTTCTTAACATCGTGTCATGATTGAAGGTGTCTCCTGCTTTCTTAAGGTGACGTCTCGCGTTGAATAAGATACCCATTATAACATCCCATTCATCATTAGCCCAATCCTCTGGTTTCTCAAAGTCATCATAGTATTTTAAATCAACATCACTTCCATCAAGTTCGTTCAAAAAGATGTAGAGCAAGCTGTCTGCGAACGTTAAACACTTGATTTTGTCTCCATAATTTTGATTGATAAAACTGATCTTACTTTCTTTATGATTAAGGAAATCAGAAGAACTGCTATGAGTCAATACATAGAAAAGACGATTTTTGTCGGCTTCTGTAAAATTGTCAAGTTGTTCTTTAACAAATTTCTTGGAGTCTGTCTGGTCTAAAGTTTGGCTGCCATCCTGCAAAAAAATAATTGCATCAACTTCACGGGAACCATCTTCTTTTTGTGTCGCAAGTAGTTTTCTCGTTCGAGTTTCAATTCCACCAATGGCGCCTATGCCGGGAGTATCAATAACTCTCCAACCTTTCAATTCTTCGTTGAAAGGATATTTCATGTGTACCTCAACAGCTATGTCCTTTTTTTTGCGATGATCCACATATTCTTTGAGTAACTTCTTGTCAATTGAAGGACAAAGTGTTTCTTCCTCCAACTGTTTACGGACTTCCCAAATCTTGTTGAAATTGAAACCACCTAAAATCATATCATCAATGTTATTAACTGGAAGATGATGATACTTTTCGGGTATTGCAACATGTGGCTTGATTTTACCACTTATATCATCTTTAATCACAACCTTGTGACCATCACCAAACGTAATAGTAACTTCAGGTGAGTCTCCATACTCAATATATGTTACCCCACATGTCGTTTGGTCATGTCCGGTAGGAAGAAGATCCTTGCATCCAAGAAGTGCATTAATGAATGTTGATTTTCCCGAACTAACTTTTCCAACAATTGCTAAGGTGAAATATCCTTTGAGGAATGGTTTTGCTAAACGTTCTATGCTACGGCTATGCCATCCGTCATCTGAAATTCCACATTCTTTACGAACTTCTCGATACCGATTAATTATGGTGTCAACAAGTTTGTTGATTTTTGCAAATTCATTTGTTCCCATACTTTACTATTATTTAATATTGCCAGCCAGTCTCACCAATGCCAACGTTTGTTAATCAGTTAATCATTATTGTAAGAATAGCGTGGGCTTCTATCTTGATGTTTTAAAGATATGTAAAAGATACTTTTCTTATATGTTTATGACATCCTAAATTTCACCTGCAAATATAAACATTTTTTTTGAATAAATCACATTGAAATTCAATTATTTATCCTCTTTCAATCATTTGCGGATTCATTTCTTGTTGGTACCACTGCTTGCGGTTCACCCAGACGAAGCCTTCCGATTTTGTTATGACCGCGACATCGACAGGGCCGCCGACCGACTCCTCCGACGACGAGAAATGACGCTGCAGGTTGGTGATGGAGATAAGACTTTCGGCCATTTTCACCATGTCAAAGATGTTGAAGGAATCAACGGCGTCAACAACCCCGTCAGTAAAGGAGTTTTTTATGAATGTCAAAACATCATTGCGAAACTGTTCGTCTATTTCGTCAAAATCGATGGCATTCATTTTCTCTACGGTTGCCTCTGCCACACCTGAAGAAGACAGGGATTCAATCATCTTCTGCTTGGCTTTGTCGAGTGCCAGACCGAGCTTATCGAAGATGTTGTCTGCTAATGTGGGGTGGATGCCTTTCAGCAATGAAATCATGATGTCGGTCTGGGCAAACGGGCATATACTAGCATTGTTTTCGTTTGTGATATGCTCTTCGTCCTTTTGGTTGATATAGTATCTGATTTTTCCGTTGAAATATCCGGCTATATTGACTGGTATGAGCGATGGGTAGATAGATTGCTCGCCGTATCCCACAAACACCAGGCCTGTCTCCCTGCCAAGAAGCAGTTTTGATCTCATCTGTTTGAAAAAATGTTTTTCCCATTCTTTTCTTGTTCCGGGCATTTGTTCATCGCGGCGTGTGTATTCCAGCCTGTCAAGCACATCCTTGCCGTCGGCTATAAAACTTTTTTCCGTGTGTTTTTCAAAATCGGGACATACTCCGGCTTCATCACTTCGAGTGTCAAGCAGTTTGAAATTGTCTTCAAGCAATGTCTTCATCAGGCTTTCTTTATCGGCAATGCGTGGGTCTTTATTATTCACAGCTTCATCATAATCATCAGAGCACAACTCTTTTATCTTGTAATAAAAGTTGGCGATTTCGCTGTCCAGATAATCGTCTTGTGCATCTTTGTCGCAGCAGTGCGTCTCGTTTCGCAGAAATTTGATGAAGTCGTCAACGTATTCCTTAAGAGTGTCGAACGGCTTGTCGCGGCCTGTGTCGCGATAAAGTTTGAACAGCACTTCCCACGGTATGCCCATGTATTCGCTGTTGCCGTATATCATCACTCCCACGGGATGGGTGTTCGACAAGCGGAAGATTTTGTTTGCTGTGTTGTTGATTTTCTTTGTTTCACCTCTTGTTGTGGTGACGGCACTATCGGCTGCGATAACTGCGGCACGCTTGTTAAGGATTCCTACTAATGCTGTCATAATTGTCGTTTATCAGATATTGTTAATCGCTATTTATAATTAAAAAAGCGTGAGCCTTGTCCTTTCAAGTCCATCAAGTAGTAGGCATCGCCAAACGCCTTTCACGGAATGAACCGAAGAAACAAATTCCCACGCTTGCTTGTTATCATAACGGCACCTTTCGGCATCGAATGACTTCAAAACAAAAATGAGCATTAGCCTTCGTCCCCGTGATTTTATTGGCGATTTCACTACTTGGACTACCAAATGCTTTCTTGCGACCCCGGGATTTCTCCCCCAGATTCAACCGCAAATTTAATCATTTTTTCGACTAATGCTCATGCTATGGAAATTTTTTCTTCATTTATTTGCGTTTGTAAACATAATCAGAATCTCTCAAATGATCTCTTTCTCGTGAGATTTTCACTAATATGTCATTAATCATTGCAACAGAAGCATAGTTTAAAAACATATTGTAAGATAATCCTATTCTATAATTGCTTTCGTACTCATCTATGGAAATCATGGTGGACAATCGCCGCTTCCACATGTCGGCGCATAAACTTTCTTCAAATTTGCCGCGATGCTTTTCCATGTCTCGTCTTATAAAGTTTTCACAATGCCTCAAAAATGTCAAATAATCGTCAAAATAGTCTTGTTTTTTAAACATTTTTTCAGGCTCCTGTTGTAGTTTGCCATAAATCAAGTCGTCTGCCGTTCTTAACAATGGTCTTGAAACATCAGTATTTATGTCCCACCGAAAATATGAACTAAATGTGTTGTCTAAAACAATTGTCCGGTCTGAAAGCCAGCCATAATAAACGGTAAAATCCTCATACTTGTGTTCGCCCTGCAAGAATGATAAATCATGGTCTTGCGAATTATATACATAGTAGGCGAACTGTTTGTCGAAGTAATCTAAATAGAAATCAGGGTCGTTGCTGACATGGTTGTGGTCGACATTTTTAATGTTGTCGGTTGAGGCCTTTTTTATTTCATAATAACATTTCTCGGCATAGTTTCTTTTATCTGTTGGGCTGTCAATATTGGCTATTTCGTCTGTTTCATTGCCTAATAGGTGGTATTTGTCAAGCCAATTGCCTTCCGCCTCTTTGCCGTCGGTAAACGTCATCGTGCCCGACATTGGCATTCCGCAACACCATTCGCCATCGAAATCGCCTGTATAAATCTCACCGGAATGGTAGTACATCAAACCGCTTTGTAAAGTGTAAACCGTCCATTCTCCTGTCGAGTCGTCAATTTCATATTTGACTTTGCCGGTAAAAATGTCGCCGTTTTTAAAGAAGCATTGTCTCACATCAGGCTTGTAATATCCGAAATTCCAAAACCCGTATTCTTCTATGTCTTTGTTGCTTATATAAAACTCTTCCTTTGTATAATTGTTTTTATTATACAGATAATCAATAGTACACAAATAACATGTTTCATCGAACTTATGAATAGACACTTTCGATATGTTGCCTTTTGAAAACGTTATCTCTCCTTCTTTTTCTGAGGTCGCCATTGTTCCGTTGTCGGCAATGTCATTTTGCACGTTTCCGTAAAAAACCATACCGCTTCTGTATGTCCGTCGAACATTTTGGGTGCAAAGAAGGATAAAACTGTCAAAACCGCCATAACCGTATTTTGCAACCATGTCGGCGGGGATGGGGATTTCTATTTTCGACAAATTTGATTCCTTGTCAGAATAATTGATGGTTAGTTTGTATTCAAGATTACTGATTTTCTCCAAAACAGCATGGTTGTTTTGCCAAATGGCTTCATGTTTTCGAATGTCAGCATTCTTATATTTAATTGTCTTCTCCTTATTGTCTGACTGATTGTCGCAGGAAATCAACAGGATTGACAAAATAACAATTCTAAAAACTCGTGCTATTACGTTCTTTGTCATAAACAGATTTGTCTTGTATGAAGTATATGAACAGGTAATACGACGAACTGCCGACTCCCAAGCCTTTTTGGTTGCTTGCGTCGAACCACACCATTCGGTCGTCGTCTTTTTCCATTTTTATACCATATTTGTTTTCCAACAATGAGACCATCAGAGGGGCAAGTGTCTTTATTTTCACCTCCTTGCCTAATTTGTCGCCGCTAATTGATAGTTTTATCACACCACAAGGTTCATCCCTGTGATATTCTCGTTTTTTCGTCTCATATCTGTCGCCCCATCTATCGTATTCGTAAGATTTAACTTCACGATAAATAGGGTTTTTAAAATATCCGTTTATTTCTATACCGGCTTCATCCTCCGCCCTGATTTCATATTTGTTAAGAACTTCGTTGTCATAATTTCCAAAATCATCAACCGTCATGTGGTATCCACAAGGATCGTCTCCGGCAAATAATGTTTGAATTATTGAATTTGCAGCCTTGATATTTGATGCATAACTGTTTGTTATATAGTTCTTGTTGTTGTCATACCATTCTCTAAACTCATATGAATCAAACGACTCATAGATGTCTATGCCCAACATGTCGAATTGAGGGTTGACGACATATTTCCCTTCTTTGTTGATTATTCCGTATTTACCATTGGATTTAACAAAAGCTATGTTGTCGTAAAAATTGGTTGCAAAATCGAATTGTGGGGTTATGGCATATTTCCCGTTTTTGTCGATAAAACCGAACTTTTCGTTTGAAGTCGCCACGATTGCCAAGCCATATCTGAAATTATCCGCAAGATCAAACTGCGGGTTTATGATAATCTTGCCTTTTTTGTCAATAAAACCATACGATTCCCCTGAAAGGAATGCCGCCATGCCATCGCGGAACACCACCACGTTGTCGAACTGCGGGTTTATGACGTAATTGCCCTTTTTGTCAATAATGCCACACTGTCCGCCTGATATAACGGCGGCGACGCCATCATTAAATTGAAAGGCCATGTTATACTGTGGGTTTATCACTATTTTCCCGGATTTGTCTATATAACCCCATTTGCCGCTTTGTTCAAACGCAGCAAGCCCTTCTGAAAAGTCTTCCACATTATCAAATTGATTGTTTATGACAACCGCGCCTTTTTTATCGATGAAACCATATTTCCCGTCAACACCAACGATTCTCGCCAATCCTTCTTTGTATGAATAAACCATAGACACGTCTTGCAGTTCAAAAATTTTGCTGCCGTTTTTGTCATAACAAACCGGACCCGAGTCGTAAGGTGATACAAACGCAAGACCGTCGGAAAACGGGATGGCATCTTCGCAATCAAAAGGACCTATGATATAGTTGCCTTTTTTATTTATATAGCCTATTTTGTCATTTTCACTCGTTACCAGCGCCAGACCGTCATTAAAACTGTCGGCATCATAAAACTGCGGGTTTATAACAAAAGAGCCTTTCTCGTCAATGTATCCAAATTTATAATCCATAGTTTGTACTGCTGCCATGCCGTTTTTGAACGGTTCCACATTCTTGAATTGTGGGTTTATGACATATTTTCCTGTTCTATCTACGAATCCCCATTTTTCACCTGTTTTTACAGGTATTAATTTCAAATTGTCGCCTGATGACGAGCAGGAAATCATCTGTAGCGCCAATAATGCTACGCACATCAGCATCAATGCTGATTTTACTTTTAAAGATTTTTTAAAAATTAACATGATAAATACTGTTTTCCGTCCGCAAGTCCCACCGATTCGGACATTATACTTTGTTATACAAGAAAAGCGTGAGACTCGATTCTTTCAAGCCCGTCAAACTGTAGGTATCGCCAAACACCTTCACGGAACAGACTGAAGAAACATTCCCACGCTGCTTTATATCAATAAGGTTTAACACCTATTTGATAACATAACAAAGTGAGCATTAGTCTTCGTCCCCCGTTGAAAAATTGGCGATTTTACAGTTCGGGACTTAGAATGCCTTTCTTGCGAGTCCGGGATTTAGCTCCGCTGAATGCAAAGCATTTCTCCCCCGGATTCAACCGCAAATTTAATCATTTTTTCGACTAATGCTCATACTATGGAAATTTTTTCTTCAATTTCTTCATTTTAAATTTTTCGCAAAAGTAAAGCCAAAGAAATTTGGGGGCAAGATTTTTTGTGCTATTTTTATAAATAAAAATACGTTTTGTAAACAAATCGTATCAGGCGACGGATAGGATGCAAAAAACTCTTATCTTTTCCGAAAGTTCGACTTTTTATACGTAACCCTCATCTTTCCAATCACTGTCTCGGTCTCGGTTCTGATGACATTTTGGTTCAAAACTATATGGCTGATGGGGTGGTCTGCCGGCTCAAGGGTGACGGTTCCGTCGTTTGATATTTGGTACTTGTAATCGGCGTCGATTGCCGCCATGGTGATGTGAACGATGCTGTCGTTCTTGAAAATCAACGTGTTGTGCTTCTCGATTTCGCCAAGCTGACGAATCATCTCGGGGGTGCTTTTGCGCTCGTTGAACTCAAAAGTGACCTTCTCAACCGTCCACGTCCCAATTATCGAACTGGAACGTGAACAGCTGAAAAGCATAAATATCGTTAATATTTCAAGAAATCTTCTCAAAATATACCAGGGATTCTTATCCATTCGCGTGCCTCGGCGCATGTTCTCTCAACGTCTTCCACGGTCTTCGGAATCGGCTTGCCAAGGATTCTGTTGCCGGTCTCGGTGATGAGGAGGTCGTCTTCGATGCGGATGCCGCCGAAGTCCTTGAATGTCTCGAGTTTGTCGTAGTTGATGAAATCTTTGTGTTTGCCTTCGGCTTTCCAGATGTCGATCAAGGTTGGGATGAAGTAGCAGCCCGGCTCGTCGGTGACCACGAAGCCCGGTTTCAGCACCTTGCCGCAGCGGAGGCAGCTGAAGCCCTGCTGTGTTGAGCGCGGAGTCTCTTTGTTATATCCCACGTTGACTTCACCCAAGCCTTCCATGTCGTGCACGTCCATGCCCAGCATGTGGCCGAGGCCGTGAGGCTGGAACAGGTAATGTGCGCCTGCTGCCAGAGCGTCGTCGGCGTTGCCTTTCATCAAGCCGATGCCCTGCAAACCTTCGATGAGCGTGCGTGCCGCGAGCTTGTGCATCTCCATATATCTCATGCCCGGCTTGGTGTTCTTTGCCACTTCCATGTTGGCTTTCAAAACGATTTCGTACACATCACGCTGACGGGCGTTGAACTTGCCGCCGACCGGCGTGGTGCGTGTGAAGTCGCTGTCAAGGTAGTTGTCCGTCTCAGCGCCGCAGTCGCAAACCATCATGCGGCCTTCCTTCAAAACGTTGCCGTGGTAGTGGTTGTGCAAGGTCTGGCCGTCCATGCTGACGATATTCGGGAACGACACTATGCCGCCTCTCGCTATGGCGATGCCTTCGATTGTGCCGCTGATTTCCTGCTCGATGACGCCTGGCTTACACATCTTCATCGCGGTGGTGTGCATGTAATAAGCGGTGTCGGCAGCGTATTCCATCTCCTTGATTTCAATCTCGCTCTTGACTTCGCGCAAGCTCACGATGGCTTCGATGAGAAGCTGGCTCACGTAGTTTTTCACCTCGCTTACGCAGATGTCCATGAAGTTGGCGATTTTGATGGTCTGGTCGCCACGGTATGTCGGGGTGATGTGAATCATTCTGCCTTTCTCGACGGCTTCGCGGATATATTCCGGGAAACGGTTGATGTCGCGGCAGTCTTTGATGCCGATCATGTCGCCCTGCTCCTGCAACGACGGCAGCGGACCGCACCAGATCACGTCGTCGATGGTGACTTCCTGACCGAAGAGAATCTCCTCGCCGGATTCAAAGTCGATGACACCGACCAAATCAGGGTGGTTGAGTCCGAAGAAATATGCGAAATTGCTGTCCTGACGGTAGTGATAGGTGTTGTCAGGGTAGTTCATCGAAGCCTCGTCGTTAGCCACGAAGAAAGCGATGCCTTTGTTCATCAGCTTTTTGAGGGCTGCTCTGTTTTTTACATAAAAATCTTTTGTGAACATAGTCGTTTATTTTTTTTAATTTAATATTCGATTTTGTCAGTTTTTTCTGACCATAGGCGGAAAGAGCCCAGTGCTTCTTCGCGCAGCAGCGGAATCAGCGGGACGGTGCGTTTTTCGATTGGGCGGTCGAGTTCCTCATAGATGAAGTCGTCGGCGAAATCGATGTCGCGTGCGTCTTTGCGGTTGTTTCCGTAGAAAATCTTGCTGATGCGTGCCCAGTAGATGGCGCCGAGGCACATCGGGCACGGCTCGCATGAGGTGTAGATGGTGCATCCGCTGAGGTCGAAGGTGCCGAGTTTGTGGCATGCCCTGCGGATGGTGTTCACTTCGGCATGCGCCGTCGGGTCGTTGTCGAGAGTCACGGAGTTGGAGTTGCCCGCGATGATTTCGCCGTCTTTCACGATGACAGCACCGAAAGGACCGCCGCCATTTTTGACGCTCTCGTCAGCCAGACGTATCGCCTCGCGCATGAATTCTTTATCTTTTTCAGTTATTTGCATCTTTCGAATTTTTAAAATTTAAATAAAAATATATCTCAAAATGAATAAAATAGCCAAAATCCACATCGTGACGCTGATTTTCCTGATGTAATCTTTTTTGAAGATTCCGCTGATGGCGTTGAGGGCGACGTAGGAGATTATTCCGAGCATAATACCGTCGGAGATGCTGTATGACAAAGGCATGAGCAAAGCCGTGATGAATGCGGGGATGGCTTCCGAGAAGTCGTCCCAGTCGATGTTTTTCAGCGGAGCCACCATCATGACGCCCACGATGACGAGGACAGGACCTGTGGCGGCATTGGGGATGGCGAGGAACAGAGGCGAGAAGATGAGCGACAAGGCGAAACACGCTGCCACGACGAACGAGGTGAGACCTGAACGTCCGCCTTCTGCGACGCCTGTGGCACTTTCTACGTAAGTCGTTGTGGTTGAGGCACCGAGACATGCGCCTGCTGTCGTGGCGACTGCGTCAGCCATCAAAATCTTGCTCACGCCGTCGACGTTGCCGTCTTTGTCGACCATCTTGGCTTTCACCGACACGCCGACCACCGTCCCGATTGTGTCGAAAATATCGAAAAAGAGGAAGGTGAACACCACGATGAGCATGTCCATCGTCAGAAGATTTGACCATTCAAACTCGCAGAAAATCGGCTCTATCGACGGGGCGTGTGAAACCAGTCCGTTGTAATGTGTCACGCCCATCGGGATGCCGATGAAGGTGGTGGCGAGGATTCCGATGAGCAAGCCGCCTCTCACTTTGAGGATGACGAGAACGCCGGTGATGATGAATCCTATTATTGTGAGTGTCGCCGTTGTCGTGTTGAGGTCGCCGAGAGCGATAATGGTGTTGGAGTCGCTTACGAGGATGTCGGCTTTTTGCAGGCCGATGAACGCTATGAACAGACCGATGCCGGCACCGATGGCGTTCTTTAAGTTGACGGGAATGGATTTGACGATGGCTTCACGTACGTTGGTGACAGTCAACAGGATAAATATGAGGCCTTCGAGTAGGATGGCGGTGAGTGCGAACTGCCATGTGTAGCCCATTCCGAGGCACACGTTGTACACGAAGAAGGCGTTCAATCCCATGCCGGGAGCGAGGCCGAAAGGCTTTTTGGCGTAAAAAGACATCACGAGTGTGCCGATGATGGCGGCGAGTGCCGTGGCGGTGAACACAGCGTCGGTAGGCATGGGGTTGTCGCCACCACCTAAAACGCTGAAGATTCCCGGGTTGACGGCAAGGATGTACGCCATCGTCAAAAACGTGGTGATGCCAGCCAGAACCTCAGTCCTGACTTTCATCGTCATAGGGTCGAATCCAAAAAGCTTCTGTAACATAGTATTTTGAGTTAGAAGTTAGAAGTTCCATTTGATGCCACAGGCAGGGGCGATGGTGAGTCCTTTGTTTTTGTGGAACTCGAGGTCGCTGCGCCAACCGCCCGCGAAGTTGTATGCGAATTCAACCTCGCCGCCGATATTGAGGTTAGGACATCCGAAGAGGCTGCCGATGTTGTACCAGAGCTGTGGCTCGCTGATGAAGACACAAGATGTTTTTTCGGTGTTGCCTTCCGGGTCAACCCAAGCGTAGTTTTCCCACCAGAAATCAGCGAAGCCGCTGAATGTCAGGCCTTTAAGACCGAAAATGTCGGCGCATCCCCAAACGATGGTGAACTGCAGCGGCACATCGCTGACCTTGTCCCAAGGACGTACAGCAGGATCCATTGCGTCCAACGCCTTCTGACCGCTGATGCTCTTGTACAAGACCTCGAGTGTCAAAGTGTATCTGAAGTCTGAGGAATGCAAGAAATATTCGGCACCGAAGAGCCATGCGTTGCTTGCAAACTGACCGCCGTTCCATTCGACGTGGGCGCTCAATCCGCCGAGCTTGGTGTTCTGCCAGAAGTTCAAGCCACGGGCGATTTCAGTGTAATAACCTGTAGGACCCGAGAGTTTGTCTGGGTGATAGATATCGGTGAAGAAGAACGTGCTTCCCCAGTTGTCGGTCTTGAACATCTCAAGGGTTGTTGTTAAATGCTCACGATTGAAATCGTACTGTTCCTGAATGTTAACTTGTGCCTTTGCACAAAATGCTGTAGCGACGAGGGCTACGAATAATAAAAGCTTCTTCATTTTTATAATTATTTGTTAATATTCATTCTAGTTTGTCATTTCGACTGAAGCGAAGCGGAATGGAGAAATCCTTTTTAGAATAAGCTTTTGCGAAAAGAGGATTTCTCGACTGCACTTCACTACGTTACGTTCCGCTCGAAATGACGTCTGGCTCAATTGCCAAGTCTCCAAACAAGTTAACTGGCTCGCCGTCAGTGATTAGGATGTCGTCTTCAAGGCGGATGCCGATGCCTTCCTCGCGGATGTAGAGTCCCGGCTCGCATGAGAGTATCATACCAGGGGCGAAGGGCTCGTATTTGTCGAGGTTGTCGTGGCAGTCGAGGCCGATGTGATGCGCCATGCCGTGCATGAGGTATTTGCGGTACAATGGCTTCTCTGGGTCTTGATTGTCAACGTCTTGCTGCGTAAACAGACCGAGTTTTATCATCTCTTTCTCCATCAGTTGATACGTCGTCTGATTGATTTTGTCAATCGTGCCGCCGACTTTATAGAGTTTCGTAATCTCTTTTTTGACTCTTAAAACGGCTTCGTAGCACTCTCTCTGACGAGGTGTGAATTTGCCGTTAATCGGGATGGTGCGGCTTAAATCTGAGGCGTAGTTTTGATATTCGCAGCCCATGTCGAAGAGCAGTAACTCGTTGTCGTTCAATATGCTGTCGTTCTTCGAATAATGCAGGCAGCATGCGTTTTTGCCGCCGGCGATGATAGGGTGGAAGGCATGTCCCGAGGCGTTGTTCATCTTGAAGATGTATTCCATCTCGGCCTGCATCTCATATTCGTAACGTCCAGGTTTCACGGTCTTCATGCAATGCAAAAATGCCTTCCCCGTGATGTCGCAGGCATGTTTTATTATCTCGATTTCTTCTGCGGATTTTATCTTGCGGAGCTTGTTAAGAATCGGTGCCGAGCGGTCAAAGGTATGAAGCGGATACTGCTCTTTTATCTCTTTCACGAAACGGTCTTGAATCGTTGACACTTTCGTCTCGAAACGCGCGTATTCGTAAAGGTTGAGATACACTTTTGAGCTGTTGAGTATCAATTCTCTAAGCACGTCGTTGAAGCTGTCGGCGTACATCACGTTGTCGCAGCCTGAAATCTCCTTGGCTTGTTTCGCGTCAAGCATCTCGCCGCGCCAGATGGCTTTCGTCTCGCTGTAAGGCTCGATGAAAAGTATCTCGCGCATCTCTGGCTTCGGATGGTCGGGATATAATATGAGATATGCCCCTTCGCGGTCGATGCCGGTGAGGTAGAAGAAGTCGGAGTTCTGGCGGAAAGGATAGCACTGGTCGCCGTTGCGCGGCATCTCCTCGTTTGCTGTAAATACAGCAATAGCGCCTTTTGTCATCATCGAGGCGAAGTTCCTGCGGTTTCTGGCAAAAAGCGCGTTGTCAATTGTATTCATAGAAATATCAGTAATCATCATATGTTATAAGTCTTTTTTAATGATGGTTTTAACTTCATGAATTTCTCCATCAGTAGCAAATGTGCATATATACAGTCCTGCATCCATAGAAGTACCGTCACAAATAATTTGACCGTATTTATCAAGAATATCATAATAATTAACTAAATTACCAAAACGGTTGTAAATACTAATAGATTCATTGTAAACATCATCAGGCAAATTGTATTTAATTGTAGTGGTTTGATTGAATGGATTAGGATAACATTCAATGATATGGAAAGTGTTGTCTGCCGTTTCAATATCGTGTTGGTCGGCATGTGATTTCGCTAACAGATAATTAATTGCGTTATTTTGTTCATTAATTTTCGCGACCAGTATAGGTATTATAGATATATAATCAATCCCAATCTCATCATCATTCCTATACACTAATCCCATAACATTGGTTGATGCATCTTCAAATTCATATCCACTGGGTTCCAGTATATCAATTTCATCGTGCTCTATTAAACAACTATCATAATGTGGCTGATAATATGTCCAAAATGCGGGCCAAAATCCTTTACCACATGGACTATTATTGTGTGTGTAAGCCGGAAGCTTCGCTCGTATTTCATAATAGCCATATGAGTAGACGGTATCTTTGGTTTGAATCCCTCCTGAATAATATGGTGGCGTATTCAGATTTGAGGTGTCTGCCATTAATAGTAATTCTCCGTTCGATAAATAAGCATTATTTGGATGAAACCTATAATAATAAAAGCCATAATTACCCCAGTTATATTCTGGATGTCTCCATTTTGTCCTGTCTAGTTTATTGGCATTGAACTCATCACTTAAGTTGTCCTGTAATAACCATGTGGTATCATTAATTGGAGATACTTGTGAGTGTGATAGAGTACTGATCAATAGTAATAATATTGTAATAATATATCGCATATTATGTTTTTTAAAAAAAGCAAAGATACAGAATTTTTAAATAGAATCAAAAATAATAATTATTTTTGCATAAAAAATCGAAATATCTGGAGTATGGCTAAAACAAAAGAAAGAAATAACTGGTTGTCACTTGAAGCTGATTATGACAAGCGCATCTTTGGCCTTGACTTGATGAGAGCCATTGCTATAATAAATGTTGTTATTGTCCATGCAACATTTATGGATGATTTTTTCCCAAGATATCCGGGGATTAGATTGATTCCTGGTGTTGAGTTGTTTTTTGTATTAAGTGGTTTTTTAATAGGCAATATTCTGATCAGGACGTATGAAACCACGTCTTTTGGCTGTTTGGATATAATAAAGTTTTGGACTAGACGGTGGTTTAGAACGCTTCCTAATTATTATCTGGTTCTGCTGTTGAACGTTATAGTAGTGTATTATGGTTTAGTAAATGAAGATTTTTCACAATTTAACTGGCGTTTTTTCTTTTTTGTGCAGAATTTGTATGATGGTTTTGTCGGTTTTTTTTGGGAATCATGGAGTCTGTCTATTGAAGAATGGTTTTATTTGTCATTTCCGATTGTACTGTTTATTCTAAATCTCTTGCTTAAAGGAACTAAATTGAAGAAAAAAAATGTATTTTTAATAAATATTTTGATTTATTTGTCTTTCTCATTCATTATGAGGGCACTCTTCGGGATGGATCTTTGTATTAATGATGAGTTTTGGTGCGAGGTAAGAATCAACAAAGTGGTTATCTATCATTTAGACGGAATCGCTTTTGGATTACTGGCTTCGTATATAAAATACTATCATTCAGAAATATGGTATAAAAGTCGGAATATAACATTTATTATCGGATTGATTGCCAATTATTGTGTGATTTACGCTAATTGGTGTGGGATAAATTGGATTACCATAGTGTTGAAGGTTTTTTTTCAAAGTTTCGGATGTTTTCTTTTGTTGCCACGGTTCGAAACCATTAGAACAGCACCAATTTGGTTGAAAAAGCCCATAACACACATAAGTTTGATTTCGTATTCTATGTATCTTATTAATTTGTGCTTGGTAGCATCTGTTATAAGCACAAATATATCAATTCATAATAAAGCGGATGCTATATTCTGGCTTATTGTTTATTGGATGACTGTTATGGTTGTGTCTACTTTAATGTACAAGTATTATGAACGACCTATTATGAAATTGAGAGATAAAATAAAATGGGGTAAATGATAAAAATAAAAACAGCTCAATTTTGAGCTGTTTTTTATTTTTGATTGCTATCTTTTACAATCCGAAGCTGAAAAGTTTTACACCTAATGTGACGGTGAAAATGCTCTGTTTTGTGTTGTCAATCGGGAAGTCGTAACCGCCGATTTTCACGTCACTCTTGTCGATGAGATTGGTCAAACCGAAGCTGTAGTTGATGTCAAGGGTGAACATGAGCACATCAAGGCCGACGTTCAAAGCACCGCCCCAGGTCATTCCGTTGGCATCAATATCAATAGCCTGGTCGTTGTAGTTGCATTTGTTGGTTTGGTCTACGACAAAATACATCACAGGACCGACATTTGCTCTGAGTTTGACGAGTTTGAGGTCAAGGAACTGATAACCGACGAAAATCGGCAATGCGAGATTCTGCTGGCTCATTGTAAGTGTTGGATTTATAACACCATCATTTTCGAGGTTGAAAACCTGACCGCTCTTGAACCACATCAACTCAGGCTGGATAAGTACGTTCTTGATAGTTACACGACCGAAAATGCCGGCTGTGAAATGATTTGAAAAGCCATTTTCGATGTCAGCTTTCTGAAGTGAAAGATTTGCGGTCTGATAACCTAATTTAGCTCCCAGATGGAAACCAAAGCCCTCTGCGTTTGCGACGTTGGCAAAGAGAACAACTGCTAAAACGAGTAATAATTTTTTCATGATATAAAATTTTTGTTAATGAATTTTTATTATTTTTGCAAAGATATTTAAAATTTTCAAACGATTTACAATTATGAGAAGGAAATTTTATTTTTTGTTGTTCGCGATGATGATTTCTTTTGTTGCGACAGCACAACGCTTTGAATATCAATTTGGTTTGAAAGGCGGACTCGGCGTCGACTTTTTAAGTGCCAATGAGGATATAACCAATAAAGACAACGGTTTTTGCTATAAATTCGGCTTGACTGGAATTTACTATTTCGGTGAGAATTATGGCATTACAAGCGGCTTTAATATTATCGGTCACGATTTGTCGTATTATAAACCTGAGAAAGTGAGCCTTAGCAACACTTATTTCCAAATCCCTGTTCTTTTGAAGATGAGAACCGACGCTTTTGCCAGTAAATTCAGGATTTTTGGAGAGATAGGATACGGTCTCGACCTGCTCGTGAAGGAAAACGACGAGCACAATTACCGTGACGTTTGCAGCTCGTTTATCATGCATCTCGGTCTTGAAGTCGAGGTGCTGAACCGAAGCGCCTTGCAGTTTATGGTCGCATACGACAATGTGTTTTCAAGTATGTTGTCGGATGGTAATAACAAGCTGACAATGAATAACTTATGTTTTGAAATAGGCTTTTTATTCTGATGAAGATAACTTTAGCGCAAATAAAATGCGTTGCCAAGGATATTGATGGCAATGTGGCGAAGATAATAGAGGCGGCTCACAAGGCAAAAGCCTCCACTTTGGTAATATTTCCTGAGCTTTCCGTAAGCGGATGCGAGTGCGGGGAGTTGTTCCATGACGAGAGTTTTATAAAAAAATGCGAAGATGCGTTGGATACAATCGCCAAGGAATGTGAGACGATTCCAGTTCTTGTCGGATGTCCTGTCGGTAACTTCAATGCGGCGGTTTATATGTTTCAGGGACAACGTAAAGTGTTCAAAAAGAAACAGTTGACAACTGCTGAAAAGAAGTTTTTTGAGCCCTCCGATGAAGACGCTTTGTTGCAAATCGGCTGTCACAAATATGCGGTGACTATCGGCTCAGACCTTGCAAACACTAACGATGACGAGTTTTTGCTCACTAATCGTGTTGATGATTTGATGCCACTTGCGCCGGATGTCATCATAAATATAGGTGCCGAAAGATGCGGTGCCGACAGGTCGAGACAACGCCGTAACGAGCTGAGGCAGAACGTATTGAAGACCGAGCGCCCACTGGTGTTTGTGAACAACGTGGCATCAAAAAAAGAAGCCACCTTTGACGGCGGCTCTATGATTTTCGGCTACGAGAGCTATGTGGTCGCATCCGCGCCTTTCTTCGAGGAGGCTGTTGTCGATGTCAACCTCGAATGCCTCATCTCGATGAAGCACGAAGACGAGCAGCAGGATTACGAATTATAATCTCTCCAAAGTGGTTTCAATCAGTTTTTCAACATAAGGATGATAGTCGGCTGAGAACTTCTCGGTGACGCGGTTCGCTATTGCCACGCAAATCGTTAAGCAATTGTGTCCCAACATCTTACCGAGGCTGAACAATGCCGATGACTCCATCTCGAAGTTGCACACTTTCCAATTTTTGTAGTTGAATTTTTCGATGTCTGGATTGATTTGCGGATATGTCAGTTCAAGACGGAGCGAGCGTCCTTGCGGTCCGTAGAAGCCTGGTGACGTGGCGGTGATTCCCTGATGATAACCGACGGCGAGACGGTCGAAAAGCTCTTTCGAGCTCTCCACGATATATGGCTTCGGGAGGTCGGTAGGATATTTCATGTCGCGGATGAAAGCGTCGGTCATGTCCTTGTCAATCACTTCGTTATGTTCTTTGTAGAAGTAGGCGAGACCGTCGAGGCCGATGGCGTAGCGTGAGGCGACGTAGCTGTCTTCCACTCCGATTTCAGGCTGCAGTGCGCCGCAGGTGCCGAGACGCACCATGTTGAGTTTGCGATGCTCCGTCTTCGGGGTGCGTGTCTTGAAGTCGATATTTGCCACGGCATCGAGTTCGTTAACCACAATGTCGATGTTGTCGGTGCCCATGCCGGTTGAGACGGCGCTGATGCGTTTGCCTTTGTAAGTGCCTGTGTGTGTTACGAGTTCACGGTTCTGACGCTTGAATTCGATGGTGTCGAAATACTGTGAGACCATCTTCACGCGGTCAGGGTCGCCGACTAAAATGATGTTGTCGGCAAGCATCTCCGGAAAGAGATTCAGATGATATATTGCGCCTTCGTTGTTGAAGACGAGCTGTGAGCCAGGAATGGGTTTAGTGTTCATATTCCGATGAAATGTTAAAATTTATTTGCAAAAATAACAAAAAAATGAAAGTTATGTTAAAAAATGTTAAAATTGAAAAACATAAAATATTAATGTTTAATTTTGTGACGTTTTACTACCGGAAAAGTATTAAATATATGAAAAGGGACAACGATTTTGTAAAGGCGAAAATCATTTCGATTGGCGACGAGCTTTTGATAGGGCAGGTGGTCAACACTAACGCTTCATGGCTTGGTAATAAATTGACAACCAATGGTATAGAAGTTATTTCAACGTTGACAATCGGCGACGGCGAAAAAGACATTGTCGATGCTTTGGATGCCTGTTCTGATGTTGAAATTATAGTGATGACTGGTGGTTTGGGACCTACTGCCGACGACATCACCAAGCCGACATTATGCAGGTATTTCAACACGGAGCTTGAATTTTGTCAGGACGCGTATGATAACATAATGAGTATCTTCACGTTACGCGGCTATCAGATGAGCGAGCGCAACAAAGGGCAGGCGTATATCCCGAAGGCGTGCAGATATATCCCAAACCGTTATGGCACAGCGCCTTGCATGTGGTTTGAGAAGGGCAGGTCGGTGTATATCTCGATGCCTGGAGTGCCTTTTGAGATGAAAAACGTGTTCGAGCAGGAGATTCTTCCGATGCTGTTGTCGCATTTCAAGGTGACACCTTATATTAACAAGGTGGTGATGACCACAGGCGTGGGTGAGTCGTTTCTTGCCGACAAGATAAAAGATTGGGAAGACGCGTTACCTGAATTCTTGTCGCTGGCGTATCTGCCACAGCATGGCATGGTGCGTTTGCGTCTGGAGGGGCGTCATCCTAACAGGGATTTTTTGCAGAAAACCATTGATAATGAAATAGATAAACTGACAAAAATAATTGGAGAGCATATTTTCGGCTACGATGACACTCCTATTGCAGAGGCGGTTTTAAACAAGCTTAAGGCGGCTGGAGCGACGTTGTCGTCTGCTGAGAGTTGCACGGGCGGTACGATAGCGAAGATGATAACGGAGATACCTGGCAGCTCGGAGGCGTTCAAAGGAACGGTGGTGTCGTATGCCACGTCGGTGAAAGAGGAGGTGCTGGGCGTAAGTCATGAGGATGTGATGAGGTATACCGTTGTAAGTCGGCAAGTTGCGGAACAGATGGCGACGGGCGTGAGGGCGTTGCTGAAGACGGATTATGCGGTGGCGACGACAGGCGTGGCAGGACCTGGCGGAGCGACGGAAGAGAACCCCGTCGGCACAGTGTGGATTGCGGTGGCGGGACCGGATGGAGTCATCTCAAAAAAATATAATTTCGGAAAAGACAGGGGCAACAACATCGAGCGCGCTGCCATAACAGCACTTGAAATGGTTAGAAATAGTATTTAATAATATGGTCGCTTCGCACATTGCACGAAGTGCGCATATTAACACAAAGTGTTCACATTGCGACAGAAAGGAGCATAACATTATAATGAAAATTATGAAAAAACTAATATTGAAAATAGTACCAAGCATTGTTTTATTAGTAGTGGTTTTTGTTTCTTGTTCAAAATCAGAGGCATACAAAAAGAAACTTTCTATTCCGTATCAGAAGATGGAGCCGCAGGAGGTTCATATTTTGGAATATAACAAAGCGCTTTTTTCCATTGACACAGCGAATTTCGAGGAGGAGCTGGAGGCTGTAAGACCATATTTCAAGGATTTGTTGGGCGACAAACTCGAAAAACGCGATTTTGACTATGTCAAGGCGTTTGTGACAGACACTTTTATCGTCAAATTGAACGATTTGGCGATGGAGACATTCCCTGATATCGAGGTCGTTGAAGACGAGGTGCGGGGAGTGTATCAGCATTTTGCGTATTATTATCCTGAGGTGGCGATTCCGCAGACTTACACCTATGTCTCTGGCGTTGATTATGAAAGCGGTCCCGTTATGATAGGAGGGAGGAATGTGATGATTAGTCTTGATTACTATTTGAATAACAAGGACTTGGTGTATGACAAACTTGGGATTCCACGATACATTTCTCGTCGTTGCCAGCCTGCCGCATTGACGCGTGACTTGGCGGAAGCCTTGTATTTTGCGTATGTTTTCAGAGGAAACAATCTGAATAATGCGCTTGCGGAGATGATTGAACAAGGCAAGAAATACTATTTCATTGAGGCGATGAATCCGTCGTTGCCCGACTCGGTGATTCTTGGGTATTCGACACGTCAGATGGACTGGGCGAATTACCATGAGGGGCAGATTTGGGCTTATGTTGTTGAAAAAAACATGTTGTATGCCAACACTTATGAGCAGAGGCGCATGTTATTCAACGACGGTCCGTTCACTACGGCATTCGGTGAGGATTCGCCTTCGCGGATTGGGGATTTTCTTGGCTTGAAGATTGTCCGCTCGTTTATGTCAAACAATGATGAAACGTTGACTAATCTGATGAAAATGACTGATGATCAGGATATTTTCCAGCGATCGCAATATAAACCGAGAAAATAATGTGGCGCTAACGCGCAATGTGGTCGCGAAGCGGCACATTTAAAAATGATTAATTAACTAAAAACCGAATAATATGTTAGTGAAATCTTATGGTAGTGCCTTGAACGGCATTGATGCTATTACAGTTACAATTGAGGTCAACATTGACCGTGGTGTGCAGTTTTTTCTTGTCGGATTGCCCGACAGCGCGGTTAAGGAAAGTCAGCAGCGCATTGAATCTGCATTGAATAACAACGGGTTAAAATATCCGAAGCGTAAAATTACGATAAACATGGCGCCTGCCGACATCCGGAAGGAAGGCTCGAGTTATGACCTGCCGCTTGCCATCGCGATACTGGCGGCGTCGGAGCAGGTGAGCGTCGACTTGCTTGACAAATACGTCATTATGGGGGAGCTGTCGCTCGACGGAGGTGTTAACCCGATAAAAGGCGCGTTGCCGATAGCGATAAAAGCGGCGGAAGAAGGTTTCAAGGGCGTGATAGTGCCGAAAGCCAACGCCAACGAGGCGGCTGTGGTTGAAGACCTCGAGGTGTACGGGGTCGAGACGATAATGGATGTCATTAACTTTTTCAATGGCTTCCATCATCTGGAGCCGACGAAATTAAGCCTTGAAGAAGAGGAAAAGGCCGATGTTTATGATTTCGACTTCTCGGATGTGAGAGGGCAGGAGAACATCAAAAGGGCTCTTGAGGTGGCGGCTGCGGGCTCTCACAACGTGATTCTCATCGGACCTCCTGGGAGCGGTAAGACGATGTTAGCCAAACGTTTACCTACGATTCTGCCCCCGATGACGCTGAAGGAGGCGTTAGAGACGACGAAGATTCATTCTGTGGTGGGGATGCTCGCGCATAATGTCTCGCTGATGCGGACGCGGCCGTTCAGGAGTCCGCATCACACTACGTCGTATGTCGGCTTGGTGGGCGGAGGCACGTATCCGCAGCCTGGCGAGATCTCGCTGGCGCACAACGGAGTGCTTTTCTTGGACGAGCTTCCGGAGTTTCGTAGGCAGGTGCTTGAGGTGCTGCGTCAGCCGATGGAGGATCGTCTTGTCACCATTGCGCGTGCCAAACAGACGGTGGAGTTTCCGGCGAATTTCATGCTGGTAGCGGCGATGAACCCTTGCCCGTGTGGCTATTACAACCACCCGACGAAGGAATGCACGTGCAAGCCCGGGCAGGTGGAGACGTATCTCTCAAGGATTTCGGGACCTTTGCTCGACAGAATAGACCTTCACATCGAGACGTTTCCGTTGTCGTATGAGGAACTGGCACAGAAGAAACCCGGCGAAAACAGTGCCGATGTGCGCGCAAGGGTGGTGAAAGCGCGCATGGTTCAGGTGCGTCGTTTTGCCGACGTGCCTGGCATTTATTGCAATGCGCAGATGACCGCGAAGATGATTCAGAAATATTGTGACTTGGACGACCACTGCGGGCAGTTGCTGAAAAACGCCATGGAGCGTCTGGGACTCTCCGCGCGTGCCCGTGACAGAATCTTGAAAGTGTCAAGAACGATAGCAGATTTGGCGGGTTCAGAGGACATCAAGCCCGAACATCTCGCAGAAGCGATACAATATCGCAGTTTGGATAGGGATAATTGGGGGAAATAAAAAAAAATATCCTATTATTTTTATGCTATATGTTAGAAAAATATCTATCTTTGTAGCGGAATTAAAACTGGATTTATGAAATACTCTGAAATAGAAAGAAGGCTTAAGAAAGCTGGATGTTATTTTATGTATGATAGTGACCATCCTTATTGGTATAGTCCGATTACTGGAAATATTTTTCCACTAAGTCATCATAAATCGGAAGAAGCTAAATATGGAACATTAAAAGCTATTAGTAAACAATCTGGTGTTAAACTTTAAAAGTATTAATCATGAGAATAACAGCAAAAATTGAGATTGGCAAGGATTTGACGTATGACATCTATACCGTTGATGAAACTTTGGGCTTTATGTTGTTGGGACAAGGAAACAGTATAACCGAAGCCAAGAGGGACTTATTAAAAAGCAAAGAAGATATGAGGGCAATATTTAAAAATGAGAACCGCCAATTTGATTTTGACAATCTTGAGTTTGATTATAAGTATGATACAGGGTCGTTTTTAAGATATTCACCGTTTACTCTCACTTGGTTGGCTCATGCTACGGGCATTAACAAGAAACAGTTGAGCCATTACACGACAGGATTACGGCATCCAAGTCGCCATACTTTGGAGAAAATTCAGACCGCAATTCTTGGTTTTGTCAAGGATTATCAGCAGGTGGCGTTGGTGGATTGAATTTCGAAGAGTTGCTTAGTATAACTTTGTAGTATTTATTTGTTCAAATTGTTTTCGTTGAATAAATACTTATTCTACCTTTAAATATTTGATATTCACCAAATTATAACCGTCAGGCAACGTCTCGCCGCTTGAAAGCTGCATAAGCAGAACCTTGTCGGTTGACTTGATTCCGTCGACGCTTATTGCGCTGTCTTTCATCTTTTGAAGCTTTTTGTTGTCCTTTTCGGTAGCTACAGCCGCATCGTTCGCCTTGCTTTGGCATTGCGACATGACTTCTCCGCCTTGCAAAATAATGTTGTAGAACTCATTGCTCTTGTCGCCGAGTTTTGAAATCTGTCCCGATGCCGCCGTGAAATCAGTGTTCGCACTATTGTAAATCGAGTTGACGGCTTTTTTTATCTCGATAATCTCATTGTTTCTGGCAACAAGTTCAGAAATACTCTTTTTCGAGCCGTCTGCGCCAATTATCGAAATGGCTTTGTAGACTTTGCCGTCGCTGCCTTTGAAATACGCTTTCGAAATCTTGAGGTTTTTATCTGTATGGGCAATCATCTCGTTGGTTTTTGCCCGCATCTCGGTGATGTCTTCCAGATATTTGTCCACTTGCTTGTTGCCGCTTTTCTTGCTGGCATCCCATGCAGACAAGTTGTTTTTTACCTTATTATGCTGGTAATCAGAGATAATCTCGACAACTTTCGGTTCAGCCTTCGGCTCCGGTTTTGCCTCTGTCTTCACCTCAGGCTGCGGTTCCTCAATTTCTTCCTCAATTATTGTAATTGTCTCCACTTTTTCAGGCTCGACATTTTCGGAAACGGCGGTTTCAACAGCTTCAGCAACGACAGTTTCAACTGCTGCTTTTTCGACAACTTCCGGCTTTACATCAGTTTTGTTTGTCACGATTTTGGTGTCTTTCAAAGGCTTTTTGTCGAGGGTGATGTCGTAGATGACATATTGTCCCGAGCGCACGGCACCGCATTTCAGCCAGAACATCAGCTGCTCGCATTTGTTGATAGGCACTGTGAACGTCGTCGGCTTCATGTCGTCGGTAAGCTCGATGTCAGCCACCTGATGCTGGTCGGCGATGACGTATAATGTCACAGGGTCGGCTTTCTTGTCGCCCCACATTTCCACAAACGGGTCGACGTAAACTGATTTGTTCGCCACCGTGAACGTACAAGTCTCGTATTCTTTATACGGGTTGAATGCCGCGCACGACGACTGGTGTCCGTCGTCACCGCAGAGGGCGAGGTCCAAGCCTGCCACGTAGGTCGGGGTGAACATCAGGCACAAAGCCCTCGAAAAAGTCATGTCTTCCAAGCCGGTCGGCACGTTGGTTTCAAGCATGATGCCCTTGTAAATCCTCGTGCCGTCTTTCATCTGGAAATACTCTTTTTGCGAGCCGCCGTTTTTGAAGCAGTCGTTGAAGTCGAAATTGGTGAGCGTGCTCAGATAACGTCCAACGAAATGGAAATACGGGTTCTTGCAAAGGTCAATCAAATCGACAGTCTCAGGGCATTCGGGCTTCTCATGCACGAAAAGATTGTTCGGCACGACTTCGCCTCTGTACAAAACAACGTCGCCGATGCCGAAATACACCTGCTTCGACTGTCCGGTTCCGGGTTTCTCGAAACGCAAGACCCTGCATTTGTTAAGCGGAAGCTTGAAATGCTGATTCGGCCATGTGGCGTGGATTACGGTGTCGAGGATGCAATTTTTGTCGGCGTAGACGCGAATTCTGTCGTCGTCGAGGACGCGGTGCTTGGTGAGACATCCCGCCGTGAATGTCACCCAGTCGAACTCGCCGGCTATGTCGAAATATGCGAATGCGTTGACGTTGTCGTCAAAAAACGTAGTTCCAGTCGTGAGGATGAATCCTTCGCTGAACTGCTCGCCTCCCATCGAGAAGTGGTAGTGTTTCGTGGCTCCGTCGAAATATGTGTTTTGATGTTTCGCCACACCTCTCACGCTGTAAGGCGGTATCTTTGAAACCAGCTTACATACGTCTGGCAGCTTCGAAATCCATTCTTTCGACGGGTTCGCTATACCTGCTTTGGGCACAGTGGTGTCGCCTTCAGGATAGGCGTAGATGTCTACGACACCGTAAACAATCTGACCGCCAAACTCATGGTCTTCGTCGATGGCATGGAATGAAAGCTGGTTCACGCCTTTCACGTCAATCACGACCTGCTCGCTGAGGTCGGTCTGCCTGATGAGCTTCTCGTAAACGATTTTATCGTCAGCCTTGACGGTGAGCCATGCCGTGGAGAGCGAGCTCTGGTTGTCGCGCGGACCGACAATAAACGACACCTTGTCGTATCTTTTGTTGAGCCAGAAATACACACTTCCGACAGAGCTGCCGATAAGTTGCTGAATCTCATCAAACTGAATGCCGTATTCATATTCTTTTCTTGTGATACTGATTGAATTAACGGTATTTGTATAGATTTTAAGCTCGGCGTTTTTGTCAATCCTTGCCGCATAAGAGCCTCTGTAATAGTAATTCAGGTTTTCGATAAGTCTGATTTTTCCTTCAGGAACTTTTGCAAACTGATCCTCGGGTTGAAGCAGTTCTTCTCCCGCTTTATAAACTCTCACATTTCCGAAAGCGAGGTCTGTATCTCCATGTAAAAGGTTGAATTTCAATTTATTAACTCCTTTAATGTCAAGAGTGAACTCTCTTGGAGCGTCAGGGTTTTTAATGACTTCATCCAAGATTGTCTCGCCGTCGCCGGTGACAAGCAAAACGACAGCGCCGTCGATGCCGCCCTGCTGATTCGACGTGCCGACGACGAAATTCATCTTTTCATATTCTCCGTTGAGGTCGTAAACAGCATAGCCAGGATTGCCTTCCGCAAGGAGACCATGCTGTCCGGTCGACAAGGTGAAACCGCATTTATAAGGATAATTGGCAACTGTCAACGGGTTGTCTTTTGACGTGTAAGCGCTGTATCTTCTGTATTCTGAAGCCTGCATCACGTCGTTTAGGAATGCTTGCGCCATGATGTCGCTTAATGCGAAAAGGCATAATGCTAAGGTAATGATCTGTTTTTTCATAATGTATTGTTTTTTAGAATTCTACTATTAATTTTAGATTTAATTGTCTGTTAGTCAAATAGTTAGGTACTGCGTACTGAATATTGTAGACATCCGTCACCCACATGTACGAACTGACATTATTCACGCCTAAAAGATTGAAAACTTCAAGGCTCAGCCAGCAGTTTCTTATGTGTTTCAACGGGTTTCTTGGATTTCTGAACGATGTCTTTTCGCTAATCAGCTGTTTGCTGAATCCCAAATCGACGCGACGATACGGTGACATCCTGTTTTTCTGTTGGTAACGCTGGCCTTCCGAAGGACCGAACGGCAATCCTGTTCCGAAAATGAGCTTCAGGTTGACCTTAAATGATGGAATCATCGGGAGATAATCCTGGAAGAAAATTGCAAAGTTGATGCGCTGGTCGGAAGGGCGGGGAATACCTGAGATGATGGTGTCGCGCACATAGTCAGCACCGTTGTTGACATCCGTTTGCGAAAGGATATTGCCTTGAGCGTCAATGAAATACTGGATATTTTCGGCTGTCTTCATGATTGACATTGAAGCCCAACTCTCGATGCCTTTCACAAATTCACCGTTGATTTTCATGTCAAGACCATAGGCATGACCGGTCGCTTTCTGGTCGGCGTAGTATCTGATTCTTATATTATCGACCTCGTAAGGGATGATGTCTTTGAGATATTTGTAATAAATCTCCGATGTCAGCACAAACGGGCGGTCCCAAGCCTTGAACTTGTATTCGTGACCGAGGACTACCTGATACGACTTCTGTACAGAGGCTTTGTCTTTGTCGACCAGACTGCCGTCGAACATTCGCAATTCCCTGTAAAATGGCGGTTGCACATACACTCCGCCCGACAGCCTGAATGTCATGTTCGGGTGTTTTTCGGGCTTGAAAGCTATTCCGGCTCGCGGACTGATGTTGACGGAGCCGTTGTAACCCCAATAATTCGCTCTTAAACCCGCAGTCAAAACCCAGATGTTGCCTTTCTCGTTTTCAAACTGCCATGAATTTTGTAAATATCCGTCTAAATTATTGACCACCAACTCGTTATGACCTTTTGCGACGTTTTTAAGCTCCAATGGTGTTTGCATCGGATTATTCGGGTTCAGGATGGAATCGATGGTGTGAGGTTGGGTGTAACCCGCCGAATCGACCATGTCCCACTCGTTGATGATGTCGTCGAAGAGCTGATGTTGGTAACGGAGACCCCATTTCAAGGTGTTGTCATTGTAGGTGTAGGCACCTTTGTGGTCGAGGTTGAAGACGCGTGAGTAAAATGAGTTTCTCGCATGTTCGATATATGTTCCAACTCCTTGATTAGCAATAACATCGCCTTGCTCTTCGCTCCCAGGATTCGTTTCAAGGAGTCCAATCCAATATTGCCCTTGGATGTCGTACGTCTCTGATTCCACTGCTGAATATGCCGAGCCGATGAGTTTGAGGTTTAAGTCTTCATTTGGGCTGAAATTCAATGAGATAGCGCCAAGTCCTGTCGTGTATTTGCTCAGTTCCTGCCCGTCGAAATAGATTTTCAGGCGGTAAGAAGCCTGAAGGTTTCCGAAGTCGGTCTCGCGTGTCGTCGGGACCATCAGATAGCTGTTTCTTGAATAGTATCCGAGGGCTGTTATCTCGAGTCGCGCCGACACATTATATGTCAAAAGTCCTTGAACGTCGGTGAAGTTAGGCTTGTAGTCGCCTTTTGTGTCCATGTTTCCAAGGAGATACTGGGTGTTTTTGTAGCGTGCTCCGATGAGATAGCTCATTCTGCCTTTTGCGGCGCGTCCTTCGGCGTGAGCCTCGGCACCTAACAGGCTGAGTGTCAATGAGCCCGCAGTTATCGTGGGCTTTTTGTAAGTGATGTCGAGCACTGATGAGAGCTTGTCGCCGTATTCCGTTGAGAATCCGCCCGCCGAGAAGTCGATGTTGGAGACGAGACGCGAGTTGATGAAGCTGAGACCTTCCTGTTGTCCCGAGCCCACCAGAAACGGTTTGTAAATCTCTATTCCGTTAACGTAGATGAGGTTTTCATCGAAGTTGCCGCCGCGCACGTTATATTGTGAGCTGAGTTCGTTGGTGGAGCTCACTCCCGCGAGTGTTTTCACCATGTCTTCCACTCCGCCTGCGCCCGCTGTGGGGAGCAGCACCGTCTCGCGTGCGTCGAGTCTCGAAATCGTCGAGGTTTTTATGGCTTGGTCGTGAACGACGGTCTCGGGCAGCATCGTGGAACTGACGTTCATCACGACGTCATGTTTGCGTTTCTCGCCGTTTTTCAGCTTCACTTCGAGCCTCACTTCTTCATATCCGATGAAGGAGTACACTATATTAATTAAGGTGTCGGAAGGCAGGGCGAGGTTATAGCTGCCGCGCGAGTCGGAGACGACGCCGTATGGTGTGTTTTGAACCGCCACATTGACGAATTCGATGGCTTTGCCGCTGTCGTCGGTGATTTTTCCATACAAAACGCCTTCATTCTTTTGCGCGAAGACAAAAGAGGGGAGGAGTAATAATATGAAAACCAACCACTTATGCTTCATGTTGCCTTGTCATTCCGAACGCACTGAGGAATCTCATTCTATTAAAACGCAAACAATTTTAAATTAGTACGCTGTTAACAAAAAAAAGCCGCCTTTATGCAGACGGCTTCTTTTTATTATAGTCATATCTTACCAGCGGTTGAGATTACCATCTTTCGCTGCGTCAACCATTGCCTGATAAACGCCCTTCTTGTCGATGGTGCGCAAACCTGCTGCAGAAACCTTCAAAACCACCCATTCATCCCACTCTGGAACATAGAATCTCTTGATTTTCAAGTTAGGTTGGAATGTTCTCTTGGTCTTTTTGTTTGAGTGTGAAACGTTGTTTCCACTGATGACCTTCTTACCTGTAATCTGACAAATTCTTGACATTTTTCTATTATTTTATTGTTCTTATTTTCTTTTACGAAACGGAGTGCAAAAATACTACTTTTTTTTACTCGCCCAACATTTTTATAAAAAATTTTTTAATGAAAAAAACTTTTTTTTATTTTTGCATCTTTAAAATTAAAACTATGATGAAGATTCCAATGGTTGACCTCGTTGGTCAATACAACAAAATCAAAGCTGAGGTGGACGCTTCCATTCAGCAGATTCTTTCGACTGGCGGTTTTATCGGCGGTCCTTTCGTACAGAAATTTCAAGAAGACTTACAGGAATATCTCAATGTGAAGCATGTGATTCCTTGCGCCAACGGCACCGACGCTTTGCAGGTTGCCATGATGGGACTTGGCTTGAAGCCCGGCGATGAGGTCATCACCACGTCGTTCACCTTCATCGCCACAGCTGAAGTGGTCGCTTTGCTGCGTCTCACTCCGGTTGTCGTGGATGTCGACATGGAAACCTATTGCATTGACCCAGAGGCGGTTGAGAAGGCTATCACACCTCGCACAAAGGCGATAGTGCCTGTGCATCTGTTCGGACAGTGCGCCAACATGGACGCAATCATGGACATCGCAAAACGTCATAACTTGTATGTCGTAGAGGACAACGCCCAGGCTATCGGCGCTCATTACACCTTCAAGGACGGCACCGTGAAGAAGTCGGGAACGATAGGCAACATCGGCTGCACCTCGTTCTTCCCTTCAAAGAACCTCGGATGCTATGGCGACGGAGGCGCTATCTTCACCAACGACGATGCTCTTGCCGACATGATGCGCGTGGTGGTGAACCACGGCATGAAAGTGCGCTATTATCATGATTATATTGGTGTCAACTCACGCCTCGACGCTATTCAGGCTGCTGTGCTCGACATCAAGCTGAAACATCTCGACGAATACATCAAGGCACGTCAGTATGCGGCAGCATATTACGACAAGGCATTCGCACAGACTGATAAAATCGTGACGCCAAAGACGGCATCGTTCACCGACCACGTCTATCATCAGTATGTGGTGGTTTTGAAGGACCTCGACCGTGCCAAGGTGATGGAGCATTTGCAGTCGAAAGGCATCGCATGCGCCATCTATTACCCAGTTGCGCTTCACATGCAGAAGGCCTACGCCGACCCGCGCTACAAGAAAGGCGACTTCCCGGTCTGCGAATACCTTTGCGACCACGTGATGGCATTGCCAATTCACACAGAGTTCACCGACGAGCAGCTGAAATATGTGACTGACGCGGTGCTGGAGATGTGCTAAATTATGACACAAAAAACTCTCATATCGCAGCTTTCGCCCCATCTTTTTTGGGACATCGACATCAACGATTTTGATGCCGAGCGCAACTCTGCGCAGTTGATTCAGAGGGTTTTGGAGTGTGGCGAACTTGAAGATTGGAGACTGATTAACCGTTTTTATGGATTAGAGCGTATTGTAAGTGATTGTAAATCATTACGAACGCTCAATCCTAAGGCTTTATCGTTTGTTTGTGCTATTTCAGATACGAAAAAAGAGGATTACCGATGCTACACTATGAAACAATACACCCAGCAACACTGGAGTTATTGAAAAATTTGGCATCATCTAAGTTGACCAAACAGGATTTCATTGTTGTTTACGAGCTCTTGAAGCATTATGAATTATCTGAAATCCTTGATTTCTACATGAAAAAATACCCGGATTATTCAATGTTTCAAGCATTGTTAAGCTTGACCTATTTTGATGACGCTGAATCTCAGGCGATGCCGGTGATGTTCATCTCAGATTCGTGGGACGAGATGAAGGAGAAGATTAGGGGAGAGGTGAGGAAGTATCAAGGGAAATAAGTCACTGACGCGGTGCTGGAGATGTGTTAAGCAATATATATACAATAAAAAAAGTAGAGACGCCACATGTGACCTGAACCCCGAAAGTTGGACAAAAAACTTTCGGGGTTCAGGTCATCTTTCCGTCTTTTTTATGTAATTCAATAATATTCTATGGAGTATGCAAAGAGCGAACTTGGTTTAAGTTACGCTCTCACTATATGAGTCACTGTTTTAAATATACAATTTAGTCTTTATTCTTATACTTATATATAACATTGCCTTTATTGTTTATATAAATAACCCAATTATTCCCTTTGTCATCTTTATTTTCTACGCAAGCAATTCCGTTATTATCAAAACAAGATATTAGATGATCAAATTGAATATTATCCATTATTTTTCCGTTTTTGTCAATAAAAACACTTTTCCCTGACTTTTCTATCGTAGAATAACCATTATAAAAACCCGTGTAAAAATCATCAGAACAATTATCTGATAGTTTTATTACCAGATCACCTTTATTATTAAAAAATCCATTTTCTCTTTTATAAGCATCACCAATCTTTCCATATGCAAGACCTTCTGAGAAGTCATGCGCGAAAAGTACACTTTCTATTATTTTCTTTCCTGTCTTATCAATATAATCATAATAACAAATAGTCTTGGATTCATGGTATGCAACGCGAGCCAAGCCTTCTGAGAAATTATTGACAACATCATACTGAGGTTCTATTATAATTTTTCCGGTCTTGTCAATATAACCCCATTCATCATCAATCTTAACGGCAGCCAATCCTTCTGAAAAAGATCTTGCGGTCTCAAATTTAGGCTCTATGACAGTTTTACCGGTTTTGTCAATGAAACCCCAACTGCCATCTATTTTAACAGCAGCCAATCCTTCTGAAAATTCATTTGCATTTTCAAATTGTGGTCTTATTACTATTTTACCAGTTATGTCAAAATAGCCATATTTTTTATCAATTTCAATTGTAGCTAATCCTTCGTGAAAACGAAAGAATTGATTAAAGAAGGCCCAATTAAAATCAATTGTATAATTATTAAGTAATCGTCCTGTTTTATCAATTATGCCCACCTTTTCACTATCTTTTGCAACAAAAGCCACTCCTTCTCTAAAAGCAGATCCAAATTCAAATTGTGGTGTTATTACAATTTTCCCTGTAATATCAATGTAGCCCATTTTACCTACAGCAGCCAAGCCTTCTGAAAAATCATCAGCATATTCGAATTGTGGCTTAATGACAATTTTTCCTGTTTTGTCAATGTAGCCATATAGTCCTGCTTCGTCTTTTATCAGATAGAGACCATCATTATCTTGCGCAGTACAACTGAAGCCAATTAATACCATTATGATAAGTGTTAGCCACATCATACTGTTCTTCAAATGTAGCTTTTTAAAAGTGTTTAACATGGTTTTAATATTTAATTGTTAAGAATCGTTCGATAATTAATTACTATTTGCTTTCAACATGAACACATGTCGTATTTCAGATTTGTGTCTGTTGGTATATAATACACTGTTGCAAGGACATACGAAGTCACTTTCGCGGCTTTTTCAAAATCGTCACCAAAGTATGCCATAAACTGATTGCTTTCTTCATTCATGTCGAATTCGTCCTTATAGAAACAGTTTTTGAAGCGCTCCGCTACATTTTTATCAAACATAGGATAAAAATGAAGAGTAACATTATGTTTCTCGCCCTTTTCGCGGTCGGGCCAATCGATTATTTGCATTACGATTTCACCACGGTATTCCACATTTATCATAGCATCACCTTGGGAATAGTCAAAGTCATCTTTAAAATGGAGTTTCATGATCTCCAGCATGTTTTTAAATATAAATCCAGAATAAGGGTCTACAAACACAGGAGTTGTAGGTAGCGACCATTTAGCATTGTTGCTGTTTGAGGCTTGTGTACTAGTGGTACTTGATTGCATGTTTGTGATTTTAGATTGTGCATTCTTAACAACTATCAATAGTATTATTAATATGACAATTACGATACTACTGACAATTACCAGTTCGATGTTTTCAATTGACAAGCCAACGATGCATGCTATGATCCAACCGAATAAACTGAGCCATAAAGTCCACGTCGATGGTTTTTTCTGATTTTGAGAAGTGTTTTGAGTGTTCATGATTGTAATTTTTTAAGATTAGAAATTTAATGTTAAACATACTCCATTGCCCGTGAATCCAAATTCCAAATTAGCTTCAGAATACATTTTACCATTGTTATATAAGTTTACGGCTTTGCGGATTTTATTTTTTCCTGATTTTTGTATGCATGCTTCTATTATAAAACATGTTGCACAACCACCAATTAATCCCAATCCAATCCATCTTGTTGTCATCTGATTATTATCTAAATCAGCAAAACTAAGTCCAAATGTTATCGGTCCTGCCAGTGCAAGTGGAAGTGCAATCAAATGCAATCCACCAAAATCCATATTAACCTGTCGAACCCCTTTGTCGTATAAATCATACGATTTTGAATTTGCGAACAAGGTCCTTATCTCATATTCTTTCAATTCACGACCATTTTTATATATCTTTACACCATAAGAATATAAAGCATCTTTGCCAGACAAGCCCACTTTTCCATCATAACATTGATTGAAATCGTCAAAATATACTTGTATATTTCCTGCTTTTGCCACCTGGCATAATATGTAAACACGATATTGATAATCATCGTATTCAGAATATTCACAAACCTTGTTTATTGGGATGTTATACTGTCGTGAAATAACACTATAATCTGTGCCGTTTTGAAGGGCTTTTGATATTGCTTCCGATTCAAAAGGCATTCCCAGTCGTAAGGCTGTTGAGCGTAAAACTTCAGCAATAGCAGAATTTCTCGCAGCCATTTCTGTTTTTCCTGTAGCCGATTCAACCACATAAAGATAGGTGTTATTAGTCGGTGTCGGCTTAATCTTAATCCAATTCGGTTTTTGAGCATTGGCATATAGACCCAAGACAACAAAAGAAATCGCCAATAATAGTTTTTTCATGATATTAGAATTAAACGTTATTTATTCACATTGTGTAAAAATATCAAATTGAGGGTCAACCAAAGCACTGTTGGCCACTTGCCAAAGCACATAAAGCCTGATGCCACTTGAAGTTTTCATATCTTCCCTAAATTCACAAACCTTGTTTATTGGAAGACGCATCTGACCACTCTCGGATGATATTGATTTCAAAACTCCATCTTTGATATCTTTTTTATCTGTATTAATATTTACGGCTACACCCACTAATTTTGAATAACTCTCATATATTGCGATTGCAAATGCCTCCGCGTATGCGTCTTTGTAGTTTTTTCCCTCGGCAATGGTGACACGATAATAAAAGGTGTTGTTAGTAGGAATTGGCGGGTTGGTTATCCAATATGGGGTTTGGGCTTTGAGTGTAAAAGCCCCAACCCCTATAAACAATATTAATAACAATAATCGCCTCATAATAGCTATTATTGTTTGTTGTTCAGTTCTTCCATGTATTTCTGGGCATGTTCACGGAATTTTTCACGTTGCCATTCAATTGCATATTCTTCTTGCTTTGACAGCGTTTCAACCGTTTTTTCAAATCTGTCCAACATTTCATTTTTCGAAACTTCTATTACATAATAGGAATTAAAACTACCATCTTTAGCTTTAGTCATTTTTTCACACGGATTATCGGCATCATTTAACATCTTGTCAACAACTTGTGTCAACTCACGCTCCATTAGTCTTTGCACTTTATCTGATTGTGCCTGTCCCGCCACTGTTCTACTGTAATCTGTGGAGATACCTTTAACTACGCCTCCGAGACGATTTTTAAGCATAGCTTTTGCCGAACTCAATGCAGCATCGCGAGCAGATTGTTTGTTCACATGGTTGCCGATTCCCAATTCCCTGAAGTATTCTTTATCACTTTTCGCCTCATCAATGCAATAAATAGGAACTTCTTCTTCATCAGGTATCTGAGTTTGAACTTTTTGTTGAGCAGGCTGTTGATACGTTGGTTGTTGTGGTTGTGTCATTTGTTTCTCGCTTCCGCAGCTTGCGAAAGCCAATGCGATAATCATCGCGAAACTTAGTCTTATTAAAGTTTTCATTGCTTTAAAATTTTATTTGTTAATAATTTAGTTGTTTGTTGAGTCTGTGTTCCTCTTGCTCTTTCATGTATTTTTCAATATACTCAAAAACCCGATATAGATCTTCTTGGGTGATATATTGGTCATCACTGTTTTTGGGGATGTCGTATTCCTGTCTCATCATGCGCTCCAAAACACCACTGTCTTTTAGCGATTTCTCAAATCTTCTGCAAAAATCATTTTTAGACAAGTCTATCATAAACATCACGGTCGTTTCCGATTTGTCATCTTGTGCGTTTACCAATGTGTATGTGCAATCGGGTAATATACTGCTGGCAATAGCCGCAGAAAAAGCTTGTATTATTTCTGGATAAGTCGCTGCCAATACATTGGCCATCAATGTGTTGTTAATTTCACACTGAGCCATTGCCAATGCCGACTCCGAGTTGTTAGCTTTTCCTGTTGATTCGATTTTGACATAAATTTTCTTATTAGCCAAAATCTCAGTCAACGATTTTCCCGCAGATATCATATATGTGCGGTTTTCGGATCCCACAAACTGGTTGTATTTGTAAAAATCAAATTCATACCTTTGGTCGTCAGTGTTTTGTGCGTTGCTATTATATGTAATTGCAGCGACAAACAGAAAAATGAAAAGAAGTCTGGTTGCTTTCATTTATATAAATAATTAGTTAGTCAGTTGTGTCAAAGGTGGATAATAACCCATTATAACTTTAACATCGCAAAACTAAACCAAACCAATTAAAAATCAAAGCATTATACTACTACTTAAATTATCGGAAAATATGAAAAAAATTATATGAAAAGTGGTAAAATAATTATGTTTTTTTAGCTCGCTCTATATAAATATCTTAAAGTATACTTTTAAAAAACATAAAAATATTCTAAAGTATACTTGAAAATAAAAAACAGCCGACCGACGAGATGCTATGGGGTTCAGTGCTGAAAAATGTAAAAGGATTGATTAATTATTTTTATTTTTTTTGCAATGCGGTTGCAATTATAATCAAAAAATGATTATTTTTGCAACCGTATTGCATGTTTTGGTATATGAACATAAACGAAACAAGCCTTAATGATTGGATAACGCAGCGTGTGTTGCGTGGCAAGTACTTCTTTTCGATAAATGATATAGAAGAATCGTTTACGCAAAAGACACATAATTATTTGCGTACCGATTTGAACCGTTTGACAAAAAGAGGTGTTATCATGTCGCCTTGTAGAAATTTTTATGTGGCAGTGCCGGAAGAGTATAGATTGAAGGGCGTTGTGCCACCAGTTTTATATATTGACAATATGATGAGTTTTATGGGCAAGCCATATTACGTGGCTTTGCTTTCAGCTGCAGCACTACACGGTGCTGCTCATCAGGCACCTCAAGCGTTTATGGTTATTACTAATGACAAAATGAGGAGCGTCGTTAAAAACGGTACAAGATGGGATTTTGTTACACGCAAGTATATACCAACTGCTTTTTTGATTAAGAAAAGGTCGAAAAGCGGTGATTTCAATGTTTCATCGCCAGCATTAACTGCCATTGATTTGATTGAATATGAAGCAAATGTTGGTGGACTTTCAAGAGCAACGGAAGTGTTGGCAGAATTGTTGGAAACGATTGATTTCAAGAGTGTTGACGATGATTTTTATAAGATTGCTCAAACACCGATATATCAGAGGCTTGGTTATATTTTAGAAGAGGTGTTGGATGAAAAGGCGCAAGCCGACACACTTTATGATGGATGCAAAAATGCTGGACTTACATTCAGAAAGACACCACTGAAAAAGGGACGAGTGGCAGAGCAAGAATCGGCAACACGTTGGAAGATACAAGAAAACATTACTTTAGAAATTGATGAGTTATGATACCGGAGGCACATGTTATAGGATGGCGTGAGAATGCTCCATGGTCGAGCGATTATATGGTTGAACAGGATTTGCTGATTTGTAGAACATTGGTTGCAATATTCAGTGATGAATTTTTAGCAAGTCAGCTGGCTTTTAGAGGCGGCACTGCCCTGCATAAATTGTATCTGCTTCCCCAACAGAGGTATAGCGAAGACATCGATTTGGTTCAGATCAATCCGGGACCGATAAAGCCAATTATTTTCAGATTGGGAGAAGTTCTTTCGTATATGCCAGACAAAGTCGTGAAACAAAAGCGTTATAACAATACGCTTCTGTTCAGAGTTGAATCGGAGATGCTTCCAGTTGTACAGATACGTTTAAAAGTTGAGATTAACTGTTTTGAGCATTTCAGCGTTTTAGGGCTAAAGAAGATGCCATTTCCAGTGAATAGTCCTTGGTTTACAGGTAGTTGCGACATTACAACATACGAGTTGAACGAGTTGTTGGGAACTAAGATGCGTGCGCTTTACCAACGCAGAAAAGGACGTGATTTGTTTGATTTATGGTATGCATTGACTCACGCTGAAGTTGATGAAAACGCTATTCTTAAGTGTTATGACAAATACATGTCGTTTGTTGTGGAACACGCTCCAACATACAAAGAATTTGTGCTCAATATGGAAGAGAAAATGAATGAAGAAGAGTTCCTTACCGACATGAATTTGCTATTAAGACCAGACACAAAGTTTGATCCCCAAGAAGCCTATCAGATAGTAAAATCAAGATTGATAGACAGGTTGCCTGGAGATAGATGGGAATAATGTTAATTATTTTCCTCTCTGTTCTTCAAACCACTCCGAGCACTCCTTAAAAAAGTCATAATCCAACGCCTTGCTTATTTTGAAAAGCAACGGCATTGTTATCCATTGCTGGTTGAAGACTTTGTATAGGTTCTCTGGCGTGCAGTTGACTTGCTTCGCCAACCATACTGCCGTGCGCCCTTGTCGCGCAAGCTCTTGCTTGATAATCTTTCCAAGGTGAAAACTGTCGGGTGTCGCTTTGCTTCTCATGCTGCCTGCCTTTCCGGAGTTCCGCCTTGCCGGCAACAAAAAAGGGCGGTTCCTGTTTTGTCGCTTATCCCTATTGAAGGCGTCTGGAAAAGCCCAAGTGTGAACAAGCTAAAACAGTTCACGCCCATGACGTGAACATTGCTTGCTTGTCATCACACTTTTTCAGTTTTCCAGACTTTTCAATAGGATAACAAGAGCGTATAGTCCTAATTATTTATTTCTTAAAACTTACTTTTCTTTTGTTTTACAATACAACTGCAAAGATACAAAAAATAATTATCAATAAAATAAAAAAATAGAGACGCCACACTGTGGCGTCTCTACAAATCTTGTTAATCCTGTCTAAAAAAGGATAATCCTGTCTTAGAAGAACATCACTCCGTTGTTCTCAACCTTCGCGTTGTCGAACAATGCTGAATACGGATTGCCGTTCAGGATGGAGTTGTTGAACTTCGAGACATACTCTCTGCGGATGGCGTCGAAATCGGTCTTGCCTGCAGGTGTCGTGCCTGTGACCTTCAACACCACGTATGCGTTGCCGCCTTCGATAGGTGCTGAATACACGCCTTCCTTCATGCCGAGTGCTGTGCCGCCGACCTTGTCCTCAACACCGAGGCTGCCAACACCACGACCCTCGAATGTGATGTTGTCGACGGTGAGCTTCTCGCCCTTCAACTCGTCAATCATCTTCTGGTAGTCGGTGCCGTATTTCTTTGCTTTTTCAGCAATCATCTCGCCCTTCTTTACCTTCTTGATTTGCACGGCGTTGCGTGTGATGAGGTCGTCGTATGGGATGTAACCCTCTGGAACGATCTTGGTGAGGACTGCCACGACGTACATGTTTTCAAGCTCGAACACGTTTGAAACGTCGCCAATCTCAGTGTCATCCTTGAATGCCCAACGCACGATCTCACGCGGGTTGTTGATGCCGGCGATGCGGTTGGTGTTCTGTCTGATGGTCTGGAATGTGCGTTTGTTCAAGCCCTGTGCCTCAACAGCGTTGTTGAACTGCTCGGCAGTCTTGTTCTCTGTGACGAACTTGTTGACTTCGGCAAACACTGCCTGGTCTGTTGCTGTGCTGGCTGTGATTTCGTGTGAAATGACAGCGACCTTTGCCATCGGCTGTACCTTGTTGCGGTCGGTCACCTTGATGATGTGGTATCCGAATGGAGTCTCAACAACACCCATTGTGCCGACTTTGTTCTTCTGCACGAACTCGTTGAAAGCGTAAACCATAGCGCCGTCGTTGAACCAGCCGAGGTCGCCGTTGTTTGTCTTTGCGCTCGGGTCGTCTGAGAAGCTGACAACAGTCTCAATCTTACCTGACTTCTTCACTGCGTTGTAAAGGCTGTCGGCGAGTTTCTGAGCTTGCTCCTTGCTGCGTGTAGCTGTTGAGCGGAGAGCGCCATTGTAGGCGATGAGCACGTGCGTTGCCTTCAATGAGTCTGAACGGCTTTCTTTTGCCATGATTCTTGCAACGTTGAATGCGCCGTCGCTCTCGTATGGTCCGTAAACGAAACCGACATTGTTCTCAGCGACAACGTTCTCGAGTTCCACTGGAAGGTCTGATGACTTCTTCCATGTGCTGTCGTATGGCATGTCGGAGTTGTAAGCCACGAAGTTAGCGACGTTTGTTGAGGTCTTCAAACCTTCTTTCACGTCGTTGACAAAGTTCTTTGCTGACTCTCTGTCGGCTTCTGACGGTTTCACTTCGAAAACGACATAGTCGATGCCGCGTGTTGCGTCGGTAGGATATTTTGTTCTGTAGGTGTCGTAATATTTCTTGTTGTCCTGGTCTGTCACAACGACTGTTGAGTCTGGGATAGAGACGTAACGAACAGCATAAACCTCAGCTGATTTCTTAAGGTTCTTGTTCTCGTTGTAACGGTCGGCGAGTTTCTTGGGAAGATAGAAGCCGTGTTTGAGAAGGCTCTCGTACTTGGTGTTCAGTCTGTCTTCTTTGACGAACTCCTCGAAGTTAATCCATTCATTTTGAGCCTCTGGGCTGAAGTTGTCGAAGTTGCTGTAGTAGTTGTTCAAAAACTCTCTGTCGAATTTGCCGTCCTGGCCTGTGAAGTTCTGTACAACATATTTGTTTGGGTTCTCGCCGAAGAACTGGTCATTGAGCTCTTCCGGTGTCACTGTGAGACCGAGTGCCTTGAACTCTTTTTCCATGATGATTTCTCTAATCATCTGGTCGAGAGTTTGGCTACGAAGTGAGAAAGACTCGTCGTTTGTGAGGGAACCTCTGCTTCTTTTCTGAGCTTGAATAGTTTGGTCAGCCCTGTTTGCGTAGTCCTGATAGGAGATTTTCTCGCCGTTGACTATCGCCACGTCGTTCCGTCTTCTTGTGTTTGTGCTTTTTAACAAGTCACCCAAAACAAATGCTAATAGAGCCAAACCGATGATAACCACTAAAATACCATAGTGTTGTCTGATTTTTCCAATTGCTGCCATAATTCTATTTTCTAATTATTATTTTCTATACTAATTTTAAGCCTGCAAATTTACAAAAAATGTCAATATATCCAACATTTTTATAAAAAAATGCTAACTCATTGATTGTTTTTGATTTCCACTTCCTCGAGTTTGGTTTCGGAGGCTTTGATAATCTTAAAAAGATAATTCCCGATGACGATTTCCTCTCCTGTTTGCGGAATACTCTCGTGATAATGGATGATATATCCCGCCAGTGTCTCGTAGTCGTCCGATTCAGGGAAATCGTATTTGTACGTCTTGTTGAGGTAGTCAATTTCTAATCTCGCCGAGAAGATTCTGTCGTTTTCGTCAATTGTCTTCTCGATGTCGTCTTCCACGTCGTATTCGTCTTCAATCTCTCCGAAAATCTCTTCCACAAGGTCTTCCGTGGTGATGATTCCCGCCGTTCCACCGAACTCGTCGACGACCACCGCAATGCTCTGGCGTTTTTTCGACAGTCTTTGCAGGAGATTCTGGGCGCCGTAGGTCTCGGGATAAAACTCAATCTGACGCACTTTCTGCTTGATGCTGCCTACCTTGTGCAGAAGGTCGTTGATATGGATATAACCGACAATGTTGTCGATATTGTCTTCATACACAATGAGTTTGGAGTGCTTGGTCTCCTCAAAGACGCGTTTCACCTCCTCGATGGAGTCGTTAATCTCCACCGCTTGGATTTCATTTCGCGGCTGCATGCATTCGCGTAGCTTAACTGTCTGAAACTCAATGGCGTTTTGAAAGAGCTCGATGCCTTGCTGTATGTCTTCGTTTTCCTCGTTGGGGTCGGCGTATTCTTTGAGATAGTCGTTGAGGTCGACGGTACTTAGCTTGTAGTCTTCAGGCGCGATTTCTACTCTGAAAATGTATTTTATGATAAGCTCTGATATTCCTATGTAAATGAAAATCAATGGATAAAGTACGATGTACAATATCATCATCGGGAGAGCGGTCACGTTCATCAGCTTGTTTGGGTTGATGCGTGAGAGCGTTTTCGGGATGAACTCCCCGACGATGAGCACCAGAATAGTGGAGATGATTGTCTGACAGAGCAAAATCGTGAACTCGTTGATTATCACATCTGGTAACATGCTGATTATCACTGGCTTCAGAAGTCTCGCCATGGCGATTCCGTAGATGACATTGGCGATGTTGTTGCCAATCAGGATGCAGCCCATGAACTGCGACTGATGTTTCACGAAGTTGTTTATCAGTTTCGCGGAGAAGCTGTTTTTCTTCAGGTCGAGCTCGAGTTTGAGCCTGTTGGAACTCAGGAACGAGATTTCGACGCCAGAGAAAAACGCTGACGAGAGCAGTGATATTATGACAACCATCCAGTTACTCATCTTCGTCAATCTCCATTGTTGCCCTGATGCCGAAAATCTCTCTTCGCGAGAAGCTCTCGTTGGCTGTCAGACTGTCGCCGAAAATAATCTTGTCGGGACTTGTTATCTTGACAAGATTCCTTGTGTAAATCTTCTTTTTCCGCTGGTTCCAATACAGCGTTTCCGTTTCCAGCTTCTCGTTTGTCTTGATGTTTTCGACCACCACGTTATGTTTTGCGAACACCAGTTCTTTTCTCTCGTAGTTCACGCCGTAGTCGCCGCTGATTTTCGAAGTGGGGGCGGTGTCGCCGTTTTCATACATGAAGGCGACGAAGCCTTTCGGGAACTCGAGGACGGAGCTGTCCTGGTTGTCGACGCTGCGCATGACGGGGGCGGTGAGTTTCGCGACAAGCATGCCCGAGTCGCTGCGTTCAATCACCACGTCGTAGGCCATCAGTCCGGTGATGGTGTCGCAGTCGATGAACTGCTTGACTTTCTCCATCGAGTTCTCACAAGAAAACAACATCATAACAACATGTGCTATGATGTTGATTCCCAATATTATATGTATCAGTCTTTTCAATTATTTGAAAATCTTGCCTTTGTGGTCTCGTTTATCCAGCATTCCACCTGGTAGGTGTCACCTTCAAAAACGTTGTAGAAGAACGCGTCTTCGCTGGTAGGGAAGAGCTTGGAGTATTCCCTGATCATCTCGTTGGCTTTTGATGCCAATGACGGGTCAACTTCCTTGGCTCTCTGGAACTTGTCGACTGCAGCCCAGTAAACGGCTTTTGCGTGGAGAGGGTTGCTGTTGCATTCCTTGCCGCTTGAAGCATAGAGGTAGCCGATTATCATGTAAGGCTCGCCGTCGGTCTTGTCGAGGTCGATGGCTTTTTTCGCGTAGGTGCGTCCCTGCTCGAATTTGCTTTCCTTGAGCATGATCTGGGCGAGGTATTTGTAAGCCTGCTGTGCCGACTTGTTGTCGCTTGATTTCGTTGCTTCAATGAGGTAGCTTGTGGCTTTGCTGTATTCCTGGTCAGCAAGGAATCTCTTGCCGATGAAGTATGCCGACTCCGGTGAAGGGTTGAGTTTGTGCAACTTGACGGCGACAGCGAGATAGAGGTCTGTCTTGTCGCAGTTTCTATTTGCAAGGGTTGTTGCGATTTTGTTGAGGAGCTCCACGTTGTCAGGTTCGGCGTCAAACTTCTTCTGGAAAATGCGGACGAGGTCTTCGCAGTTGGCGTATGGCTGCACGCCGCCTTCGAGGTTGCCCTTTGTGGCTGTGTAGCTGTTCAGAAGCTTCTCGTTGCCTTCCTCGGTGTATCTCTTGATGTTGAATTCAACGATGTCCATGAGGCTGCTGTATGCGTCGAGGATTGCCGACTCGTCGAGTTTGCCGGCTTTCACCATGTTGATTGTCGATGAGAACAATGCGTCGATGAAGGCGTAGTTGCTGTTGTTTCCGTCAATCTCGATGGCTTCTTTCAAGGCGTTGTATGCCTGTTCCATACGTGAAGGGAATGCCATGAGGTCGAGACCCATACGTCCCTTGATGTTGCCGATGCCGCTCTTCGGGAAGTACTGGATACGGGCGTCGTAGACCATCACCAGTGTGTCGATGTATTTCTCTTTCAGCGCAGCGTCTTTGGTGCTTCTGATGAGTGCGTTGTTGACGATTTTGGTGCCGTCGGTGAGGGTTCTCTCTTTTGCGCTCGGGCAGTTGATGAAGACCTTCCTCCAATTTGTAATCATGATAGGGCTGGCTGTTGAAGCTTTTCCGTCCCATTGTTTAAACGCCTCTCTATAGATAGAGATTTCTGTTTCGCAATCCACGTCTTGTGCAAATGAAACTGTTGACATGCACAAAATTGCTCCGATGAATAAAAACTTTCTTAACTTCATAGTTTTGTATTTTTAATTATTTGTATCTTCTTTTGACAAACCACCTGTCGCGGATTGATATTCCCACGGAAATGTTGAAATATGACTCTTCAATCAGGTCGTTTTTGATTGTTCCCATCTTTCCGAATTCGAAAGCGAGGTTGAGTGATGACATGGCGCGAGGGACAGGCAGACCCACACCGAACGACACGCCGTATTTGTTGATGGATGTGCCGTAGATGTTGAAGAATGTCTGGTCATAATGGAAACCTGCGCGGTATGTCACGCGTCGCATATAGCTCGACACAGAAGTGTAGCGCGGGGTGTAGCAACCGCCCACGGCGACACTCCAGGAGTTCTGCAGCGAGTCGTTGGAGCCGTTCATCTTGAACGATTTCCAGTTGTCCCAGTTGAAGTCGACGCCGACGAGCCATCTCTCGCCTTTTCTCAATGTGATGCCGCCTCCGAAACCTTGCGGGTAAACGATGCCGACTTTCTCACCGCTCTTGTAAAGTATGGTGTCGCGGGCTGTCTCGGTGTTTGAGCCGTATCCCTTGAACATGGTGCGGATGTAGGTGTTACGGTGTCCGCTCATATCCGACTGCAGCGAATAGGTGAGACCGACGGCGAGTTGGTATTCTTTGTTGAAGTTTTGTTTGTAAATCAAGCCGAAGTCGAACAGCACGTCGCTGATGCTCAGGTTGATAGTGCGCCTTTCGTTGTGGAAATTGGCGTAGTCAGGGAAATAGAGTGTCGTCTCATCAGTGACGTTGCCGAAGACGTAGTTCATTTTCACGCCGAGTGACAGACCTTTGAATACCTTGAATCCGTTTGCCCAATAAATCTTGTTCAGACCTCCCGAGCCGTTATAGTCAATGCTATACGGATATTGGAAGTCGAAGTCTGCGGTCGATGAATATTCGCGGTTGCTGTAAGGTGTCACGCCGGCGCCCATCTTCCACCATTTTGTCACGCCGAAGCCGAGGTCGAAGTAGTCAAAGGAGGCGTTGGAGCCTTTTTCCGATGACGATGCGTTTTTATATGTGATGTATTTCATATAGAAACCGGCGTCGAAGAGGAATGTGAGGGTGTCCATTTCCGCGAGTGAGGCAGGGTTGGAGTTGTTGAGCAGATACATCCCGTCGACGGCGTTGTTGATGCCGCCCATGCCCTGAAGAATGGTGTTTGTCTTGTTCTGGCTCATCATTCCCAAGCCGAATCTCGAGTAAGGCGAAGAGACGTCAGATTGGGCAAAAACGCCGCTTGCCATCGCGAAAATGATGGCAGTTAAAAAGGCTGTTTTATGTAAGTTATTGAATTTCATTGTATTCCATGATAAATCTTAAACCATTGAACAAGAAATTTGAATTTGCAAAGATGCAATTTTTTAACTTATTTTCCAAAAAAATATTGTCACCTCCCGAGATAAAAACGTTTAAGTTGTTGAATATCAGGGAGTAATGTTCTATAAATTCTTTTATTTCGTATGTCACGCCGAGTTGCACGCCGCTTCTGAGGCATTCCTCGGTGTCGTCGCAGATGAGGTTCATCTCGCTGTGTGACGGTTCGCAGAGGGGCAGGAGGGCGGTATGCTCGTGCATCGCCTTGAAGCGCAGTTTCATGCCGGGGCTTATCGGCCCGCCGAGATGTCGGTCGTCGCTTGTGAGGATGTCGTAGGTGATGCATGTCCCGATGTCTATGACGAGGCTGTTTTGGTGAGGTCTTTCGTTGAAGGCTGCTGCCACGAGGGCGAGGCGGTCGGCTCCAATCTTCGATTTGTCCTTGTAAGTCAGGGCAAAAGGCAACTTTGTCTCGTTAGAGAGGACAATCATCGGGATGTCTTGGAGTTGTTCGAGGCATTCGTTGACGTTTCCTCCGACGGACGATATTATACCTTTATTAATATACTGATGGCGTTGCAAAAGATGCACGAGGTCGTTGGAAACGGGGTTGAAGACGTCGGTTTCCACGATGTTTTTGTCGCGGAAGACGGCATATTTCGCCTTTGTGTTGCCTATATCGATGGTAAGAAAGTTGTTCATTACGATGAAATTCAGGATGCAAAAATACAAAATTAATGGATAGTATAGTCAATAGTCGTCAATTCTTTAGCTGCTTATTTTTTTAAAATAAAAGGCTAATGAATCGACGACTGTTGACTCTTGTTGTCGTAAGTCTTTAATCATCATTTTTCGGCTGCCACCTCTCTTCGAGAGCTGAAGGCCTTCAAAATTGATGATTAAAGACCTTAAAAAAATTTTTCAAAAAAAGTTGTGTGTATTAAAAAAAGTTGTATTTTTGCACCGCGAAACTAAAGGGGTACCATAGCTCAGTTGGTAGAGCAACGGACTGAAAATCCGTGTGTCGCTGGTTCAACTCCCGCTGGTACCACAAAGCAAAATGCTAATCGAAATAGAATCAATCGGTTAGCATTTTTTATTTTGTGTTTTTGTCTACGAAACACAGAAACTACCAAATATCATCATCGCCAAAATACCACCAAAGCACCCCCAGTTCCTATCTCCATCAGGCAGCTTATCCGACAAATGCAATAAGTAAAGTGTCGCTCAGTAATCCGAAAATAAGAAGTGTCAAGCCCATAGTGTGATATTTTTTGCAAAGATAGCAATAATCACAAATCTTTTTTATCTTTGCAGGAAAATAATCTAGGAATGGCGATAACGAGAGATAGACTGAGACAAACGTTCAGCGAAGGCGGCGCACAGGAGATTTACCACGAGATTAAATCCAGCGGCGATTTCATTGGCTTCACGAAACAATATGCTTTCGATTCAGATTATCGTGTCGCCAGAAGTGCTTTGTGGGGATTGACCAAGGCTACCGATAAAGAACTGTCACAACTTCAGGTTTTGCTCGAGGAACTGATAGAACAAGTCATGAAAACAGAGAATTCATCTGTGCGGCGATTGACTTTGAGCATTATCGAGCGTTTGGAGTTGACCGAAGACAACTTGCGGACAGATTTTCTCGACTTCTGCTTAGATCACATGGTAGCTGGAGATGAGTTGCCGGGTATTCAAACTCTTAGCATGAAACTCGCTTACCGCATGTGCAATTTCTATCCTGAGCTGAAGGAGGAGTTTAAAAGGATTATTGAAGCAATGGAAATCTCTTATTACAAACCAGCCGTAAAAGGATTAAGAAACAAATTGTTGAACGAATTAAAATAAGGAAATACAACTATGGCTACAAAAGAAGAAATTGTAAAACAGGGTTACATCACATACGAAAACGAAAGCATCAAAGTGTTTTGGAATCCGAAAATATGCCAGCATGTCGGAAAATGTGTTCGAGGCAACGGGAAAGTGTTTGAAGTTGGTCGCCGTCCTTGGATAGACCTCTCACAGGCTTCAGCTAAGGAAATCGCAGCCGTTATCGACCAATGCCCATCAAAAGCTCTGCAATACGAGTTAAAAGATTCCAAGTAAAATGAACTGGACAATAATAATCATCGAAACAATAATCCTGACAGCGGCTTTCACGGCAATGATTCTGATTCCATTGGTAAAAAATCCCGTCTGGTGGATTGCTGACTACCCGGAGGACATACAAGAGGAGTATTTCAAAACCCACGAACGCATACCTTCCAAATTCTTCACGCCGACGGTTTTATTGAAGAAGGGAATGGCTCTGATTATCGCACTTGTCCTGTTATTAGTGGTGGTTAAGTTGGCTGGTGCTTATGATTTCTGGTCGGCGTTGTGGGTTGGCTATGGTATTTGGCTCTTCATTGACTGGTACGACTGCTTTTTCTTGGATTGGGTGTTGTTTGCGAATATGAAAAAAGTACGTCTTCCCGGCACTGAGCACATGGACGAAGCCTACCACCAAAAGAAATACCACTTTATCCAATCCTGCTGGGGTATGCTCATAGGACTGATACCATGTCTAGTCGGAGCTGGAATCTATTCGTGGTTGTTTTAGAACCTGAAGATGATATAATTTACCTTATCGACTAATATGAAGATCTACAATCTCAAAAATAGAATTGCCAACAATTACATCGTCGGTTTGGATGAAGGCGGATATGTACTGATTGATACCGGCTATGTGGAAGGCTATCATAACTTCCTGCAGCAGTTTGAGAAAACAGGTGTTTCGCCCAAAGATATCAAGTATGTGTTTCTTACCCATGCCCACGATGACCATGCAGGTTTCCTGAACGATGTGCTAGCTCTAACCGATGCCAAGGTGATACTCCATCCCAAAGCCATCGAAAGATTGCTCAAAGGTCAAAACCCGTTTATTGGTGGTTGTTCCAGCCGATTGGCTTGGCTGTTTTGTCAAATCTTGAAGCTCTTCGGAAAAGGCGAACACAAATTTCCTCCAATAAAAGAGGAATACCTCAATCGACTTATCACTATCGACTCGGAGGAGTTTAAGTCGCTCTCGTTACCTTTTGAAGTTATCGAAACTCCTGGCCACACCGCCGACCATATCGCCCTGTTGAAAGACGGTATCCTCTTCTGTGGCGATGCGGCAATGAACGGTTTCCCCAGCCTCAAGCGCGTCATCATTTGGATTGAGAATCTGGAGCAATACAAGCAGTCGTGGGACAAGATGATTGCACTCAATCCAAAGATGATTTACCCATCTCATGGGAAGCCGTTTCCAACTAAAGACCTGGTAAAGTATCAACGTCATTTAAATAACATACGACTTTCCCCTCTTTAGTTGCGGATTTTTTGTACTTTTGCAAAAAAATAAATCCTGATGGATACTGCTCATCTGAAAAAACACACTTTCAAGGATATGCAAGTTGGAATTGAGGTGAAAGACCTCAGTTTCGTGAAAAACTATCCTAAAATTTTCGCGAAAGCGCATCAAACGGATTTCTATCAGGTGATTTTCATTCAGTCGGGGAAGGCGTTTTTTAAGGTTGATTTTCAAGACGTTGTCGTTGATTCGGGTGAAATGGTGATGATGATACCGAATCAGGCTTGCGAATACGACACTTATGGAGGCTATTCCGGCAAAATAATACTGTTCACCCCCGATTTTTATGGTGTTTCCGACAACGATACCGCATTTCTGCATAGCGCGGAGATTCTTAACCCCGTTAATGCAAACAGGACGGTTAAGGTTGACACCGGCTTCGCCAACAACATTTTTCTGCTTCTTGAAAACGAATTGAACAACCCTTTCGACGCCTTTCAGCCAAGCATTGCCAGATGTCTTCTGAAAGCCTTGCTTTGCGAGTGTGAACGACAAATCAGCAGTTCCAGACTCAACTTATCGACTTCGCTCGCCCGTAAGTTTTTCAATCTGGTTGAAGAACATCTTACAGCACATAAGAAGGCGGAATTTTACATTGACCATCTTCATGTTAGCGAAAAGAAACTGGCCGCAGAGATACGCAAATCTTGCGGACTCACCCCGAAAGGTTACATTGACAGTCGGTTATTGTTAGAAGCTAAAAGATTGTTGAAATACAGCAACTTAACTACAAAAGAGGTGGCGTGGGAGCTGGGCTTTGAAGATGCTGCCAATTTCTCCAACTGGTTTAAGAAGCGAACCAGAACCACACCGTTATTGTTTCGTGGACAATAATCATCACCTCTAAAAATTCCGATTTTTACAATTCTTTTCCGATTTTTTACAACGACTGACTGTCGGAAAAAGATTTTCTTTGCAGTCGAAAATCAAGACGGAAAGTTGAGAGATAATCAATTGTTATTAACTCAAAAGAAAGGAAAAGTTATGAAAAATGTAGTATTAATCGGTGCAACGGGCTATGTCGGCTCTGCTATTTTGAACGAACTGGTCAACCGCGGCCACAAGGTGACGGCTGTGGTTCGTGACCCTGATAAGGTGGCTGTCCGCGAAGGAGTGGAAGCCGTAAAGGAGGATGTGACGAATGTTGAAGGCATCGCCAAGCTCGCCAAAGGCAAGGATGCCGTCATCTCTGCCTACAACCCCGGATGGGCAAATCCCCGTCAGTATGAGGAGACGCTGGAGAATTATCCTCTCATTGTGGAAGCCGCTAAAAGAGCGGGGGTGGAGCGACTGCTTATCGTTGGAGGCGCAGGAACGCTGTTCGTCAAACCAGGATTGCGGTTGATGGATACGGGTGCGCTACCCGAAGCTTGGATGCCGGGCGTCAAGTCGTTGGGCGAGTTCTACCTTAACACGCTGACGAAAGAGGAGAACATCGACTGGATATTCCTCTCGCCTGCCGCCAACCTCGGCAACCTGCAACCCGGCACCCGTACTGGAAAATATCGAGTAGGCAAGGACGAGTTGCTTGTGGACGAGAAAGGCGACAGCTTCATCTCTGTTGAGGACTACGCCATGGCGATGGTGGACGAATTGGAGACCCCGAAGCACCACAAAGAGCGTTTCACAGTAGCCTATTAACTTTTCAAGAAATGATACAGAAAGCTTTAGACTTCATTCAAGAGCACAACGAGGTTGCCTTTGCCACCTGCAAGGGCAACCTTCCTAAAGTCCGTGTCTTCCAGATCATGAAACAAGAAGGCACCACACTATGGTTCGCAACATCCTCAAAGAAAAACGTTTATAAGGAATTGCAGAAAAACCACAATGTTGAACTTCTGTCGTGGGCAGATAATATCTCAGTACGTTGTGTCGGGAAGGTGGTTTTCAATGTCGATGAGGAAACAAAACAGTGGATTTACGACAACAATCCAGTGCTTTCGCGGCTTTACGACAGCTATGACAAGCTCGACTATTTCCGCATGGATATCACAGCGATGGATTACTATAACCTGAGCCCCACACCGCCCGAGATTAAGCATTTCGATAATCTTTAATCAGCACCGATATGCAAGAGTTCTACTACAAATACCTTCCTGAAACGGATTCCTTCGGGCTTGATGGCTACGCTGGCGACGAATCCGAGGTGGTCATTCCAGCCACACAAGCAAAAAAGACTGTGACCATGGTTTTTGAGAGCGTCTTTAAAGGCCACACAGAAATCACCTCCGTAAAGTTTCCTGATGCTGTAAGTTTTATAGGCGGTTTCCTGTTCGACGGCTGCACCAACCTCCGGCGCATTGAGTTGCCAAAGGAGCTGGAGCACATCTGGCAGTACGCTTTTGTACGCTGCGGTGTCGAGGAAATCATCCTGCCTGAAAACGTGAAGTTCATCCCGCCTTACGCTTTCAAGAACTGCAAGAACCTGCGAAGAATCGTGTGCAACGACTCTTTGGGCGAAATATGCGCCCATGCTTTTGAAGGATGCGACCAGCTGAAAGAGATTGTCTATGGCTCCAACACAAAAATCCCCAAGGAGTTTTATTGACAAAGAAAATCAGCAACTCGGGCGAAGGCTTGAATTGCAGGCTTTGACACCTTAATTCTCTCATTTGTCGGACTTAAATATATTGGATAATATGACACTCGACACCTCTAATATGTGCTCCCACTTGCAGAAGAAACTGTTTAACGAGGACGGCGTATATCATCATCTATGGAAGGCTATGCAAGACGACCCGGAACTGACTGCTGTGGTTCGTTCCCGGCAGCTTCATATTTATCGGAATGGTAAGAAGGTGTTGGTCCTCGCCGGAAAAACAGCTCCCAAAATCATAAGGGAAGATGAGATTTGCGATTTATTAACAGAACAACCATGAAAAAACTATATGATAGTAGTACTAAAAGTTCTTCAAAAAGTTATTTTTAGTACTACTATCGATGATTTATTGGCTTAGTCGAACAAACTTTCCATGTCTATAGAACTCTGAATCATGCCATAATAAGCATTCTTTTTGAGTCCATAAGTAGTAATAAAAGTGAGATGCAAAGCTTTGGATGTGCGAGTCTGTTTTCTGAATGATTCACGACGTTCCTGAATACGTTGCATATAGTCTTTTGTTATTTCAAAACCTGATGTTGAATACTTGATTTCACATAAATTGATAATTTGGTCTTTTCTGTCTATTACCAAATCTATCTGGCCACCTTCATTCTCATCTGTACTTCTCCATGAATACACATTGGTCTGTACACTTCTAATACCCAAAGCATCTTTGATTTGAGGGATGTGATTCATGCATACAAGTTCGTAGGCAAATCCACTCCAAGATGTGTGTGCTGGTGTATAAAATGTATTGCTCCAATAATGCTCGTCAGGTAAAGAGTTGGGTTTGATGTGATGAAGATAAAACAGGGTGTACATGTCAATTAACTGATATGTAACGTCTCGTTTCCTGTTGCCGAAAGAATTGTATTTCCTTAAGAAATCGCAATTGCACAGGTTCTCCAAGCATTCTGTCATCTTGCCGTTCATTTCTATTTTCAGTTTGTCACAAATCTCCTTTCTTGTAAGCCCTCTGGTCTCTTTGGACAGAAGCTCTACAACTCTTTGGTAGATGGTGGAATTTTTGAATAATGACCTGAACAAGAAACTGTATTCTTCTCTGAGTTCTGCGTTTTTGCTAAAGAAAATGTTGTCTATGTTTTGTGAAAGACTTAATTCTTTCTGCAATTTGCTTTGATAGTATGGCGTACCTCCAAGTATCATATAGCACTCCACAATCTGATATCTGTTCCATATAATTCCTTTATTCAGAAGATATTCTTCTGTCTCTTTGAGTGTGAACGGAGCCAAATGTATGCTTTGAGTAACCCTGTTATGAAGGCCTCCTTTGTCGCCAAGCAGTTTGTTTGTCATCCATGTGGTGGCCGAACCGCAAACAATAAGTTTCAAATCAGGTTGGTCGGAAGCCCATTCGTTCCAAAACAGCTCCAAGGCTCTTGTGAAATTTGATTTTGGAGTGTCGAGCCAAGGCAATTCATCAAGGAATATTATCCTGTGTTTCTTGGTGAGAGTGGAAAGATACTGGCGCAGTTGGTCAAATGCTTCAAACCAATCTGTTGGTTTTTTGAATTTCTTCCCGGAATAATTCCTCAATTGTCTTTGGAAATTACTTAATTGCTCTTTTTTTGAGCACTCGTAAATTCCAGTTATGTAGAAATCGAAATTGTCTTTAAAAAAACGCTTGACCAGATAAGTCTTGCCAATGCGTCGTCTGCCGAACACTGCCACAAACTCTGCTTTTTCGGAATCTACACATCTTTGAAGTATCTCTTGCTCTTCTTTTCTGCCAATTAAAACCTGATCTGCCATAACTATTTTTTTGCAAAAATAATAAAAATATTGAGATAGTGGTACTAAAAGTGTAAATAAAAATTAGTTTTAGTACTGATATCTGATGTTTTTCTACTCAAGCGTATTGAACTTATCCATTGCCTCGCGTCTAACTCTGTCTTCAGCGTCGATGTATGGCTTCATTGTGTTGTAACTCTTATGACCAGTTATTTTCATTATCACGACTGGATTAATGCCAAGACGGATTGCTGTGCAGAAAGAGCAAGTTGACCTTCCATTGTTACAAACTGATCAAAAGCCTCGAAGAAACTCATGGCGGATATGTCGGTTTTTCTGGTATCTGGGCCAAGGTACTCTTTGATTACCGTTTCAAGCCACTCTTTGTCTATAGTTACTTTATTTTGGTCTTCTTCAAATCTGGTATTGATATTGTATCGCAGACCTTCGACCAGCTCGTTTGTTTTTGTGACGACTTTCTGCTCATCTTTGTTGGTCATACGAGATACCGATTTGATTCTACCAAACTCATCGTCCCAGTGTTTCACCTTGACAAATATTCCCGTTTTTGCCCTTAACTGCATTTTACGTCCACCAGTAAAGCGAACATAGACCTCACTCTTTCCTGTTTTCTTATCAATCTTTGACGATAAAGTAAAAATAGTCTTCATAAATATCCACTCATTTTCATTCAATGCAAATGATACTAAAATTTTGCAATCGGTAGACAAAAATTTTCGTTTTTGTCTACCAAAATGAGTAATATTGACTAAAGTTGACTAAGTAGCAAAAAGTCAAGAAATATAAAAAACTGCTGATTTTCAGCGATTTACTTAGTCAAACTTAGTAAACGATTGTCAACGTTATTCAAATCGTTAAGTACCTAAGCGAACTGATCTGATCTAAAACTATTTTTCAATATATGTTATTAATGAAAATAGACACATTAATCAAATAAAATCAATTGTCGCTCCATCTATATGCCCGCCTAAAACCTGCTTCTTCGGCTTCTTGAACAGTCCAAGCATATTTTTCTCCTCTATGCTTATCTATTTTTGTTTTATAGTATTGTTGATCAAATGGCAAATGATATATTTTTTCTCCATCATTACCAATATTGCATTTAATTTGTGGATATTTACCCATATTAATCCGATCAACTTTTACATTTAGTTTATTAGCGAATACTTTGGATGTTTCAGATAATTCTGCAGTAGTCATCAACACAGGTATTATCTCCAAATCATCATCAAACTCAGTTTCCAGCTGTTCTTTTTCGAGCATCAAATCATGGCTGGCAACTTTAATCTGAGTTTCTATTTGGAGCCTACTTTCAAGTTCTCTGCCTCCTACACCAAGTCTTAATATCGGATATTGTTCGTTTTCGGGTTCCCAATGTTCTGAATAATACTTTTGATCAATTTTTTCAATGGCACCGTTTACAGCGGAATTAGTGTGGGAAACAAGCAATACGGACCGTTCTCTGCTTAACAATTCGGAAATGACATGGGATATTACAGTGGTTTTTCCCGTGCCAGGAGGTCCCCAAATGAATGTCATGTTGTTACAAACCGCACTTGCTATGGCATCAATTTGAGCGACATCAAGATTTTTGTCAAAAGGAATGGCATCATTTGAATCAACTACTTGTATTTCCTCATTAAAGGCATGCATCATTCTTTGACCTGCAGGGTTGGCTTTTGTAGAATTACTCTCAATGCGCTTTATCAAGAGTTCCAATAGCACCGTAGTGCCATTTTCCAGTTTGGCTTCTGCAATCGTATATGGTAATTCATCTTTTGCTTCAATGGTCAAGTTGTTGTCATCAAAAGCTATCACAGTAACGTCGTAGTCTTCATTTCCGATAGTTAGTTTACAAGGCGTATCAGCAGGAATGTTTGGCAAATAATCTATTTTGAATTCATACCAAAAACCGCTAGAAGTATAAAGCCGATGTCCTTCTTTTAACAAAACACTAGACTGACCAGTCTTTTAATTTCTTCTATTTCGTCTTTAATAGCACTTCTAAACTCGTCGAGAAATCCAGTTAATTGTACATGCTCGATTTGTTTATAACCTTGTATGGTGTCATATCGCGGCATATAACTTACATATTGATTAGCACTCCAAAAATATAAAATTATTAAATACCATCATACATTGCAAGGCTTGTAAAGAAAAAATGTATAAATATTAAGATTAGTTGCAAAAGATTGCAAGAAGTGGGAAAATTTTAAGTAATAAGGATAGGAATAATGGGATGAATGGGGATAATAAAAGCCTGATTCAAGAACCAGGCTTTTAGATCACTCTTATTTTTTTAGCAACCAGTCGGTCACTGGTACACAGTGGATTGTGTAATCTCCTTTTTTAATGTCTCGAGCTTCACCATGCATCATAATAAGCGTAAGATTGCGGCAGCGTGTGGCTGCAGCACCTTTTAACAAGCCTCCTATTTCACGGTTGTATAGCCGAGTTGCAGGATTACTGAAATCGTATGTTACTTGAACCAATTCAGTGACATGTCCTTGGTCAACTACAGCGAAATCGACTTCATAGCTGCGGTTCTCACGAAGATAGAACAACTCTTGGGTAGCATATTCCATGCGGCGCATCAATTCTATGCACACAATGTTTTCCAAACGCCAGCCCCAGTTATCAGTTTGGAGCACGTCGTCGTGGTTGGTAACAAAAGCTGTGTCGATTGCATAAACTTTTCTGTGGGTTTGACGCTCTATGCTTTTGAACGAATAGCGTGGCACCAATCGGACAAGGTAAGCTTTTTCAATGTATGAAACATAATTTTTTGCAGTATGTATTGATTTCAGATGATACGTTTCTTGTACATCCTGATAGTTGATTTCCTGACAAAAACGGTCTAGTAATCCGTTGGTTATCTGTTGCAAGGTCTTCTTATAGCGTATTTTGTATCTTTTACAGATATCTTTGTTGATGATTGCATCAAGAAGCGAATGGACATACTTTCCCTGATTGCTCATAGCAAGTGTTTCGGGAAGCCCACCAACCATCAGATAATTGTCTAGAGCATGACGCAGCAGTCCTTCTGTTTTGGTGGTAAGGCCTTTTGAATCGACATTCTTGGCTACGCAATAATCTTCAAAAGAGAAAGGATAAAGCTTGATTTCATTGTAACGGCCAGTAATATGGGTGCTAAGGTCGTCGCTAAGCAGATTGGCATTGCTACCTGTCAGAACAAGATGAATTTTTTGGCGAAGCAAACGGTTTACGAATAACGGCCATTGGTCGATGTTTTGAACCTCGTCGAGAAACAGATGGGTAAACTCTCCATATATTTGATAAAGGGTTTCCATGAGAAGATTCATCTCTGTAGCTTTCATTGATGCAAGAGTAGCATCATCGAAGTTGGCGTAGGCAAAATTCACACCACTTTGCTTTAGCACTTTCTGGCATAGTGTTGACTTTCCACAACGACGAACACCAATAACTATTTGAGCTACAGGGCTGTTTAAATCCAGTTGCGACTCTTCTTTTCGAGTTACATATTGGCTATAATCAGTACTTTCCAGCTCTTCTCGTTGGTCTCGCAACGCTCTTTCCAATTCGTTCATGATATCAAATTTTTTGTGCTGCAAATATATAAAATTTTTACATGAACCAAAAATAAAATGCACTAAATGGTAATTTTTTTAGTTCTAAAGTGCAGTAAACGGAATGTTTTTGTATAATTAAACTGCAGTAAAATGATATTTTTAATTGTATATGTGTATAAAAAAATTATACTTATGGTTTGCTATAACTGTCATGTGCCAGGTGCTGGAGTTAGCCTGTGGTACAGAATTTGCGGATGTATTTCTCAGCAGTTTTGGGTGCGACGTGAAGGCGTCCGGCGATGGAGAGATATGTGTGGCGGTTGAACTGTGATGGAAGGCTGTCGAAGGTGGAAACTCCGACCAACATGGTATACTTTTCAATTATTTTGGTGGTATACTTTTGGATTATTATTTACAATTTAAATCCAATTTGTAATACACACAATCCGCATCGCGATAAAACTCCTTGGCACCCCAGCGCTGCCAATATTGATGGGTTTTGAGACGATGCAACACTGGAATAAAAACGAAATCGTAGTTGGATTTCAACTCTGGCATGATTGACATAAGCATGTCGTAATTCAGGCGTGTGCCACGATATTTTTCGGCGACGATGAACGAAAAAACGGCGATATAGCGTTGAGCGTTAAGACTTTTTAATAGCTCAGGTTCATCTTTTTGAATCTGCGGTGTCTCTTCTTCTATTCGATAGTCGCTCATGTTGAGCAATCCTATCACATCTCCGTTTTCATCCAAAGCCTTGACGCTCAACGGCCAATTGAAATGCAGGTTCCGCACCCAATCCTCGACTTCGGCACGCTCAAAACCGTATTGCTTCACCATCCAATCGACGGTTAATGGCGCATCGGCTTCATTCATTCTTTGTAATATGTACGACATTATAAGTCAAAAGTATTTCGGGATGATACGATAGTTTTGCTTGGCGAAGACCAGGGATTCCCATGTCCTCTTCGCGGTTCAGATAGACGAATTGCTCCGGCAGATGCTCGGCAAACTGCTGGTTTATGATGGCAAAAGCGCCCTCGATGCGTCGGTCGGCTTTCTCAACGCAGATGTCGATGGTATCGTTCGTGACGGCGGCACCGTAAGTGAAAGCTACCATTTTTCCGTCGATAAAGATGCTTCCGCCAATCATTCCAAGTGCGTCCCAATTAGAGAAGATGGTCTCCATCACGCGATGCTCGGCTTCGATAGTCTCACTAAACTCCTTCTCTTCATGCCAAATCTCGGTTAAACGACGGCATTCATTAAAGAGTTCAGGCGTGAGCGGACGATATTCGAAGTCGGGATGCTCGGCACGAAAACGATGGATGTGGTTTCGCTTGGCGTTGAGATGGCTGCCGTGCAGCTCGGCGAGGTCGGCGCGACGATAGATGTAGTCGTACTGGTTGCGGATTTGCTCTATTTTAGTTGAGAGTTTAGAGTGTAGAGTGTAGAGTTGAGACGCTTGTGAATCTTCTAATCCGATGATTGTAAGATTTCCTTGAGCGTCGTCGAGTAAAGCATCCAGCAGTTCTTTCGAGATGTCTTTTGCGGTGCAGACCATGTAGGCGCGTTCGCCTTCGTGGGTGTAGCGAAGCACCACAGCGTCGTTGAGCACGCACACCTCGGTGTAGTACCAAAACTGCCAGCCCACGAGGTTAGCGAAGGTATAGTTGCAGTTGCGGCGTCCAGCGTTGAGCGTCACAGCCTGCACAGCCTCGCGGTCTGACAGTGTTAGTTGATGAAAAGATAGGGGCATATCTTACAGTTGCAGCAGCAGCCAGTTCTGCGTGCCAATCTTCTCGATGAGTTCCACTGCGCCCTGGCTCCAGAAGAGGTCTTCCTCCTCGTCTTTGAGGTAAGCCTTCAGCAGGTCGTAGGTGATAGGATCGTCCTTCACGCCCTCCATGCACTTCATCAGCAGTTCAACGCCCGGCTCCTGGATGGCGAGGTCGGCTTTGACATATTCAACAGGGTCGCAGATAAGGGCGCGACTCTTCATGCCTTCGAACTTGACCTCTCCGCCAAGGTCGAGAATGCGCTCTGTGAACTTCTCTACCCAGCCCATTTCCTCATTGAAGTGGCCGATGTACTTTTCGCCGAGTTTGGTGATGCCCTGTGCCTTGAAGATCATACCCTGCTGTTTGTGAACGATTGCACCTTCTGCCAAATGAGTTACGAAAAACTGTAATGATTCAATAGATTTTTTCTTGTCCATAATGATTTTATTTTAATTGTTAAATGACTTTGTTAATTAAGTTAGTATCACGATGCAAAATTACATAGTATTTACAACTAATCCAAATCTGAAACAATACAAAAGTTGTCTGAAACGATACAAGTGTAGAAAATTATTTCGCACTTTTAACGACCGAAACGATACGAGAATGCAAAAAAAGTGTAAATTTGCAGCCGTAATGTAAAAAGATTATGGAGCAATTTGGAACCGAACAATACAGAATCGTCCACGGAGATGCTTTGCAGGCGTTGGAAAATGTTGAAGACAATTCCGTTGATTTGATTTTTGCTGATCCGCCTTATAACATCGGCAAGAATTTTGCAGGTTGCATCGACAGATGGGACACGGACGAGCTTTATTTGGAATGGTGCTACAAATGGCTCTCTCTCTGCATAAGAAAGCTTAAGAGAAACGGTTCTTTTTATGTGATGACATCGACCCAGTTTATGCCATACTTTGATTTGTTTCTCCGCGACAAAATTAATATCATGTCGAGAATTGCGTGGTATTATGACAGTTCAGGAGTACAAGCAAGAAATTACTTTGGCTCAATGTATGAGCCTATCCTATTTTGCGTTAAAGACAAAGACCACTACACGTTCAATGCAGAGGATATCATGGTGGAGGCAAAGACTGGAGCCAAGCGTAAATTGATTGACTACCGCAAGAATCCACCACAGCCATACAACACGAAGAAAGTGCCAGGCAACGTTTGGGAATTCCCACGTGTTCGCTATCGCATGGATGAATACGAGAATCACCCAACACAGAAGCCTATCGCACTGCTTGACCGCATTATTCGTGCCAGTTCAAACGAAGGAGATTTGGTACTCGACCCATTCTCCGGCTCATTTACGACAGCGTATGTTGCCAAACAACTTGGTCGCAAATGTATAGGTATAGAACTTCAGGATGAATATATTAAAATCGGCTTACGTCGTCTTGGGCTTGCGAGTGAATACAAAGGGGAAACATTGCATAGGACAGAGAAGTCCTACCACCATGAAGAACCTGCGGAGCAATTGTGTATCAACTTCTAAATACTGACAGAAATGGAACACGCTTTTACAGCAAATATCAAAGCTATACTTACAAAGTATTATGGCGGTGCAGCTGATGATCTCTACGGAAAGAGCCAGTTGCTCCAATATCTCAATATCAAGACCAAGTCTGCCCAGCGCGGTTCCAAGTCTCGGTCAAGTTTCGCCAACTTGTATGCCGTCTATGTCCTTGTGGAAGATTACATCAATCATGGCTTTGACCGCAAGGGTAAATATTCTAATTATGCAGGTGCTTTGTTCAGCGTTTTGCTCAAACGGATACGCGAATTACCCTTTGGCTCCAAGTTGCAGAACCATGCGTTGAACCATAGAATGAATGAAGAGTTCAAAAAATATTTTCCCGATTGTGAATTTACGCCAATCGTTCGTGATTTGCAGACGAACCGTTATTGGATAAATGAAAACCTGCTGAAAGTCAAGAGAGGCAAGAAAACCCACAACCTCGCAAAGGCCATTATTGAAATCATTGACCAATATTCTAAGGCCAAGACTGATTCCTTCAAGCGTTTTATCGACCAGTGCAAACAGCTTGAAACGATTGACAAGGACAACAACGAAAAGGTCAACGTTTTCATTCTTGGGCTGCTCGCCCCTAATGTGGACGCCCGCCTATTCGAAATCGTCAGCTATGCCATCCTGAAAAACTACTATAAAGACGAGAAAATATATTGGGGCTTCTCACGCGAAGAATTAAAGGAAGAATCGCTAACCCTATACAAGACAGGACGCACAAATGCAAATGACGGTGGGATAGATTTCGTAATGAAACCACTTGGTCGGTTCTTCCAAGTCACCGAGACGCTTGATTTCAAAAAATATTTCCTCGACATAGAAAAGATAGAACGATACCCGATAACCTTTGTTGTAAAGTCCGAGGAAGAGGAAGAAGAATTACGGAAGAAATTATACAACGATGCCATTAAGACCTATGCTGTTGATGCCATTGTCAAGCGATACATGGAATGTATTGAGGAACTCATAAACATTCCCCGTCTCAGAGAAGTATTTGAAGAAGTCAATAAACGTGGGGACATCCCTGCCGTCCTTGATGAGATAATCTTACAGAGCAAGGTTGAATTCAACTTCGACGATGACGAAGATTAGGATTTTCTCGCCGAAGACGACTCCCAAACCTCTTAAATCCTTAGAAAATTATCCCGCCGAAATCTGATTTCGGGAGATTATTCGTATCTTTGCGCCTGATATGTACACGTTGAATGAATATCTGCCGATTTTTGTAGGCGACGACTTGCCTGAAAAAGGCTGGGACAGCGGGATGTATTGCATGGAAACAGACAGGGCGAAAATCCTTCGTGCTAACCTGTTGCATGGATTCGTTTCCTGCTTCGCCTTCATGCTGGTTGACAAAGGGTGGATGACGATTCACTATAATGGTCGCGATCTGACGCTGCACCCCAACGACCTATATACTTATTCGCCAGGCCTATCCGTCGATGTCATAGCTACTTCCGACGATTTCCACGGCCTTTGCCTGATGGCCGATGAGCATGTCACCATCGAGGCGCCATCCGTCCACGACCTAGTACATCTGGCCTATCTGCCCATCGTACAGCTGCATGAGCCCAAACAGACGCTGCCTCCGGATGCCGCACAGCATCTGTCCGTGAAGATGCGCGAAATCATCGGCTATCTTCATTCCGACCATATTTATAAAGGTGAAGTGTTACGCATGCTCTATTCCATCTTCCTGCTCGACCTGCAAAACGCCCAGCAGCGTGCCATCGTACAACGTGAGACACCCCAGCGCGTGGAGGAAATCTTCATCGGCTTCATCCGTCTGCTGCCCCGCTACTTTGTAGAGCACCACGACATCCCGTTCTACGCCGGCCAGCTCCATATCTCTCCCGTCTATCTCTCCCGCGTAGTCCGTCAGGTCACAGGTCGCACTGTTGTGGACTATATCAATCAAATGCTCCTGATGGAGGCCTCTTTCCTGTTGCAAACCTCCCAACTGAGCATCACCCAGATAGCCGACCACCTACACTTCGCCGACACCCCGTCGTTCAGCAGGTTTTTCTCACGCCTGAGCGGTATGAGTCCGAAGG
>JAFZKP010000012.1 GCA_017553625.1 Bacteroidales bacterium
ACAGCAGGAGCAGCAACAGCAGATGTCTAAGGAAGACGCGGAAAGGATGTTGCAAGCCCTTGAGAATCAAGAAAAAGAGACTATGGACAAGATGAACGAGGCGAAGGCTGCCAAGATGCAGAAACGGAAAATACAAAAGGATTGGTAAAATGTGCTGCTTCGCAGAATGTGCCGCTGACGCGGAATGTGCTGCTTCGCAGAATGTGTGAAAATGTGATAATTATAAGAAAATGTGTTTTAATATGAAAAGGATAGGTTTTATAGTTTTGATTTTGATGACGGCATTCGCGTTGAATGCCCAGGATGACGTCAGTTTCAAGATAAAATGCAAGAAACAGGTCGTTGTAGGGGAACAGTTTCAGGTTTCCTACGAGCTGAGCGGTGACGGAAAGAATTTCGAGGCTCCAGATTTTCACAATTTCGAGCTGATTGGAGGTCCGTTCTCTTCCTCAAGTTCCAGCGTCCAAATCATCAACGGCTCGGTGACGAAGTCAAACACCCACACCTATTCTTTTTATCTCAGAGCCATCAAGGAAGGAAAATACACTCTGCCTGCCGCCTCCATTACCATCAACAAGCAAAAGGTAAAAAGCGACACTTTTGAAATCGAGGTCGTGAAAGACAACAGCGTTGTCTCAGGAGGCAAAGGAAATCCAAGCGCTTCGTATGAAAACACAAAAGACGTGCTTCTCGAGGCAGTCCCGAGCAAACGAATCGCATACCTCGGCGAACAGATAACCTTGACCTACAAGATTTATTACACTATACCAATCTCACAGCTCTCGATTTCAAAAGCCCCTTCTTATTCTGGCTTTTGGACCAAGGACATCACCGACAACAACGGCACTCTGCAGCAGTCGTCGATAGTGAAAAACGGGCAGGAATACCATGTCGCCACGATTCAGGAGATAGTGCTCATTTCGCAGAAGACAGGCATTCTCACCATCGACCCGCTTGATATAAGCTGCATCGCACAAATCAGGCAGGAACGCCAGACACAGAGAGGCTATGACCCGTTTGAAAACTTCTTCGGCGACATCATGGGGTCGTCGTACACCAATGTCAAGAAAGAGATAAAATCGCAACCCATTGACATTGAGATAAACCCGTTGCCTGCACAAGACAAGCCCAAAGACTTCAAAGGCGCGGTGGGACAGTTCACGTTCACGTCTAAAATCGACAAGACCGAGATGAAATCAAACGACGCTTTCACCGTGACATACACTGTTTCAGGCAAGGGCAACATCGAGCTCCTCGACCTCCCGAAGCCAAATTTCCCGCCAGATTTCGAGGTTTACGACCCGAAAATCACGACAAACACAAAAAACAACACTTTCGGGATAAGCGGCACAAAAAAGGCGGAATACGTTGTGATTCCGAGGGTTTCTGGCAATTTCACCTTGACACCTACGGAGTTCTCATATTTCGACCCGGCAAAAAACAAGTATGTGACGCTGAAATCAGACGAATACGTTATAAATGTTGAGAGAAGTGCCAACGAAGGCAGCAGTGGCATCATATATGCGGGCGGACAGGAAGCAATAAAGGTCGTTGGCAGCGACATCCGCCATATCATGACAAAGGGCGAGCTCAGAAAAAACGGCGTTTTGTTGTTCGGCTCCCCACTCTACTTTATCATTTTGGCTTCGCTTGTCGTGATTTTCGCGGCAGCACTTGTCATTTACAAGAGAGTCAATAAATTCAATCAGAATCAGGTGCTTGTGAGAAATAAAAAAGCCACGAAGACAGCGAAGAAACGTCTGCGTAATGCTTACAACTACCTGAAAACGAAAGACCAGAACCGTTTCTACGAGGAGTTTTCACAAGCGTTGTGGGGTTACATTTCCGACAAGCTCAACATTTCGCGTTCTCAACTCTCAATGGACACCGTCAAAGAGATGATGAGCGACAAGAATGTGCCGGAAGACATTGTCAATCAATTCATTGACTTGCTCAACAACTGCGAGTTTGCAAGATTTGCGCCTGGCGACCCAGACAAGAAAATGGATGATTTGTACCAGAAAGGAATTGAAGTTATTACAAAAGCGGAGAAAAATTTAAATTAATCAGTTTTAAAGATGAAAAGATTATATATTTTGATATTTTTGATGGTCACGGCGTTTGGAATTAAATCGCAAACCATTCAGAATCAGGAGTTTGAGAAGGCAAATTTCTATTATAACGAGAGCAAATACGACACTGCGCTAATGGTTTACGAAAAGATTCTCGATGAGGGATTTGTCTCCGCACCTTTATTATATAATATAGGTAACACCTATTTCAAGATGAGAAACTATCCGATGGCGATTCTCTATTATGAGAAATCTCTCAAACTCGACCCTGACAACGAGGAAATCAAGCAGAATCTCACCATTGCAAACGCTCTCATCACCGATAAGATCGAGCCTCTGCCTGAGTTTTTCATGACAAAATGGTGGAAAAACATAGGCAACAAATTCTCAGCAAACGGTTGGGCGACGATAAGCATCATTTTATTCGCAGCGCTTCTTCTCGCATTGTTCATCTACTTCACGACACGCACGGCAGGGATGAAAAAAGCGATGTTTTTCACCAGTCTGTTTTTGGTTCTGATATTTGTATGCAGCATCTTATTCGCGGCGCAAAGATACAATTATCTCAACCAGCGCGACGAGGCGATTGTCATGACACCTACCATCACCGTGAAGAGTTCGCCGTCGTCGTCGGGTGTTGATTTGTTTGTTTTGCATGAAGGCGCGAAGGTCGAAATACTTGACAAAGCTGATAATTGGGACAAAATTAGAATTGCCGACGGCAGTGTGGGGTGGCTACCCTCGACATCAACCATAAAGTATTAAATATCAGTTAATTATTATTTTAGGAGAAAAAATATTTAATTTTTTTCCTAAAATATCTTGTGGGGTTCAAAAATTTGTTGTATTTTTGAACCCTTAAAATGTAGTTAGTATATCAAATGAATTAATGTCTAAATTACGTGATATGAAAAAAAGATTTTTACCGTTAAGTATGCTTTTGATAACCATGGTGTTAGCTCAAGCAAGTTTAGTGGCTAACGCTGCTGGAATCCAAGGAAAATACACTCCAAGGACAAGCACAGAAGCTACGTTTTCTTCATTTATGAAGAGCATTCGCGCAAATCAAGAGACCGGTTTGATTGATCCTGCATTATTAATTGCAGCACAGAAAGCCGATCAATCGACAACTAAAGACGGCGAATTGAACTGGTTTGAAACAGGACCGGACAACTTCGGCGGCCTCACAAGAGCCATTGTTTACGACAAGAACGGCAATGTTGTGATCGGAACAATGGGTGGTGACATTTTCAGGACCACCAACGGTGGCATCACATTCAAGAGAATCACCAACTTGAATCTCCCAATCAGCAGCATGGTCATCAACAACAACGGCGACATATTCGTCGGAACAGGTGATGGTCGTGAAGCACATCTGTACAACGGCTTAAGCTACGTGGGATACGAGACAAGCTTTGTCGGAAATGGTGTCTACAAGATGGCATCAGGCTCAACAGAGTTGGTTTTGCTTGAGAGCACAAGCAATTGGGCTTTCGTCAATGAGATGGCAATCAACGGCAGCAAGATTTATGCTGCAACAAATGATGGTCTCATGCGCAGCACCGACAACGGTGAGACATGGACAAAAGTTTTGGATGGCATTATAAGAAGCGTCAAGGTCAACAACAACGGCGACGTTCTCGCAGCAACAGACGTTGATGTCTACCTCTCAAAAAATGGTGGCGAATATACCAACGTGACTGCAAATCTTCCAGCAAACTCATACGAGAAGGTTATCGCAATGTCACCATCAGACGCCAACTACATGTACATTGCTTACCTCAACTATTCAAACAGCTACAGCACCGGCAACATTTATTTCACAAATGACGGTGGTGAGAACTGGGATATTGCAGTGGCAGCAACAACCATGTACACTATTTTCGGTGATGATGCAAATTACAACGGTTTCATCGCTGTTTATCCAAACAATCCTCGCAAGCTCCTCATCGGTTCAGAAAACTTATGGTTAGTAGAGGACGAAACAGGTTCTGGCGTCAACAGCTACAGACCAATGATGATTTCTGAAAGCAACTGCTCAGAATACACAGCAATAGCATACAACCGTTACATCTACCTCCACCGCGGCATTCAAAACATTGTTTTTGACCCGTCAAATGAGAACAGTTTCTATGTTGGAACAGTAGGTGGTGTTTACAAAGGCGAGTTTTCTGCAGGTTTGTATTCATACTCAAACAGCAACCGTTACTATCTCACAGATGACAACCACACATCAGTGACACGTATGATGAGCGTTGGCGTTGGTGGTACATCGAAAGTCATCGGCGGCTGCCTCGACCACGGAACCATCAAGGTTGAACGCGACGAGGATATGAACAATATCACAACAGGCAAAGCCGTATTCCCGAACCCTACTGCAACAAACAACGCATTCGGTTACTACACCAAAGATTACGCTGGTGGTCCTTGCGCAGTGTCAACAATCGACCCTGACATCATCTTCGTTACAGTAACAGGCGCTCTTACTCCAGCCATTCACAGATCAGAGACCGACGGTGAAGACTATGACCTCAACAACTTCTACACAGACACATTGAACAAGAATTCATTCAGAACACCTATAGCATTGCACGAATTCTACAATGATGCAAACAATCCTTACAACGATCTTCAGGCTCCTATCAGAACTGTGAAACATGTTGGCGAAACAGTTTATGCTTACAGCCATCAGGCAGGTTTCCCTGTTGACCACGTCATCACAGAAGAACCGATCCATGACGCAGAACACATGGATGAGTCAGGTGAATATGTTTGGATTCCAGGTGATACAATCAAAAACATTCACGACCCGCTCAGCTCAATCTATTTGTTAGCTGTCAAAGGTAGAATCCTTATGACAAGAGACGCTCTCATGTTCAGCAAGGAAGCTGAATGGGCAAAGGTTAGCGCAATCGAAGGTCTTGCAACAGCAGTATCAATCAGCGGTGACGGTAATGTCGCAATGGTTGGAACAGCAAACGGCAACCTTTACAGATTGACAGGTCTCAAAGACGCTTACACAGTTGCTCAGGCTTGCACAGATTCAGCAGCTTGTGTTATCACAGTTGATATGGTTAACAACTTCAACAACCAGGCAGTTACAAGTATCGCATTCGACCCGAAGAACAACGCCAACGTCATCGTGACATTGGGCAACTACGGCAACAGCGATTATGTGTTCAAGTCAACAAACGGCGGTGACTCATTCACATCAGCCAACTTCGGCAACTTCCCAGTTTACTCAAGCATCATCGAAAAAGAAACAGGTTTGTACATCATCGGTACTGAAAAAGGTATCTACACATCAACAAACGGCTCATCATGGAGCAAGTCAGGCAACTTCTCAGCTCCAGTTATGGACATCAAACAGGCTGTTGTAGAGAACCGTGACGACAAGGTCGACGTCCTTTACGATGAGTTGGGTGTTCCTACCTACATCATCTATCCAGGTGTTGACAACGAAGGTATGATTTTCGCTGCAACATACGGCAATGGTATCATCGCTTGCGACACATACAAAGTCGGTTCAGACTTCGGTGTTGATGAGAACGAATACGACGACAGCAACGTTGCTTTGAATGTCTATCCAAACCCAGTGAAAGACATGGTTAACGTGAACATCACTCTTGACACAAGAGCAAACGTCAGCTACCAGATTTACGACCTCTCAGGCCGCATGGTTATGAGCAACACCCTCGGTTTCTATGGCCAGGGCGAGCACACCTTGAACATTAGCGCTGAGAACCTCGAAAGCGGTTCATACATCATCCGCGTAAAAGCCGGTGACAAAGAAAACAGCGGTAAGTTCTTAGTATACTAATAACGATAGAAATCAAATAAAGAAGGCATCCGAATGGATGCCTTCTTTATTTTTATAAAAACAAAAAAAATCAATATACCCTTTCTTTCTGAAACTGCCTGTATTCGCCATAAGCCGGGCACATCGACGAGTGTCGGCATGACGAGAGCAGCACCCCCAAGACAAACACCAATACCAATATTATCCCTATTTTTTTCATATAATTACAACTATTAATTTCACACTACAAAGAAACGATTTTTTTTTTAATTTTGTACAAATTTTTCAAAATTTTTTTCGCCATGGTTGAGATTAAAAAACCCGAAATAGAAAACGGCTGGTATGAGGTGTTAAAACAAGAATTCAGCTCCCCGTATTTCGCTGGAATCAAGACGTTTTTGATAGATGAGAAGCGTCAGCATGTGGTATATCCGCCGTCAAAACTCATCTTCAACGCGTTCAACCGCACCCCTTTTGACAAAGTGAAGGTGGTGATTCTCGGACAGGATCCTTATCACGATGTGGGGCAGGCGCACGGTCTGGCGTTCTCCGTTCCCGACGGGATACAGCCGCCGCCGAGTCTGCGAAACATCTTCAACGAGCTGCACACCGACATCGGGATGCCTATACCGAAAAGCGGCAATCTCGAGAAATGGGCTGACGAAGGAGTGTTGCTGTTAAACGCCTCGCTTACCGTGAGGGCTAACATGGCGGCGTCGCACTCGCGCATCGGCTGGCAGCAGTTCACCGACGCGGCGATAAGAGCGTTGTCAGAGAAGAAAGAGCATCTTGTGTTTCTGCTTTGGGGCGCACACGCCATAGCGAAAGAAAGTCTCATCGACCACAGCAAGCATCTGATACTGAAAACAGTACACCCCTCCCCTCTTTCGGCAAGCCGCGGATTCTTCGGATGCAGGCATTTCTCGAAGACAAACGAATACCTTATTAATAATAAAATAGAACCGATTAGGTGGGAAGCGATTATTAGTTAGAAGTTAATCAGTTAATCAGTTAGTCAGTTAATCAGTTATGGAAAAGTTAGTTTTTGCTACGCATAATAAGAATAAATTAGAAGAAATAAGAAACATCTTGAAAGATTGGGATGTTGTCGGATTACGTGAAATAGGATGTGAAACAGATATTATTGAAGACGCCGACGACTTGGAGGGCAACGCCAAGATAAAGGCGAATTACGTCACCGACAACTATCATCTGAACTGTTTCGCCGACGACACCGGACTTGAGGTTGAAGCGTTAAACGGCGCTCCAGGCGTTTATTCGGCACGATATGCAGGAGAAGGCTGCTCTTATCATGACAATGTCGTGAAGCTTTTAAAAGCCATGAAAGGCATCACTAACCGCAAAGCAAGATTCAGAACTGTAATAGCATTGAATCTTAATGGAGAACAACACCTTTTCGAAGGCATTGTCAACGGCAGGATACTTGAAGAGGAACACGGCAACGGCGGATTCGGCTATGACCCGATTTTCCAGCCCGACGGATTTGATGACACCTTCGCGGAGATGCCAATGGAAACAAAGAACCAGATTTCACACAGAGGTCGGGCAGTTGCCAAGTTAGCGGAATTTTTAAATTTTTTGACAGACAAATCCTGAAATTTTTCTATCTTTGCAAGACTTTTCATAATCCTATGAAAAAATGAAGAAAGTTGTTTTTATATTATTGGTGATTATCATGTCATTAGCTGCCCAAGCACAGCATTTTGACGGTTTGTTTTCACATAATAAAAACAATAACAACATCGAACTCGACATCACTAAAATAAGGCTTTTTGAGCACAGGGTTCACTTCATTTACACATTGACTTTCGACGAGCGTTTCAATATTTCGACAAGCAGCGATGGCGGTATTTTCATTATTAGTCCGAGCAAGAATCTTGAAGAAACAAGTCTTATCGACGCTTTCGATTCATTTTGCAAAGAAGAGTTTGAGGTTTTTGAAGGGATGTCGAAAGACGAGTCGGGTTTTCTTTTCAATGAATGGAAGACAGCGTTGCCAGAATCATACGTCACGTCATTGATGATGGACATTTATGTCAGGAGCAGGCAGAACAACTTATGCGCAAATGCCGACCCGTTCTGCACCGACAACGGTCAATACAGGTTCCCGGCAGGCGTTGACGCTGGCAGTGGTGAGGTCGGACCATTCTACGACTGTTTGAGCTCGACACCCAATCCTGCGTGGTATTACATGAGAATCGGCAATCCGGGATCTATTACCATTAATATGTTCAGCGAGCCGAGCAAAGACATCGACTTCTGTTGCTGGGGTCCGTTCACCGACCCGGTAGAGCCATGTCCCACCGGCTTGATTGCAAGCAAAGTAGTAAGTTGCAGCTATTCATCAAGTTATGAGGAAAACTGTTTGATTCCGCAAACGTCCATGACAGGAGAATACTACATCCTTGTCATCACCAACTATTCAAACGCCGCGTGCAACATCACCTTCAGCAAGACTGCAGGTTCCGGAACCACGGACTGTTCCATCATGCCGCCGATTTTATGGTATGAGAACGCTTGTTACGGCAACACGCTGCAATTGAGCGCACAGGAGATGAATGGCGCGACGTATTCATGGACGGGTCCCAACGGATTCACATCCACATTGCGCGAGCCGTCAATACCAAACGTGACCTTCAGCAACTCGGGGACATATTCATGTTCCATCACCGTGGGTGGACAAGCCAGCGACCCGATGAGCATCATAATAGACATTCTCCCGACGCTTAACGCCGATTTCTCAAACGACAACGACATCTATGTAGATATACCAGCCCATTTCACTGGATCCGAGACGACTACCCCATCAGGACATAACAACGCCATAACGGAACGTGTCTGGGATTTCGGTGACGGCACTCCCACGGCATCAGGTGCCAATGTGACGCACACATACAGCGCTACAGGCACATATACTGTGACATACACGATAAAAGCCGAGAACCAGTCGGGAGCCGTTTGTGAAGACGTCAAGACAAAGACGATAACTGTTGGCGAGGTCTTGAACGCCACAGCTACGATAGCCGACGACGAGATCTGTGAAGGCAGCTCCACCACCGTCACGGCAAACGTCACAGGAGGCAATGGCGCGGGTTCATACACTTATTCGTGGCAGCCGGCGTCAGCTGTCGACAACCCGAATGCCGCCACCACCACCGTCCATCCGTCGACATCCACGACCTTTGTGTGTACTGTCAGCGACGGACATTCCACACTGAGGCCGCAAGTGAGCCTTACTGTAAACCCTGCGCAAGACGATATTCACACTATTTCAGTATGCCCGAGCGAGCTCCCATTTATACTCGAGCTGCCCGACGGGACAACGGAAGCGTTTAACGAAGAGACTGGTCCCAACGGATGGCGCAAGACGGTGCAGGACCAAAATGGCTGCAACGTGAACGTGATACTTTATCTCACGATAAACGACATCGTTGAAAACGTGATGACAATAGAGCGATGTGACGAGCCTTATACTTTTATCGATAACGGAATAGTCATCAAGACACTCGAAAACACATGCGTCTTCGACTCGGTTTATCCTTTCGGCGACTGCCAGAAACATATCACCATCTATTTCACGAGAAACAGCATCTACGATGAGAATTATGAAGGCGAATACGTCTCCGACAACTATCCCGAGCCGCATTGTTACACATACACGTGGACAAACGGCATCACATACGACTCACATGGTGACTATCCTTGGACGTTCTCATCCGAAAGCGGATGCGACAGCCTTGTAACACTTCATCTTGACGAGCACAACCTCAGTTTCCTTATCGACGGACCTGTACCGCAGCAAACCATCGATACTTGTAAAAACAGCTCGGGATATTTCCTCTGGGGTGGAGAAACGGGAAAAAGGATTTATTTCGGCGACACCATCAGCGGCTCAAGATACGACTCCCTGTTTGTCGGCGCTACCGCCCAAGGCTGTGACAGCATCGGGCATCTGTTCATCAAGTTGTACAGTCATCCGCATGTGAACAGCGATCTTAAAGGCAAGAATCTGGTGACCCCTGGAGTCGGATATATGTCTTACATTTATGAGTATTACATCCAAGACCTTTACGGAGCCGGCATTGAGAATGACCATCCTGCTGATTACCAATGGGAGATTTTCAGTTTCTACGACACACCAAACCGTTTAAATCCTGGAGTTGAAGATAATTTTGAGTCATCATGGTTTGTCCATCCCGATGAAAACAACAGATACAGGGCACTTGTTTATGTCAATGAAGAAGGCAACGCACTTTTGAAATGCTCCATCACAACGATATGCGGCACCATCACGACAAGCAAGTTCATCTACACTGAAGGATGGCAAGAAGGTGAATCATTGGATGAAAACAGCTTTGAAAACATGATTAGCATCTTCCCCAACCCTACCGATGGGGATTTATATATAGGATGCAAAAAATCTTTCATTTTCCCTGCAATCATCAGCATTTACAGCTATAATGGCGCTTTGGTCGATGAGTTTTACGCCAACAGCGAACTCACACAATATTCGACAAACGGACTGTCGAACGGATTGTATTTCATCAGGATTTCAGGAAAAGACTTTGTGGTGACAAAGAAATTTGTGATTAACAGATAGCTAAAACCAGCTTCTACAAGGGTCATTATCAATCTTCGCCTTCAACGGGAATCCGAAACTTATCATAAACTCAAGCCCTCTGTTCTTTCGTGTTTCATCTTTGTCAAACGAATAAGCATACACATCAACGGGAACGCCATTTGTCTTGCTGAAAGTGTTCATCAGCCCGAAGTTATATCCGCCGTCAACTTTCACAAAAAAATCGTATGTCATCGTCTGGATTTTATATCTTACACCGAGGCCTGCAAGCACACTGAAATCGAATGTGGCAATGACAGCATCTGACTTTGAAATATCCACCGACTGGTATGGCAGCTGACCGTCAGGAAACGTTTTTGAGATATTGCCGCCATAACAAAAAGCCATATCCGCCGCAACGAAAACATACGGATTCAGATTGTAAGCCTTATAAAAATAACATGTGACAGGAATTCTTATGTCGAAATACTTCGCCTCTATCTCATCGGTTTCCTTGATATAACCCCTATAATCGAAGGTTTTGCTCATTCCCCTCGTGACAAACATCAGCTCCGCTCCAACAGAAAGACCAGGAAAATAACTTATCGGATATTCGATAAAAGCGCCGAAACCAGGATTGACGACACTATTACCTGGAAGCTTGTTGTATTGCTCGTTTGAAAACACCATATTATACGATGTCATGCCTCCTTTAATTCCGGCAATGACCGGAACTGTAGAATGATGACGCGGTTTGTATCCGAAACCGTAATTCCATTGCGCTTCCAACTGGCAAACTGCCATCAGCAAAAAGAACAATATGAACAACAGCCTCTTCATCATATCATTCCTTTAAAAATCCCAGCCCCAATGAACCCTATCGGCAACTCCATCCTTATCGTAATAAAACCTCTGGCCGTCGACAAGCAGATAATAATCTATTCCTTCGACATCTTTTCTGCCTTTTATCAGGCTCCATCTTCTGATGTTGGCAATTCCTCCCTCGGGATGATTCTCATCAGGTTGGCACAACGTCCCAGTAATAAAATTGCTGTAATAATACTCGATGCCAGTATCGCCAGATGGCTCTGTCACGTCGAAACACAATGTGAAATCACCTGTTGCGCCATTGCCATAGATATATGCGGTATCGGTGACATATCTAGGTTTGTAGCTGTTAGGAGTGGTATCATTACATATGCTATACAGCACCCTTGCGATACCATTTTTCTGGTCTTTAATACTGATGAAGATAAATTTGTTCTGAACCATAATATCGTCATCGTAAGGATAAGGTTTTTCTACGCCGTAGACGCTAATCCATTCATTACCGCCGCCGAACTTGCCGTTGATGAGATATTCGCCAGTGATATCAGGAGGAAACGAACCCTCATGTACTGGAAAATCGTAACCTGGAGCCAGCTGTGGCCACAAATCACGATAATGTTTAGGATAAATCCGGTCGATAGTCTTCATGTAACTCTCGCTGCCGAGAGCGACAATCGTGTCGTGGTTGTCTTTCTTACATCCAGGAAATGACAGAATGACAATCAGCAGCACGAGACATAACAAACCGGATTTATCGCCTCGCATGATATTATTTAAAATAATTTTTCAAAATCTCGACTGCCTTGTCGATGCCGTTGGCGTTTTTGCCGCCTGCTGTTGCGAGAGTCTTCTGTCCACCGCCGCCGCCTTGAATCTCTTTGGCAGCCTCACGCACCATGGCACCGGCGTCCATCTTATTCGCGTCGACAAGAGACTGAGGAAGCATCACGCACAGGGCTGGCTTGTCTTCAAACACGCCGCCGAGAACCGTGATGGCTTCAGCGTCGATGTCTTTCAGTGCAGAAGCGATGTTACGCATCTGGTTCATGTCGGCGTCAATGCGGGCTACCACCAATTTGTGTCCTTGCCACTCTGCAGCGTTGCTATAAGCGTTTTTAGCGTCGGACACTGCCTGTGCCACCATCATCGCCTCAATCTTCTTCTGAAGCATGTTGTTTTGCGCAGCAAGCGTCTCCACCGCCTTCACCACGTCGCCTGAAGACTTCACGAGACCTTTAATCTTATTAAGCGTATCGATTTGATTGTCAAGGTAGTTGATGACAGCCTCGCCCGTTATCGCTTCGATGCGGCGCACTCCGGCGGCGATAGCGCTTTCTGTCAATATCTTGAACGCTCCGATGCGTCCTGTCGACGGGATATGTGTGCCGCCGCATAGCTCACACGAGTAGCCTTCACCGAATTTCACTACGCGCACCTTGTCGCCGTATTTCTCGCCGAACAACGCCATCGCGCCCATATTACGAGCCTCGTCAATAGGCACGTCGACAGCGGTCTCGTTCTTCAAATCTTCCCTAATCTTCTGGTTCACAATCGTTTCGACCTTACGAATCTCCTCGTCGCTCATCTTGGCGAAATGGCTGAAGTCGAAACGCAGACGCTCGTCATCGACCATTGAGCCCTTCTGCTCGACATGGGTTCCGAGAACCTGACGAAGGGCAGCATGCATCAAATGGGTCGCGGTGTGGTTAGCCTCGATTTTAATACGACGTTCAGCGTCAACTTTCGCCGTAAACACCGCCTCTGGCTGTTGTGGTAGCATGTCAGTGATATGGATGCTGAGGTCGTTTTCCTTAACGGTATTGACGACGTGAATAGTCTCGTTTTCCGACACCAACACGCCATTGTCACCGACCTGTCCGCCCATCTCGGCATAGAACGGCGTCTTGTCGAGAACGATTTCGAAATGCTTCTTACCTTTCGCCACGACTTCCCTGAATTTCAATATCTTAGACTGGCATTCCATCGTCTCGTAGCCGACAAAGCAAGTAGGTTTGTCTTCATGCACGAGCTCAACCCAGTCGCCCGACATCTTCTCGGCAGCCTTGCGTGAGCGGTTTTTCTGTTCTTCAAGATTAGCGTTGAATCCGTTCATGTCCACTTCAAGACCTTTCTCTTCCGCCATGAGGTTTGTCAAGTCGACAGGGAAACCGTAGGTGTCGAAGAGTTCGAAAGCGAAAGCGCCGTCGATGAGTTTTGCGCCTTTGTTCTGCTCCACATAATTCTCAAAACGCTTGATTCCCAATGATAAAGTTCTCAAGAACGAAGCTTCCTCCTCGTAAATCACCTTTGACACGAGAGTCTGCTGGGCTTTTATCTCAGGATACTGCTCGCCCATCTCGTTCACGAGAACTGGAAGCAGGTTATACACAAACGGCTCAGTAAATTTGAGGAAAGTGTATCCATAACGCACCGCGCGGCGTAAAATTCGGCGTATCACATAGCCCGCGCCGTTGTTCGACGGCAGCTGTCCGTCGGTGATGGCGAAGCTGACAGCACGCAGATGGTCGGCGACGACGCGCATTGCGACGTCAGCCTGCTCGTTCTTGCCGTATTCGATACCTGAAAGTCGTGAAATCTCATTGATTATTGGTGTGAACACATCAGTGTCGTAGTTCGATTTCTTGCCCTGCATCACGCGGACGAGACGTTCGAAGCCCATTCCAGTGTCGACATGTTTTGCAGGAAGGTCGACGAGGCTGCCGTTGGCGAGACGGTTATATTGCATGAACACGAGGTTCCAAATCTCAATAACTTCCGGGTCGTCTTTGTTCACGAGGTCGCGGCCGTTGATTTTCTTGCGTGCCTCGTCGTCGCGGATGTCGATGTGAATCTCCGAGCACGGTCCGCAAGGTCCGGTCTCGCCCATCTCCCAGAAATTGTCTTTCTTCGAGCCGTAGATGATTCTCGATTCATCGACATGTTCTTTCCAAAATTCGTATGCTTCGTTATCTGGTGCCATGCCGTCTTTCTCATCGCCGCCAAACACCGTAACATAGAGCTTGTCCTTGTCTATCTTCATCACTTCCGTAAGGAACTCCCAGCCCCAAGCAATAGCCTCCTTCTTGAAATAATCGCCGAACGACCAGTTTCCCATCATCTCGAACATGGTGTGATGGTATGTGTCGCGACCCACTTCCTCAAGGTCATTGTGCTTGCCAGAAACCCTCAGGCATTTCTGTATATCGGTGACGCGAGGAGCCTTGCGCGGGTTGTTTCCCAAGAAGACATCCTTGAACTGGTTCATGCCGGCGTTGGTAAACATCAAAGTCGGGTCATTTTTCACAACAATCGGTGCTGAAGGCACAATCAGATGCTGTTTTGACTCAAAAAATTCCAAAAAACTCTTGCGAATTTCGTTTGCTTTCATCTCTATTTTTAATTTTTCTTTTATTTTTCAACAAAAAAGTTTGCAAATTTAACAAATTTTAGTAATTTTGCGCATCAAAAACATAAATAAAATTTTTCGTAATAGGAAAAAAGGGAATAATGGCAAAAAGAAAGTTTATATATAACCCTCAAACGCTTGATTATGAAGAATATAAGCTCTCGGGCGGAAAGCGTTTGGGCAGGTTTTTGCTATATATTTTCACTGCCGGCATCTTAGGTTTTTCTGTTGTGGCTCTTATCGAGAAAACCATCGGCTCGCCAAAAGAACACATGCAGGCACGAGAAATTGAGTTTTTGCAGCTCCAATATGACATCTTAAACGACAAAATCAGCAACATCGACGCTCTTTTGGGCGAGATGCAGGATCGTGACGATAACATCTACCGTATGATTTTCGAGGCGGAGCCTATCCCGTCGTCGATAAGAAAGGCGGGTTATGGCGGAACCAACCGTTACGAGGCGCTGAACGGATATGAGAATTCGGAAGTCGTAAAAGAAACGGCAAAGAAAATAGACATTATCGAGAGTCAACTGTACGTGCAGTCGAAGTCATTTGACGACGTTTACAACATGGCAACAAGAAAAGCCGACATGTTAAGCTGCATCCCCGCCATCATGCCGGTCAAAAACATGGACATCTACAGGATTTCGTCAAGCTTCGGATACAGAACCGACCCGTTTTACAAGGTTCAGAAATTCCATGGCGGCATGGACTTCAGCGCTCCTATTGGTACTCCTATCTACTGCACCGGAGACGGCGTTGTGGAACGCGTGACGATTGGCAACAACGGCTACGGCAACAATGTTGTCGTGAACCACGGCTTCGGCTATAAGACACGTTACGCCCACCTTGACGCGTCACTTGTAAAAGTCGGACAGAAAGTCAAGAGAGGCGAGAAGATAGCTCTCGTGGGCAACAGCGGAAAGTCGACGGCACCGCATCTGCATTATGAAGTGATAAAGAGCAACAAAACCATAAATCCTGTCAACTTCTTCTTCAACGACCTCACTCCTGAAGAATACGACAAGATTCTGGAATTGTCGGAGAAACCCTCAATGACAATGGATTAATCATGGAAGTCAAGAAGCTATATTATCGAATCGGCGAAGTGGCGGAGATGTTCAATGTGAACACCTCGACGATACGTTATTGGGAAAGCGAGTTTGATGTGCTTCGTCCGCGCAAGAGCACCAAAGGCAACAGGCTTTTCACTGAACGCGACATGCGCTATCTCCAGATAATTTACCAGCTTGTGAAGGTTAAAGGATACACCATCCAAGGGGCAAAAGACGCCATGAAGACCAAATTCGACAAACTCGAGGAAAACGCCACCCTGATGCGGACACTCACCCACACCAGAGAGTTTCTTGTTGATTTGGACCAACAGCTGGCAGAGAAACAGAAAAACATGTAGGGACAAGGCAGCCTTGTCCCTACTGGATATTAAAACGTCTTATCCTTCAATAAATAATTCGTAACATAATCCCAAACACCGTCTTCGAGGCTGGTGAAAGGCTTGTCATACCCCGCTTTACGCAGCTTCTCCATATTTGCCTCGGTGAAATATTGGTATTTGTCGCGGATGTCGAGAGGCGTGTCGATGAACTTGATGTTCACGTCCTTTCCCATTGCGTTGAAAGTGTTCGACGCGAGGTCATAGAACGAGCGCGCATGCCCCGTGCCGAGGTTGTAAAGTCCGCTCTCAGGACGTTTCTCAATGAGGAAAAGAATAACCGAAGCGATGTCTTTGACATAGATAAAATCCCTCAGCTGCTGTCCGTCTTTGAAGTCGGGACGATGTGAGCGGAACAGCTTCACCTCGCCGGTTTCCTGAATCTGATGGAACGAATGCAGAATCACCGACGCCATACGACCTTTGTGATATTCATTCGGACCGTAAACGTTGAAGAACTTCAATCCAGCCCAGAAAGGAGGGCATTTCTCCTGTTTCAGAATCCATTTGTCAATCTCATTCTTCGAACGCCCGTAAGGATTCAGCGGCTGCAGCTTCTCCACCACGTCGTGACTGTCATTATAGCCCAACTCTCCTCCACCGTAAGTGGCAGCTGATGAGGCATATACGAGCGGAATCTGGTATTTGGTGCAGAGATTCCAGAGTTTCTCAGTATAGTTCACGTTAAGTTCCACAAACACATTCCAGTCGAATTCCGTTGTATCGGTGCGGGCACCGAGATGCACCACGAAATCCACATTTTCATGATTCGACTCGAGCCACTGATGCAACTCTTTCCTGTCGAGAAGAAGCTGGTATTTCTTGTTTATGAAGTTTCTTACCTTCTGTTTCTTTGAGAAATCATCCACGAGGATGAGGTCTTCCCTGCCCTGTTGGTTGAGGCATCCCGCCACAACGCTTGCTATGAAACCGGCTGCGCCTGTGATAACTATCATGATATAACTTATTGATTATCTTCTATTCTTGTCTTTAAATAATTTCTCCATTTCTCAATCACCGCCTTCATGTCGGACGGCAGCTCCGAGTCGAAAAACAGTTCTTTACCTGTCGTTGGATGCACGAATCCGAGCACTTTGGCGTGCAGGCAGTGTCGCGGAATCTCGTTGAAACAGTTGTCGATAAACTGGCGGTATTTTGAGAATGTTGTACCTTTTAATATTCTGTCGCCCCCGTACAGCACGTCGTTAAACAACGGATGTCCGATGTATTGCATGTGCACGCGAATCTGGTGAGTGCGTCCTGTCTCAAGCCGGCACTCGACCAACGAGACATAGTTAAAACGTTCAAGCACCTTATAATGCGTCACCGCGCTCTTGCCTTGGTCGCCGTCAGGATAGACCGCCATGGCGACCCTGTCGCGCAGTGAGCGTCCGATATTGCCTTCGATAGTGCCATCGTCTTCAGCAAAATCGCCCCACACAAGAGCCTGGTAGCGTCGTGTTATAGAGTGTTCGAAAAACTGCGCCGCGAGGTTGGTCTGCGCCGTCTCGTTCTTCGCTACAATCATCAGACCTGTAGTGTCCTTGTCGATACGATGCACGAGATAACCGAAGCCGTTTTCGACCTTTGAGCCGTTCTCCTTGAAATGATAAGCCAGGGCGTTGAGCAAAGTGCCGTCAAAATTGCCGTGACCGGGATGCACCACCAAGCCCGCCTGTTTGTTGACAACGATAACATCATCGTCCTCGTAAACAACATCAAGAGGTATGTGTTCTGGAGTGATGACGATTTCGCGCGGCGGATACGCCAATACCACTGTCACGACATCATTAGGCTTGACCTTGTAATTCGACTTGACCGGCTTGTCGTTCACGAGAATGCTGCCAGCCTTCGCAGCGTTCTGCACCCTGTTTCTTGAAACGTTTTCCAAACGATTTTGCAGAAATTTGTCGACACGCACAAGAGTCTGCCCCTTGTCGGCGACGATACGGAAATGCTCAAAAAGCTCCGTGCTCTCCTCCCTGCTGTCTCCAAGTATCCCGACAAAATCTTCAGACATGGTTTTCTTATTTAGAAATCAACAATTTGGATGTCTTGCACGAGCCGTCAGAATTAACGGCACGCACAAAATAAACACCATTTTCCAAATCACTGACATTCAATTCATTACAATAAGGATAATCCTTAATGACTCTGCCAGTCAAATCATAAATGAGAATTTCCTTAAACAGATTTTCATCAGCATTTTCAATGCGGACAAAGTTCTGAGCCGGATTCGGGTAGAGGGTCAATTCATTCAAAATCTCTTGATTTTCATCAACTCCGACAAAATACGCTTTCTTTCCCATAACAGGTCTTATCATGAGAGAACCTGGGAAAGAGCTGTTTTTCCAACCCTCGCCAGCATCATAAAAGTTGTACTGATGATTGTCGGCTGACGAATCAAAGCCTATATTTATTGATTTTGAATACTGCTGCCTGATTCCCACATAAAAAACGCTGTTGACTTTCACAACCTCGTCAAACTTGTAATGTGAGAATTTGTAAAGCAGGCTGTCATCCCATGAAGGACGTTGATCTTCAAGAGTATAGATGATTTCACCAGGTTTTCCGTTATTGTCGCGCCACACCACGATGTCGAAGAAATTAAGATTCGCGTCGTTCAACGTACGGTTGAAAAGCATCTGCACTCCACTGAGCGTGTCGAGCATAGTGACATTGAATTGAGCCGCGAAATAGGTATCGTCAGGAATCAGTCCATAGCCCATCTCAGGCGTTCCGTCATCGTATGCGAAATAATTGTAAAAGCCCTGATGATGTGTCATAGTGTCGCCAGCCACCAAATCGCCAGACTCATCAACGACGTCGACGTAATGATTTATCGTAAACGAAGTGGTGTCCAACTGGCTGTCATAAGGATAAATAAAATCGCTCATTCTAACATAAAGACTGTCGGCACCCACATTCGAATACTGCTGAATCATCGACGGACTGTTCTCAAAAGTGTAGTTCCAACCAGTATTATTGTCAGTCACCTCGCACGAATATTTGATTTCATGCGCATTCGCATCCAAATTGGTGAGAAACATGGTGAAATCGTTATTGATAGCAGACAGCGGACTATCTTTAAAATGCTTGTAAGGCATTGACCTGTAACGACTTAAAAAAGACGGCGACACGTGAGTGAAATTTACGGAAGGATAAAAATCGTTCACGACGCTTCTGTTCATATCGAGATAAACAAAATCGATGTTCCACTGGTCCATATTACTTCTGTCGTTAGGATACATTGTCGTTGGCAGAGTGCCATAGTTGAAGAAGAGGATGTAAAACTCGTCGCTATAGAAGCATTCGTCAACGATAGGAATCATCACCTTAATGAAATCGGTGTATTCTCCACCTTCGGCAGCCCACATCTGTTTCCAGGCAATCTTGTCATTTTGTCTGTAGCCGAACTGCAGCACGAGCGAGTCGTCGCGTTCCGGACAGTCACCATAGCCTCCAGCCTGATAGTAGAAGCTGAAATAAATCGAGTCAGCAGGCGTAAGCGCATGATCACCAACGCTATCGAGGCGTATTCTCACCGAAACAAGCGAGTCAGCGATGAACGGGTTGCTGCTTCCGTTGGAATAAACCTTTCCGTACTGGTCGAGCACGTCAAAGGTGGCTGCCCTATAATTTACTGGCATCTTCGGGAATCCCGAGTTCACAAACACGCATTTCGACTGCCATTTTGTCTCATCAGGATAAAAGCCATATTTTGTAAAATCGTCAAAGAAAGGCAGCGTCGCGACAGTTACATCTCTTGATTTTTGAGATTCTTCGGTCGTTTCTGCTCCATAAAAACCCGTGAGATACTCCTGTGCAAAGCCATTTGTCAGGCCTGCGAAGGCAAGCAATATCAATATCAGCAATCTTTTATTCTTCATAGAAAAACGTTGTATCTATTTCATAATCAATATCTTCAATAAAATCATTATAGTCAGTGTCTTCGACCTTGATTTCTTCTTTTACGACGACCACTTTCTTTGTAAACCGCATCTCCATATCCCTTGCGCGCTGCACGGAGTCGTAAGAGAACCTGCGGTGTTTCAATATATAATTAAAACTGTCAATCACGTAATTTATGGTGTCGGACGGCAGTTTTTTTATTCTCATGCGCTCCACGACAGAGTCGCGACGGAATTTTTCATATCTATACCATTGAAAATCAAAGTTTTTAATAGATTTATACCACACATTGACCGTCGAGCCTAACGGCACTTTCGTGTCAATGGAGTAGACTGGGTCCATCCTGCTGACGTAAAGGTTTGCTTTCTCGTCATCGTCGATAAAAACCTCCGAGCCGATATTCAGGGATGCGTTGTTTATTTGATTCTTGACATCCTCGATGTTAACGCCAATCAAATCAGGGAGATTTGTGCCTCTGTCTCCGTTTCCGTATCCTACAACGAGTGTCACGGCGGTGCCTTTCACCACGTCGTCTTTCGGCTCCACGACCTGGTCTTTGATTTTCTGTTCAACGACAGCGTTTCTCGCAAAATAATCGACAAAAACGAGCTTGTCGACTTTAAGCCCCACCGAGTTGAGCAGCACCATCGCCTGACGCAGCGACAGGTTGCGGAGGTTCGGCATTGTCACAATCTCAGGGGCAATGGAAGTCCTGATGATATAAACGTTTCTTCCTTTTTTGACTTTCGAGCCAAAGTTAGGATTCTGTTGATACACAGCGCCTTCCGGAAAATCTCTTACATAAACGCTGTCGAGGAGAAGGAAATTGAACTCGTCGCTATATCGCTCCAAAACAGTGTCATAGTTCATCCCGACCATATCGGGAACGACTATTTCTTCGCCGTGACGGGTGAATTTTCCGAGGTAGCCGAAGGTGAACTCGAACGTCCCGACAACCAGAAAAGCCATGATTGCCAAGCTGATATAGAACCATTTATCTTTCAAAAAACGAAAAGCTTTCATTTTTTTATTTTTTTCGTCGTTTATAACGTCGTTTTTAGTAATTTTGAAGTCGCAAAGATAATGATTTTTATTGAATTTAAGCACATTTGTAATGAAAAAAATAGCAATAGTTTGTGGAGGTTACTCAGGTGAGTATGAAATCTCCGTCAGCAGCGCAAAAGTCGTGAAGAAACATCTCGACGCGAGTAAATACGAATCCTATATCATTGTAATCCAAAAAGATAGCTGGTATCATCTTGAAGACGACGGTTCCCGTTCGGATGTCAACAAAAACGATTTCTCGATTACGGTGAAAGGCAAAAAAGTCGTTTTCGACGCTATTTTCAACGCCATCCACGGCGTCCCGGGCGAGGACGGGCAGCTGCTCGGATATTTCGAAATGTTGGGAATTCCTTACACTTCATCTAATTTCACCACTTCGGCGCTGACGTTCCACAAAGACTTCTGCAAGAAAATTGCGGCAGCGGCAGGCGCCAACGTCTCGCCTTCCATCATCATCAACAGGGGCGAGAGCTACGACGCAAAGAAAATTGTGAAAACGCTGGGACTGCCTTTGTTTGTCAAACCTACGCGCAACGGCTCTTCCGTCGGCGTGAGCAAGGTCAAGACCGAAGAAGACTTCGACAAGGCTGTCGAAAACGCTTTCAAGGCGGGCGACCAGGTGATGTGCGAGAAATTCGTGCAAGGACGCGAGCTGGCGTGTACGGTGATGCAAGTCAAGGGAAAGACTATGGTGTTCCCTATCACTGAAATCGTCAGCAAAAACGACTTCTTCGACTATGAAGCGAAATATACGGCGGGCAAATCCGACGAGATAACGCCGGCAGAGCTTGATGAGGTTTCAGAAATCGAGGTCAAGGCTACGTCAGCGATGCTTTACGACAAGTTCGAGTGCAAGGGCTTCGCGCGTTTCGACTACATCATGACGCCAAAACAGCTTGTTTTCATCGAGGTGAACATCGTCCCAGGCATGTCGGAGGCATCAATAATGCCAAAACAAGCAGCCTGCATGGGCATCACGCTCGACAAGCTGTTTGGTTTGGCATTAGAGAATATTCTTGACTAAACGGTTAGGATGTCTTTCTGTTTCAGTTCGTAAAGATCATCGATTTTCTTCACGAATTTGTCTGTCAGCTTCTGGATTTCCTCCTGGAGCTGTTTGACTTCGTCTTCAGACACACCTTCTTTCTCAAGTTTCTTGGCGTCGTCGTTGGAGTTGCGGCGGATGTTTCTGATACCGACTTTCGCCTCTTCAGCGGCCGTCTTGGCGCGTTTTGCGAGTTCCTTGCGGCGTTCCTCTGTCAATGGCGGGACCAAAATCCTCAAAAAATCGCCTTCGTTCTTCGGGTTGAAGCCTAGATTAGCTGCCTGGATAGCCTTGTCGATGGCGCTGATGGAGCTCTTGTCGAACGGCATTACAATAATCTGACGCGCGTCAGGAGTGCCGATGTTGGCGGTCTGCTCAATCGGGACAACGGTTCCGTAATATTCGACCTTCACGCCCTGAAGCATCATCGGACTCGCCTTGCCTGCTCTGATTTTCTGAAACTCCGACTCAAGATGCTTGATGGTGCTTTCCATCGTTTCAGTCGTTTCTTCCAAAATAAATTGAGATTCTTCTGTCATATTCCTTAAATTTTTCGATACAAAAATAATACTTTTTATTTTAACGGCTCATATAATCCATAAAAATATGCGTTCTTTTTTACTGTATAATATGATAATCCGTTAACATTCAACGCTTTAAAATCAAAATTCCAAATATAGGTCTTGAAAACCTTTCCATTTAAATCAATATCCGGAATGAAAAACCCGCTGGTGAGCATCACTCTTTGACCAGGCAAAATCGTCTGGTTGTTAATCTCATAGCCTTTCCAAAACAGCTTCTCCTCCGTCTCTGGCTCAATGATTTCGACAATCAACGCCAAACGATTCAATGTGTCAACCGCTTGAATATCAGCGACAAACCCGATACGTTCAAGCTTTGGCTCACATTTTAAAACTTCATCGGCAGGCAGATTGTAACCACAAACCCACTCCTCACCTTTCTGAACCTCAACATTTTCTTTAAGAACATGCAGCAGATTATTGCCGTTGTCTATTTTCGATAAAGTCAGATAACGCGTTGTAAACCAAGTGTTTTCATTGACAAGATACGGATATTCAGCCACCGCTGAAAGTTCCCATGGGACATCAGCATGGTCGGTAAGCCCAACGCCGATATAGTCTTCATCAAGGCTCATCAGATATTGCTGATAATCAATAAGTTCATCGTCTTCGCAGAAGTATTTCGCTTTGTTGATTCCTGCTCTTTTCTGATAAAACTCCGTCATTAAAGTCCTGTCGGAATAAGACACGAAGCTGATGCTGTCGCCCAAACGCTCCTGAGCGTCTTTCATCTCAACCGCCATCTGGTCGAATCCCTGATGATATACTTGTTTAAAATATTGACGGTCAACGACTAACGACACAACACCCATCAGCAGAATCCATCCCACCACAGCGCACAAAGGTTTTATCTTGATTTCTTCGTTGAAGAAAGAAAAAACTGCAATTATCAGGAACGGGAAACTGAAAATCAAGGTGCTGAACTGGATTATCGGCTCTTTGAGCAAGGAATAGGCGAATGCGAGCGCAAAAGGCACCACGAACCAAACCAGACAGATGATTCTGATTGCCGTTTTGCCTCTACGGTTTCTCACACCTATTATAAATGGCAGCAATGCAATTATCAACATGCTGAAAATGAACAGCTTGCTGTAATTCATCGAATACGACAGGAAGTCGGTGAAAAACGCCGACGTCGGCTTTGCGAGCCACCCGCCGATGCTTCCGTAAACGAACAGCTGATAGTAGAAAATCGGCAGCGACGGCAGATATAATATCACAGCGGCGACGCAGCTCCAGATGTAGGCTTTTCTTCTTTGTTTTTCGAGGTTTTTGATGAAAAACAGACCCGTCAGCGCGATGAGACCCGCCTGCGCCATGGAAAACATCTGGGTCTCCGCGGCGAAAAACGCCGACAAAGCGAAGCCCGCACACGTCCACAACGTAACATCTCGTTTGTCAAAGAGGATTTTGTTCCAGAAATAGACCAAAAGCAGGATGAAAAACAATCCCGGCGAATAAGGACGCGCCAGCTGACTGTAGAAAACGAACAGCTCGCTCACGGTGACGAACGCTGCCGACACCAGACCGACGTTTTTGTTAAACCATTGATTGGCAATGACAAACGTCAGATATACCGAGCCAACACCCATCAGCGCAAAAGGCAGCTTCAGCCAGAATTCGCTCCACCCGAAGATGTTGACAAGAAGATAAAGGAACACTTGCACGCCCGCAGGATGCGAGTCGCCGAGCATCACGCCCTCGTGAATGAGGTCGCGCAAGTTGTCGTATCGCGTCCTCGACAACGCGCTGAACTCGTCGTGCATGAACGGGACATCATAAAGCTGCCAGAGACGCAAAAACGCAGCCACGACAATGATTATCAACAAGATAATCTTGTCGTAGCGTGTCAAATCCTTGGTTTTATTAAACGTCATTTTGTCACTATCGTTCCAATGTTCTCACCGTTGAGCACTTTTGTGAGGTTGCCTTTGGTGTTCATGTCGAACACGAGCATTGGCATGTTGTTTTCCTTGCACATTGTGAATGCGGTGAGGTCCATCACCTTGAGGTTTTTGTTGTATGCCTCGTCGTAAGTGATTGACTCGTATTTTGTTGCTGTAGGGTCTTTCTCCGGGTCAGCGGTGTAGATACCGTCGACGCGTGTGCCTTTGAGGATGATGTCAGCCTTGATTTCGACGGCGCGCAGTGCCGAGCCGGTGTCTGTTGTGAAGAACGGGTTGCCGGTGCCGCCGCCGATGACGACGACGTAACCGTCTTCAAGGAGTTTTATCGCCTTGGCGCTGCTCATCGAGTCGGCGATACGGTCGATGTAAAGTCCCGACAACAAAGCGGCTTTCACGCCTTTTGACTGCAATGTAGACTGGATTGCCATGCTGTTGATGACAGTAGCGAGCATGCCCATGTAATCGCCTTGGATGCGGTCCATGCCTTTGCTGGCACCTTGAAGACCGCGGAAGATGTTGCCGCCACCTATCACGATAGCGATTTGCGCACCCGCCTTCACTGCCGCTGCAATCTCTTCCGCATAATCGTTAAGTCTTTCAGGATCAATACCATATTGTTGATTTCCCATTAAAGCTTCACCACTGAGCTTAAGTAATACTCTTTTGTATTTCATATTTTTTTAATTTATTGTTATTCAATTATTTAGAACCAATATCCAAAATTGATGAATCCTACTGCCGACGAGTTGATATTCGAACCCATCAAACTGATTTCAACAGGTCCGATGACGGTGTCGGCGCCAAGCGACAAGCCACAGCCCATGACAAAATTGTTGGAATCAAACCACGAGTCGTAAGTGTCGTTCATATAACCGTAATCGATATGCAGCGTGCTGTACAGCGACTTGTAGAAATTCCACTGCCAGGCGATTTTATTCACTGCGATATGGTCGACCATTCTATCAATGAAATTAAGTCCCGTGAAAGCGAGAATGTTGTCGAAATATTTCATGTGCGACTGTCCGCCAACAAAGAACTGATAGAACAGCGGCGTTTCAGCCTCGCCTATCTTCATGCCTCCTTCAAGTTCAAATTTTATTGCGTTTTTCGAGCCAATCGGTATGGTTTTCAAAATGTCGACGTGAGCTATAAATGAGCTTTGGATTCCATGGTTGCTCAGACCTGACATCGTGACATTGTCGGCAGCACCTTCAAAAAACACCATTTTTCCCAACATGTCGACACTCCAGCCTCGGCGCGCGAAAGTAGGAGCGTCAAGATTTTCATAATGATAGTTGAGATACATGTACGAATAAAGGTTGTAATTACTTGAAATTCCATTACTTCCGACAAAATCCTTCATGTGTACCAAATCACCCACAGCACCGAAACGAATCTGGTTCTTCAGATTCGGCACCAGCGTCATGTACAAATCGAGTTTGTTGTCCTGAATACTGTATGAATTGGTGATCTGACTGTCATCATACTGGCGCATCGTGAGAGAATAAACGCTGAAATCGACACCAAACCTGAACATCTTGCGATGATGTTTGTTGAATTTCACTTTCAGATACGGATTTTCAGCGATATTCAGGTCGAAACTCAAAGTCGAGCGGTTGATGTTCTTGAACACGTTTTTAATGGTCATATTGACAAGCGCTCCGATGCCGTAGTTGTTGTCGTAATGGATTGCCACCGCCAGCGACATATCCTCAATCTCTTCGCAATGAAGCTTGAAGACACATCCGTCGCCTTTCTTTTCAATATTATACCACAGGTTTTCATAATATTCTGAGGCTCTTAGTTTTATAATCACATCCTCGATCTGGTCGATGGACATTTTTTTCGGAAAACTGCTTCCGAACTCCCTGACAACCACATCTTTATGGTTATCAGACACGCCTTCAACCTGTATTGATAAAATATTCAAGGAGTCGACAGGCTGAACGTGCGGACGTTTCACCTCAAAAGACTTGAACTTATGCAAAGAATCGGCAAGTTTTTTAAACTCAGGCATAAACCTGTCAGCCGCTTCCTGTCCGAATTGGATTATCGAGTCGAAATCGTTGAACGACAGCATGTTGCGTCCGTGCAAGTCGGGTTTTATGTAAATGTTGCAATGTTTGCGCGCGTACATGCTCTCCTCCAGCGACGACAGGTTCATGAGGCTTATCAGCAGTTCAAACGAGTTGTCGATTTTCGACGCTGGTATCGATTCGTCTTCAAGGTCAATACCTATAATGATATCAACGCCGCGTTCTTTCATGTTTCTGACCGGAAAGTTGTTAACCATTCCGCCGTCAATGAGAAGCTTTCCGTCAAGCGAGACAGGACGGAAAAGAAACGGAATCGACATACTTGCTCTTACTGAACGCGCAAGGTTTCCTTTCGTCATCTCATACTGGCGCGCATGTTCCACATCGGTGGCGATGCAGTAAAATGGCACCGGTAGCTTCCTGTAATCGCGAGTCATGTCGGCAGGAAGCATAAGCCGCGACAGCAACATGTTGACGTACACGCCGTCAACAAGCGACGACTTCACCTTTATCTTGCCATTTGAAATTGGAAACGTGGCAAGGTATTTCCTGGTTTCTATCTTTTTGTCAATAGGGATAAACTCTGTAGGAATCTTGTCGTAAATTATTGAGTTCCAATCCTGTTTGCGCACCAGCTCCTCAATGACATCCGGATCGTAACCCACAGCGTACAGCGACCCGATGATGGAGCCTATGCTCGTTCCGCCGATATAGTCAACAGGGATTCCCGCCTCGTCGATGGCTTTCAAAATCCTAATCTGCGCAAAGCCCTTGGCACCGCCTCCGCAAAGCACCACACCCACCTTCGGACGTTTCGCACCAGCATTCTTAACTGACTGTGCCTCAACATTTCCAATAGAGAACACGCTGATTAGAAACGTCAGCACAATCATTTTGAAATTCATCTCTATCTTTTTCATAATCAATTATTTAAAACCAATATCCGACATTAACAAAAAGACTCCATTTATCAATAATATTCGATTTTGACAATTCGATTTCTATTGGACCGAATAATGTCTTATAACCGAGAGTCAAACCTGCACCCATGACAAAATTCTTAGGAATGAACCATGTGTCAAGCCGTGTTGAAGTCGACTCATAGAAATCGTATAAAAATTCTAAAAGCTTCAACAAATCCTCTTCCGACGGATTATTCATATCAATAGCATCCAACTGCATACTCTTTTCCATTATCGGCATGTAGTTTTTCATGTAACCTGCATCACAGCTGGCTATCGCATAGAAATTTTTATAGAAATTCCACTGCCACGCCACTTTTGCGTAAGCCGCAAATTCCGTGTAAACCGACACAAACGGCAAGCCCGTGAAACTCATGATGTTATCCATGTAAAACATCTTCGACTGACCGCCAATAAAGAACAAGTCGTCATCAAAAAGCAATATCTTTTCACCAAGACGGGTAGCTCCGGAAGCACCCAATCTGAATGCGTGACGTTGTCCTATAGGAAATGACTTCCTGAAATCAGCCTGCAAACTGTACATAGGTCTGCTATCGGCGTCCTTAAACACTCCGTCGTACAAGATACATTTAGCTACCATATTGATATTCCATCCCTTACGCGGAAAATCAGTCTGATCCTCGTTATTGAAGAAATAATGCAAATAGGCTTTCGGATTGAATTGATGCTGGTCTAATCTGCTTTCTTCATTCTTGTTATTTCCATTATACTGCAAATCCTGCGCCAATGAATAGTTCGTTCTAAACCCTATTTTAACCGCTTGAGTCACCGACGGAGCTACCTGGAAATACAAATCAAAAGCATTATACTGCAATCTTACCGAATGTTGGATTCCGCCGTTCTGATTGAACATATTTGCCTTCAGGTTCATAGCCTTGACCTCTGCCGTTCCGCTCAGCATCCTTGTGTAACGATGTGTGATGCCCGCCCTGAAATACGGATTGTCGGCTATATTCAAATCCACATTATATGTAAAATGCTTGGTGCGGGCGTTCATATTCAGTAACATACCAATACCGTAATTGTTGTCGTAATGCCCTGCGACGGAAAAATTGAGCGAAGTCCTGTTTTTACAGTGCAGTCTGATGATATTTCCTTCCGGTGAATCTATCAATTCATACCATACGTTGGAATAATAGCCTTGTGAATAAATCTTCACGATAATCGTCTCGATATCTTCGATAGGAAACTTATGCGGAAACTCGTCACCGAACTCCGATTTGAGCAGCTCGGCATTGTAATCGTCAAGACCTTCGACCTCCACTCCTGCAATTGTCACACTGTCAACAGGCTGAGTATGATGACGTTCCACCTCAAACGGCGCGATGGACTGAAGCGAGTCTGCAAGACGTTTTAATTCCGGGAATTTCTCACGAGCTCCATCCTCCCCGCATTTTATTATCGGGCTGAAGTCGTTGAACGACATCATGTTAGCCTTGCCGATATCAGGTCTTATCAAGATATTGCACTCCTTGCGCGCCTTGTTGCTCTCGTCCTGCGACACGACGGAAATCAGTCGCTCGAGAACTTTCAAAGAGTTGTCAAGAACCTCGGGGTCGGATTTCACGATTTCCAAATCGACGCCGATGATGATGTCAGCACCTTTTTCGCGCACGTTTCTCACTGGGAAGTTGTTGGTGAGACCGCCGTCGCAAAGCAGATGTCCGTTGTAATCAACAGGTTCGAAAAGAAACGGTATCGACATGGAAGAGCGTATCGACTGCGCCAACGAACCGCTCGTAAATTCTATAGGGTCGGCGGTAATCATATCGGTCCCGATACACAGGAACGGCACTGGAAGTTTGCTGAAGTCGCGTTCTTTATAGGCTGGCATCATCAGTCGTGTGAGCAGCATGTTGACGTACATGCCGTCGACAATCGACCTTTTAATCTTAAACTTGCCGTCCTTATAAGGCAACGAAATCAGATAATGACGTTCGTTGATTCGTTTCTCGAGAGGGATGAACTTTCGCGGAATCTGGTCTTTAATAATCAAGTCCCAGTTCTGCTCAGTGCAAAGCTTCTGCATCATGTCGGGGTCGTAACCAACAGCATAGAGTCCTCCTATGATGGAGCCCATGCTCGTTCCCGCGATGTAATCGATTGGGATGCCCGCCTCCTCTATCACTCTCAACGCCCCGATGTGCGCGAAGCCCTTGGCACCGCCGCCGCTCAATACAACTCCGACTTTGGGACGATTAGAAACATGTTTTATCGTATCGACAGATGCTTGTGATGATGCTGTTAACGACATCACAAACAAACTTATCAATATGACAAACCGTTTCATTTTTTACTTTATGCTACCTGTACGGACAAGGCTGCCTTGTCCCCACGTGATTATTCTAATCTCCCGTGGCAATTCTTGTATTTCTTGCCTGAACCGCACGGACAAGGGTCGTTTCTTCCCACCTTCTTCTCCACGTGGATAGGCTGTGTCACCTGGTTTTCCTGAGTGTTACTGTTAGCCTGCGAAAGCATGTCGGTACGCTGCTCCTTGATCTTGCTCCTGTCGATAGGCTTTGCATGATGTTCGCGCACCTTGCTCGGATCTTGCGGCGGCAGGTCTGACTTCATCAGGAACGAAATGACCTCGCGGTTAATCTTCAAAACCATTTCCTTGAAAAGGTTGAACGACTCAAACTTATATATCAGCAACGGGTCTTTCTGTTCATACTGTGCGTTTTGCACCGACTGTTTCAAGTCGTCGAGTTCGCGCAGATGCTCTTTCCAGGCGTCGTCAATCATGCCAAGAGTGATGCTCTTCTCAAGCGACAGCGAAATCTCACGCGCACCGTTCTGAACAGCTTTCTCGATATTCACCACCACGTTGATGCCTTTCTTGCCGTCAGTAAACGGGATGATGATATTCTTGTAACCTGGCTGTGTATCGTAGATGTGCTTGATGAGCGGCAACGTCTTCTCGCCCACCAGCTGCGTCTTCTTGTTGTACGACTCGACAGCCTTTTCAAACAGCTTGTCGGCGAGATCATCAAGCTTGCTGTGTTTGAATTCATCCTCATCAAACGGTGGTTCGACACCCATGTTTGAAAGCACGTCAAGTTTGAGACCTTCATAGTCGTCGTTGGCTTTGCACTGCTCAATTAGCGACTCGCCGAGGTCGTACATCATGTTGTTTATGTCAATCTGCAGACGTTCACCGAACAAGGCGTGGCGGCGTTTCTCATAAATCGCCTCACGTTGCAAGTTCATCACATCGTCGTATTCCAACAGATGCTTACGCACTCCGAAATGGTTCTCCTCTACCTTTTTCTGTGCCTTTTCTATCTGCTTGGTAATCATCGGATGTTGAATCACCTCGCCTTCCTTCATGCCGAGACGGTCCATCAGCGGAGCGATACGCTCGGAACCGAACATACGCATGAGGTTGTCTTCCAACGACACGAAAAACTGTGAGCTTCCCGGGTCACCCTGACGGCCGGCACGACCGCGCAACTGACGGTCGACACGACGCGACTCATGACGCTCTGTGCCTATGATGGCGAGACCGCCCGCCTCTTTCACGCCAGGTCCCAACTTGATATCGGTACCACGACCTGCCATGTTGGTGGCGATGGTGACAGTGCCGGCATAACCTGCATCTTTCACAATCTGAGCCTCCTTGAAGTGCAGCTTCGCGTTCAAAACATTGTGCTTGATATTCTTACGCGTCAGCATCCTGCTCAGCAACTCCGAAATCTCAACCGAAGTGGTACCCACCAAAACAGGTCTGCCTTCATTAACGAGCTCCTCGATATTTTCGATGACGGCATTGTACTTCTCGCGTTTTGTCTTGTAAATCAAATCCTCGCGGTCGTCACGCGCAATAGGTTTGTTGGTCGGAATCACAACAACATCAAGTTTGTAGATATCATCAAACTCTTTCGCCTCGTCGATAGCAGTACCTGTCATACCGGCGAGTTTGTGATACATACGGAAGTAGTTCTGCAAAGTGATGGTGGCGTAAGTCTGCGTCGCGGCTTCAACGTCAACATTTTCCTTCGCCTCCACTGCCTGATGCAATCCGTCAGACCAACGACGGCCTTCCATGATACGACCTGTCTGCTCGTCAACAATCTTCACTTTGTTGTCGATGATGACGTAGTCGACATCTTTTTCAAACAAAGTATAAGCCTTCAACAGCTGCTGCACAGTGTGCAGACGCTCCGATTTTTCAGAAAACACACGCAAAAGCTCAGATTTCTTATGAACCTTCTCGTCATCGCTGAGATTCGACTTCTCAATGTCGGCGATTTCCGAACCGACATCAGGGATGATGAAGAACGAAGGGTCGTTGTATGCCTTTGCAAGCTGTTCATTACCTTTGTCGGTAAGAACCACGGTGTTCAGTTTCTCATCAATCACGAAATATAGCTCGTCATCGATGATGTGCATGTTTTTACTCTGCTCCTGCATGTAGAAGCCCTCTGTCTTAAGCAACAGCGACTTCATTCCCTCTTCAGAAAGGAATTTAATGAGAGCGTTGTTCTTCGGCAGTCCGTGGAATGCGCGGAAGAGCTGGTCGGCGCCATGTGACTTCTCCTCTTCGGTGGCATTAGGATTCGTGAGAATCTTCTTTGCTTCCGCAAGACATTGTGTCACAAGGCGTTTCTGAGCCTCATAAAGATTCACAACGTCAGGTTTCAGCTGGTTGAACTCCTGGTCGTCGCCTCGTGGCGTAGGTCCGCTGATTATAAGAGGTGTACGCGCGTCGTCAATCAAAACGGAGTCGACCTCGTCGACGATGGCGTAATGATGCTTGCGTTGAACGAGTTCCTCAGGGTTGCCCGCCATGTTGTCACGAAGGTAGTCGAAACCGAACTCGTTGTTGGTTCCGTAAGTGATGTCCGAGTTGTAAGCGGCGCGTCTCTCTGGGCTGTTCGGTTGGTGTTTGTCGATGCAGTCGCATGTCAGTCCCAGGAAATTGTAAAGTGTGCCCATCCACTCGGAGTCACGCTTTGCCAAGTAATCGTTGACGGTCACGACATGCACGCCGCGTCCTGCGAGAGCGTTGAGGTAAACAGGCAGGGTCGCGACCAAAGTCTTACCTTCACCAGTAGCCATCTCCGCAATCTTACCCTGATGCAGCACGATGCCGCCGATAATCTGCACGTCGTAATGCACCATGTCCCATTTCACCATGTTGCCGCCCGCCATCCAGCTGTTGTTGTAGTAAACCTTGTCGCCTTCAATGTTGATGTGGTCGTATTTAGCGGCAAGTTCGCGGTCCAAATCAGTGGCAGTAGCCTCCAACACTTCATTATCCTTAAACCGTTTAGCCGCTTCTTTCATCACGGCGAAAGCCTCAGGCATGATTTCGTTCAATGCCTCCTCAATCTTGTCAAGAACCAGTTTTTCAAGCTTGTCGACCTGACCGTAGACCTCGTTTTTCTCCTCAAGATCCATGTCAGGATTGTTCTCCACACTCGCCTTCAGTTCCGCGATTTTCGCTTCCTCATCAGCTATTTTGTTCTGGATGTATTCCTTGAATTCCAACGTCTTATGACGAAGACTGTCAATGTCAAGTTCCTTGATTTTCTCGTATGCGTCAAGCGTTTTCTGCAACAACGGTCTCAATGCCTTGTTGTCATGCTCTGATTTATTTCCAAAAAGTCTTGCTAAAAAGCCCATGTTTTTATGTATTTGTCAATAATTATTTTAAAAATTTGTCTCTATCAAAAATTATGCAAAAATAAGAAATTTATTAATATTTACTAATTCTTCTGACATGAAAATCGAGATATTGTTCAGGCGAAGGCGCAGGTGCCATCCCAATCTTGTTTTTTCTCTTCAAAATGACATACGCCGGATAGGTTTTCACATGGTAATCCTCAAGCAAAAGCATATTGTTCCCAAGGTTCAGAAGAGTCCACTTATATCCTTGTTTGTCAAAGAGTTGCACATAGTCTTCAAACGCTTCGGAAGATGCTATCGTGACCACCTGAATGGTGTCGTTCCATCGGTTTTGAAGTTCATTTAAAACACCGAACTCGCGGTCAATCATCGGCGACACCCTGTTGACGAACTGCAAAAGCACCATATCATTCTGATAATCAGTGAGTTTTACCGTCTTTCCATCCTTATCTTTCAGCGAAAACTGCGGAGCGTCGGAATCATACGACAAATCCAGAAGTTTATTCACCATATTTGATGCCACCTCTCTGTTTTTCAAATACTTGGAAGTGTTTTTTATGATATTCAAATATTCGATAATCTTATTTTTATCAACAAAATTCTCATAGTAAAATCTCCGCAATTCAATTATCGTGACAAGTTCAGCCTCCTGTCTGTTTCGTGACAAAAAGTCATTTTTACAGACATAAGCCATAAAACTGTCATATCCTTCATAAAACTTGTTTTTCAGTTCATACTGAACGTATTCCCGTGTGTTGAAATAGCTCTTGAACAACTCCAAAAATACGTTCATATATGAGGTTTGCAGATACAGAACCTTTTGATTATCAAAATATTCGTCAATGGTTTTCTTTTTGTTAAAAGTCATAAGAACCGATGCCTTGCGATACTTCACATAGTCTTTCACATAGTCATGTTCCGCTTTCCTGAACCTTCTTTCCAGCTGATTGTCAAGGGTGTCGAGAAGATACACTTTTCTACCTTTGTAAATCTGGTTGAAATTCTCATAGAGAAAATCGTCGACGTGAGCCTGTGCGGTGACGTATTGCGAATACAGACCTCCGTCATCGGCTTTGTTTATCTTCAAAACCGGATGTTCTTTTTCAAAAAAAGAAGCGTCTTCCTTGAGTTCCGGAATAACAATTTCCACATCATACTTGCCATCGGGACTCAAAATCAAGTCCACACGTTCAAGATTTACGGCAATCTGCGCCGGAGTAATATCCTTAACATGAGCCGCAAGCGAAAATTTTCCATCCTTATCTGATTGAATCTCAGCAAGTTTCACCTGTTCATTGGTAAGCATGTCGCTATATGCGAAAAGTCTTATCAAAGCATTCGGCCTGTTAGCAGTCCCCGAAACGGACACATTTTGTCCGGACACAAGAATCGGGCAAAGCGCAAGCAGTAATAGGAATACCTTATTTTTCATAAAATCCTGATTTTTCGGGCACAAAACCTTTCAAATCGACGCCGTTTTTCACAAGGTCGCGCACCACTGTCGACGAAATGCAGCGCAGAGTCGGGTCGGATAGGAAAAACACCGTCTCAACCTCTGGATTGAGTTTCTTGTTAGCCTCAGCGACGATGCTCTCGTATTCGAAATCGGTAGTGTTTCTCAGCCCACGGATGATGAAACCTGCGTTCAGTCTTTTACACAAATCGACAGTAAGTCCCTCATAGCTAACGACTTTTACTTTCGGAAACTCGGCGAAAGTGTTTTCAATCCACTTGATTCTGTCTTCCAGCGGAAACTGATATTTCTTATCGATATTTACACCTATCGCGATAAAAATCTCGTCGAAAAGAGGCATTGCCTTCATCACAATATCCTCATGACCTCGCGTTATCGGGTCGAACGAACCTGCAAAAACTCCAATTTTCATGTGTCAGAATTTACACCTAATTAATAACGTGCAAATTTACAAAAAAATTGTTATTTCCGGCACAAGCGTTTTTAAAGATTCGAACGTATTCTTTTTGAAGTCTCCAACTCTTTCTTTATCAACAAGATAAACCTTTGAAATCCCTTCTTCTGTTTGAGGCACGTTTTTCATTCCTGATTTTGTCCGCATCAAGAACCAGCTTGTCTTTTTTATAGTCCATTGGTTGTCAAGAAGATAGCAATGCCACGTTGACGGAAGTTCCTTAATTATCTCGAGGTCGGTGATGCCTGTCTCCTCCTCCACTTCGCGCAGTGCCGCCACTTCGGGGCTCTCTCCTTTTTCGATATGTCCTTTGGGAAGGTCAGGTATGCCATGCCGTTCGATTGCAACAAATTGATTGTCAATTATTACCACGCCTCCTGCAGCAGGAGCCTGACGGAAAATATTTTTTATTGCGAAAGCCAGATCCTCGCCGTCGACATCGCCCAAATCAAGGAGTCCGACGGTCTCGTCATCAAGCCAATCGCTTATTTTTCCGACCAAATCGTCGCAATTTTTAATACATTTATTATCAACAGATAACAATTTTTCGCAAAAATTATTTGCCGTCAACGTCCGATTATTACAAAAAAGTCTGTACATTTGCACAAAAATTTATTCAATTATGAACGAAAAAGAGACCGCTTTAGCATTAGCGAATTTCCTGCTGCAAATTAAAGCAATAAAATTGAATCCTGCAAGTCCTTTTACATGGGCGAGCGGATTGAAATCCCCGATTTATTGTGACAACCGCGTCACGCTGTCGTATCCGCATATCAGGACCTTCATCCGCGAGGCTTTTGTGAAGATGTGCGTCGCCAACTTTGGTAAGCCCGACCTCATCGCAGGCGTGGCGACAGGCGGCATACCGCAAGGCGCTTTGGTGGCTCAGGAGCTCGGTCTCCCGTTCTGCTACGTGCGCTCGGAAGCCAAGTCGCACGGACTCAACAACCAAGTTGAAGGCGTGGTGCCGCAGGGCGCGTCGGTGGTGGTGGTCGAAGACCTCGTATCCACAGGAAAATCAAGCCTTGCAGCCGTTGAGGCACTGCGCGAGAAAGGCGCCAACGTGAAAGGCATGATGGCGATTTTCACCTACCAGCTCGACGCCGCGGCAGAGGCGTTCAAGAAAGCTGAATGCGACCTTGTGACAATAAGCAATTACGAGTCATTGATACAAAAAGCCGTTGAGGAAAACTACGTTAGCGACGACCAGATGCAGTCGCTGATGGAATGGAGAAAAAGCCCACAGGCGTGGTCGGAGGCACATCAGACATGTTAATTCAGTCACAATACGTAGACAACAGCAGAAGCGAACAGGAGTTTTTCGCCATCGTCAGCGACATGCGCAACATCCCGGCACTGCTGCCTGAACAGGTCATCAACGTGCAGGCTAACGAGGACAACCTCTCGTTCACCGTGCAGGGAATGGGCAGCATCGCATTACGCGTAAGTCAAAGAATAACATACAGTTTAGTGCAATTGATGCCTGTCGGGAAAACACCGTTCCCGTTCGTTTTAAGCATCAAAATAGCAGGACTTGGAAACAACTGCCGCGTGATGTATGAAATAGACGCCGAGCTCAACCCGCTCATGGCAATGATGGCTAAACGTCCGCTTCAGAATCTCGTCGACATGATGGCGGGAAAAACTGCAACTCTTTAACGTCACAAACGTTTTCGGCTCCTTCTTTGTCTCGAAGAAGGAGTCGTCCGTATTTGTCAAAACCATTGATAATCATCGTCTTTACTTGGTTATGATAAAAATATTCAGCCCATTTTCCAAAACGATACGACTTTGAAATATATTTCTCGTTGATTTCTTCACATTTTTGTTCAAAACGAAGACTTTCAACAGCCTCTTTTATCTTGACAATCAATCTGTTAAGAAGATTATCAAAGTCATAATCATTTCCTGTTATCATTTTCAGGGAAATCGGGTTCGGAATATCTTTTGAAAACTCTATCTGATTGACATTCAAGCCAATACCTATAATAGAAACGCCCATTTTTTTGCCTTCAATTGTGTTTTGAATCAACATTCCGGCAAGTTTACTGTCATCGAAATAAATATCGTTGGGCCATTTTATAAAAATACTCTGATTATCAATGATTTCGCTTAAAGTCTCATAAATGGCAACCGAAACGGCTTGCGAGATTTTAAACTGGTTTTCAGCATCCAAGAAATTGACATTCAATGCGATACTGAATAAAAGATTCTTTCCCGCCTCGCTCTCCCAACGGTTTTTGTCCATCCCGCGCCCCGCCGTCTGATGAGAAGCCACCACAACCATATCCGCAATGTCATTTTTTTCGGAAATTTTGTCATAAAGATAGACATTCGTCGAATTCAGCTCATCAAAATATAAAATTTTCAGCGCCATTTTTGAAAAAATTTTTACTAATTCATTTAAAAAACAAAAATAAATAAATTTTATTAAATACATATTGGAAGCTTCAAATTTTATAAGTATCTTTGCAAAAATTTTTTTAAATGAGAATAAGACACGAAAACGACAATACCGAAGAAGTCTTGACAACGATAGTTGAGACCATGTTGGAGAGCAAAGCAAGTGGAGTTACATCATTGGATATGAGAGAGTTACAGTCAGCTGTAACAGATTATTTCGTAATATGCCATGCCCAGTCTAAGACACAGGTAAACGCCATTGCGGAGAAAATCATCGACAACGTCCGCAACAAGCTTCACGTTCATGTGTATCATGAGGAGGGCTTTGAAAATTCGGAATGGATTTTGTTGGATTATGTTGACGTGGTGGTTCACATCTTCCTTCAGGAGAAACGCGATTTCTACAGACTGGAAGACTTGTGGGCTGACGCGGAGAGAAAGAATTATGAGGATTAATTTTACTAACAATGGCAGAAAACAAGAATCCATTTCAAAATTTCAATGATAACAACAATAAACCGAAGAAAAAGATTGGTTTTTATTGGGTTTACATCATCCTGATAGCGTTTTTCCTCGGTTCGATAGTGTTCAGCGGCACTTCAAATTCGACAAAGACCACCAATATGGCGGATCTGACCAAGATGCTCCGTGACGGCGATGTCGAGAAGATTGAGCTTGTGAACGGCAAGACCGCTGAGATTTACTTGAACGAGCAAGGTATCAGAAAATATTTTCCAAACGAAAAGCCTCAGGTGTTCGGGAAAACGCCGAATTATGTCCTCAACGTTTCGGAAGACCGTCTTTACACCAAGGTTGACGAGGCTCAGCAAGGACTTTCCAACCCTATCGAGGTCATTCCTGTGGAGCGACACAACTGGGTTGGCGAAATTGTCAGTTGGATAGTGCCGTTATTGTTGCTCGTGGGATTCTGGATTCTCATCATGCGCCGCATGAACGGCGGCTCAGGCATGGGCGGCGGACAGATTTTCAGCATCGGGAAGTCGAAGGCGCAACTTTACGACCAGGAAAAAGACACCAAGACCACATTCAAAGACGTGGCAGGTCTCGAAGAAGCCAAGGAAGAGGTGATGGAAATCGTTGACTTCCTCAAGAATCCTAACAGATACACACGTTTAGGCGGCAAGATTCCGAAAGGCGTTCTACTCGTGGGTCCTCCTGGCACCGGCAAGACATTATTGGCAAAATCAGTGGCTGGCGAGGCCAACGTGCCGTTTTTCAGCATCTCAGGCTCCGACTTCGTCGAGATGTTCGTGGGCGTGGGCGCCTCACGTGTGCGCGACCTTTTCAGTCAGGCTAAAGCGAAATCACCTTGCATAATTTTCATCGATGAAATCGACGCCATCGGACGCGCAAGGGGTAAAAACATTGTCAGTGGCGGCAACGACGAGCGCGAAAGCACTCTGAACCAGCTGCTTACCGAGATGGACGGCTTCGGCACCAACTCGGGCGTGATAGTGCTGGCTGCCACCAACCGCGCCGACATCCTCGACAAAGCCTTGATGCGCGCCGGACGTTTCGACCGCCAGATTTACGTCGAGTTACCCGACTTGAACGGCCGTCGTGAGATTTTCGAGGTGCACATGCGCGGCTTGAAACTCGGCAAAGACGTCGACAAAGAGTTCCTGGCAAAACAGACTCCAGGATTCTCTGGCGCCGACATCGCCAACGTCTGCAACGAAGCGGCTCTCATCGCGGCACGCCGTAACAAGGAAAGCATAGAAAAACAAGACTTCCTCGACGCCATCGACCGTATCGTTGGCGGTCTGGAGAAGAAGAACTCCGTGATAACACCTTCCGAAAAGAAAGTCATCGCCTTCCATGAAGCCGGACACGCCACCACAAGCTGGATGCTCGAACACGCACATCCGCTGGTGAAAGTGACCATCGTGCCACGAGGCAAGGCACTCGGCGCGGCCTGGTACCTGCCCGACGAGAGGCAGATAACAACAAAAGAGCAGATGTATCATGAGATGATTGCAACATTAGGCGGCCGCGCCGCAGAACAAATCATCTTCGGAAAGATATCGACAGGAGCCTTGAACGACCTCGAAAAGGTGTCGAAACAAGCTCACGCCATGGTGATGTACTACGGCCTCGACGAGAAAATAGGCAACGTAAGCTATTATGACTCAACAGGTCAGCAAGATTACGCCTTCACAAAGCCTTTCAGCGAGAAGACAGCTGAGAAGATTGACGAAGAGGTGAGCAAACTCATCGAAGGTGCTTATCAGGAAGCACTGCGCATCCTCAACGAGCACAAGGAAGGACTTACAAAACTTGCCGAAAAGCTTATCGACAAAGAAGTTATCTTCACCGACGACCTTGTCACCATCTTCGGCGAACGTCCGTGGAAACGCGAAGAGAGAAATTTCAAAAGACGTAACGAGGAAAAGCCTGAAGAAAACAACGAACAAACTTTTAATCCGGAAAACACTTCAATAGCATAAGTCATGAAAATATTCTCGTTCGGAAATCTCAGTGAGCGTACCAACAAGGAACAAATCCTTGCGAAGGTGCGTGAGGCTGTTATGGCTAAGGACGAGAACATTTTTTCTGACGTGAACATGCAGTGTGACACATGGACACCGTTCAAGGAAGAGGACGGTGCCGACTTCACCTTCGTGGAGCGTTTCAAGGATAACGGCGGTATCTTCATTTACTTCGAGAGCCAGCAGGATTTCATTGAGGCGATGAAACAGTACATCGTTGAGAATCAATGGGAACCGCTATGCAGCACGAGTATGAAGATGGAAAACATTTTCAAGGACTCAGGAATCGAGCTTTGCCGCGACTACACTTCTAAACGCAAAAAGACCGTGAGCATCACCGACTGCGAATGCCTTGTGGCACACACTGGCAGCGTGGTCTTGACCGACAAATGTGCAGGCTCACGAGTGGCATATTCCAACACCGACGTGTTGCTGGTTTACGCTTCGCCGAATCAGATTGTAGCGAGCATGAAAGACGCAATAAAGCTATTGAAAGACAAATACCAAAACCACAGACCGACCGAGACCGTGTTCATCAACGGAGCAAGCAAAAGCACCGAGATTGACAATCAATTAGTTATCGGCGCACAAGGTATTAAACAAATCGCGTTGTTCCTGGTTGAGGAAGAATAAATAACTTACCCTATTTTGACTTGCTATTATCATTCAATATTTCTTTGAATTCCAAGAAATACTGGTGAACTTTCATATCAAACTGTCTTATGAAATTCTGGTATTCAGGACTGTCAACAACATACGCCGATGCCATTTCATCACGTTTCTTGTCAAGCACCTCGAATGATATTTTGGAAACCGCCTTCTCCACATTCTCATGATTATCAATGCATTCCTTGAGAATCTTGTCATAATAGGCGGTGATGTAATCATCGGCCTGCTCAATCAGCGACTTCTGCTTCTCCAAAGAATAGACATGGTTTTCCAAAACCGTTTCATTTTTCGACAATTGTATCGTCAAAAACACAGCAGCCGCAACGATTACCGCAACTATCAGAATCACCCATCCGAGGCGCAATTTGATGTCAAAAAGATCTGATTTCATTTTTTCAAACCCTTGATCTGTTGTTCAAGAACCGCAATCTTCGCTTCGGCGTCAGTTTTTTTCTTACGTTCCTTGTCGACGACGGCTGCAGGAGCCCCGTTAACGAATTTCTCGTTCGAGAGTTTAGCCTCCACCGATTTCAAGAACCCTTGGGCGTATTTCAGCTCTTCCTCCAGTTTCTTTAACTCCGCCTCAGTGTCGACAGAATCAGTCACCGGAATGAAATACTCCTTCGAACGCACTATGAATCCGAAAGCGTCTTGTGGTTTTTCAGTAGTGTATATTATTGATTTAACGTTAGTTAACTTTTCAATAATGCAGTCAAAATCTTTGTTTGCACTGCCGTTGTCGATGACAACCAAATCCAACGCCTCTTTGAACGAGATGTTCTTTTCGGCACGAATCTTACGGATGTTGTTGATGACATCCATGGTGAAATCAAACTGTGCAAGCACCTGATTGTCAACAGCTTTTTCTTTTGGTTGCTGTGCGATGATGATATCGTCGCCGTCTTTTCGCTCTTCGAGGTTATGATAGATTTCCTCGGTGATGAACGGCATGAACGGATGCAGGAGTTTCATCAAATTTTCAAAGAAAGTCACTGTGGCTCTGTATGTTACACCGTCAACAGCCTGTCCCATCGGGGCTTTAACCATCTCGAGATACCATGAGCAGAAGTCGTCCCAAGTGAGTTTGTAAACACCCATCAAGGCATCGGAGAGACGATACTTCTCGAAATTATCGTTCATCTCAGCCAAGACCTGGTTGTAACGCGCGTCAAACCATTTCATTGCCATCTTCGCAGTGTCAGGTTGAGCGGCTTTTTCATCGACCGTCCAGCCTTTCACGAGACGGAGAGCGTTCCAGATTTTGTTGCAGAAATTACGTCCCTGCTCGCACAACGCCACGTCGAACAAAATATCGTTTCCGGCAGGAGCCGAGAGCAACATTCCCATACGAACGCCGTCAGCACCGTAGTTCTCTATGAGTTCAATCGGGTCAGGAGAATTTCCCAATGATTTCGACATCTTACGACCAAGCTTGTCGCGCACGATACCAGTGAAATACACGTTGTGGAACGGCACTTTCGCCTCGTACTCCTCGCCTGCCATAATCATTCTGGCAACCCAGAAGAAAATGATATCAGGAGCGGTGATGAGGTCGTTGGTCGGGTAATAATATTTGAACTCGGCATTGTTCGGGTCAAGGATTCCGTTGAACAACGAGAGAGGCCACAACCATGAACTGAACCATGTGTCCAAAGCATCGTTATCCTGACGCAAGTCGTTAATTGTCAAATTGTTATCACCTGTCTTTTCTTTTGCCAAAGCCAAAGCTTCCTCTGGTGTTTCGGCAACAACAAATCCGCCTTGTGGCAGATAATACGCCGGAATCTGATGACCCCACCACAACTGACGGCTTATGCACCAATCCTTGATATTCTCGAGCCAATGGCGGTAAAGGTTGACATATTTTGCAGGATAGAACTGAATTTCGCCGTCCTCAACAGGCTTGAGCGCTATCTGGGCAAGGTGTTCCATCTTGAGGAACCACTGCATTGAGAGCTTCGGCTCAATAGGGACGTTGGTGCGCTCCGAATAACCCACCTTATTATTATAGTCTTCAACTTTTTCGAGAAGGTCGGCTTCTTTCAAGTCAATGACGATTTGTTTACGCACCGCCTCACGGTCCATTCCGACGTACATTCCGGCAGCCTCGCTAATGGTTGCATCGTCGTTGAAGATATTGATACTCTGGAGGTTATGTTTCTCACCGAGCATATAGTCGTTCACGTCGTGCGCAGGAGTGACTTTCAAGCAACCTGTACCAAATTCGATGTCGACATATTCATCTTCGATGACTGGAATAACGCGATTCACCAGTGGGACAATGACTTTCTTGCCCTTAAGATGCTGGTTTTTAGGGTCATTCGGGTTGATACACATGGCAGTATCGCCCATGATTGTCTCAGGACGGGTTGTCGCCACGACAGCGTAGCCGTTTTCGCCTTCTATTTTATATCTGAGGTAATAAAGCTTGCTATGTTCCTCTTTATAAACGACTTCCTCATCGCTCAAAGCCGTGAGAGCCTTCGGGTCCCAGTTGACCATACGCACGCCGCGGTAAATCAAGCCTTTTTTATAAAGGTCGCAGAACACGCGGATAACGCTTTTCGAGCGGATCTCGTCCATTGTAAACGAGGTGCGTTCCCAGTCGCATGAAGCGCCGAGTTTGCGGAGCTGTTTCAAGATTATGCCGCCGTGCTCGTGTGTCCAGTCCCAAGCATGTTTGAGGAACTCATCACGTCCGATGTCGGTCTTCTTGATTCCTTGCTGAGCCAGTTTGTTCACCACTTTAGCTTCTGTCGCAATTGAAGCATGGTCGGTGCCAGGCACCCAGCAGGCGTTCTTGCCCTGCATACGCGCACGGCGCACCAGGACGTCCTGAATCGTGTTGTTGAGCATGTGACCCATGTGAAGCACGCCAGTAACATTCGGTGGCGGAATCACGATGGTGTAAGGTTCACGCTCGTCAGGCGTTGAATGAAAATAATTCTTCTCGATCCAGTGTTCGTACCATTTCTCCTCAGTGGTCTGCGGACTATATTTGCTCGATAATTCCATTTTTGAAAATTTAGAGTTGCAAAATTACGATTTTTCTTGTTTGAATTAAAACTTTTTTATTATTTTTGTACGATTTTTTGATTGAAAAACGAGAAAAATTTCATGTATAATTAAAAATTTAAGTCTATGTCATTATTATCTATTGCAAGTTTATGGCAGACCAATCGCACGTTGGTGATTTTGATTGGCATTTTGATTGTCGTCGTCCCATTTTTGGTCTACTATCTCAACCAAGCCAAGAAATATCATCCTAAAGGCTTGATTGCAGCGGCTTTGAGCAACATGGGCGAGCGTTTCGGATATTACATCATGAACGCCATCCTGCTGTTGTTCCTTGTTTCAAAATTCGGTTTGCCGGATAAGACCGCAAGTATCATCTACTCTGTGTTCTATTTCGGAATTTACGTTTTGAGCTTGGTTGGCGGTATCATTGCCGACCGCACCCAGAACTATCCGAGAACCATCCAGTGGGGTTTGATTATCATGGCTGCAGGTTATGTCGGCTTGGCTATCCCGATGTTCAGCAAGGACGCCAACGGCATCATCCTTGACAACGGCGGTGCTTGGTGGGGTATCCTCATCTTCACCTGCTTCGCATTGCTCTGCATCTCATTTGGTAACGGTTTGTTCAAAGGCAACCTGCAGGCTCTCGTTGGAAAATTGTACGACAAGTTCGAGGCAGAAGCCGCTGAAAAAGGTCCAGAGGCTTTAGCCGAAGCAAAAGACCGTCGCGACAGCGGTTTCCAGATTTTCTACGTGTTCATTAACATCGGCGGTGTTATCGCCCCGTTCGTGGCTCCTATGCTCCGTAACTGGTGGTTGAAAGCTCACGACTTCGTTTACAACGCCGACATGCCGGCTCTTTGCCATCAGTTCCTCGCTAACGGCGAACAGACAACCAAGTTCACCGAAAACATGGCAAAATCGTTGGTTGATGGCGCTGCAACTCCTACCGATCTCGTGACATTCAGTTCACAATATATCGACGTGTTCAACACCGGTGTCCATTACGCATTCATCGCTTCGGTGGTCGCCATGATGATTTCTTTGGTGGTGTTCCTCTGCACAAAGAAGATTTTCCCACAGCCTTCAAAGAAAGAGAAGACCGAAGTGGTTGAATACACACAGGAAGAGAAACTCGCAATGGCAAAGGAAATCAAACAGCGTCTCTACGCTTTGTTTGCAGTTCTCGGTATCGCCATCTTCTTCTGGCTCTCATTCCACCAGAACAGCCAGTCGCTGACATTGTTGGCGCGTGACTTCGTTGTCACCGACTTCTTCCCTGCCGAGATTTGGCAAGCACTTAACCCATTATACGTCATCATCTTAACACCTTTGGTAATGGCAGCTTTCGCATGGTTGGTAAGAAAAGGCAAAGGCGTTTCAACACCTCGCAAGATCGCTTACGGTATGGGTATCGCCGGTTTGGCCTACCTCTTCCTGATGGCACTTTCAATCTCTTGCGGTTATCCTTCAGGCGACGAGTTCCGCGCTATGGATGCCGCTACAATGGCCGCCAACGGTCTCGCCAAGTCAGGACCATGGGTGCTTATCGTGACTTACTTCTTCCTTACCGTCGCTGAGTTGTTCATCTCACCTCTCGGACTTTCATTCGTATCGAAGGTGGCTCCACGTCACATGGTTGGCTTATGCCAGGGCTTGTGGCTCGGCGCGACAGCCATCGGCAACCTGTTCATTTTCGTCGGACCTCTCATGTACAACGCTTGGGACATATGGGTATGCTGGGGAGTGTTCCTCGCAATATGCATTGTCTCAATGTCGGTGATGTTCGGCATGGTGAAATGGCTGGAGAAGGTTACAGCGTAACTTTAGTTTAGAGTTTAAAGTTTAGAGTTGGCGGCTGTAATGAATTACAGCCGCCAACTTTTTTTGCCTTGACAGTCGTTTTTCTTTCTTTCCCTTGATGGAATATGTTAAAAATTTTTAACATGATTATTCCACCATGAAAAAATGCTTGTGGCCAACAGAGGCTTTAATGACTTCAAAGAACTATA
>JAFZKP010000013.1 GCA_017553625.1 Bacteroidales bacterium
GAGGTCTCGCCGTCTGAAGCAAAGAATTGAGCTTCAGGATTGATGTCGTCTGGCTCAATATTTAAATAGGTCACGTTAATGGTGCCATTTCCGCTTTCAGCGGTTACGTTGACAGTGGCATCCGTGATGGTTACGGAAGGTGTGGTAATGATCACTTCTTCAGCACTTTCAAGCATCACAGTGAACTTGCTGCTGCTGTTGATTCCAGTGAAATAACCTTTTACGTGGACTGTCTTTCCATCAAAAGCTGTCAAAGCTGTGCTTTGTGCTGTGGTTGGATAAGAAATCTGAATTTGGCTTTCACCAAGGGTAATTAAATAGTTGCTGCCAGATTTTGTCAAAGTACCTTCAAACTCCAAATATGTACTCAAATGATAGCTTGTTGAGTAATCTGGAACTTCAGTAATTACTGTGGCTGCGGGAGTGTTGTTGTAGTTGGAAGTTGCAGCTTCGGTTACTGTAGCGGAATTGGTGAATTGGATGATTTGACCATAGGTGCCCGTTGTGCCAGAAACTTTGACGAGGTCACCAACAGATTTGCCGGTATCACCATTTTTATAGTAATAAATATAACCAGTTCCGTCTCCCATCACAAAGCCTTTGCTGTTGGTGGCAACGACAGTGCCTTTAACACTGTATGCTGTGCCAACTTCTGTAATGTCAGAAATGTTGTTTAGAGAAACGATAGTATATGTTGCTGTTGCAACAGTACTATAGTCGTCACCAACATAAGCGATGGCTTTTATAGTAGTGGTACTTGCTACGTTGATAGCAGTTGTGTATTGTGTACTGGCATTAGTGGGATCGTTGCCATTCAATGTGTAATAAATAGTAGCGTCATCTGTTATACAACTTAATGTAACACTTTGTGCCTCATCATAAGTTCCCGCAACTGGGCTGAATGTCGGAGCCTCAACGGTAATTACTGGAGCTGTATAGCTTGTTAAATAGTTGTTTTTGTCAAATTCATAAACATCACCATACTTTTTCAAAGTACCATAAACAACAACAGTTGCACCAACTTTAACGTCATCTATAGAAGAGAAGTTGGTGTTATTCAAACCTTTACCACTGTAAACTTCTAATTGGTCTGAAGTTGTAGTACCATCGCTTGAAATCCAATAAGTGATACTGTTATATGTTGAGTTATATGAATCAACTTGTGATATAATACCTGTCGCATATACAAAAGTTAACCCTGTTCCTGCGTCAATAGCGGCACGAGCCTGCGCCACGGTGTAAGGGTTGCTTTGTGTGCCTGGAGCGTTAGGATCTGTGTTTGTCACAGTCATCTGATATGTTGCGGTCTTCTCGCTGTAATCACCATTGCCAGCGTATGTTGCAGTGAATGTAACCGAACCTGCGGCTACAAGAGTGACAGCACCTGTAGAGGCATCAATAGTAGCAACGGCATCAGCATTTCCGCTCCATGTAACAACCGCGCCTTCGATGGCTTCTTCATTATATGTTACTGTAGCGGAAAGGTTGCCGGCTGTTGTACTGGTAAACACATTGGTGTTGGTGATTCCTGTTGCGTCGATGGTAACAGTAGGTACTGCCAGGTTCTTTGTGGCGGTTACAGATGCGACGGAACTTTGATTATTGTCTTTAATCGCTTTGGCATAGATGGTTTTTGTCTCGGTAATTGTCAAAGGAGCTGAATAATCATTCCAATTCTCGTTGTCATAACTATATTTGATGGCTGCTCCTTCTGTGGCGCAGGTGATAGTTGCTGTTGTCGAGAACAAGAACGGGTTTTCGGCAACTACAATAGCTGGTGTCTCAACAGTAGCTGCTACTGGAGAGCTCCAATAGTAAGTAGTTCCGCTTCCTGGGATGGTGTAGGAGACCGAAATAGCAGTGATTTTTGCATTTGCAGTGCATGATATGCTTGCTGAAGTGCCAGTTACGTCAAAAGCGGTTCCTGAAGTGATTGCGCTACTATTATAACTAAGTCCTCCAGAGAAAGTAAGAGTTACAGATGATAATGTGGCATTATTACTTGTTGATATTGTAAAACTTCCATCAGTATAGAAACGCCAGGAATTATCTGAAGTATAGTATTTGAAATTATTGCCGCTTATTTCGCCACCGATACTAATATATGTGTTCATCGTAAGTGGTTGGTAGGCTGTTCCGTTATTCCAATTGTTGGCAAAAGCATAATCTGCAATCGTCACGCTTGCACTTGCATTTTGTGAACCTCCTCCGCCAATGGTTTTGCTGTAAACAGGATATAATGTGATATTTGCTGTTGGATGATATTCTCCTGCAGGAATTATAGTTGGAGCAGTTGTTGTCTCTGTCGCGACGTTTGTTTCTGACCAACCGGCAAAATTATAACCATTGAGAGTTTCACGAGTTGGTAATGTGACACCTGCACCTGATGAAGTTTCTGTTAACGTGGAGCTGTCGTCACCAAGTGTAACGGTAAAAGCAGGTGGAGTGTTTGTAATCGTAACAGTAAACGTAGCTGAGCCGGCATTATATGATGCATCTGCCGCTTGGCTAACTGTAATCGTTTGTGCACTTGGTGTCACTGCCGTTGGTGTAACGGTTATGGTTTTATTTGTTGTGTTAACCGAAGTGGTCACATAATCGCTTGTGCTCACCGTTACAGCGCCAGTGCTCGATGTTGTGTAATTTATAACCTGAGCGGAACTGTTATTGTAAAGGTCAAAATTCAGTGCGACAGGAGCGCCAGTAAGGGTAAGGTCGCTGTCTTCCAAATCGCTGCCGCCAGTTGAGTAAGTAAAAACCACATCATCGAATATCAAATCTTTTTTATTAGTTGATGATCCTGTAGTAAGACCAATTTTTACATAATAAGTAGTAGATGAAGATGAATTAGGAATATCATAGCTTTTACTAGCAGAAGAAGTTGTCAACGTTACATCTGTAGCAAGGGCGGTCCAAGTATTTCCATCAGTTGAGTACCAAACGCCCATTTTGTTACCTGTATTAGTAACTTTTGCATTGAAAGTAATGTTTGATAAACCTTGAATTCCTGTTGTAGTTTTAGCATATCCCAACACTGCATCCGCAGTATAGTATCTTATCAGACATGATTTACTACCAGTAATTGCTTGTGTCGTTGAAACATTACCATAGTAAATACTCCAGCCAATTCCACAATCACTTTGGTTTGTTGATACAGTTGCAGTTGAATTATAGGTTGTTGCTGCTGTAGCAGTTTCAAATCCTTCAGTCTTCGTATCTCTCGTTTGCCCCCACATTTCCCCTGTGGTTGCCATCATTGTCAGCAGCATAACCGCTGCGGAGATTAAAAATGTAAGTTTTCTTTTCATTGTGTTTATTTTTATTTGTTATTTATTTCATTGAAAATCATCGTTTTTTCAAACAACGATACACTCTCTTTTGTAAATCTGCAAATTTAATCATTTTATTAATAGGTGAAATGATTTTTTAAAAGTTTTTTGCCTGCCCTAAAAACTTTAGACTCTCTAATGCATCAGAGTCCCTAAAGTCTTTAGTGACTAACGCTTTCGCGCCCAATATAGCCGCTCCGAGAAACCACCGTTTTTCTTGAAATCCTCTTCAAGGCGTTTCAACTGCTTGAACAGCATATAATCTTCTTGATACAAAAGCACAATGGCCATGTTTGCAATAGTTGCGGAAGGACTACTTCTTATTTTGTTCATGTAAAATGTGTAATCGTTGCATTCACGTCCGATTCGACGCATGGTTTCTTTTTCAATAGAACCGTCTTTCCATTGTTCAAATCCTCGCACTCTCAAATAATCCTCATAGTCCTCAAGCAGTTCTTTTAAACTTGCCTTTGCAACACTAATCAGTTTTATTTCTGTTTTCGCCGATGTGGGAGCAGCAGAACAGCCTTCAACAATGTTTTGTTTTCCACTCCTTGCGGCTTGTATCATTTGATCAATTGTCCGATCTCCTTTTTTCAAAAAATTGTTGCAAAAATAAAACGTAATATCATAGATAATCACCGCTTTTTGATAAGTCAACAACTTTTTGTAGTTTCCAATGTTTGGAATGATGTCATTGTCTTTCATGATATATTCTTTTTGTTAAATATCTTGTTATTTTACGAGAGATTTTTGTCGGAAAATCCTTTTATTCCAGTTTTCTTGCCATAATTTGCAAGATTCCGAACTGTACCCTTTTCTCAACCATCTTCGGTTATCTTTTTGCTGATAAGATTTTAATCTTGACTGGTTAATAAGTGATACAATATCACCAAAGTTGTTTCTTTTTCCTTTCATAAATTATGATTTTTAATTTTCTGCAAAATTATAACACTATTTCCGAATTAATCGTACGAAAAACGACTAATTTTTCAACACTCTTCTAAATAATTGAAAATCAAAAATTTACAACGACAAAATCAAAATTTTCACCTTTTTTAATTCTTAAAAATTTTTAACAAAATTTTATTGATTTATCTTCGCTTTGCGCCAGATTGTCTCAGGTGCGGTGGCCTGCGCCAGACGGCGGTATGTAGGGACGCGACATGTCGCGTCCTCGGCTGGCGCTTGACTTTTTGGTTACTTTTTTTGTCAAGAAAAAAGTAACAGAAAAAGAAAAATTCCTATATTTGCAAAAAATTTTCGAAAATTTTAAATATCATGAGTAACCAGAAAAAACTTTTTGAGGAATTTCCTCCAGTGACCACCGAACAGTGGGAAGCTGTCATCGAAAAAGACCTCAAAGGAGCCGATTACAACAAGAAACTTGTCTGGAAAACAGCCGAAGGTTTCCAGGTGAGGCCGTATTATCGCGCTGAGAATCTGAAGGATATACCGTGGCTCGACACCAAACCGGGCGAGTATCCTTACATCCGCAGCACCAAAAACGAAGGTAACGACTGGCTCGTGTGCGAGGACATCGTGGTGAAAGACTACCACGAGGCAAATAAAAAAGCTCTCGACGCCCTCAACCGCGGCGCTACAGCACTCTCGTTCCGCCTCGAATACGACAAGGCCTACGACGCTGTCGAGATATCAGGACTCCTCAACGGAATCTATGCCGAAGCGGTCGAAATCACCTTTTATAATAACAAGTATCATCTCCCGCTCCTTGAGATGATGTCGAAGATCCCCGGCATCCACGGCTCTCTGAACTACGACCCGCTCACACGTTACATCCGTCGCGGCACATGGTTCATCACAGAGAACACCGACATGGAACTCGCAGCCATCCTCACAAAGGCTGAAATACCTGGCGTCCAGACCATCGGAGTCAACGCACACGTGTTCACCAACGCCGGCGCTACAATCTCACAGGAAATGGGCATCGCCCTCTCAGTGGGTGTCGAATACATCGAACAGCTCTTGGCTAAGGGCTTGACAATCGATGAGATAGCTCCGAAGATGCGCTTCAACGTCGCCGTAGGACAGACCTATTTCATGGAGATGGCTAAAATGCGCGCCTACCGTATGCTGTGGGCTGAAATCCTCAAGGCTTACGGCGCAAAAGAAGAGAACTGCAAGATTCGCATCCACGCCTTCAACGCGTTGATTAACATGAGCTTGTACGACCCGTACGTCAATATGCTGCGTACTACGACAGGTACGATGTCGGCTATCCTCGGCGGTGTCGATTCGTTCTCGGTAACTCCATTCGACGCCACATTTGAAGAGGCAACGGATTTTGCTGACCGTATCGCACGTAACCAGCAGCTCATCCTCAAGGAAGAGTCGCATTTCGACAAGGTCGCCGACCCTGCCGCAGGTTCTTATTACATTGAAAATCTTACAGAATCCATCGCCACCGCAGCATGGAACGTGTTCCTCCAAATCCAGGAAGAAGGCGGCTACCTCGCATCGGTGCGCAAGGGCACAATACAAAATATCGTGAAGGAAAGCGCCGCGAAACGCTTCAGCAACGTCGCCACTCGCCGCGAGACAATCCTCGGAACCAACCAGTTCCCGAACTTCACCGAGACAATGAAATTAGACCCTGCTGAATGGGTGTTCAAGCCGAGCTGCAAACGCGACGCCAACGCCGAAGTCGACACCATCGACACCTTCCGCGTGGCTCAGCAGTTTGAGACAATGCGTTATGCCACAGACGTTTACGCTAAAGACCATAAACGTCCTACAGCATGGATGTTCACCTATGGCAACCTCGCCATGCGTAAGGCACGCGCCAACTTCGCGTCCAACTTCTTCGCATGCGCAGGCTTCGAAGTCGTCGATAACCCTGGCTTCAAGACTCTTGAAGAAGGCATCGCCGCAGCACGCGAAGTCAAACCTGAAATCGTGGTCATCTGCTCATCCGACGAGGAATACGGCGAAGGCAACGCCCTCAAGGTTTACGAGGAACTCAAAAACGACACCATCGTAGTCCTCGCAGGTAACCCGGAAGGCACAGCCGACATCCTCAAAGAAGCCGGTCTCGAATATTTCATCCACGTCAAGAGCAACGTCCTCGAGACTTTGCAGAATTTCCAAAAGAGATTAGGTATAACAAAATAAGAAAGGAGTAAGCAATGAAACCAGATTTCAAGAATATAAATATCAACGCTATACCTAAGTCACAAATCAAAGCTGATTACAAACCTGACTGGGAGACAGTTGAACATATCAACGTGAAGCCGGCTTATACGGCTGAAGACCTCGAGAATATGGAGCACCTCAACTACGCTGCAGGTATCGCCCCGTATCTCCGCGGACCTTATTCGACAATGTATGTGATGCGTCCTTGGACCGTCCGTCAGTATGCAGGTTTCTCCACCGCTGAAGAGTCAAACGCGTTCTACCGCCGTAACATCGCCGCTGGCCAGAAAGGTCTGTCAGTGGCATTCGACCTTGCTACTCACCGTGGCTATGACGCTGACCATGAACGCGTTATGGGCGACGTCGGTAAAGCTGGCGTGTCAATCTGCTCTGTCGAGGATATGAAAGTCCTCTTCGACCAGATTCCTTTGAATAAGATGTCTGTCTCTATGACAATGAATGGTGCCGTGTTGCCGATTTTGGCGTTCTATATCGTCGCCGCTTTGGAACAAGGCGCTAAATATGAAGAGCTTCAGGGTACAATCCAGAACGACATTTTGAAGGAGTTCATGGTGCGTAACACCTATATCTATCCTCCTGAGTTCTCAATGCGTATCATCGCTGACATCTTCGCGTTCACTTCACAGAACATGCCGAAGTTCAACAGCATTTCAATCTCCGGCTACCACATGCAGGAAGCTGGCGCTACATGCGACATCGAGCTTGCTTACACTCTCGCCGATGGTTGGGATTACCTCCGCACAGGTGTCAAGTCAGGCTTGGACATCGACGCATTTGCTCCACGTCTGTCGTTCTTCTGGTGCTCTGGAATGAACCATTTCATGGAGATTGCTAAGATGCGTGCCGCTCGTATGCTGTGGGCTAAGATCGTGAAGACTTTCAACCCGAAGAGCGAAAAGTCATTGGCTTTGCGTACTCACACACAGACTTCAGGATGGTCGCTCACCGAGCAGGACCCGTTCAACAACGTGGCTCGCACATGTATCGAGGCTATGGGTGCCGCCCTCGGCCATACTCAGTCGTTGCACACTAACGCTCTCGACGAGGCTATCGCACTTCCTACCGATTTCAGCGCTCGTATCGCTCGTAACACTCAGATTTACATTCAGGAAGAAACCAATGTCTGCCGTGTCGTCGACCCATGGGCAGGTTCATATTATGTTGAATCTCTCACCAAGGAAATCGCTGAGCGCGCTTGGGCTCACATCATGGAGGTCGAGGAGATGGGCGGTATGGCAAAAGCCATCGAGACAGGTCTTCCGAAGATGCGTATCGAAGAGGCAGCAGCTCGTAAGCAGGCTAAGATCGACTCGGGTACCGAGACAATCGTCGGTATCAACAAATATCGTCTTGAACATGAGGATAGCATTGATACTCTTGAAGTTGACAATACCGCTGTGCGCGAATCACAGATCAAGCGTCTGAAAGAACTCCGCGCCAACCGCAACGAGGCTGACGTGCAGCGTTGCCTCGATGCCATCACCGAATCGGTGAAGACAGGCAAGGGTAACCTTCTCGCTCTCGCAGTGGAAGCAGCCAAATGCCGCGCCACATTGGGCGAAATCTCAATGGCATGTGAGAAAGTCGTCGGACGTTATAAAGCTGTAATTCGTTCAATATCAGGAGTTTATTCAATGGAAGCAAAAGGTAATGACAAATTCGCCAAGGCACAGGCAATGGCGGATGAGTTCGCTAAACTCGAAGGTCGTCGTCCTCGTATCATGATTGCGAAGATGGGTCAGGACGGTCACGACCGTGGCGCCAAGGTCGTCGCGACTGGCTACGCTGACATCGGCTTCGACGTCGATATGGGACCGTTGTTCCAGACACCGGCAGAGGCAGCTCGTCAGGCAGTGGAAAACGACGTCCACGTCGTCGGCGTGTCGTCATTGGCAGCAGGTCACAAGACCCTCGTGCCTCAGATCATCAAGGAACTCGAGAAACTCGGTCGTCCGGACATCATGGTGGTGGTCGGCGGCGTCATCCCTCATCAGGACTACCAGTTCCTGTATGACGCAGGCGCAGCAGCCATCTTCGGACCTGGCACCATCGTCTCCGATTCCGCAATCAAGATGCTGGAATTGCTTATCGCAATGCGCAAACAATAATTGTCGTAGGGGCGAATCATTATTCGCCCTTATGTAACAATAAATGACAACGTGTAAAGACGCAATCCATCGCGTCTCTATATATGGCGAAAAACAAATTCTATACGGTTTGGTCCGGCCGGCAAATCGGTGTCTTCGCCTCTTGGGACGAATGCCGTATGCAGGTCGAAGGATTCCCTGGCGCGAAATTCAAAGGATTTCCCACCAGGGAAGCCGCCGAATCGGCGTTTAAAAATGGTCCGGATTCTGTGGAATCGGATGTAAAGACGCAAAATTTTGCGTCTCTGCCCGAAGACACCCCCAAACCCGAACTCAATGCCATCGCCGTCGACGCCGCATGTTCAGGCAACCCTGGCAAAATGGAATATCGGGGCGTGTACATCGCCACAGGCACTGAATTGTTCAAAAGCCCTGTGTTTGAAGGCGGAACCAACAACATAGGGGAGTTTCTCGCCATCGTTCATTGCCTTGCCTGGCAACAACAAAAACATACCAGCCTGCCAATCTATTCCGATTCAGTGAATGGTCAGAAATGGGTGAGTCAGATGTTGTGCAGAACTAAACTCGTTGAGAATCAGAAGAATAAATATCTCTTTGAGGTGATACGTAGAGCCGAGAAATGGCTTCACGATAACACTTTCAGAGTGCCGATACGTAAATGGAGAACCGAGATTTGGGGCGAGATACCCGCTGATTTCGGTCGTAAGTAATTAAAAATCAACGTCATGATAAAATACGATACGTTTTATATGCAATGCCCGAAATGTGGCGCGTGGCTCGAAGGTCATATCGTGAAATCGGAAATGGTCAACAAGTCGATATTGTATTCCGATGGCAAGACGTTGAATGACAATTACATAACGGAGCCTCAAAAGATAATCGTCTGCCCGTCATGCAGCCACTGGTTCTGGGTGAACGATTACAAAGAGCCTGTCGTGACCTCCAAAAAACCAGAAGTACCTTATTATAATTGGAACCACTGGCGTTTCTTCGGCATCCATTTCAACAGCGTCGAAGGTCGTCTCGCTCTCGTGAGCCATTATAAGCAGTTTTTGCAATCCATTGATAATGATAAAGATAAGGAACTTTACATCCGTCGTCTGATGTGGTGGGCTTACAACGATTTGGTGCGCAACAACTATCAGATGCATCTTCGTTATCTCTTTACAGGAAAAATGAGTTTCAATGTCTGGCGTAAAAACAGGGTCAAGCAGATTCAAGGTCGCATGATGTTCAAAAAGCTTCATGACGAATATCTTGAAAACATGAAGGCTCTGTTGGTTCTTCTTAAAGGGCGATACACTCCTGATGATGAGGAATATGAATCTTCTATATTGGAAATCATAGAGTTATACCGCGAAATGGGCGAATACGAAGAGGCTCAGAAAATCTTAAATACCATATCGCGACGTACGCATTACATCGCTTATATTGAGAAAGAAGTCAAGAAGAGACACGATTTTGTGTTTTTAGTAGCTGGTTGATGACATGTGAGGCGCAGAAGCACCCGAATGTTGCCGGCATATATGAGATTGTTCCCACGGTAGCTATTTTGTTTTGTTGCTGCTCGTCTTCCACTATGAAGGCGTCGTCAGCCACTTTCTCTGGTGAGAAAACCACAGTGATGCCTTCGCGGATACCCAGTCGGTGCAGGCGTTTGCGGATATAAAACGCTAACCGGCAGTTGTACGATTTCGACATGTCACAAATTTCAATTTTTGTGGGGTCGTATTTGCCTCCTGCGCCCATGCAGCTCACTATGTTCTGGTGGTTTTGTACCGCATAATAGAGCAGAAACACTTTCGGCGCCATGGTGTCGATGGCATCGACCACGAAGTCGAATTTCTGTGCCATCAAATCTATAATCGACTGGTCTTTAAGATATTGCGTCAGCACATGCAGCTTGATGTCAGGGTTGATGTCGCGGATACGTTCCGCCATCACCTCGGTTTTGTAACGCCCCACGGTGCTGTCAAGTGCCAACAGCTGACGGTTTTTGTTTGTCACGCTCACAGTGTCGCTGTCAACGATGGTCATCTCGCCAATTCCAGCGCGCGCAAGCTGTTCTGCGGCATACGCTCCTACGCCTCCGAGCCCTACCACGAGGACGTGCGCATTGGCAAGCCGTTCCACGCCGTCTACACCTATTAATATATTAGTGCGTTGTTTCCAGTCTTCCATAATTCTCAAAAATCTTTTTGCACAAAAAATCAAAATCCCATCCAGAAAGTGCCGCCGCCTTTTCATAAACGTCTTTTATATCCCTTCCGGAGACATCGGTTTCTAAGAAAAGCCGTTCAATCGGGATGTTTTTTAATATCTCAACAGCTTGATTTTCATTACGATACAATATTTCACCAAGCGAGATGTACATGTCGTGCTTCAAAAGTTGCCGCATCGTTTCCACTGAACTGTTGAATCCATGAATCACCCACGGCATCGTGGCTCTCGTCTTTTTTCTGATTTCAATTATCTCGGAATACGCCCTCACGCAATGTACAATCATCGGCTTCCTGTAACTCTCTGATAATCTTATCATTTCCTCGAAAACCTTAATCTGTTTCCCAAAGGTTTCCTTATGAACTTTGTCAAGTCCCACCTCACCAATAGCTGCTGTCATTTCGAGCCGAAGGCGAGGAACCTCATTATCACATACACTAACCTCCCAAGGATGTATTCCTTCAGTTTTTAAAATCTTTTCTTCGAAATTATTGTCGACAATCCTTATAACGGATTGATTGTCAATATGAGTATGAATGTCTACGAACATCAGTAATCGATATTCGGTTGTGCAAGGAGTTCCATGCTGTTGAGCTCAAGTGCCATGAGGTTTCCAAACCCGACTTTTCTGTCTTGGTAATAAACGCCGTTGTCAAGGGCAATGAAATCATATCCTCCCGACTCGATGAAAAGCTGAATGAGGCTGTATTCAACTGGAACATGCCCGTGAATGATTTTTTTTCCGCCAATTTTGCTGGTGTTTACCTTGAAATCACGGACCCACAGCATCGACATCTTGTCTTCAAACGGGTTCAAAAGGTTGAAATTCATTCCGGCATGGACAAGGATAAAGTCTTCAAGCTCAATGAAATACTGTCCGTTTTTCATCCAGTCGATATATTTATGGTCAATGTCACGCGGATGTTTCACACCGAAGCTTTTCAGCGTTTCTTTGGCTCCGTAACGTTCCCATTCCTTGTGGATGCTGCTCTTAAACAGAAAACGGTGTTGGTCCTGCTCGTAGGCGTTCATGCAGTAATACTCATGATTACCAATGAGATAGCCAATATTGTAGCCGTTGTTTTGAAGACTCATGATGTAATCAATGACACCTTTGCCGTCATGACCACGGTCGATGTAGTCACCCAAAAAATATAAGGAATCTTCTTTTGTCAGCTGAATGCCCGATTCAACCAGCATTTTCAGAGTGCTGACACATCCATGTATATCCGGAATGACCCACCTTCTTTTCATGATCATTTCGCTTTTCCTTGATTTGCAACACTTTGCATCTTCTTCGCTATCTCTTCGGGGTCGCCAAGGAAGTAGTTGTTTTGAAGATTCATGTTGTCGTCAAATTCAAAAATGTATGGGATTGCCGTCGGGATGTTGAATTTTATGATTTCGTCTTCCGACATGTTGCGGAGTTCTTTCACGATGCCGCGCAAGCTGTTGCCGTGAGCCACCACCATCACCTGGTCGTGATTTTCGAAAGCTTTGAGTATCACTTCTTTATAATATGGCATCAAACGTGCGATGGTGTCTTTCAACGACTCTGTGAGCGGAATCTGTTCGTCGGTCATCTCGGCGTAGCGTGGATCCTGACGAGGACTCTTCGGGTCATCCATTGCGAGCGCGGGTGGCTGCACGTCGAAGCAGCGACGCCATTTCAAGACCTGCTCCTCGCCGTATTTCTTGGCCATGTCGACCTTGTTCAAGCCCTGCAACTGACCGTAGCTCTTCTCGTTCAAGCGCCAGCTTTTGTAAACAGGAAGCCAGTCCATGTCCATCACGTCAAGGATGTTGTTGAGCGTCTTGATGGCTCTCTTGAGATATGATGTAAAACAAATCTCAGGTCTGAAGCCGTTGTCTTTCAATGCTTTACCTGCTTCTAATGCTTCCTGTACACCTTTTTCCGACAAATCGACATTTGTCCAGCCTGTGAAAAGGTTAAGCTTGTTCCATTCACTTTCGCCGTGGCGAACTAATATAAGTTTCTTCATGATTTTCTTAAATTTTTTCAGAAATGCAAAAATAGAAAAAGTTTTAATACAAAACAAGAAAATTATAATGCTTTGAATTTAAAACCAAGATTATGGTAATACTTCAGAACTTTAGGTAGTGCAAAAATCATGTTATTGTATGCTTTTATGCTGTCATGGAATGTTATAATTGAACCGTCGTCAGCGTTTTTTATAACATTTTGATACACATCTTCATGTGAAAGAGAATGATCCCAATCATAGGCGATGACTGTCCAAGCAACAACTTGCAGGGACTCGGCATGCCATGTCCTAAGTTTTTCAAGTTGACTATACTTTATTTTTCCGTGCGGTGGACGGAATAAACTGCTGTGTATCAATTCATTGGCATCGTTGAAAGACTTTAAATAATCATCAGTTTTTGTTTTCCAACCGTTTTCATGATTAAAGGTGTGGCAACCTATTGAATGCCCTTCTTTTTTAATTAGTTTGAATGTTTCCGGATACTTTTTTACGTTGTTACCGATACAGAAAAAAGTAGCTTTAGCATCGTAAAGCTTGAGAATTTCAAGCACTTTCGGTGTTATTAGAGGGTGCGGTCCATCGTCAAAAGTGAGATAAATAGTCTTACTGTCTGTCTTCGGCATTTGCCAAATCAGCGAAGGGAAAAAAATCCTAAAAACTTTAGATGGTTTGACCAATCTCATGCTGCAAAATTAGTAAAAAAAACTATCCTATGCGACTCCAGTCGAAATCGCGTTCGAACTGTTGTGAAAAATATTGTTTTGTGGCGTAATGTTCAGGCTTTGACAACGTCGGGTCGGCATCCAAAAGCAGGTTTGCCATCCTTCTCGTGTGCCTGATGATAGGCTCGTCGTATTGGAAGTCGCCGATTTTCATCTCAATCATTCCGGATTGCCGTGTGCCTTGGGTTTCGCCAGGTCCTCTCAACTGCAAGTCCGCTTCCGCGATCTCGAATCCGTCGTTGGTGCGCACCATTGTCTCCATACGTTTCTTGCCCTCGCCCGTGAGCTTATGGTCGGTGATAAGCACACAATACGACTGCTCGGCACCGCGTCCGACCCTGCCGCGAAGTTGGTGCAGCTGCGAGAGCCCGAACCTGTTGGCATTTTCAATAATCATCACCGAGGCGTTCGGCACGTTCACGCCCACTTCAATTACAGTAGTCGCTATCATGATATGCGTCTCACCGCGCACAAATCGCTGCATCTCCCAGTCTTTATCCTCCGCCTTCATCTGCCCGTGCACCACGCTGATGTGATAATCGGGCTCAGGAAAGTCACGCAACATCGCCTCATAACCTTCCTGCAGGTTTATCAAATCCATCTTCTCCGATTCCTTGATGAGCGGATAAACCACATAAATCTGATGTCCTTCGGCAATCTGTTTCTTCATGAAACCGATAATCGCAAGTCGTTGTTCCTGAAATACATGCACCGTCTTAACAGGCTTTCTTCCAGGCGGCAACTCGTCGATTTTCGAGACATCGAGGTCGCCATATTGAGTCATTGCCAATGTGCGGGGAATCGGTGTGGCTGTCATAACCAAAGTATGCGGCGGGAATGCGGTCTTGTCCCAGAACGAAGCCCTTTGCGCCACGCCGAAACGATGCTGCTCGTCAATGATGCAGAGTCCTAAGTTCTTGAAAACCACAGTGTCTTCTATCAAAGCATGAGTTCCGATTATTATCTGAAGGTCGCCGCTTGCGAGGTCGGCCAAAATCTGTTTGCGCTCCGATTGTTTGGTGCTACCAGTTAGCAAGGCGAAGTGTACATCCATGCCTTTGAGTTGGGCTCGAAGCGTCTCAAGATGTTGAGTAGCAAGGATTTCCGTCGGTGCCATTAAAGTTGCCTGATACCCGTTGTCGAGGGCAAGGAGCATAATCATCAACGCGACAATGGTCTTTCCGCTTCCGACGTCGCCTTGCAAAAGCCTGTTCATCTGATGACCGCTCTTCAAATCTGCGCGAATCTCCTTGATGACACGTTTCTGGGCATTGGTGAGAGGGAAGGGTAGATGCTCATTGTAAAACGTGTTGAAATAATTTCCAACTTGTTGAAACACAACGCTTTTTGTGTTTTTCTCTCTGTCTTTTTTATGAATCAGAAGACGTAGCTGGAAGAAGAAATGTTCTTCGTATTTCAAACGCGTCGTAGCTCGTTGAATATCAGTGCTGTTCGACGGCAGATGTATCTTGTAATAGGCGTCTTTTCGGGGCAGAAGCTTGTCGTGAAGCACAAGACTCTCGGGTAAAACCTCGGGAATCATGTTCCACACTTGCAAAACACAAGTTTTTATGATTCTTGCGAGTTGTTTTGTGCCGAGACCGGCGTTTTTCATCTTCTCGGTGGTGTTGTAAACGCCTTGCAGAGCCTCGCCAACGACAACATCGTCGGGGTTGTAGTCTTCCACATCGGGGTGGGTGAAGTTGAAGCGGTTGTTGAACACGCTTGCCTTGCCGAAAATGAGGTATTTCTTGCCCGGTTGGAAGCGGTTTTTTATCCATTTAAGACCTTTAAACCACACCAATTCTATCGAGCCGGTGTCGTCGGTAAACGTCGCCGTAATCCTCGTAACTCTCGGAGAACCAAACGTTTGCATATTGCTGACGGTTCCTACTAGTTGATAATAAACGGTATCGTCGCAAATCTGCCTGACCTTATGAATCTGCGAACGGTCGATATACCTGAACGGAAAATAGTCCAAGAGGTCCTGAAACGTGAAAATGCCCAGCTCCTTATTCAGCAGCTCAGCTCGTTTCGGCCCCACGCCCTTGAGGTATTCGATTTTCGTTTGCAGAAGATCCATGACTTTAATTCTTTAAACATCCGATAGGTACAACAAAAACACCATCGTCTCGACGATATGCAAATTTTCCTACCGCTGTCAACACCATCATAAACGACGGACTTTTCATCTTTGTTGTATCAATTTTTGATGCAAGTTTAAGCAATGTGTTGGCACCCTGATCTATAAGTGCACTTCCACCAAGTTTTATTTCAATTAAACCGTATGAACCACCCCTAAGATGTATTACCGCATCACATTCCAATCCGTTGTGGTCGCGATAATGATAAATATTACCGTCAAGTGATTCCGCAAAAACGCGTAAATCTCTGATACACAATGTTTCAAACAACAATCCCATTGTGTTCAAATCGTTGATTAAATCTTTCGGACCGATTTCAAGAGCAGCTGCGCCAATTGACGGATCAACCAAATATCTGGTATCTGAGGTTCGGATTGCTGTTTTAGAACGCAAGTTCGGATTCCATGCCGGAATGTCATCGACAACAAAAATCTTTTTTAGTGCATTGATGTATGAATTGATAGTTTCATCGTCGAATGATGATGCCTCATTGTCAAACAAATCTTGTTTTATAGTCCGAATAGGAGTTTGCGACCCTTGGTGTCTCGAATAAGAACGCAATAATCTCTTTACTCTTGAAGGGTTTCTTGATATATTGTCTGCTCGGCTGATATCAGATTCAACGACTGCATTGTAATATTCGGATGCTATGTTTAATGCCAAATCTCCGCCGATATTTACTGCTTGAGGCCAACCGCCTCTGCAAATAAGATAGGCTATATCTTCAAAATTCAAATTGTTTGTTTCGGCAATTTTTTCAGGTGAAGTGAAAAGATTTGCTAAACTGACTGTGCCATTTGATTCGCCCGATTCATATAACGACATAGGTCTCATGGTCATCCATGAAAAACGACCTGTACCGCTATGGTGTATATGCGATTTGTCAGCAGGAACGGCAGATCCAGTCAATATAAATTGTCCGAAGCCGTCGCGATGGTCAACTGTAAACCTGACTGAATCCCAAAGACTTGGAGCCAATTGCCATTCGTCGATAAGACGTGGAGTTTCACCTTCTAAGAGTTTTTTGGGTTCCGTATTAGCCATAATCAGATTGGACTCGCCGTTTTCTGGGTCATCCATATACAAAATACTCTTAGCAGCTTGTTCGGCAGTGGTTGTCTTACCGCACCATTTTGGTCCTTGTATCAAAACGGCTCCAATGTATTGGAGTTTCTTTGCCAACAACTCGTCTGCTATTCTTTTTCTGTATTTTTTCATCATGATAAATGACTGATTTTCCGTTGCAAATATACAAAAAATTTTAAAATTCGGCAATTTGGAGCAAAATTTTTCGGTAATTTGGAGCAAAATTTTTCGGCACTTTGGAGAAATAAAAAAAACCGACACCTTCAGGCATCGGTTTCCTTATACTTTAATGCTAATTTCCTTATTTTACAATGAACTTGTGGCTTGTGCCGTCGACTGTATAGTAATAGATTCCAGGAGCATAACCTGAAACGTCAAGCATGATTCTGTCGAATGTCGAGTCAACGACTTTCTTCTCAACGAGGTTGTTCTCCATGTTGTAGATGAACAAATCTGCACTTTCACCGCCGTTCAGCAAGTATGGAAGAGCTACAGTCTTAGCCGCTGTGTTCTGAGGAGCATTGTTCACCTGAACGCCGTTTTCTGACAGAGAATAACCTGTTCCAGGCAATGAATAAACCTCTGTTGAATAATAGAATCTGTTGCTGTCGTTGTTATAGAAACGCTTCTCCAATTTCAACTTGAAACCGCCTTCGTTGTACAATGACGAATAAACATAATATGAATATCCGAAGTCCTCAATCACTGAACCCTGCTCGTTGTACAGCTTGCAGATGGAAATCTTGTTCATGTCCTCGCTGTAATTGTAATATGTCACAAGAAATTCAATGTCTTCGTCGTCATTGAACAATGTCTGTGAATAATAGTTGATGTCAGAGTAATCATATCCGTAAGGAGGAGTGATGTTGATTGACTTGTACACAGAGTGGTCACCGTTGTACAAATTGATAGAAATGGTATTTTTGTTTGTCGTTACATTAATATACTTCTCCAATGACGAGTAGTAATACACATGATCATTAAAAGTGTTCTCCAGTTCAACCTGTGCTTTTAGACTGATGGAGCTTAATAACGCAGTGAAACACAATGCAATAGCGATGAACGATTTATTTTTTCTTTTCATACTAGATATAATTTTCTGACTTACATAAATTACCGCTGCAAAGATAGTACATATTTTTTATAAAAACTACAAAATAAATAAAATTTTTTTATGTTTTTTTTGAAAAATTTTTGCCACAAGATTGTTTATAAATAATTGTCAGTTTTTACTTAATGTTTCCGAAAAATTAGTATCTTTGCCCCCAAATATTAATATGTAAAAATAATAAAAAAAATATATAAAAATGTTAAACGAACAAGAGCAAGTTAGGAGAAATTCTTTACAAGAGCTTTATAAACTCGGTATCAACCCATATCCGCAGGCGGCTTACGATGTCAATGTCACCACGAAACAGATTAAAGATGAGTTTGATGACAATGATTTGGAAAAGTTTGGGAATGTGAGCATTGGTGGACGTATCATGAGCCGTCGTATCATGGGAGCCGCTTCATTCTGCGAGCTGCAGGACGCTCACGGCCGTATACAGTTGTATCTCAACCGCGACGAAATATGCCCGGGAGAGGACAAGACAATGTACAACGTCGTTTTCAAGCGTCTTCTCGACATCGGCGATTTCATCGGAGTGAAAGGCTTTGTGTTCCGTACCCAGATGGGTGAGATTTCCATCCATGTGAAGGAAATGACGGTGCTCAGCAAGAGTCTGCGCCCGCTTCCAATAGTGAAGGAGAAAGACGGAGTGAAATACGACGAGTTCAACGACCCAGAGCTGCGTTATCGTATGCGTTACGTCGACCTTGTTGTAAATGATAGAGTTAAGGATATTTTTATCAAACGTACCAAGGCTATCGACAGCATCCGCCATTTCTTCAACGAGAATGGCTATCTTGAGGTTGAGACTCCTGTGCTTCAGCCAATACCGGGTGGCGCCTCGGCTCGTCCGTTCGTGACACATCACAACGCTCTCGACATCCCGATGTATTTGAGAATTGCAGACGAGTTGTATCTGAAACGTCTCATCGTGGGTGGTTTTGACGGCGTTTACGAGTTCTCGCGCAACTTCCGCAACGAGGGCATGGACCGCTCGCATAACCCTGAGTTTACTGGACTTGAGATATATGTCGCCTACAAGGATTATCTCTGGATGATGGACTTCACCGAAGAGATGATTTGCCGCTGCGCCCACGACGTGCTCGGCACCGACACTCTGCATGTCGGCGATAAGGAAATCAGCCTGAAACGCCCGTTCAAACGTATCTCGATGATAGATTCAATCAAAGAAAACACTGGCATCGACATTAACGGAATGAACGAGGAGCAGCTTCGCGAGGTGTGCAAGAAACTCGACGTTGAAATCGATGAGTCGATGGGCAAGGGTAAGCTTATCGACGAAATTTTCGGTGCAAAATGCGAGGGCAACTACATCCAGCCGACCTTCATCACCGACTATCCTGTCGAGATGTCGCCTCTTTGCAAACGTCATCGTAACAACCCGGAACTCACCGAGCGTTTTGAGCTGATGATAAACGGTAAGGAAGTGGCTAACGCCTACACCGAGCTTAACGACCCTATCGACCAGCGTGCACGTTTCGAGGAGCAGATGAAACTCGCTGGCCGCGGTGACGACGAGGCTATGCTCATTGACCAAGACTTCCTCCGCGCACTTGAATATGGTATGCCTCCAACATCTGGAATGGGCATCGGCATCGACCGTTTCGTCATGCTTCTCACAGGTCAGACACAGATTCAGGAAGTGCTTCTCTTCCCGACGATGCGCCCTGAAGTACACAAGAAAGTCGCCACAAAAGAAGACTTTATGGCGGTCGGAGTGCCAGAGGTCTGGGCGGAAGTGCTTGTGAAACAAAACTATACATCCGTCGAGATGATGCAGTCGGAGAAGCCGTCGGCTCTTCGCGAGAAACTCAACGGAATAAGAAAAAAGACTAAAATGGACGTCCCGGCATTACAACTCGAGGAAGTCGAAAAATGGATTAACGTATAAAAAACGATAACGACCAATTAAAACGTGTAAAGACGCGATATCGCGTCTCTACTTAAAACCCTAAAAAAATGAAAAAATTATTATTAACCATCGTGTTTTCTGTCGTTTTGGGCACTCTCTCGTTCGCTCAAACGGTGCAGAAAACATATCATTTCGGAACTCCTACAGTCAGTGAGGTGAATGGCTATGATGTAATTCGCTTCGCAGGCTTATACAATAACGGCGTCGCTGGCGAGGCCGCCCTGCCATGGCAGTCGGTGTCGTTGTTGTTACCACAAAACACTGAGGCTCAAGTTATTACGGTTGAATACTCTGACTTCGTTGAACTTGACGGCACTTACAACCTGATGCCTGCACAGGCACCTCGTACGCTGTCATCGACGAAGCCGTTTGTGTTTGAGAAAAACGAGGATTTTTATAAATCAAACGAGGTGTATCCTAAAAACACCTTCTCGAAAGTCAACACGCAATATCTCAACGGCTGCTCGTTTGCCTTTGCACAGTTCTCGCCAGTGAGATACGTTCCTGCCACAGGTAAGGTCTCATACGCGAAATCTGCAACAGTCACAATTGACGTAACAGCTTCAAAATCAGACAGAAGCAACAAGTTGTGGATGACACCTGAAATTCAGGGAAGAGTTGAGCGTCTGGCTCAGAATCCGGAAGCGGTGAAGTCATATAAGAGCCGTGCGCGTACAATCGGCGGCTATGAACTTCTCGTCATCACTCCGGAAAATTGGGTGTCGCATTTTGACGAATACGTTGAGTTTTATGAGGCTCGCGGCTTGCGCACTCACGTGACGGCTCTCGAAGACATTCTCGCTAACTTTGAGGGTCGCGACGATGCCGAAAAAATGCGCACTTACATCAATCAAGAGTATGAAAATGAAGGCATTATGATGGTGCTTCTCGGTGGCGACTCCAACGTGGTGCCGTGGCGCGCCCTATATTGCGATGCAGGTTCTGAAGCGGATAACCTTCCTGCTGACATGTATTTCGTATGCCTCGACGGCACCTGGAATGATGATAACGACGAGCTCTGGGGCGAGATTGGCGAAGACGACCTGCTTCCTGAACTCTGTATCGGTCGTATGCCATTCAACAACGAGAACCAGTTTAACAACATGATGCACAAGACGTTAGAATATCAAGCTAACCCTGTACTCGGCGAGTTCCATGATGTGATTCTTGGCGCAGAACATCTCGGTGACGGCTATTATGGCAGCACCGACCTTGAGATGCTTATCGGCGGCTCAAGCAATTTCGATTACACTACAGTTGGTATTCCGGAAGATTACAACTTCATTAAAATTTATGCCGACGGCCCGACAGGATGGACTGGCGGAATTTTCAAAAGTGCTATAAACCAAAACGGTGGACAATATGTGCATCATGTCGGTCACGCTAACACTGATTATGTGGCGGGATGGTATGTGAACACTACCAATGACGAATCTTTCGCAAAACTCGATGGTGTGACCCATAACTATAATTTCTTCCATTCACACGGATGCATATGCGGCGACTTCACACATACCTGTATGCTTGAACGCTTGGTCAATATCTCTACCGGTTTCGTTGCGACGACAGGCAACTCCCGTTACGGTTGGTATCAGCCTTGGGGTGACGGCATGGCAGCTCACCTGCATCGTGAGTTCGTCGACGCATATTATAACGACCGTCTGCCTTATATCGGAACGGCATTTGTGGAGATGAAGATTATGACTGCGCCATACGTGACGACACCATGGGGCGATAACGGCGCAATGCGTTGGAACTTATACGATATCAATATCTTAGGCGATGTGGCGGTGTGCCCTTGGCTCGATGAGCCTTTCAATCCAGAAGTCGATTACATGCCGGCTTTGACATTGGGAACGACACAAACAACAGTTACAATTAATAAAATAGGTGTGCCGCAAAACAATTTCCGCGTCAGTCTTTTCTACAATGGAGAATTACTCGCATTCGACCAGACTGGCGACGACGGAGAGGCAGAACTGGTATTCGACGAGCCTTTGAATATCGCCGACACATTGAAGCTTATCATCACGGGACCTAATGCTATCCCGCAGACAATCAACGTGTTGGGTATTAGTGAGAATTCCGCGTTTGTTTATCCAATAAATACTGATATTCATGGTGATTTCAATTTTGGAAGAAATGTGTCGATGGATGCAAGTTTCAAAAACATCGGAATGGCTGATGCGACTAATGTAACTGCCACATTGTCAACAGCTTCTGAATACGTAAGCCTGTCGAAGTCAGTGGTGGAGATTGGAAACGTGAATGCCGGAGCCACTGTTTTGATTCAAGATGCCTTTGATTTCAATATCGCTGACAATATTCCTGATGCAACATACGTCGGATTTATGGTGTCTTGCAGTGACGGAACAAATGTTTGGAACAGCGAGATTCATTTTTTGGCAAAAGCTCCTGTGCTGAAAATCGACAATATGGTTTATGAGGAACTCAACGGAAACATGAATGGTTTCCTTGATCCAGGTGAGACTTTCAAAGTAAAAGTTTATGGTACCAATGTCGGACATTATGTTGCAGAAGACCCATATATGCATTGCTCGGTATCATCGAATTATGTCACAGTGGTTGAAAATGATATTCATTTTGACAATGTTGATGTCAATGGAAACTTCGAGCAGTCATTTGAACTTGTTATTTCGGACGATACTCCTGATGGCACAATGGTTACAATAAACATGAATGCGATATCAAGCCAATATTCTGGAAGCGGCGATATGAGAATCACTGTGGGAACAGCCAAAGAAGACTTTGAAAGCGGTGGATTGACAAATCTTGACTGGCAATTGTCAGGTGATGCCGATTGGTTTGTAACTGATAGTGAAGCACATAGCGGAAATTATTGCGCCCAAAGCGGAAATATTATCAAGAATCAGGTCACATCATTGATAATTGAATTTGAAAACACCACAAGCGGAAAAATCTCGTTCTATTTCAAGACTTCAACGACGTATCACAAAGATTACCTCGTGTTTTACATCGACAATGAGCTTCAGGGAATGTGGTCTGGTGATAACAACTGGACTGGCGTGAACTTTGATGTTGCAGCTGGTAATCATGTGATTGAATGGCGTTACGATACGGCTCCGAATGGTGGCACTGGAGGAAATGTTTGCTGGGTTGATGACATCACTTTCCCGGGTAACACGGTGATAATGGGTGTTGAATCAACGAGTTATGATAAAGACGTGACAATTTATCCGAATCCTGCCAATGATGTCATTTATATTAAAGGTGATGATGTCCAATATGTCGAGATTTATAATTCAATCGGCTTGAAAGTCATTTCTATGAATGTAAATAATTCAGAATCAATTGATATTGCTGACTTGGCAAACGGATTGTATTTCGTTAGGACTTCGGATAAAAACGGTAATGTTTCAACAACAAAAATCGTGAAGAGATAAATGTTGTTTGCTGACGTGATAGGGCACGAGGACTTGAAAAAACGCCTTATTCAAAGCGTTAAGGAAAGCCGTGTGTCGCATGCGCAGCTGTTTTTAGGTCCTGAAGGAAGTGGCAAGATGCCTCTTGCATTGGCTTATGCTCAATATATCAACTGCACAAATCGTTCAGAATCAGATAGTTGTGGCGTTTGCCCTTCTTGTAGGAAATATATGTCTCTTACACATCCCGACCTTCATTTTGTGTTTCCTACAGCCACTACAAAGAAAGTGGATAAAAACCCAGAGTCGGATTTGTTTATAACAGAATGGCGCGAGTATCTTACTGAGTGTCAATGTTATACAGATTTACCTGATTGGTTTAACAAGCTTTCGATAGAAAACAAACAAGGTATCATCAACGTCAGGGATGCTGCAACTATCATGCGAAAGCTGAGTTTTAAGGCTTACGAAAGTGAGTATAAGGTGGCGATTATTTGGATGGCAGAGAAACTTAACACACAGAGTGCCAATAAGTTGCTGAAGCTTATCGAGGAACCGCCAGAGAAAACGCTGTTTATCCTGATAGCTGAGCATCAAGAGGAGATTCTTACGACCATTCGTTCACGTTGTGTGATGATGAAAGTGCCAAAACTTGGACTTAAAGAAACGCAGCAGGCACTTGTAGAAAGGGTGGGATGCACAGAACAAGAGGCTTACGATGCCGCTACACTCGCTGATGGCAATTGGCTATTGGCACAACGCTATGCCAAAGACAGTGAGGATGAGAAGTTTTACGCTGAGACATTCCAGAAATGGATGCGTTATTGCTTCAAAGGCGCACTTCCGGAACTTATCGATTTCGTGGCAAACGACATAAAACCGCTTGGACGCGAGAAACAGAAGGAATTTTTGGAGTATGGATTGAATATTTTCCATAACTCATTGCTGTTCAACAATAATATGTCTGATGAGGTGATGCTCCCAACAGATGAGAAAAACTTCACGAAAAACTTTGCACCTTTTATTAATATAAGAAATGTGGCGAGCATCTGTGAAATGTTTGAAGAGAGCATCAACCAGATTGAACGCAATGCCAACGCTTCTATCGTCTTCATGGACGACAGTTGCAAGATGTCTAAATTGTTGAGAATCAAGTGATGAAGGCGAGCGCAAAGATCGGATTGGCAGTGCTGAGCGGTCTTCTGATAGCTGCTGCATGGCCAGTAGGCGGTCTTGTACCACTTGCTTTCGTGGCTTTTGTGCCGTTGTTGTTTCTTCAAGACAGGGTGGGTTTTTCCTGGTTTTATTACATCACTTTCTTGATTTGGAACGCGCTCACGACTTGGTGGGTGTGGAAAACCACTGCAGCCGGCACAATCGGGATGATATTGCTCAACAGCCTTTTCATGACTTGTGTTTTCTGGGCTTATGGCTTCGTAAAAACAAAACTTTATGATAATAAAAAAGGCTATTACCTATTGATAATCTTTGTGCTAGCATTCGAATACCTGCATCTTAACTGGCAAATCAACTGGCCGTGGCTCAACATTGGAAACGTTTTTTCGCATTATCACTCTTGGGTTCAATGGTATGAGTTCACTGGCATCGCCGGTGGCACGGTCTGGGTGCTTGTTGCTAACATATTGATTTATAAGTTCCTTTGTCAATTCGACCAGCCGAAGGGAGTGGAGAAATCTTTTGAAAAAAGAAAGTATTCCATCTTATTCCTTTGTGTTCTTTTTATACCTTTGATTATCAGTAAGATAATGTATTTCTCCTACTCTGAAAAAGGTGAAGACGTGGAAATCGTTGTGGTTCAACCGAATCTCGACCCTTATTCAGAGGAGTTCACGCTGAATGCGCGTCAAATCATGGAGAGAAATCTTTCAGTAGCAGCCCCGTTGGTGACAGAAAACACGCGTTTTGTGGTGAGTCCTGAGTCGGCAGTACAAGAGGATATTTGGCTTGAACGGATTGATAAATATTACTCAATTAAGGAGTTGCGTCGTTTTATTGGCGAATTTCCAAATACGTGTTATGTCATTGGCTTGAGCACTTTGGGACTGGCGCCTGACAGTTCGGAAAATGATTTCGCGGCTCGTAAGTTTTATGATGTTGACAAGTATTTTTACGCTTACAACACCGCTTCTCTGATTACTAAAGACACAATACAATATTATCACAAGTCAAAACTTACGCCTGGTGCAGAGGCGATGCCATCATGGTGGTTTTTGCGGATGCTTAAAAATAGTGCCCTTGACCTTGGCGGAACCGTTGGAACTTTGAAAAAAGACACCGAAGCAAAGGTGCTATCATTTGATAATCATAAAGTTGGCACTTTGATTTGTTATGAATCGGTGTTTGGCGGATATGTCACGGGATTTGTAAAAAAAGGCGCGGATTTGCTTTTTGTGATAACAAACGACGGCTGGTGGGGCAACTCGCCTGGTCATAAGCAGCATCTTGAGTTTTCGAAACTGCGTGCAATCGAGACAAGAAGAGGTGTCGCGCGCTCAGCAAATACAGGCATTTCCTGTTATATCAACCAAAGAGGCGATATCATAGAACAAAGCAAATACTGGGAGCAGACCGCTTTGTGTAACACATTGAAATCCAATGACAAACTGACGTTTTACATCCGTTATGGCGATTATATCTACAAAATTTCGGTCTTCCTGACAGCACTGCTCGTCGCAATGACTATTGCTAAACTAATTTTGAAAAAACAATGGAAACACTGAGTCTTGCGCCGTTTCAGGGGATAACCGATGTCGTTTACCGCAATATTTTCAAGAAACATTTTAGCGGAATCGACAAGTATTATACGCCGTTTTTCACTGGGATTCAGAAAGATAACTCGAAGAGTCTTCGCGGCGAGGAGATTAGTCCCGATTTTAACGATGTGAAAACTGTTGTGCCGCAGATTTTAAGCAATACCGCAGAGGAAATTGTGAGATTTGCAAATCAGTGTAAATCAATGGGATATTGGGAGTTTAACCTTAATATGGGATGCCCGTTTCCTCGCGTCGCCAACAAAACTCGCGGCTGCGGTCTCATGGCAGATCCTAATCGCACAATAAAAATGCTGAATGACGTTTTCGAGCAGATTGATGGAATAAAATTCAGCATAAAATGCCGTCTCGGATATTACAACGATGAGGAGATTTATGCGTTTGTTGATACGTTTAACACGTTGCCATTCAGCGAGATAATAATACACCCGCGAATTGGAAAACAGATGTATACCGGTGAGGCGTCGGTGGAAAAATTCACCGCATTGATACCGTTAATTAATAAACCGTTGGTTTACAATGGCGATGTTTTCGATGTAAAAAAATACGATTTCGTATTGATGCGTTGTAGAGAGGCGATTCATCGCAACTCTTCTGAACCGATAATGACAAAATCGGAAATAATGTTAGGTCGCGGATTATTAACCAACCCGTTTCTTGCCGAACAAATCAAAAAGATTGACAATCAGCAGGATAAAAAGTCGCGCCTCCATAATTTTGTGGTTGATTTGTATGTTGAGCGTCTGCGTCATGCTGGAGGCAGCCCGAAAATCATAGGCAGCATGAAGGAATTGTGGAAATACATGATGAATATTTTTGACGATCCTCAAAATGTGTGGCGTAAGGTTAAGAAAGTCAATCATTTGGATGATTATGAAACGTCTGTTGAGGAAATTTTTAATGATTATAATTTAATAGTTTAAGTTATGAAAAGGTTTTTTAATGTTTTGATTATCAGCTTGTTGCTGGTTTCTTGCGTGTCAAAGCCGCAAGAAGTGGTGATTTTATCTACTAACGACATGCACTCTCACATTGAGAATATTCCGAAACTGGCTTATATTGCTGATAGTTTGCACAATCTTTATCCGCAGCTTTTGATTGTGAGCGCCGGCGACAACCGCACTGGCAATGCTTACAACGACAAATATCCGGAGCATTCAAATCTTCCGATGATTTCGTTGATGAATGAAATCGGTTTTGAGGTTTCGGCACTTGGAAACCACGAGTTTGACGATAACATCGACGGAATCAGATATTTCATAAACAAGGCTAACTTCCCTGTCATTTGCGCTAATGTTGATTTTTCGGCGTATCCCGATATAAAAATGCCTGCTTATGTGACAATTACTAAAAAAATCAACGGAAAAGATGTAAAAATCATACTTCTTAGCATGATTGAGACAAGCAATGAAGGTCGTCCGAGCGCACATGTCAAAAACATGAAAGATGTCGGCTTTGTTGATGCCAAGGATGTTATAAAAGATTATCTTTACTTGAAAGACAGCTGCGATGTTTTCGTGCTTCTGTCGCATTGCGGTATGGCGCAAGAGCTTGATTTTGCTGCAAAATATCCTGAATTTGACATGATTATCGGTGGTCATTCGCACGATTTGGCTAACGAACAATTCGAAAACGGCGTTCTTTATACACAGTCGAAGTATTATCTTAAAAATGCAACGGTCACAAAACTCAAAGTTGTTGATGGAAAAGTTGTAGAGAAAGATTCTCAAATCATTTATTTGGATAAAGTTAATAAAGTTGATGAGCGCATTCAGAAAGAGGTTGACAAATATTACGCTGAGCCTGAGTTTCAGAAAGTCATAGGACACGCCTTGACTCCGTTTGATGACAAAGACGCTCTCGGTGCTTTTATGGCGGATGCCCAGCGTTATATAACAAAAGCTGAGATTTCGATGCAGAATCCTGGCGGCGTGCGCTTCGACAACATGCATGGAGGAGACATCACCAAAGCTGACATATATAATCTTGACCCGTTTAATAACTCATTGGTTATCTGTGAGATGACTGGAAAACAGGTGGAAGAGTTCCTCGAAATCGCTTCGACAAAAGACGGTTTTCCTACGCATGTTTCAGGAATAAAATACACGATGGTTTATGTTAAAAAACAAGAAGGAGGCGGTTATTTTACAAACGCAAAAGCGTTTATCGATGGTAAGCCTATCAATCAGGACAAGGTTTATACGGTGACGTTGAACAGTTATATGGCCTCCTCGTGGGCAAAAGACCATTGCCTTTCGATGAAAGATTGTGGCGTTGCGGCAAACGATGGGGAGTTTTTATATCTTGAGGATCATAAAGATGTTGATTACCAGGGTGTTAAACGCTATGAATGTGAGATTGTACAAGAATAAAACTGTGTTAAAATGAAGATATTACTCATTCGTTTCAGCTCAATCGGCGACATTGTCCTTACCACTCCTGTGATACGCTGCATCAAGCGTCAGATGGACGATGACGTTGAGCTTCATGTACTTACGAAAGACAAATTCGCGAGTCTGTCGCACAACAATCCATATGTCGACAAGACTTTTGAGTACAACGGCTCTATTCGTGAGGTGATTAAGGAGTTGAAAAAGGAAGAATATGACTATATTGTTGATTTACAGAAGAATAACCGCTCCAAAAGAGTTTGTTTTGCTTTGGGTTGCGAGCATCATTCTTTCCATAAACTTGATTTCAAGAAAATGCTGCTTACAACTTTTAAAATCAACAAACTGCCTGATATTCATATAGTTGACAGATATTTTGAGGCTGTTGAGCCGCTTGATATCAAAAATGACGGTCGAGGGCTTGAATTTTACATCTCGGAGACTAATATGATGCAGGAGCCGGATCTTCCGGAAGAGTTCAGAAACGGTTTTTATGCTGTTGCCGTCGGTGGTAGTTACGACACCAAGGTGTTGCCTGCCGAGAAAGTCATAGAAGTCATAGAAAAGCTTGACGAGCCTGTGATTTTGCTTGGCGGTCCCGGTGACATGAAACGCGCAAAGGTCATTGCCGACGCAGTGGGGGAAAACGTCTGGAATCCTGTGGGATTGTTGAATCTTGAGCAGTCGGCGTCAATCATCAAGATGTCGAAAGCCGTTCTGACTGGCGATACTGGGATGATGCACATCGCTGCGGCGTTCAACAAGCCGATGGTCTCTGTCTGGGGCAACACTGTCCCTGAGTTTGGGATGTACCAGTATTATCCAAAAGGTTCTGAAAACAAACTAAATGTTATGGAAATCAAAGGGTTGAGATGCCGTCCGTGCTCTAAGTTGGGATATAAGAAATGCCCGAAAGGACATTTCAAGTGCATGATGAACCTCAATACCGACGAGATTGTTTCATTACTCAAAGTGGAATAAATTATTATGTTGTCAGTTAAGACATTTATTTTCAATTCAATACAAGTAAACACTTACGTTGTTTACAACGAAAACAAGGAGTGTGTCATCATCGATGCAGGCAATCTTGAGCCTTATGAAGACGAACAGATTTTGAATTACATCGAAAAAAATAGTCTGAAGCCGCTGATGCTGCTCAATACGCATTCGCACATCGACCATGTGATGGGCAATAAGGTCATTGCTGATAAATACCATATCGAGTTGGCTGCAAGTCCTGTTGAGAGGCCGTTTTACGACAAGGTTTGGATGTTTGCGGCTGCTTTTGGCATCAATTTCACCCAAGACCGCTGTCTGACTCCGACAAAAGACCTCAATGATGGCGATATTATTAAAATTGGCGATGACGAGCTGAAGGTGCTTAGCACGCCAGGTCACGCTCCCGGACATGTCTGTTTCTACGATGAAAAAGACGGTATCGTTTTCACTGGCGACACCTTATTTTACAGGGGAGTGGGTCGTTGGGATTTGCCTGGTGGCAATTACAATCAGCTTGAAAAAAGCCTTCGTGAAGTGCTTTATAAGCTCCCTGACGACACTATCGCTTATTGCGGTCATGGTTCAATGACACGCATCGGAGATGAAAAACGAAATAATCCGGAAATTAATAGTTTTTAGTCGTCAATTAGAGAGCCTTTAGCTTTCGCAGAAAGGTGGCAGCTCGATAATGACGACTAAAAACAAGAAAAGCATCGAATTTTCGATGCTTTCTTAGTATCGGGTAAGGGAATAAGCCCCTCCACTATAAGAAACTAAAAACCTTAATAATCAATATCTTACATTTTTTATTCTTCTCTTTTTTTCAAAAAAAGTACACTTTTTTGCTACTTAGTACACTTTTAGTACACCTCGTATTTCTTTTTTTCGTATCTTTGCAGTAAGAAAAAAAACTAATCGAAACAGTTCTTATTATTATGGTTAAAGTAGAAAGTAAAGCTAAGGAAAACCCTAAGCTCGCACAGCGTATTATGCAAGATGGCAGAATAAGTCTTTACCTCGAGTATTATCTTGGAAGACACAGCGAAATGGTCGTTGATGACAACGGTCTACCTGTTTTGTATGAGTCCGGCAAAATGGCAGGAACACCAAAATATAAGGTAGTACATAACAGACGAAAAGAAAATCTCGACTTATATCTCATAGCCAATCCTCGCACTCCAGCCGAAAGGCATCTTAACAAGGTTACTATCGAACTCGCTCAAAAAATCAGATTTGAACGCCAACAGGAATTCCTTGAAAACAGAGACGGATACAGGCTGAAGAAAGACAAGCAAATCAATTTTTTAGATTACTTCCAAACCTACATCGACAACTACACAAAGAAAGATGTTAGAGTGCTCACTATGGCATTGAACAGATTTAAGAAATTTTTATCCGAAACAACTGAATATAAAAAATATGTGAAAGGCATTCTGCCGGAGCAGATTGACAGAGACATGGTTTTGGCGTTCACCGAGTTCCTCCAAGCAGGTAGCGTTGGGGAAGGAGCGAAGTGTATTTATCAACGTTTCAAGAAAGTGATAAACTATGCCATCGACCACGACGACATGAATAAAAACCCATGCAAGGGAATCTCTATCGCATTCGACAAAAACGTTTTAAGAAAGGAATGGCTTTCAGCCGATGAGATAAAGCAACTTCTTGCAATACATGAGCCAAAGCAAAATCAGGAGATTAGAAGAGCATTTATTCTCAGCTTATATTGTGGTATAAGATTTTGTGATGTCAAAGATTTGACTTATGCCAATGTCGATTACTCAAACAGGCTGCTTAAATTTGAGCAAAGCAAAACAAAAGGACATTCATCAAAAAGCGTTGTGGTGCTGCCGCTCAACGACGGTTTGTTAAGCATTATAGGCGAACCTAAAAACAACGACAAAAACGAGCTCCTGTTCCACCTGCCGTCATATACCATGTGTATCAAGTCGTTGCAAAGATGGGTGAAACATGCCGGAATAGAAAAGCATATAACATGGCACTGCGCCAGACACTCTTTCGCAACCAATATTTTGAACAACGGCGCAAACATACAAACCGTTGCCGAGCTTTTAGGACATTCAGGATTAAAGGAAACAGCCAAATACACCAGAGCCGTCGATGAACTCAAACAAAAAGCAATCGATAGTTTGCCATCTTTGGAAATCATTTGATTTTTTGTACAGCCAACTAGTATAACCCTAAACTTTAGAGCTATGAAAAGAGACTACGAAAAGCTTTGCAACCTGTTACTTATACCATACGACCAAGCTGTGGAAAGAGACCTAATCGAAGATATGCCCGACAATGATCTACATAATCTAATATCTTTTCTTATCGATGATGCGCTTAATTATTCAAACGACAATGTAAGATATGGTACAAGAGCTTACATCAGTCGTTTCGAGTCAGTGACCGATGAGCAGCTGAACCGTTTTTGCATGGAGTTTTCGGAATATGAATATTGGGCTAAACTAATGCTGAGTTATCTTGAATTTAATAAAAATTGGCGAGTGGAAAAGATAAGCTGTAAAAATGCAGCAAACAACATCCTGTCAATATTTGATTATTACCACACGAAAACCGTTCCCAAACTCTGGCTTGACAACAAACCAGCAATGTGTTGTAAAAACAATATCAAACAGCCAACTATACCAAACGAATTAAATATAGGTAAAGCACAACAATATTTTTTGCGAGCCTATAATATGAAACTTTTAAATAACAATTACAAATGGAATGCGTCCCATGCCAAACTCGGCTTTTTCTGCATGAAAGCTTATAACCAACCGCGACCAATCACTGAATTGGAAAGTTTCTTCGGTGTTAAGAACCTGGCAGCTTCAATCACCCAAGCAAGCTACGAACCCAAAAGAAACGATGTTATCTGTTGGCGCAAAGCTATGGATGAGAAAATCTTTTTCGACTAATACCCATATAATAAGGACTGTATAATGGACTATATAAAAACTATATATAGCCCATTTTTTTATTTTCCTATGCCATATATTTTTGCATCAGCAAATTGCAGACACAGTAAAGGCTAACGCTGAGAATGCAATGAGCATGATGGCAAAGAAAGGGACGTAAGTTAGCCGCGCATCCCCGGACAGCCACAACCTCAATAATTATAATATGAATAATGAGGAATTAAACGAGGTCGCCAACCTCGTTACGGCAAACATTATCTCCACAACTAAAGAAGTCCTTACAAGTGAGGAAGCCGCCAAGTACATGGGTATTTCAAAATCATACCTTTATAAGCTGACAATGCGGCAACAAATACCTCACTACAAACCGATGGGTAAGATGTGCTATTTCAATCGCATCGAATTGGAAGAATGGTTGCAGAACAATCGTATCGCAACCGACGATGAAATCACTCAAAAAGCTAATAACTATTGTATGCGTAAAAGGAGATAACTATGGAAACAACAAACACTAACCCAATCAGCAGCACTCCACTCGAAGACTGGATTGATAACTACACAGTCATCCACCTCCTCCACATCAGCGCACGCACCCTCCAGACGCTCCGCGCCAACAACACACTCCCTTATTCAAGGATAAACAACAAGATTTATTATCGCCGTCAAGATCTGCAACAGGTCTTGGCCGACAACTATGTACCATCAGCAATCGAATTCACCCATGGAAAAATTATCAAGTAAACTGACGCGATTCTCATTCTTCTGTCGCCCAATCATCAATACAAAGCCTTCTTATAAATACACTTTGCATGATGCATATAATTATATAACAGGTGATGATGCCAAGCTAACCACAGCCACGCTTCGCCAGATAACCGATGCCCAGCAAGCTCGCGACTTCAAGGCCGCCAATTTCGACTACTGCACGTTCAGTGGTGTCTTTAACAAAAGAAGCGACAAAGAATTGAAGCAACACTCAGGCCTCCTCTGCCTCGATTTCGACCACCTGAAGAACCTCGAAGAGGTTCGCCAACAGCTGCTTAATGATGATTATTTCGAAACTCAGCTTTTATTTGTCTCTCCCTCTGGCAATGGTCTGAAGTGGATAATCGAAATCGACCTCTCGCAAACTACCCATGCTGACTATTTCCGAGCTGTAGCTAATTATCTCAAACAGACCTACAATGTCGATGTCGACAAATCCGGCAAAGATATCTCCCGAGCTTGTTTTCTTCCTTATGACCCCGATTGTTACATCAATCCTAAAAATCTCTAATTATGAAGAAAAATTTCAACCCTTCAGAATGGTTAAATAAAAAAGGAGGCTCGTCAGAGCCTCCAATCACTGTCCCCGAGTGTTCCAATCACACTTTAGAAGATGAAATAGAAGCGTTAACTTCAGCTGTCGAATCCTCATGCACCGATATCGCTCCCGACTACACCTCTTAGCGTGATCTCGGCTTCGCCCTCGCCGACGCTCTTGGCGAATATGGCCGTTCCTACTTCCATCGTCTATCTCGTTTCTATCCTGGCTACGATGAGCGTGAAACCGACAAACAGTTCTCTGCCTGTCTTAACTCACACGGCTCAGGCATTACCATTAACACGCTATTTCATCTTGCCAAAGAAGCAGGTATCCTGATGATTCGTAATACATATTCCCCAGTTTCCCCAATTTCCCCAGTTTCCCCACATGGGGAAACTGGGGAAACGGAGGAATTTGAGGAAACCGACTTATCCGAGCCTATGCCAACTTTCTCTCAGGAGATTTACAGCTTCCTTCCTGGTCTTCTTTACGATATCATCCGCAAAGCAAACAACAACGAAGATGCAGATCTGCTAATCCTCGGTTCTATGACAGCTATATCAGCTTGTCTTCCCAACATCTCCGGCAACTATGCTGAGCGTGAAGTCTATCCCAATCTGTTTTTGTTCGTTTCTGCACAAGCTTCAGCTGGCAAAGGTCGCCTAACCCTATGCCGTCATCTTATCAAACCGATACATGACAATCTCAAAAAACTTTACTCTATGGAAATGGAAGAATACCGCCGTTTGCAAAACGAATATGTCCAGGACAAGAAAAACCGTGAAGCACCTGCCGAACCGCCGATAAAAACGCTCCTCATTCCTGCAAATAGTTCAGCCACATCCGTCTATCAGATGCTGAACGACAACTTGGGCATCGGTTTGATTTTTGAAACTGAAGGCGACACATTGGCCAACACTTTCAAGTCCGACTACGGCAACTTCTCCGATGGCTTCCGTAAAGCTTTCCATCACGAAATGATATCCTACACCAGGCGTAAGGACCGCGAATTCGTAGAGCTTACTAAACCACGTCTTTCGGCTCTTCTTTCTGGCACACCTCATCAGATACTTACGCTCATCCCCGACACATAGAACGGACTTTTTAGTCGGTTCATCTTTTACATCATGAATCTCCGTCTTGAATGGAGAAACGTGTTCTCCGAAAGCACCGACACTCTTGATGAATACTTCGAAAACTTGGGGTACCGTTTTTTCGAGTTTTATCAAACTCTTCAAAACTCTCATCCTATCAGATTTTCACTGTCCGCTTGTCAACAAGACGAATTCAACAAATTCTTTGCCAAAGTTCAGGAAGAATACTCGTCTATGTTTGGTCTTGATATAGTCGCATCTGTGCGCCGTTTCGGTCTCATAACCTTTCGTCTTGCCATGATTCTAACCACACTTCGATTTATGGACGGTCAAACAGCTGCGCCTGTTGTTGTCTGCAACGACACCGACTTCCAAACCTCGCTCAGCATGGCTCGTGTGCTTCTGCAGCACACCGCTAAAGTCTTCGGCAAACTTCCGGCTACTGAAATCACTTCTCAGAGAGCTTCACAAAACACCATGATTCGTCAGCTGTTCTTCGACCGTTTACCACCCGATTTCGACCGCCCGACATATATTGCCATTGCAAAGCAGCTCAATATCCCTATCAAAACCGCCGAAAAACAAATCGCCCGCCTTTGCGAAAAAGGCTTGCTCAAACACGTTTCTCAAGGCATCTATAGCAAACCGTAAGTTGAAATAATTTTTAAACACCATTCGATTTTTTGAAATAATTAGTAATTTTGCAGACGATATGAACGAGAAAAACATAAAAGACACACTGCTGAAAGGAGAACGCGTTACACTTGAAGCAAAACGTGCAAAAACAGAGGTTCCTAAATCTGTTTGGGAATCCTATTCCGCTTTTGCAAACACTATCGGCGGACTTATTTTGCTTGGCGTTGATGAAGACCGAAAAGAAAAAGACCCGGCAAAAAGGTTTCATATTATCGGAGTCGATGATGCCCAGAAGATAGTCACCGACTTTTGGAATACCATCAACAGCGATAAGGTTAACGAAAACATCCTTACCGATAACGACGTTAATATTGTTACTATCGACGGCGTTCAAATTGTCTTCATCCATGTTCCGCAAGCCGATTGGCGCATTAAGCCAATCTTCCTGAATGGCAATGTGTATAAAGGTACATATCGACGCAATCATGAGGGCGACTATCATTGTTCCGAACGACAGGTAAAAGCCATGATACGCGACTCTATCGAAGATGGCAACGACGGCATCCTGATTGAACACTACGACATGAACGACATCGACCTCGACACACTGCACCGCTACCGTACATTGTTTCAGTATCGCAACGAAGGTCACGTGTGGAATGAAGTTGATGATAAAACATTCCTTCGTAATTTGGGAGGATATGCTGTCGATAGGGAAGCTGGTAAAGAAGGCCTGACAATGGCAGGTCTGATGATGTTTGGCAAAGGGCTTTCCGTACGTGAGCGTTTCGATAACTTTCGCATGGACTATCTCGATTTTTGCAACCTTATTGGCGAGGAGCGTTATAGCGACCGTCTCACTTATGATGGACGCTGGGAAAACAATCTTTATCAGTTCTTCAGCCGTGTGTTGCCTAAAATGACTGCCGACCTGCCTCGTCCGTTCCGAATGGAAGGTGTGCAGCGCGTTGATGACACTCCTCAGCACAAAGCTGTGCGTGAGGCATTCACCAATGCAATAATACACGCCGATTTTATTATGGAATCAGGAATTTTGCGCATCGAAAAACACAACGACAAACTTGTATTCCGCAATCCTGGGTTGCTTAAACTGCCTATAGAGCAAGTTTACCAAGGTGGCGTTTCGTTTGCGCGTAATCCTAAAATTCAGAATATGCTTCGTATGGTTGGCTATGGCGAAAACATAGGTTCTGGTTTTCCGTTGATTCTCAATGCTTGGAAACAGACCGACTGGGGCGAACCTGAGCTGAAAAACAAAATCGACCTCGACGAAATGGAACTGGTGTTGCCGGTGCCAAACGTCACAGAAACTACCCAGAAAACTACCCAGAAAACTACCCAGAAAATTCTGGAACTCATACAGCAAAATGCTTATATCACCAGAAAAGAGTTGGCTGAAAAATGTGGAGTGTCGTCCGATGGTATCAAATGGCAGCTGCGTCAGATGCAAAACAAAAACATCATTCGCCGCATCGGTCCCGACAAAGGTGGTTATTGGGAGTTAGTTCCGCAAAACTAAAATAATATAAATGCCTGGTTCGAGAACCAGGCATTTTTCAATTCCCATAATTCCTACGATTCCTACACGTAGCAATCTTCATTTTTTTCCCATTTACTTTTGCCCAATGCCTTAAGTAACACAGGACCTCCACATGTTTCTCATATTTATCACTTGAATAGCTACTACATTCTTCAAAAAGCTCTTCATAGTTATATGGAATATTATCACCTGTTAGGCTATCATCTATGGTCTGACCCATATGTGCGAATGCTAAAGTGTAATATTCCAAGGCTTTAATACGGTTTACGGATGTACCGACACCATATAAAAAACAATCACCTAATGCCCATTGTGCATTTCCCCAATCATATTCTGCAGCTATAGTGAAACACTTTACTGCATGTTCATAGTTTTGTGGGACATCGTGCCCTGCGCTATCTTTTCCATCCACATAATCATATCCCATTTCTGTTAAGGAAGCTAAGATATCATAAGAAAAATCTCCTGTCCATCCATCGTGATTCAATGCTCTGCGATACCATTTCATGGCTAACAGGTAATTAATCCTAACTCCATACAACCCAAGGGAATAACAATCACCCAATTCCGACTGCGCAACTGGTTCATCATTAAATGCTGCCTCTGTATATAATTCCACACCACGCTTAAAGTCTTGTTTAACACCAATTCCTTGAACATAGCATCGCCCCAAAGCAGTCTTTGCGCAAATAATGCCCTGCTCGACAACCTTTGAATACAAATTAAATGCCTTTTTCCCATTTTTTTTCACTCCTAACCCATAATCAAACATTGTCCCCAACCCAAATTGCGCCGCAATATTTCCTTGTTTCGCTCGTCTAAAGATATAATTAATAGCTTCTTTGCACTTGTAGTTTCTTGAAAATTCGATTTCCCATGCAACTTCTTGATACCAACTACATGCCTCCTCATTGTTTTGTGGAACGCATTTTCCTTTGAGAAAACAGTTCCCCAATTTACACATTGCTAACAAATCCTTATTCTCTACTGCCTTTTTCAACCATTCAATCATCATGCTATCATTATCATTAGTAATAGGCATGTCCAACACTCTGTATATATACATCATAGTAATTGTTCGCATAGCTTTATCATGACCACTCATCGCAGCTTTTGTATAATACACAAAAGCTTTACCCAAATCAGGTTGAACACCCATACCTTTTGCGTAACATTCGCCCAAATGATACCATCCGTCATGTTTTCCCTCATTTGCATCTCTGTTATATAATTCCAGTTGTTTTTTCACCACTTCTGCATTGCAATATGAAGGAGTAAATCCATAATGTTTGTACAGAATGGTTAATCCATCCAATACCTTATCATCGCCGAATTTATCTGCGATATCATCCATCAATTCTTCGAAGCTCAGATCTTTGAAATCACTGTTTGTCCTATTAGTTTCCATAGTGTAAGTGTTTTATTGTTAATACTAATTAGTAAGCATCACATGTTCAGCTACAAAATTAGTAAAGCAAAAAGGCAAATACTACATAGTACTAATATAGTATTATAATAAAAAGAGAATGTAAATTTACATCAAACTCCTAAAGCTAAATAATGTACACTAGTGACTTAAAGCTACTCCAGCACTCCGATGTAAATAGCCTGGAAATCGTAAAGGATATAGTTATCTAGAACTTAGGTATTCTTTGGTTTTAACTTTGACATCATCAATTGCTTCATCAATTGAAACAGGTCTGTTGTCATGTGCATCCAACGATACATTATACATATATGGCAATCCATTATAAAACTTCTCTTTTGAGTGAGTGTGCCCAAAGAAATTAACAGTCCACTCCTTAGGTTTCTTTTCTGTTTCCAAATCGACAGTAATTGACGGAAAATGGCTTAGATAATACTCACGGCCTTTATATCGAATTAACTTAGCATATAAAACCTCGATAATGCTTCTTTCATTTTTATATAAATCAATTCGAGCATCTGTGTCATGATTGCCAAGAATGATGTGTTTTTTACCTTTCAATCGACGAATAATGGTCATGCCCTCTTCGTTGTTATGTTCTTTTCCGCCGACCATCAAATCGCCTAGGATGTAAACATCATCATCGTCATTTACTATTTCATTCCAGTTTTTTTCGATAGCGGCATTCATGTCTTCTGCACTTTGAAATCCTCGTGGTTCATATATAAAGAATCTGTGATATAGGTGTAAATCTGACGTAAGATATATCATGCTTTGAGAGTTTTATAATCTGCAGCAAAGATATGAATTTTTAATCAAAAAATAATAGAGTAACATTAAATATTATGAATGTGCTAGTTTTCATCAAATCTAGACAGTTATAAATCATTCATTAAGAGAAGTACTATAATAATCCCATATAGTGTAGTGTTGATTTTTGCAATATATTTGCATTCGACAAATAATGATTAAACACACGCTTAGAAAACACATGGTATTATTTGACATCAAAAATATGATATTCCGATAATTGTGTTTATAGTAGTTTTTTATTATTTTTGCAATTATTAATTAATAAGACATCATCTATATGGAAGATAGAATAATCGTATGTTGGAACAAAAATGGATTTGAAGAGGAGTTAAAGAAAAACCCATCATTCATTGTTTGCACAAGTTTCAATGAGTTTAAGAATCTGAACAAAATGTTACTTAAGAATACCATTGGTTTTGTCGTTTTGTGTGAATTGACCTGGGATGATGAAAAAGATAATCTTACATTGTTAGAGTTTGGAGGTATTACGTTTGTCCAACGTTATGTTCGAGGTAAAATGAGTTTAAAAGCACCGGTTGTTTTTACTTCAATTAATGAGCGTGACTATATTATTAGCAAACGACGTGATGCAACAATAATAAAAACGCCCGCACTGCAACATGGATTTGTGAAGTTTAATCCTACAACAATCCGTAAAGATTTGGTGCGCACATTACAAAACATGCAATATCTGACAAATGCAGAGCTCGCTTATACAAAACTATTATATTGTGATATCAAAGGATTATTGGTGCAAATCAGCCATGAATTAGGCAGTAGAGCAAAAAACGAGCAAGATAAATATCGAAAAGACATTGAATATGTTATCAAAGAACAATTTAATAATGACAGTGGCTTGATAGAATACCTCCATAATACTGATGATTTGGGTGACTTTTGCAAGAAGCTTATAACAAGGCTAGAATCTTCGGAAAACTTACCAGAATACGGTGGTTTCCTTAATGATATTCGTCATAAAACAATAAGAATATTGTTGGTTGATGACAAACAAGAAGAGGATGAATATGTTGGCAATTTCGTTAATTACATCAAAAATATGGGACAAAAGAACAAAAACCCTATGTTTAAAATAACTGTAATTAACAATATAGATATTGTCGACTATGACTCAATAATAGATTATGATGTGATTATTTGTGATATTGAAATAAGAAATGACAAAGATGAGCTTATAACACTTGGTTTTAACATAATTGAAAAAATGGCTAAAATAAGCAAGCGTCCTTTGTATTATATTGTAACAAATGTGTCTCGAAGTCTTTATGACCAAATAAAAACTCCATATGTTAAACGAATTCGTCTTAAAAAAGAGGTTTTTGGCACAAAACAAAGTATAGAGACATTTTTGTATGGCATCAAAGAAGTGTTTGATAGTAAATCGGAAGATACTGCAGGAAATGATAGCATAGGTGAAGCGGCATTTAAAAAATTTGATGCATTTATCAGAACAGATATATATCCTATTAATATAAGTTTTAAATCGTATTTAAGGAGCGTTGAGTCCTATGATGATCTTGCCAGTATTATTGTTAAAGATAAAACATTAGAACTAATTAAATATTTTCTAACAATTTTTAGTGAAAATGATTTTAAACAAGGAATCGGAGAATATGAAAAATTTAAAATATTTGATGATAATTGTAAAAGAATGCGAGATTATATAAAAGATAATTTTGGATATGGCAACGGTAAAAGTATTATCAAACGCATAAACGACAACGAAGAATTATCATCTAAAGATGTGAGTAATTTTGTGGTAAAAATAATTTTGAGGAGGTTTTTTTTATATGTAAAATCATTCGTTGAACATTATGACATAATGGAGTCTTTTAAGGCTTATAAAAACTCCGATATAGAAATAGCAGAGATCAACAAAGATAGAAGTTTAACTGTTAAAGACATTGCCTGTAGGGCTATCAGCGACCAATTCAAAAAGTTGTTAACTTCAAAAGGAGCGCATAGATCTCAAGAGGACATGTCTCATTGTTTGGGTGAAACATTGCTAATAAAGGCTGAGCGAGAGCCTATGTTAATGAATGATGAAGAAAAGATTTTTATTAGTATTATAAAAGGAAATGAGAGTTTTTATTCAACAAATAAAAAGATTATACAAGGATTAAAGATGTAGATTTGATACTATATAGTTACTATAATAAACATATGGAAAATGGCCGCTATATTTGCATTGTTGGTTTAAGATCCAAGTATAGATGTAAAATTTAATAATAAATAGTGTTATGACAAACAAAAACAATATGGATTATTTAGTAGAAGACATAAGAAACGATGAAAAATCGTGCGCTGATTTTAGAGTAACATACAAAACGAGGTATAGCTTGTTGTTTGCACTTGACGAGAGCACAAATGAATTATCCTTGATTGACGACATTGAAAATGTCAATGGAGAAAATGTCGTCATTAAAATACCAGCTAAAGTGCTGGATTATCCAGTTACAGGAATTGTCCGATTTTATGAATGCAGCTATTCCGAACAAATTCAAAAGCTAATCATTCCGGATTCAACTGTTAATATTGGAGAAGATGTATTTGCTTCATGTCCTGTAAAAAGTGTAGTAATTCCTGAATCTGTAACCAGTATTGGCGAAAATGCTTTTTCAGAGTGTTATTATTTAAAAAATGTCTTTATTCCTGCCTCTGTTATAAGAATCGGAACCGGAGCTTTTTCAGGATGCTCTAGATTGTCATCTATTAAAGTTGACAACAATAATATCTATTACGACTCTCGTAATAATTGTAATGCTATTATTAAAACACAAGAGAATGTGCTTGTTGTTGGAAGTAAAAAAACAATTATTCCAGAAAACATTAATGAAATAGGTTATTCAGCATTTTCCCACATTCACTTAACAAAGATAGTTATTCCGGACTCCGTAAAGTTTATTGGTGACTATGCATTTTATGAATGTGGATATTTAAAAGAATTGTTCATTCCCAAATCCGTTAAACATATAGGAGAAAAAGCTTTCGCTGGTTGCTCAAAGCTTCAGTCAATAGTAGTTGACAAGACCAATATGTTTTATGATTCTCGTTGTAATTGTAATGCTATTATTAAAAAAGATAGTGATACATTGATAACAGGATGCAAGAATACAATAATTCCAGACACCATTAAAGAGATTGGTGAATATGCATTTTATTTTTTATCATTGTCAAGTCTGGATATTCCGAAATCTGTTGTCAAGATTGGTGAAAGCGCTTTTAATATGTGTGATGGATTTGAGAGAGTTATCATACCTGATTCTGTCAAAAGCATTGATAGTCATGCTTTTGACAGTTGCTCTGTTGAAGAGGTTTTTCTTCCAAACAGTATTACCGAAATTGCGGATTCAGCATTTTCTTATAGTGAATTAAGAAAAATAATTATACCAAATTCTGTTATTAAAATTGCCGATTATGCGTTTTATGGTTGTCACTTTTTGACAGAAGTCGTTATTCCAAATACCCTTACTAAAATAGGCAAATTGGCGTTTGGATGCTGTCCTAGTGTACAAAACTTATATATTCCAGAATCTGTTGTAGATATTGACGATCTTGCATTTTCTGGATGTTCTAGGTTGTTAACCATTAATATTGACGAAGGCAACAGAATGTATGATTCGCGTAATAATTGTAATGCAATCATAGAAAGCGCTAAAAATAGGCTTATTCAGGGTTGTATACACACAAGCGTTCCAGATTCTATTGAAATAATCGGCAATAATGCTTTTTCATTTGTACACATTAGATCTATTAATATACCAAATTCAGTTTCTGTAATCGAAGATGAGGCTTTTTATCATTGTTGGAAACTTGAAAAGTTGGTGCTTTCGAAACATACGAAAAAAATAGGCAACTTCGTTTTTTGCGGATGTTCTGCTTTATCAGATATTATCGTGCCAGATTCTGTAGTTGAAATCGGTGAAGGGGTATTTGCAGAATGTGATAATCTACAAAAAATAGTTATAGCCGAGCCAGCAGCTTTAAATAATGCGTATGTTCCAAAGCATACAAAAATAGAAAACAAGCAGCCTTCATTATTTGACGACAGTTCTGTTGATGTCTCAAACCAAAATGCGGCAAGAATAGATAAAATATTATATAAACAAGCAGTATTACAAAAAAGAATAGATCAACTAACTCTTCAAATAATTAATGAAGATACAAAGAGGAGTCAACGTTCAATTTTTTATGACGCAGCATGGAGATTGTTAATAAGTACCAATGAGCAAAACCCTGAAGATGATGAAAAAAAACATTTGCTGGATGATGCGTTGTTTGAAATAATTAATTGTATTGATCTGGATAATCCAGACAATAATCCTGGTATAATAGTATTTGATGTACTTAAACGCAAATACTTTGATTTTTATGATTTACAATTCATCAAATTTATCAACATATTTAACAATACTGGCAAGGAACAATTAGGTCATATCAGTTATTTTGCTGATTTTACACACAGTGCAAGTGGAGAAAACCTAATAAGGAAAGGTAAGGAGTTTATTACTAATAATTCTCATAAGGTTGATTTTAACAATGAGTATAACATTGTTGATGTTTCAATGTCAATAAAGGATTTGTTGAACGATTCAATATATTCTACTGCCTGCTTTGAATATAGCAAACAATCTAAGCCACCTGTTTTTTCTAATGGATACTATGCGTACAAACTAGGATCCCTAAGCAAAAATTATGGTTATTCTAAGGGTATTACAGATTTGATATGTGAAAAAGAAGAGGATTCGTCCAAAGAAAATATATTCAATCACTGTTTAGATATCATTGATAATGGTTATAGTAATAGTTTTACAAACTATTTTCTTCTTTGGGGAAACTTGGCAAAAAAACACACGAATAAAAATGCCGAAATAGATAGGTTTTGTGTTTGTGCAAATGTTGGAATTGACATTAATAAAGGTAAAAAAGAAGACATAATCGCTTTTTTAATAAATTTTCAAAGATTTATTGACAAGCTTTCTTTTTGCCTTATTTTTGAAATCAAAAATCACCAACTTCATCAATCCGCAGCTATCGCTTCTGTCTCACAAGCTTTGACACGCAACATGAGTCATAATATTAGGTCACACGTGTCAAGCAACTACACTTCGAATAAAGCTTACGAGATACTAAAAGACGATTATATAAAACAAAATCTGAACAATTACATATCTTCTGAAGAAGATAAAGTCGTATTTCCTTGTGGGGAAAATCTCCAGTTGCCATATTTTATTCAGTATCTGAATAACCGTATGGACTATTTAAGCGAAATGACCTTTGATGTTCCTTCTATAATGACAACAAAACGTTTTTACGCAAACATTTTTAAAGAATTAGATCGAGGGCGCATCTTGCTAAACCATATTCCTGGCATATCGGGATTCAGGTATGAATTTTCACTAATATACAATGGTAAAACCATGTCCGATCAAAACGATTTATCAGTGTATCTGCCAGATGTACTTGGAAATCAAGCAGTGTTTAATATTTTAGAAAACATCATTAGAAACACAGCCAAGCATTCGACAAGACACAATGATGATAAAATTGTTTTCAATATTGAAGTTGTTGAGGATGCAAATTTCCCGGAATACTATTGTGTTGAGATTGATAATGGGATAAATGTAGATGACATTACAGAATTAGTGTGTAAACAGAACAAAATACTAAATGATTCCGTATTGGGTGACGACGAAAAGCTTCGTACATACGGATTGGGGTTGCTCGAGATGGCTGTGGCTGCTGCTTTTCTCCGCCAGGTCGATATTGTAAAAGTGGATTCATATGAATACCGTTTTGAGAACACGGACGAATATACCAATAAATATGGCAATCTCATACTTCTTAAAGCCATAAATAAAAATGGTGCTTTAGGCTATCGGTTCTTCCTAAAAAAACCGATGGAGTTTCTGTTTTTAGGAGCTTTCGATGTCCTAGATTCACTAAAAACTGTTTTGGCTAAAGATGGCATCAATTTTATCAGCGAAGAAGCTTTTGCCAAGGCTATGGACAAAAACGAATCATTTTTTCATTCGTTTATGTTTTATCCAAATACTGTGTCAGAAAAGACAAAAACACTATTATCGGATGAATGCGATTGTAAAACCTTGCTGCCAGTACGAAAAATCAAATTAAATAAGGCAGAGATTCAGGAAATCAGCAAAAAAATTTTTAATGGCGGCAATGACGTTCTTTTGCAATTAAAGGATACGGCTTGGAATAAGTATTTTTCTGCGACAATAGTAAAAGAACTGAAAAATCCTAATAATGCAACATTAGAAATACTCACATCTTTTGATTCAGAAAAAGACGAACAAACTGGAACTGCGAGTAATCAGGTTGTATTTCTGGATCATGGATTTAAAAAAATACAAGAAATTGCATGGGAACAGGCAAATAACGACAGCTCTTATGAAGCATGGATTGAAAACCTTTCAAGCCGAACAAGTGCAAAGCTTCCTGAGTTTGCTAGTTTGTCTATTGGGACAAAAGACAAAATCTGCAATTATGTGAATAATATTAGTAATTTGAACCGTATCAAAATAGAATTGTTTGAAGCGTACCACAACAAGGTCATTGTTTTGGACGAACGTATTCAAAGATTCTTAAAAGGTAGTTTCGAAGGCTCCTCGAACGAATATGGCGGTCCTATTCCTTGCCAAGAGCTTTTCAGATCAACCAATGTACACATTCCCGAGACACCTCTTGATCCCAACACATTTGATAATATGGATAAAATGGAATTAGAGCGTTTTGTTAACGAAAATATACATGAAGCGTTCTTATTGATACACTATGGCATTTTAGAGCGTTTCTATCATGGCGAAAGAACAAAAATGGAAGAAGTATTAAATGAGTGGTCAAAGAAAGCGAAACGTGTAGTGGTGACCAGCGGTCGCGGATCTCATTCATTGCCTCTACCTCCATCAGTGTGTTTCATTAATCTTTCTTCTGTTTTATATGCCTTTACGGAGAACAGAAACAAATTTATAATCAATTATTTACTCAATCAATCTAGAAGAAAAAATGGATAAAGTGCTGATATTTACCAACGAAAATAGTTGGAATAACATTTCTAAAAAAATCAGGGATAAAGTTAATTGGGATACATATCCCAATAACAACAGCCCGATAATGCAATGTGTTGTTAACCATAACAATAAAGTTGATTTGTACTCCAAACCTGATTTTAATGAAGCAGGAATATATCTTGTCTATGATAAAATCAATATGGCTCAACTTTCGCAACTGTTAGACAAATGCAAAAATGATTCTTTATATATCCTGTTGCATTCATATAAAGAAGGAAGACGCAGACATGAAGATTTTACGCCTTGGGAAAGATACTGCCATATTGAACGTGGTTTGCATGATAATGATGATAGTTTCAAGTATAAGCCGACGTTTAAAATTATTGCAGATTCCGAAGGAAATAAGATAGAGCGTATTATTAAAGATATTTTTTCACCATTAGAAGAAGCTGTCATAGAATTGCTGCATATCTGTACGGTTCCAAAAAAGAAAATTGAAGAAACAGATGCTTATCGAACGCTTATTCAAAATGAAGAATATAGAAACCTTCTAGAAAAGTTTAAAATAAAGTACGATTCATGTAACAATTTTGACGAATATAAGGATGTATGGGAAAAATTACGAAAAGATATTGTCCCCTTCCCTGAAAATTAAGTAAACTCATGAACTTAGACTGTTAATAATGAGAGTGAAAACTAAACTATGTCCGGCTACAAAACAACGTAGAAGTTTAATTTACGCTCTCAACTTTATTAAATCTTGTGTCCTACAAGATGGTTTGCGTCAATAGTCAAAATTCTTCTTTTCTTTGGCTTAAACGCATATCCGATTTTCAGGGAAGGGAACAATCGAAGGTATAGGATTTGTTATGCCGGAAAAGATATGAGATCTTTTTGCCTTGTTTGATGAGATGGGAAATTAAGTACATTGTTTTTATTCTTTTCGTATAATCCTTGCGTACAAATGCATTTGATGTTCATGAAAAAAACCTGTTTCTATAGTAAATACTGACTCATCAATGGAGTTGGAAAGAAATAGCTTCCAACTGTCAATACTCCAGAAATGTATATGTTGTTCATATGTATCGAGTTTTCCGTTAGGAACAGTGATAATAGCGACACCATTTCTGTTTAATGCATCGAGAATATTTTTAACGGCAATTTGGGGATATAAAAGATGTTCTATTGTCTCTATGCAATAAACAACATCAAATTTTCCATCTATAGGATCGTAAATATCATGAACGGAGCATAGCAGATCGGGAATCATTAGACTTTTAGTCACGTTAACGCATGATTCAGAAAAGTCACAAGCACAAAACGGATTAGGTTTGTATAATGCGCTTATTTCTTCACACAATACGCCTGTGCCGCATGACACATCAAGTACTCCTTTCCCCGATATATCTATACCCGTTAGTCTAATTATTGATTTGTAAAATGGCACCTTTCTTTTAAATCCATAATACGTGTTCCTATTCACAGCTTTATTGATTGATTCCTTGCTATTACGATTAATAGCGGAAAAACCTCTGTCTTTCTTCTTAATAAAAATAATTTGATATCCAAACATATCCAGCTTATGTCTTGAATACAGTATTCTCCTAAACATATTCTTTTTTTTGTGCGATTTCAAGATTAACTAATACACGAAGGTCGATTATCCCTTCATAAGATTTTAATAAATTGTATATTTCTGTGTTTATTTGTTTATCTAAGTAACAATGTCCAATAAATGTTTCTAGCAAAGCAAGAAAATCATTAGAACTAACAGTGATAATGTTTTCAATCTCTTTATGCTCAACCAATGTGAATTCAGAGCTTTCTTCTATGTCTTTTCTTCTCTTTTCAATTTTCAGAAGTTGCTTTTGATAATTGCATTCAAATTGTTCATTATAGTGTTTATATATATTTGAGATTTCATTGTTTATTTCGCTATCAAACACGCTATAATTGTTCCAATACAAAACCAAATAGCCTTTTTCATTTAATAAATCAGATGCTTTTTTATATTTAATTGACTTATCTATCCAATGAAAAGCTGTTGCTGAAATAATTCCATCATATTTGTTGCTTGAATAAAAACTCTCAAAGTTACAGCCAATAATCTTTATATTTTTAGTGGCAAACTTATGTTTCAACAATGAAACAAAGTGATCACCTGGTTCAACGACTGTCAAATCAGGATGCCACTTTCTATATATTTCATTCGTTGCTATTCCACTCCCAGCTCCTATTTCAAGTATTTTTGAATTTGAATTAAACCCGCATATGGATGATATTATTTGATATACATCATCAACATAACCAAGTCTTGCAGACTGATATGTTTCATAATATTCATTAAAATACCATTTCTGTTTTTCGTCTTTCATATAAACATATTAAATGCGGTGATAATTTCTTGTTTTTTTATCTCAACCATACTTTTTGTTATACGATATTCTCTATTTATCCTATCACAATCAATATCAATGATATTGTTAACATCTAAAGCGGTTGCTTTTATTCCAAATGTTGAATAATAATCATGAAACTTAAAACCATCTCCCAATAGATTATTTGTAAGCTTTATCCAACAATTGGGAATCCCCAAACTATCAGCAACAACCAATCCGTGCAAACTACTGGATATGATACATTCGCACTCCGCCATTGTTTTAATAATGCTAAGTGGATTGTCTTGTACGTCAATAATAATACTTTTTGAATTATTATTCAAAATATCAATAAAATGCTTTTCATGTCTTTCTCTATCATGGGGTATTATTCCTAGTCTATATCTTTTCATTCTCATACTACCAATCAATTCACTTGCCAACAAACCTGCATCTCCAGTAGTAATATTTAAAGACTTACCATATAGCTTTTCCAGAAATGCTTTAGACATTTCACCTCTGACTGAAGAAATATTAAAGTCTTTAATAGGCATGATATCATTTGCTGGTGTCGATAAAAAACCTGCGGACCATATTTGACTGGGAAAACTATTTTCAATTCTTTTTTGATTGTCTATTTGCTGTGTTTTTCGAAAAAAAAGACGAAGCCCACTTCCAATCCCACTTGTTTCACAACTATACTCATCCGCCCAAGCAACTTTTTTCCCAAATACATGTTCAATTATAATTGGATTTAAGGCATTCCCGAAGTTCTTTCTGATAGAATAGCATACTTTCACGGTCTTTCCCATATCAAACTATTGTTTTATTTTATTTATTATTATTTCTGCATTATTAATACTTGAATCCTTCATATCAACAATTACTTTATTCCTAACAATTGAATTTGATATTAGCGCCAAATTACTTTCTTTTATCATCAGTAATTCACCCAAAGAATCTTTATAAGCAAATCTGTCTTTCTTATCGCGTTGTTTTATTCTATACATTGTGGAATCTAGATCTAATTGACAATCAACATAAAGTACATCAAATGGATTCTCGTTTATGCTCTTTGTAATCCGTTCTATCAATTCCACTTTCTTTATAACATTATCATGAGGAATTGAAGACAGGAATTGTATTATACCCTCGTCCAAAACAATTATTTGTGTTTTGTTATTCCTATACAAGTCGATAACCATAACTGTATACAGCAAATATATTATGGAATAACGATTGAAAGGAAACGAAAGTGCATATTTTAACAAAAAGGTTTTTGTTTTATAGTTAGTCGGCTTTAATAGCTCAAGTCCAAGACATAAAAAAAGACATAACGGACGATCCCAATACTTGTTTATTTTGCCTGAAATGTCCGATCTACGCAACACAATGCCAGGATACTCCCTTTGCAAGATTGACAGGATGGAATGAGTTAAAGTTGACTTTCCACAGCCTGGCAAGCCATATAGTTCTATGATTTTAATATTTGGAAGATTCATGATTCTATGATTTAATCATTCGTTTCAAGAATAGTATATTTGTATTTTTTGTAATTCAAACACAAGTGTTTGAACAAACCTTCCACATCCCCTTTTTGCATAAACACATATAGCATAGGGAATGTATTCGCAAAGAATGCTTTGTGTTTAATTATGTCAAATAATTCTATGTACTTTTTGCATAAATAATAATGCGATTTTTTGTTGTTTGTCTTAGACCATAACCATTCTATTTCTGAAAAAACACGAGATATTACAAGAAGATAATCGGCCTTGTCTTCAATTAAATTATTTGATAACATCACAATGTATTTTCTCGCAAGCAATTGAGATACTATCTTTTTCTGAGAGAAATATTGGGAGTCCAAAGAATCCTTTCTCTTGCAATAGTGGTAATGTGTGTCGTTAACTAAAACTATATCTTTTGCCTTTATACAAGCATGACGTTGAAACACAAAATCCTGACCACAAAAAACATCTTCTGGAAATAGAATGTGGTATTTTCGGAGTAATTCTAACTTGTAAACAGCACTCCACCATTGAGCATAAAAGAAGTACTTGTTTATTGGGATGTAAGACGCAATATCTTTTACTCCAAATGCAGCGCCCTTAACAATATCTGCATCGTTTGCAATGGATTTGAGATAAAGTTTTTCATAAAAGTCAATATCTAAATAATCATCAGGATCAATAAAACTGGCATATTTACCTGAAGCTATTTTCATCCCAGAATTTCTTGCTCGTGCAACTCCATAATTCTTATCATGGGCAATAACCCGAATTCTTTCATCCTTATGTTCATATTCGTGTATTATAGATAATGAATCGTCAGTAGATTTATCATCTATAAGAATTATCTCAATATTGGGAAATGATTGGTTAATGACAGTATCCAAACATCTACGAAGGTATTTCGAAACATTATAACATGGTATAATCACAGAAAAATAGCATCCAATGGGATCATCGTTTGTTGATTGTGTATTATGATGTACAAGCATTCCAGAATGGCCTGTAATTAGCCCAGTATTCTTTACCATATCAAAGAGATTTCTATTATTGTCTGCCTTGTTTGTTTTCATATCTATTGATTTTATAGTTTAGCAAGCAATTGAAGTACATAAACAGATTGACCTACTGATATAAATATAGTGTACATATAGTTACCCTCCTCACAAAAGTAACTTTAAAAATGTTGTTAATGCAGATTAAGCACTTGTTTTTCCGAAATCGTCATTATGTTGATATTACATCGTTTATTGGCAATCAAAAATCCAAACTATACAAACATTGCCCTCTTGATATTGAGACATAGTAGGTTCATGAATAGAATCTGTATGAAATAAACTAACAACTTCTATTTATAGTAACAGAATAACAATTTGTTGGCATAATGAAACAACATAAATAAACAGAAATGCTCCTGTTATTTCATCTCAACCCTAGACTATCATAACAATGGCTTGGACCACATTCGTTTCCAATAACCAATCCTTTGATAGTTATAACACGACCAGTTGGCACACCAAGGTTAAAAAGTGCTATTGGATTTTCGTTATTTAGTCCACCTGCCGATAATCCCTTTAATGTGTAAGCCCAATCAGCCCTACGTGACATATAGTCTCCGGGACCAAGATTGTTCATGTTATTATAATAGGAGTCATTGTATTCCCATTTTTTTGATAGAATTGTATCTGGGACAAGAAAAAATCCGTATTTTGTTATAGTTTCAATATTAGTCCAGTCTCCCATAGAAGAATAACCTATTGGAAAATCTCGAACCACATTGCCCGAAATAGAATATTTATTATTTACAGCTTTACAAAGGCATTCTATTTTTCCCCATCCATTATGAGTAACTCTTTCTAGAACAATTTCTGCATTGTCACCAAATTTGCGCCAATGTGTACCAACTAAAAAATGACACCAGAAGGATGTGGTTTTAAAATTATCTGGCGCGGAGTAATGAACTTTGATTTCAAACATAATTGTTATGGTGGACTTCTTATTATTACACATCTATACTCGCCATATTATTTGTTTCTGTGAAGTCCATTTAACAGAATCAATATATAACGACAGTGCAAAGATAAAATAATTTTATAATTTTTTTACATTTTTTATGTTAGTAATATGATTAATGTCAACCGCAAGCAAAATAAGAATAGTTTTATTCCCATCAAAATTTTTCATAATCTTCATATCGTTGTGTGTTTATCTTTGATAAATACTTCAGCATATTTCTTTGAGACTATTTTTAATTGTTATTACGAGAGGAATATGTTGCAAATCTATTACATTGATTTTATCAAGTATTACATAATTTTTACACTTTAGAAACTTTCACTTCATTTTCATCAACGTAATAAGTATATCTTTTGTCGTGAAAAACATAGTTGTCGCCATTGAAAGAGCCTCCAGTGATAACAATTTCTGGCGCGTTAGATATGGTTTCATTGGCTTTCCATACAGCATAGCGATATGAGTCATCAGGCATTTTGTCAATTCTGATAATATTTCTTGATGTTCGCATAAACAATCCGATTCGCTGGTAGTCGCAAAGTTCAGGATAGAGATAAGGATTTGCGACAGTTTCTGTCCCGACAAGTTTCATATCGGAGCCATCCCAATGATAGCACCAATATCTATCAGTTAGGCATAATTCATCTTCTTCAGCGACATATAGTGTGGAAGTTTTCTCGTCGAAATAATCGAGCCAATCATAGCCTTCGCCATTTGTTCTGAAGTACCAATCAGAAATAAAATATTCATAAGAAGCATTCCAAAAATCGACGGTTTTCAGACCTTTTTTGGTGAGTTTTGAGATTTCAAAATTCATATATCCGATATTACTACTTTCACGGAAATATGCTATCGTCAAATAATAGTTACAAGTTTTTCCTTTTAAGATATGAAGACTATTAGGCGATAACACGTACCAATTATCTTCGCTGGCATCAGGCTTTTGACATAAAACTTTTCCGTTCCAACGATACTGGATAATTGTATGAAAATCGCTCATTGTATGAGCATGCGGATAATCCCATGTGTAATAACGAACATTCCCATCAGGTGAATCAATGATGTCTATGTTTGCATAATGCTGTAAAGAATCAAATGGATAGTTCATAGAGGAAGCGTTGGATCGAACGATTTGTTCAAACAAGTCGTAATCAAAAGCGTGTCGATCAAATGGCAATTCATCAATAGACATGCCGTTGGGGAAGAAATATTGGAGGAGTTTTCGCTCGGCTTCTTCCATTGAAGAGAACGTTATGCTGCTTGACTTGCCATCTTTGACATAATGGGTGCCAATGTTGAAGGTTTGGCTTTGTGGTTTGTTGCCTACATTGTCACAGCAAGAAAACAACATGGCGATAATCGTATAAATGATTGTTGAAATGATAGATTTTTTCATGGCTGTATGTTTTGATTTTGTTAATTATCAATCTTTTGATCAAATTCAGACAGGTCATCATCATCTGATTCTGAAGTGCCCTTGTCAATAATCGACTCTTCGAATTGTTTTTTGTCAAGTACTACTGGGTAGCCGGTGGCATTTGTGGCGTTAAAGACAATGGAATTGATGTCGTTGTATTTGCTCTTTGGAATCGTATCATTTAATATTTTATGAATACTTTCACTGTCAAGAGATTCATCAGTTATGTTGACAAAGACCACATAGACAAACATAAGGTCATGAGCTTTGAGTCCGCAATCTATTGCTGTTGAAATATTGACTTTGATTTCAATCATATAATAGAGATCCTTGCTTATCCTTGCTGAAAGCACCTCTGTATTTATAATGACCGCAAAAGTTTTTTCAGTCGGATATAGTATTAATTCGGGAGTACCCGGACATTCTATATGAAGTTGCCCAAGAAATGTTCTCGTAATTGTAAATGGAAAATCTTCATAAGGATTATTTGTTACTGTGTCCATAATATGTCTGTTTATTTATTGTTTTTGTAGGCAAAGCTATATAAAAAGCAGATCTTTTCCATACCTTGAATCTGCAATATCTCGTTTAATGTGAATTTCAAGCATCATATCAATAATATCTTCAAAATCAATGTTTTCGAATTTATTTCTATTTAGAAAGCATTCTATATCTTCTCGCAAATTGTTGGAATAATTTGATCTATAGTAGAATCCTTCAGTAATTGCATCGGTTATAATATTGAATGCGGTACTCTTGTCTTGACGTTTAAGACATATTTTTGCCATTAATGTTTTTAACACGAATAGTCTATCATAATATTTTTTATAAGAATCTTCAGCCAGATTGATAACAACCATATTAGTTAATCGTTCGGCCGCCTGCAACTCTCCAAGTTCAGTTTGGCATAAAATTTCGCCGAGTTGTAATGATGACCTACATGTTGAGTTTTCCATGGTTTGTTCAAAAGTCATGGTAAAATAACTTGCAGAAACGGATAGTGTTTGAAAACCTGCCAACGCTTTTTGAGTTTCATTTAAAAAGAATAAAGTGAAACATTTATTACATCCTGTTACCAATAGACTGTATTGATATGCTTCACTATTAACGTCTTCTTTTATGACATAGAACTCAGCAAGATGTAGAAAGAACAAAGCTTTATCATATTCGTTTCGTTGGAAATGCTTTTTAGCTTCCAAGTTGTAATAGTGAGCTATATTAAAATTCAGATTTTCATCGTCTTTGATTCCCCAGTACCAATAATCTTGGGTGACAATAAAATCGTAGTCTTCGTCAAAATTTTCATTGACAATAAGCAAAAGCTTTTCGATTCTATCAATTGTGGCTTTATCAATGATATAATCATGATAAGAAGAGATTTCATTGATTAAAGAATTTATTTCATGTGCTTGAGTTTGTTGCGTTTCCATAATAACGGTGTGTTTATAAATGCGAGAATAAAACTATTATTTGATTGACAAAAACTTGTGCGATTGAGATAGGAACTCAATTGTAGGGTCGAAATAACGATGGCTTAACATCTTTTTTGATGATTGGACTGCAGCATCTTTAAAACTTGTTGTTGAGTCCCATGTTGTATCAAAAAACACCCATCTGTAATTAATATATGCGGCGTTTATGACATGGTTGCTGATGTCGTTAGAAACATACTCATCAGTCCATAAACCATTTGTTGATGCACCTAATGCAAAACATCTGATTGTAATTGTTGGCAATCCTATTGCACGCATCATTGTCTGTGCGAGGTCGCCGTATCCACTACATACAGCTTTTTTATTGTTAAACACGTCTGAAGCTCTGGTTAAAGACAAGTCGATACTCTTTTTGTTATACAGATTCATATAAAAAGCGTCTAAGTTGTATATTATGTTTTCGGCAATATAATCGTGAATTATCAAGGCTTTTTGATAATTGTCGTAACATGTTTTGGTTATTTCTTTAGCTTTATTTATGACAGATTTATTATCCGAGTGATTTAGGTATTTTGAAACATTAGTTGACGACAACTTGGTTATAAAATTGACATTATTGCCATATACATCTGCCTTTGAAAAAGCAACTCCATTCTCGGAGTTTGTTATGTTTGTGCAAAACAACTCTGTGCAATATGATGACAAATATTCTATTTTATATCCACTCAAGAGGTATTTCCCGTTTTGAATGGATTTGAAATTTAGGACTATATGATTGGCATTGTGGTTGTTTACCCTTTTTTCATATTTTTTCTTGTCGGCTGTTTGCAACGTAAAATATAGATTGTCATATATACGATCGTTTGGTAAATAAATATGAACGGATTTCCCAGTGGCAAACAGCTTTATGTTATGATATTGATTGTAGGTTGTACTAAAGGTGTTCATGATGTTTAGACTTTAGAAGTTTTTAATAATTCATTGTAAATAAATACAGCAAACAATCCTGCGGTGCTTGAACCGAACAACGGCTCAGTGCCAAGCGTAATTTGCTTGCCATTCCTTTTTCCGTATGATGCCCAGCAGACAATAAGTGTCTCTCCATCTGATAGTACACACCACCCGTCTTTACCGCCTCTCCAATTTGACTTGCCGGAGCTTGTGCCAGTTTTGGAGTAGAAAGTTTTATATTTAGGAAGTTTATTGCGGTGCTCTTGCATTGTGCCGGTTTTGATTGTTTCAGACAAAGCGTCTTTAATCACATTAATACTATTGGTTACCCAAATGCGTTTTGTGAAATTTGCAGTGTCATAAAGACATTCCGCTTGAAGTTTAATCCTTATGCCATCATTAAATATGGTTTGGTAAAGCTGAGCGATATCAAATACTGTCATATGGCGGTTTCCCAAAGGGTAATTATAGGTGTCGGAACACAAGTCCTTATGAGGCATGATGCCAATTGATTCGTATGCCGATTCAACGCTCTCGAATACTGGCTTGGGAGACATGACATCACATATATTGACAAATGGCGCATTCAAACTCTGCGATAGTATTGTCTTGATTGATACTTGTTTGTTTTTCCATGGATGGGTTGCATTGGCTGGTGTCTTCCTTTTTCCGACTTTACCATCGAAAAGAGTAAGATTTTGAGAGGCTACTTTACGGAGCATTTCAAGTATTATTGCCGGTTTTCCCAATGATCCAATAGGAAAACCTTGTCCGAAATCGTTATAATCAACTAATCCTGATGAATAATGACCGATAACATGACCAGTTTTGACATCAATCACCATAGCGGCAACCTGAAGTTCACTTCCGTTTTTATAGTACACCTTGGAAGACTTCAATTTGTTGTAAGCCTTTAATAAAGCATTCTCGTTTTGCAGAGAGATATATGTGTTGTGGCGCTCAGCAGATTTGAAATGCTTCTTAATGTATGAACGTGTGCCGGTGGAAATGTCGCTGTTGTATGGACGATTAACAAAATGGATATCGCAACTGTTCATTTCATTATACTCTGATTTTTTGATAAGCCCTCGGTTTTTCCACTGTTTTGCCATATCAATTGTCTCGCTTTTGGCTTTTGATGAATCAACCTGGTAGCCTGAATGAGGCAAAGTCCTGACAAGATACATTTGTTCTAGTTGGTTCAAACTGCCGACAGGCTTGCCAAAAGCAAACAGCGATGCTGCATTTAGACCACGATACCCTCTGCCACCATGGAAACAAGCCACATTAATGTAGTCAGTCATTATTTGTTCTGGCGTTTCGGTCAATGATAACATATAACCGCCAATCTGATCAGTGGTTTTACGTGCCAAATCTCTTGGGAAGCCAGAAGCATCGATATAAGTTAAATTTTTGATAACCTGTGAGTTGATATTACTACCGCCACGACCGGCAAAGAAAGATGCGAGAGAAATTCCATGCCAGTTGGATTTGTTTGGGAACCAGGAGTTTTGCCTGAAGAAACCTCTGTCTTCCTGTGTTGTGATGCATTTTTTTACAAAATCGGGTATTTCATTATATTCTAACGGAACATAGTAAAAATCGTGTTCGTCGTCGAGCCATAGAACATCTCCATTTGTATCGATGACACATGAGTTGTTCTTGTATATACGGATACAATCAAGCTTTTTAGGAAACACAGTGATTGTGATAAAGGTGAACAAGATTATTCCGAAGGCAAGAGCTGATGATTTACCAAACGATATCGAAACTGTTTTGAAATAATTGGTGATTCTGCTAAATGGCATGTAAAGACTATCATTATTTCTAATGCTGGAGATAACCGAACCTATTAAAAGAGGAATAAAATATCCCAAGACAACAGCGGCAAATATAACGGCTGCGATGAACAACGTGGTCAGCAAGAACATAAACATGTATTTGGCTTTGAAAACCGTGAACAACAGAAGCAATAAGGCTGAAATGCCACCGACAATTTGTGTGGTTCGTTTGTTGATGCGTATATTATAAGGTGTCGCCAGTAGTGGCAAATCTCTGTTGGTATCAAAAAGAATTGTTGCGAGGTAATTCCAGCAGTGTGCGAAAAATTTTCGTAGAATCAGGTACACGACAGCCATCACCAATATTGACGTTATTACAAGTGATAAGTCGTTGCGAAGCCACTGAAGTCCGATGAAATTAGGAATACTTAACATCAAACTGACCATATAAGAAACTGCGAGCATCAACCATGGTGTGCCCAAGACTTTACGCTCGACATTGCTGGTTATAATGTATTTCTTAATAGAAGATTCCAACATGGCGGTGTTGGTTTTATATGTTTTCACCCAGTAGATTGCCAAAAAATAAAGGATATATGAAAGATTGTTCAAGATGGTGAATACCAAATTGGCAGTCATATTCAATCCGTTGATTTTTTGGATGTGTAACATGATTTGGATGCCGCATAAAACTATTGCTCCGGCTATGCCAAACAAAAACATGTCGCTTTCGGTGTAAACGTCGGTTTTGAAACGTTTGTTCATAGCGGTGAAGAAACCGTATATGCTATGTGTAAGGATGAGCGTCGCTATCAGTTTGACCAGTGGCGATAAGAAAAGCCATAGGATATGATTGGCAGGGTTCTGCGTCTCGCTATACAGGGAAAACACTCCGCGAAGCATAATGCCGAATTGAGTGATGTCGTTAGAAAAAATCTCCGCGAATATGGCGGAGACTGCTAGCTCGGCAGCCCCCGCACATAATGCGGCAACAACAATGATAATAACACTAACACATAACTCTGCATAAAACACCGTCCTATGATTCGAAAAAGTCTCTTTAATATGCTTACATGTCAAACGCACGGTGTCTTTTATAAGATTCCCTAATAATATTAGAAATATTACTAATGAAAACAGGGAGATTATAATGATACTTTTCATGTTTATCGGAATTAAAGATTATTTGGCCTTGAAACTTTGAACATTTTGACTAAGATTGTCACAAAATTTATATTCTTTAATCCCAATCTTATCAAACAATTTGCTGTAAAAGCGCTTTAAATCGGCTTTTTTAACACCTTCTTCAGATGTCATCAGATAAAACCGCACTTTAGGTTGAATTTCTCTTATTTTTATGACAGCTTCCTGAAGGAGATAAGGGTCAATTTTTTCGTAATATTTCTCGAATGCTTCATCGCTATAAGGGATGCTTTTATAAAAGTTCGCAGCATCCGAATATTCTACTCCATCACTGAATATCATAATATATGATGTGGAATCAGCGGTTAACTCTATCATTGATTTAAGTAGCACATCCACAATGGGAGAACGTTTCTGTTTGGTGGCTGCAATCGATTTTCCAGCCGTTAGTTGTTTGTCAATCATCTGCATGATATTGTTAGCTTTCCGGATTTCAGCGGCCTTATTATTTGGAATCTTGCTTTTCTGTGGCAAAGCGATAGATTCAGTCGTCAACAACAAGTTACCTGTTGATTCAATAAAGCCAAATTTCATCGTAAAACGTTGATTATAATCTATTGTAGCAATCCCAGTGGTTTGAAGGAATTTCGGAAGATTAGTGTGAATGTCATTGTATATGTCATTATACTGACTTTCTGAAGTGCAGTCAACAAGCATGGTAACACTTGTGTGGCTAACTATTGTATCTTGATTGGCAGAGCTGCAGCTTGATAAAATAATTTGAGACAGCAGCATGGTTATGATTATGAGCTTTTTCATGGTTATAAAGTATTAGTCGTTATTGTAATAATGTTTAATGTCATCGAGAGTCCATTCTTCATACACAATCTCATCCTCTGGAATATCTTTCATGTCGTGTAACATTCTTTTACGCATGCTACGATTGTCGCACATGATGTGAAGCTGTTTCTGGTACGAGTCTTTGAGCCGCATGCAAATAGCGTCACGCTCTTCTGTTTTTCTATCGATGGCTTCTTTTATTTCTGACAAAAGATTAAATATCTCCAGCAGGCAACTTAAATAAGTATTATTAATCTCATCTTTTATCGTTTGTTCAGATAAAAACTCTTCTTCCATCATTTCGTTATGCACCTTGACTTCTATCAATCTCTTATCTCTGAATGATAATTCTTGTGATTCTTCTTGGACTTTTCCAATATGAGCTGTGTCGGCCTTATTGCCGATTACATCACAAATAACTCCAGTAATACAGAAGAATGCCGCCAACATCAATTCTGCAAGTCCTGGGCGATCAATGAGTTTTTTGAAAAAACCATCTACATTGACAACCTCCTGTTCATTGCCAAAACTAAATTCTATAGCTGCAATATTTTCTTGAGCGTTCAATGAAATGTAGATTACATGAAACATAGTGACTAAACTAAGTGCAATGGTTGATATAAGCATTACTTGGACAATCTTGTTCCCGTTTCGTTTATGCAACCAATGAAGCAATGCGGATATGCCGAAAATTGCCAATACAATAACAAAACGTAAAATAATCTCCATAGTACTCAAAACTTCGTGCTGAAGAGAGTAAGTGGCAAAGTATGTGATGATCTCCAGTCCCAAAGTAACCAAAAGCAAAATTCCAAAACTACTAAAATTTTTCTTTTTAGAACCAGTTTTAAGTTGTTGAGACTCTTTTGCATAAGTAGTAGTTAACTTGGAAAGAAATCTCTCTGTTTTTTTGCCTTCAGAAAGCTTTTCACTGATTGCTTCAATTTTCTGATTGTGTCTTTCGACATTGAGATTATATATCTCTGTCTTCTTGTTAAAATCATCTGCAATAGAAGATACCTGCTTGCGTAATTCTACGTTTTCAGTATCTATACGACGTATTTCTTTTTTCTGTGATTCAATTTCCGGTGAAAAGGAATCAAGTTGTGCATTTTCACCTATAGTATTAATCCTTATTCCATTCTCATCTCTGGACGGAGCTTGACCTGAATCAATGTCTTGAAGAGCCAGGTCTATTTGGTTTGCGTGTGTCATAGTGTATTGTTGTTAAGTGGTTATTGTTAGTTGTTTGTTAGTGTGTTGAGTAACAGAATTACCTTCTGTTGGGTGACGGAGATTTTCTCTTCGAGCGCAATACGTTGCGCTTTCTGTTTAGGTGATTCGAGGTCACCTAATTCCTGTTGGTAGTTAATTGTTGTCTTCATATGTCTAAATTATTATTGTTGCGATTGCAAAGATAATGTCAAAAATCAGCTTGTACTATATAGTATCATTATAGTATAAAATCTCCAAATTTTAAATAATAAAAAACTACGTTTATATAAGGTTTGTGGTTTGTGCTGGTAGTATATGTACCTATGATTATCATGATTAATAATCCCCAAGTATGTTACCATAAAAATTGAAAAGTATAGCACTTTGTAATCATCCGCGGCTTGATGGTTTCTGCTCAATACAATGTCCCGTTTAGCCGCTTTTCAAATGTTTCGTATTTTGGTTCTTGCTTCTATACAATGTTCACGTTGCAATTGTGAGTGTGTAGGCGGGAAAGCGGTGTTCGCTTCCGCGCTGCCTTAAAAGCCTTTTTGCCCCCTGCAAGGGTATAACAAGCGTCGCTAAAAAAATCTCCACACCTCCGCTTCGCTCCGGGTAGTATTTTTTTGCGCCGCCCTTGCATGGGGTCTCACGTTTTGTGTCTCTGCACAATAGTAGGCTTTCGTCTCGCGCCCATGTTATCGTTTCAATTGAACGCACTTCAAAAAGGCTTTTAGGCGGCAGCTTGGTCGCTCACTCGGGGCTGCCTCTCGGCTGGGGATGCTGCAAAATTTGCTTGTCCCTGCATCTTTTCATGTCAAGGCATAACTCAACGCCACTGCATCCAAATCCCAGCCGCCACCCCCTTGTGTTAAAGCGCGCCGCCCGGTGCGCCCAGCGGTGTCAAAAATTCTTTGGCGCATTGAAAGTTCCTGCACAAATTCAATGTACACGGGCGCCAAAAATTTTTGCCACTAACCGCCAGTCGCCCTCCCTTAGCAGGTCCGGGCTTCTCCTGGCGGCGCTGGTCGCAGCGCGCGTCGCGCGCAACCCCCAGAAAAAACGTCTCCACCTCCGTTCCGCCGTTTTTCTGGGGGCGCCTCATTGTCATTCGGCGGCGTGCGCAAAGCGACCTCACTTGAGCTGCGTCCGGTCATTCCATTTCCCTTCCTTGCCCAGACCCACATGTTTTTTAGCGTCCTCTCCTCTTGATTGTTTCCGAGTAAATCCCGAGTTCTCTTAGTTCTCTGAGTGCTCCGAGTTTTTTAGTCCCTGCTCAATTCATCGTTTACGGCTTCTATACAATGCCGCAGCATCAGTATAGCGACAGCCGTATCCCAAAGGGAACCCTCGCCTGACGCTACACTCATGCTGCTTCCGGGCAACACAATGCGTCACTTTTTGGTTCTCGGCTTCTATTGAAAGTTCCTGCTCCAAGGCAAAATCTTTCGTTCCGCTCATCGTCTAACTCCGCTCCGCTCCATTAGACGCTTCACTTCACTCAAGAATTTGCCGACAGTGTTGCGTCCCCACCCAACCCGCCCTTTTAGATGCGGCATCTTTTTGAAAACGTCAATAAATTCAAGTGTTTTCGTTTGTTTTGGTATTTCTTTTTGACTGTAAACCTATTCCAGGATTCCGAGCAATCCCGAGTTCTCTTAGTCCTCCGAGTGCTCCGATTTTTAAGGAAAAAACTGATTGATTGGTGATTCAAAAATTCAAAAAAACATGCAAAATTAGCTCGTTCCGCTTGTCCGTCAAGGTCAAGCCCTTCGGGTTGCTTCGGGAAAAATCTTCCTTTTCTCCGCTCCTCTGCGAAAAGAGTATTTTTCTCTCGCAAACCTTTGACTGCCTGCGCTTCTCTTCGCTGGCAAAAAAGCATCTTTTTTTTATTTTTTTGTTTTCATTTCGTTTTGGTGAAAAATTTTAATACAGCTGTCGCAACGTCTGATTTTTCTGACCTATCAACTGGAAATCGAGAGCAAAACCTTGAAATCGAAAGCACCACAGTCCGACGCCTCATCTCGAACCGCTTTTTTCATTAAAATTGCTCCCTAATCACTTTTTATTAACCCTAAAAACATCAAGATTATGGCAAAAAACAAAATCAAAAACAGCGACTGCCCTGGTGACGGCACCATCGGCAAGGTCATCGACTTCATCTCAAAGACAGACCAGGAAAAGATTAAGATTGCAAAAGCTTTTCTCTATCCGCTCATCCGACTTCTCAACATCGGTCTGAAGTACGTGGCCAAGAAAAAGACTCCATACAAGTACGCCGTAACAGAGATGGTGCGTCACGCACTCTCAAGCACAGGCGAAGCCCACGAGTACTTCATCGATTTCTCCAAAATCATCCTCTCACGTGGCGACCTCACTTCTCCACAGGTCGAAGATGTAAGGTTTACCGGTGGTAAGTGCTTCATCCAGATGAGCGACAACTCCGGCGAGGGTGATGCTCGTCCCGACGACATCTCCATGCTCCTTTTCTACAATGTCACGAAACTGGAGTTCATCTGCTACCTTCAGGGAGGCACTCGCTCAACCGCTTCTCAACAATACGACATCCCCGAGCATTGGGCAGGTGATGTGGTTCATGCCTACATCACCATGAAGTCAGCCGACGGCAAACTTGTCTCCGACTCCCAGTATCTCGGCGATTACATCGCCAACTGACCGACTGGAAATCGAGAGCAAACCCGAGAAATCGAAAGCACACACAACCGAGGCGAACCAACCGCCTCGGTTTTTTCGTATTATTGTGGCGAAACCTGGTCGGAGAGGGGTCAAGTCCATACCAACTCCGTACCAAGGCCGTATAAAACATTATTTATTAACCCTTAAAAACAATTAAAGAAATGGGAACAATCAAACAAGGAATCCTCGGAGGTTTCTCCGGTAAAGTAGGAACCGTCATCGGTTCTAGCTGGAAAGGCATCAGCTACATGCGTGGACAGGCTCAGCATGTTAAAAATCCTCGCTCATCTGGCCAAGTCAATCAGCGCAGCAAATTCAATCTCGTGTTGAACTTTCTGCAGCCTAACGTCCCTTACATCCGCATCGGATATAAGAGTCTGGCTGCCAAGCAGACTGAATTCAACGCTGCAATGTCGTATCTCCTGAAGAATGCCATCACCGGCAGCTCTCCAGACTACGCTTTGGATTACACCAAAGTGTTGGTCTCTCAGGGTGGTCTCACTCAGGTTACCGATGCTGCAGCATCTTGGGCTGCTGCTACAAGCAAACTCACCGTCACTTGGACAGACAACAGTGGCGTAGGCTCAGCCCTTGCTACAGACAAGGCAATGCCTTTTGTCTATAACAAGGACAAAAACGAAACCATCTACAACACCGAAGGCGCAACACGTACAACCCACACAATGGACATCACTGTCCCAAGCGACTGGGTGGGCGACAAGGTTGAGGTTTACCTCGGCATGGTTTCAGAAGATGGTGCTCTCGTGGCTGATTCAATCTACCTCGGTGAGAAGACTCTCGCAAATGCTTAAACCTTAAAACCGCTGTATCATGGGAACTATTAAAAAAGGCATCCTCGGGGGTTTTAGTGGCAAGGTCGGCACCGTTGTTGGGGCATCTTGGAAAGGAATATCCTATATGCGTGGTCAGGCTGTACACACTAAAAATCCTCGCACAGCGGGGCAAATCTACCAGCGTGACGCAATAAAAGCCGTCACGCTGGCTTTGCGTCCAATCGCATCAACGCTGCGATTGACTTTTGCAGAATACGCCAAAAAAATGTCGGCTTTCAACAAGGCCGTGTCAGAAAACTACAAAGCTGCAGTCGTCAATCAGGATGGAAATCCTGTCGTTGACTACTCAAAGCTAATCCTTTCAAAAGGAAGTCTAATGCCATTCCACTATATTTTTATAGAAGATGCTAATGGACGTGGCCTTTA